>CAYFUH010000063.1:1900-3423 GCA_964346355.1 uncultured Christensenella sp. | reverse complement strand
CCACGTCCACGTGCGGGTTCTCCGTGAGGAATTTGTCCAGCCGCTTCATGCTGAATTCGCGCGTCTTGGGCTGGCGCACGTCAAAGGTGATTTGGTGCTCCTCATCCTCCCAGTTGTTGACAATGGCGTTGTACATGTGCACCGGGTCCCAGATTAAATAGGCCAAAAAGCTCACGGTGTATTCATGGTAGGGAACGGGTTTGTCAATGATGACCTGCCCGTCCTCATACCGTCAGCCCTCCGGCGGCACCACCTCACCGGTGCTGCGGTCAATCACCTCCCACCAGCGTTTGATGTCATCCCGCGTGTTGGGTTCCATCAATTCGGGGCTTACGCCCTGCATTAAGGGGATATGAAGTGGCCCTTCCCCCGCCAGGTAAAACCCGGTCATGATGTAGCACTGCTGCACCTCCTCCGGGTTTTCGCGCGCCCAGGCGTTGTCCTTGCGCGTGGTGTAATAGGTGGAGTAGACCTTGGCATTGGTCTTGCGCAAAGCCTCCGGAAAGTCCGTCCCGTCGCAGTCGCGTACCGCGTCCGCGCCCCAGCTGCGCATCAGCGCGATGGTCTCCGGCACCACATCCACATCCGTGGGGATGGTCACCCGTCCTGTCCGCTTGGTATCCATTCTCCTTTACTGGTTGATGATGCGTTTGGCGATCTTTAGCGCCACCTGGAAATTGCGCAGCTGGTGGTCCACCTCCCGGTCATTGCCCAGGATGCGCTGCTCCCACTCCGGCGCGTCCAATAAATCGCCCGTGTAAAAAAAGGTGTAGTACTCATAGCCCCGGAAGTCGCACATGGCCTGCAGGCCGGAACACTCCATGTCCACCGCCAGGCAGCCCTCGCTTTTGCGCTTCGCCACATTGGCGCGGGTCTCGCGGAAGATGCCGTCCGTGGTCCAGGCACGGCCCTTAACGTGCGGGATGTCCAAGTCCGCCAGCACGCCCGCTACAAAATGCGCGTTTTTCACCGTGATATAGTCCGCAGCCTTGGCATAGTGATAGCTGTAGCCCTCATCCCGGTAGCTTTCAGTGGGCACAATCAGGCGGCCTTCTGTCAACTCCGCGTCCAGCGCGCCGCAGCTGCCAAAGAGGACAAACTGCCTGCAGCCTGTTATCTGGGCGGCTTCCTCCACCGTCATCCCGGCATGCGCCGCGGTGATGGGCAGCATCATAAAACCGATGCCCGCATGCTCCGTCATGCGAAAGATGGGCCTTGCGCCGTTTAAGCCCGGGATAACGGCGATCTGCTCATGTGCAAAGCGCGCTTGCGCGTGGGCGATGACCTCGTTTGAGAAGGTCAGTATCATCACCTCACACAGCGGGTGCAGAGGGGCCGGGTAGATCGCCTCCGGGCCAAAGACGGGCGGGGTATGCGGGTCAAAACTGCTGGTAATCATCATGCCTGCTCTTTCTGTTGATGTGCGTTTATCATACCATATCCTAAACGAAAAAAAGAAATTTTCAGGAATTGAAACAAAACACATCCCCGCCCAGTCTATATAGGTGACGGGAACCTGTCAG
>CAYFUH010000063.1:0-1800 GCA_964346355.1 uncultured Christensenella sp. | reverse complement strand
CCTGGCCGTGAAGGAGATCGCCCTGGCCCTGGGCATCGCGGTGTCCACCGTATCCGTGCGGCTGATGCGCGCGCGGGAGCAGCTGTCCAGCCAATTGAAGGAGTGGTATTTTAATGAATAAGGAACAAAAAACCTTCAAGGCCCACGCGGATGCGCAGTTGGGGCATCTGAAGATGACAGAGATGGCCAAGCAGAAGGTGCGCCTGCGCATGCAGGACAGCCGGGACGGCATCGTCCACATCAACCGCCGCGTGCTGCGCCTGGTTGTGGTGCTGGTTTTGCTGATGGGCACGCTCACCGCCTTCGCGCTCACCCGCGGCTTTGGCCTGTTTGAGATGATGGGCTCCTCCATCAACCCGGAGTATTCCGCCGTGCGGCCAGAGGCGCGCGAGCTGCTGCAGACCGACCTGGCCAGATACAGCTTTGATCATGTGGACGTGGTCATCCAGGAAGCCCTGTATGACGGCCGCTACCTGCGCGTCGCCTACCGCGTGCGCGACCGCGCGGCCACAGAGCCCCTGGGCGAAAACGGCACGGATGTCGAGCGGCTGATAACAAAAGGTGAGCCCTTTTTCCGCTTCCCCGCGGCGGAGTTGGACAAGGTCTCCTGGTCCACCCTGGACTGGTGCAAACTGGACGATCACAACTGCAACCCGATGGGCCCCACCGCTTCCTACGCCACGGGCGAGCCGGGGGAGCTGATCTCCTGGGTGCAGTTTGACGTGGCAGGCCTTAAGCTTCCGGAAGAAGTCACCGTCCGCCTGCCCATCCGGGGCATGGATACCCCAAAGGAGCTGGATTTCAAAATCTCCACCCGCTTAGTGGGCGTGCACAACATCAAGCTGCCCACGCCCAAGCGCTTTGCCAACTATACCCTGCACGTTACGGAGTTTTTGATGACGCCCATCCGCAACTACATCAAAATGGCCTTTGTGATCGACCCGGGTGTCTCCCTGGAGGATGCCTATTTAGTGGAGCGGGACTGGTTCTCCGGCATTGCCCTGTCCAATGAGGACGGCAGCAACAAGATGGTCTCCGCCGATATGGGCGTCGGTTTTTCATTTGACAACTACAAGTTTGAAGTCATCACAAAAGAGGACGGCTCCCTGGACGGCATGGAAACCATCCTGGACCCCAAAAAGCCCCTCACCCTCATCGCGGCGCCTGCCGTCAGCACCCAGCTGATGATCTACATGGCCATCCTGGCCTTCTTTGGCTATGACGCCAAGGCACCGGTGCAGACAGCCCAGGCCATGATGGGCATCCGCATCGGCACAGCCCTGGTGCCCATCGCCTTTTTGTTGGTCGGCCTCATCCCCCTGATCTTCTTCCCCATCAACCGCGAAAAAGAAGCGGAGCTCAGCGCTTATTCCGAGGCGCGCCGCCGCGGCGGACAGGAGGATGCGATTGAGCCATAAACCCGTCAATCGCAAAATAAAAGCCTGTCACTACCAGAGCATCGGCTGCCTGCTGATGGACGCTTTGGTGAAAGAGGCGGCACAGCAGTATGAAGACCTCCAGGTCAAAACTGCCTTCCTTCATGGATAAACAAAATTAAAACAATATTCGTTTTGCAGATCCGGCGAATAATGACCGCAACCTGTCAATCTGTCCTGTTTACGGATGAATCATACATTCATAAACCCCGCATAAATCCACAAAACATGGTAAAATAAGGAGTGGAGGCTGTTTTTGTCTCCAAATCTGAATGAAATGTGAGGTGGACGGCTTTGGGATCTTTAACGCCATGGTGGATGGTCATCATCCTGGGCATGGGCACGGTCATGATCGGCCTGTTGC
>CAYFUH010000062.1:0-3641 GCA_964346355.1 uncultured Christensenella sp. | reverse complement strand
GTGCGCTACAAGGGGAAGGAGCTGGCCCTCATGCTCTGCGGCGATTTCTGGGAGGACGAACTGCTGCCCCAGATCCTGGAAATGGATGACAAAGCAGACGCCTTCCTCTGGCCGGTCCACTGCGATTATGATGTAGGCTCCTGGCAGGCCTCGGAGGAGGCGGAATACCGCAAGCGCAGTGCGCTGCTGGCGGCGCCCGTGCTGTTCATCAACAACTTCACCGAAGAACAAGACCGCGCCAAGGGCGGTTTATATCACTGGCACCTGGGGCGTACACAAGCCCGGGCGGACATGGGGCAGGAGGCCATCCTTTTGGTTGAAATCTGATGCCCTCAGTGAATCCACGGTGTACAGCAGCCGGATATTCAGGCGTCCTCCGCTGGTTCCGGGTTCTTTTTGATGACCATGGTGATGCGCTCATGCGGCAGGCCAAAGTTGGGCAAAAAGCGGTCCGTCCCCGTGAAGGTGAGCAGCAGCAAGGAGCCCACCGCCACAAAGGCCATGTAGTTGTAGCGGATCATCTCCGCAAACGTGAAGTGGTACAGAGGGTAGATGGAGGAGGAGATGCTGAGGAAGAAATTGATGTACACATGCCAGGGCAATAACTGCGAGCCAAACACGCCCAGGGCGGAGGAAAAGGTGGCGTTGCGCAGGCGGAATTTGTATAAATCCGGCTCCGCGCCCGCCAGCGTCTCATCCGTCACATCGCGGATGATGGGGCCCACCGTCACAATCTGCGCCATCTCATCCGCGAGCGCCGCGTTGCCCAGGAAGCTTAACACACCGTTCCAGAACATCAGCTGCTTGGAGTTGCGCGACAGTTTGACCGTCAGCTTAGCCAATGGCCGGAAGGCGTCCATGCGCGCCATGATGCCGCCAAAGGCGCCCACCCACATCATCATGATGATGACCCAGCTGCCGGCGGAGGAGAAACCCACCTGCATCAGGCTTAAGAAGGTGGCGGTGGTGGGGATGGTGCCCACAATCAGCCCCAAGCCGTAGGCAGAGAAGATGCCGGCGCCCAGGCACAGCAGGGTGGGCACCTTCAAAAAGGCGGTGATGATCACCAAAAACAGGGGCAAAATCATCACGACGGGCACGCCGGTCTTGACCTGCTCAAGCAAAGAGACCGCGGTGGGCCGCTCCGCCTTGAGAGCTTCCCACACGCTCTCCGGAATCGCGCGCACCGCTTCCTCCCCGGTCACAGTATGCGTAGGCAGGCCCAAGGAGACGATGAAAAACAGCGCGGCCGCGATCACCAGACCGCCCATCGCCCAGGCCCACTGATTGCGCAGGCGGTCGGTAATCTCCACCCGGTGGATGCCGCTGGACACCACGGTGCAGTCGGAAATCAGCCCCAGGTTGTCGCCAAAGCAGCTGCCACCCGCGACCGCGGACATGGTGATGGCCACATTGCCGCCCAGGATATGCGTCAGCCACAAAAAGATGGGCGCGCAGGAGGCAAAGGTGCCCCAGGAGGTGCCGGTGGCAACGGAGAGCAGGGCAGACACCAAAAAAGAGGCCATGGCCGCGGTGCGCGCGGACAGCCCCAGAGAAATGGAGATGTTGATGATGGACGCGCCCACGCCCGACACCATGAAGATCTCGGCCATGGCGTAGGCCAGCATCAGGATGAAGAACACCAGCTGCATGCTGGACACATTGTGCACCGCCACATCAATCAGCCGGCCCATGGTGGTGCGGGTGGTCAATTTGGCCACAATCGCCGCGTAGACGGTGGCAATCGGCGCGATGATGAGCACATCCAGCTTAAAGCCAAACAGGTTGCTTAAGGTGGGGATGTTGGAGATCATCATGAGGCCGGCCAGCACAAAGACCGGCGAGAGCTTGAAGAAGGATTTCATCAGTGTGTGTCGCGTCCCCTCCGGGGCCCGGCGGCACGCAAGCGCCCCGGACAGGCCAGTATGTCAGCCTACCCCGAGTATTTGTGGTATTCCTGAAAAAGTATATCATGCCGGCTGGTCTTGTTCAATTCAAATGGAACATGTATACCAAAAATCAAAGGCTGCAAAAATACAATTCACACAGGACAGCCCGCTTGCAAACAACAGGCGTCTGTCATAGAATAAAGTACGTGTTATATTTCCAGCAAGGACACAGGTCCTTGCGCTTTGATGTGGAAGGAGGCGCTATGCGCACAGGCTTTGACCATGACCTGTACACCAAGAGCCAATCCGAGAAAATTTTAGAGTGCGCGCGGCACTACGGCGGCAAACTCTATTTAGAGCTGGGCGGCAAGCTGTTTGATGATTATCATGCGGCGCGCGTGCTGCCCGGCTTTTTGCCGGACAGCAAGATCAGCATGCTGCTGAACATGCGCGACCAGATCGAGGTGGTCATTACCATCAGCGCAGAGGACATCATTGCAAACAAGGTGCGCGGCGATTTAGGCATCACCTATGATCAGGACGTGCTGCGCTTAATTGACGCCTTCCGCGCGGCGGGCATGCTGGTGGAAAGCGTGGTCATCACCCAGTGGGTGTCCCAGCCGCAGTCCATCGCCTTCAGGCGGCGTTTGCGCGCTTTGGGCATGAAGGTGTATGTGCATTACACCATCCCCAACTACCCCACCGACATCGCGCTGGTGGTGTCCGATAAGGGCTATGGCAAAAACGACTATGTGGAAACCACCCGCCCCCTGGTGCTGGTGACCGCGCCCGGCCCCGGCAGCGGCAAGATGGCCGTGTGCATGTCCCAGTTGTACCAGGACAACCAGCGCGGCATCAAAGCGGGCTACGCCAAGTTTGAAACCTTCCCCATCTGGAACCTGCCGCTTAAGCACCCCGTCAATGTGGCCTATGAGGCAGCCACGGTGGATCTGGGCGACGTGAACATGATCGACCCCTTCCACCTGGAAGCCTATGGCGTGCAGGCGGTCAGCTACAACCGCGATGTGGAGGTCTTCCCCATCCTGGCCGCCATCTTTGAGCGCATCTGGGGGGAGAGCCCCTACAAATCGCCCACGGACATGGGGCTTAACATGGTGGGCGCCTGCATCACCGATGACGCCTTCGTGCAGGAGGCCGCCAAGCAGGAGGTCATCCGCAGGCTGTACCACACCCTGTGCGAGCAGCGGCGCGGCAATGCCAGTGAGGAGGAAATCGGCAAGCTGCGCATGCTGATGCAGCAGCTGAACCTGTCGGATGAAGACCGCCCGGTCATCATCGCCGCGCGCAAGCGGGCCGAAGCCACCGGCAACCCGGCGGCTGCCATCCAGTTGGAGGACGGCCGTGTGGTGACCGGCAAAACCTCCAGCCTGCTGGGCGCGTCAGCCGCCCTCCTGCTCAACGCGCTGAAGGCCATCGCCGGCATCTCCAAGGAGGAAAAGCTGATCCCGCCGGAGGTGATCGGCCCCATTCAGGATTTGAAACTCAACTACCTGGGCAACCGCAACCCGCGCCTGCACACGGATGAGGTGCTGGTGGCGCTGAGCATCACGGCCTCCCAGAGTGAAACAGCAGCCCGCGCGCTGGCGCAGCTGAAGGAGCTGAAGAACTGCGAGGTACACACCTCTGTGATTTTGTCCGAGGTGGACGAGAACATCTTCCGCCGCCTGGGCGTGCATCTCACCTGCGACCCGAAGTACCAGACCCGGAAGCTGTATCATAAGCGGTAAAGTA
>CAYFUH010000061.1:0-4765 GCA_964346355.1 uncultured Christensenella sp. | reverse complement strand
CCGCACAACGGCTGGGCGGAGCAAAACCCGGAGGACTGGTGGCAGGCTGCCATTAGCACCCTTTCTTTTGTGGTGCGCGAAAGCGGCGTGGACCCGCGCGACATCGCGGCGCTTGGCATCTCCGGCCAGATGCACGGCTTGGTGATGCTGGATGAGCAGGGGGAGGTGCTGCGCCCGTCCATCATCTGGGCAGACCAGCGCACGGGCGAGGAATGTGACGACATCACCCGCGCTGTGGGCGCAAAACGCTTAATTGAGATCACCGCCAACCCCGCGCTGACCGGCTTCACGGCCAGCAAGATCATGTGGGTCAAAAAACATCAGCCGGACATCTACGACCGCTGCCGGCACATCCTGCTGCCCAAGGACTATCTGCGCTACAAGCTCTCCGGCGACTTCGCCACCGAGGTGTCCGACGCCTCCGGCATGCAGCTGCTGGACGTGCCAAAGCGCCAGTGGAGCCAGGAGGTGCTGGACAAACTGGGCATTGACAAGGACCTGCTGGCCAAGGTCTACGAATCCCCCGAGGTCACCGGCCATGTCAGTGAAGCGGCTGCCAAATTGACGGGCCTTTCAATGGATACGCTCATTGTGGGCGGCGCGGGGGACAACGCCGCCGCGGCCGTGGGCACCGGCACGGTCGTGGACGGGCGCGCCTTTACCACCATCGGCACCTCCGGTGTGGTTTTCGCGCACACCAGCAAGCTGGCCATTGACCCAAAAGGCCGTGTGCATACCTTCTGCTGCGCCGTGCCCGGCGCCTGGCACGTGATGGGCGTGATGCAGTCGGCGGGATTATCCAAGCGCTGGATCCGCGACACCTGCTGTGAGAAGGAAGTGGCCCTGGCCGAGCGCATGGATGAAGACCCTTATGTCCTATTGGACAAGCTGGCTGAAGGCAGCCCCATTGGCGCCAACCGCCTGCTCTTTTTGCCTTATTTGATGGGTGAGCGCACGCCGCACCTGGATCCGGACTGTCGCGGCGGCTTCTTTGGCCTGTCCGCCATGCACACAAAGCCCGACCTCATCCGCGCGGTGATGGAGGGCGTCAGCTTTGGCTTAAAGGACAGCCTGGACATCCTGGACGGCATGGGCGTGAAGCCGGACAACATGCTGTTAACCGGCGGCGGCGCCAAGTCCGCCTTCTGGCGGCAGGTGCTGGCGGACGTGTTCGCCTGCCCTGTGCAGACCATCAAAAGCAGCGAAGGCCCAGCACTGGGTGTCGCGATCTTAGCCGGCGTGGGCGCAGGCGTGTATGACAGCGTGGAAAGCGCCTGCCTGCAACTGGTCGAGCTGGGCGACACCTTCACCCCCGATGCGGAAAACGTTAAAACCTACGCCCGCTATCATGTCCTGTTCCAGCAGCTGTACCCCGCCCTCAAGGATTCCTGGGCCGCTTTGTCAAGACTGTAAGCAGGAGAAGGGCTAGGCAGTCGTTTGTCTGATTTGAACATAAAAAACCAAGTTTACAGGAAATATCAGGTGGTTTGGTTGCAATCAACCCTTGATGTGGTATAATGAAGTCGATTCAATATGAACAATAGGAGGGGAATCATGTCTTTGTTTGAAAAACTGCCCCAGATCAAGTACGAGGGGCCCAAATCCAAAAATCCCTTGGCATTCAAGTACTACGACGCCGAGCGCGTCATCCACGGCAAAAAGATGAAGGACCACCTCAAGTTTGCCATGGCGTGGTGGCACAACCTGTCCGCCACGGGCGCTGACATGTTTGGCCCCGGGACCGCGGACAAGTCCTTTGGCGCCGAGCCGGGCACCATGGAACACGCCAAAGCCAAGGTGGACGCCGGCTTTGAGTTTATGAACAAGCTGGGCATCGAGTATTTCTGCTTCCACGACGCGGACCTGGTGCCCGAAGGCAAGGACCTGGCCGAAACCAACGAGCGCCTGGACGAGATCACCGATTACATCAAGTCCAAGATGGCGGGCACCAACATCAAGTGCCTGTGGGGCACCGCCAACCTGTTCTCCAACCCCCGCTACATGAACGGTGCTGGCAGCAGCAACTCCCTGGATGTGTACTGCCACGCGGCGGCCACCATCAAAAAGGCCATCGAGTGCACCGTCAAACTGGGCGGCACGGGCTATGTGTTCTGGGGCGGCCGTGAAGGCTATGAAACCCTGCTGAACACCGACATGAAGTTTGAGCAGGAGAACATTGCCTCCCTCATGCACATGGCGGTTTCTTATGCCCGCTCCATCGGCTTTACGGGCGATTTTTACATCGAGCCCAAGCCCAAGGAGCCCATGAAGCACCAGTACGATTTTGACGCCGCCACCTCTATCGCCTTTTTGCGCCAGTACGGCCTGGACAAGGATTTTAAACTCAACATCGAAGCCAATCACGCCACCTTGGCCGGCCACACCTTTGAGCACGACCTGCGCGTCGCCGCCATCAACGGCATGCTGGGCTCGGTGGATGCCAACCAGGGCGATGACATGCTGGGCTGGGATACCGACCAGTTCCCCTCCAACGTGTACAGCACCACCCTGGCCATGCTGGAGATCCTGCGCGCTGGCGGCCTCACCGGCGGCCTCAACTTTGACGCCAAGAACCGCCGCCCCTCCTACACCTATGAGGACATGTTTGAAGGCTTCATCCTGGGCATGGACAGCTTTGCCCTGGGCCTCATCAAAGCCGTGGCCCTCATTGAAGACGGCCGCATTGACGAATTTGTCAAGGAGCGTTACGCCTCCTTTGACAGCGACCTGGGTAAAAAGATCCGTGACGGCAAGGCGAACCTGACCGAACTGTCCGACATCGCCATCAAGAAGGGCATGGCGCCCCTGCCCGGCTCCGGCCGCCAGGAATACCTGGAGAGCGTGATCAACGAGGTCTTATTTCAAGGCTGAGGATTATTAACACAACCCCAATCATCAACGGACGCCTCAGCATGGGGGCGTCCGTTTCACTCATTGAAAGGAGTCGCCATGTCAGACCGCACACACGCCGGGGATGCCAACCGCATCACCCGCGACTATCTGGACAGCCTGCTCATTGAGATGCGCCACATCGGCGCTGTGCTGCCCGACACCCGTCTAAGCCTCTTTGGACATCTTTTTTCTACACCCATTTCAACAGCAGCGCTCTCCCACTTACAGGGCAAGGACGGCAATGGCATGGTGCAGATGGCGCAGGCCTGCGCGGATACCAACGCGCCCTGCTTTGCCGGCATGGGGGATGAGGAGGAGCTGGCGCAGATGCTTTCAACCGGTGCCAAGGTGATCAAAATCATCAAGCCCTACGCCGACCGGGAGATGATTCACCGCCGCATTGAGCACGCCAAGCAGGCCGGAGTCTTAGCCCTGGGCATGGACCTGGACCACAGCTTCAACCACAAGGGCGAACACGACGTCGTGCTGGGCATCCCCATGGCGCCCATGAGTGAAGCCGAGCTGCGCGCCCTCATCCATACCGCCAAACTGCCCTTTGTCATCAAAGGCGTGCTCAGCGTGACTGACGCGCTCAAGGCGCAGGAGCTGGGCGCGGCGGGCATTGTCGTCTCCCACCACCACGGCATCCTGCCTTATGCCATCCCGCCCCTTTTGGTCCTGCCCGACATTGTCAAAGCGCTTGACGGCACACTCAAGATCTTTGTGGATTGCGGCCTTTATGATGGTTATGACGCCTTTAAAGCCCTGGCGCTTGGCGCAGACGCCGCCTGCCTGGGCCGCGTCATCATGCCGCCAATGCAGACAGAAGGCGCTGCGGGCGCTGCCGCCGTCATCACCCGCGCCAATGACCAACTCAAAGGCGCCATGGCCCGTACCGCCTGCGGCACGCTTGCGGATATCAACCCTGGCTTGATCTGGCGCATTTGAAGAATGTTTCTGTTTTTCGGGGGAAAGTCTGAGGGGGAACTTTTCAAAAGTTCCCCCTCAGTTTCTTCAGGTATGCTGTTTCTTACTTCGCGATTGTCAATTCAACAGGCAGTTTCTTATCCAGGCTGTTGCGCAGGGCGCCCAGCAGGTTGCCGTGGCTGTCGTTTAAGGACATGGTGGCGCCGGTTGTGACGTCGGCTAAGAGTGCCTTGTCCTCATCAGACAGGGCGTCGTACTTGGCCTTGTCCTCCTCGTTGGTGCTGCCGTCCTTGAGCGGGCGGCCGTTGCGGGAGGAGAAGACGCGGCCAAACAGCTCGTCCAGCTCATCCACGGTCTTGCCGGCAAAGAAGGCCTGGTAGGCGTCCATTTCGGAGGCCCAGGTGCCAATGCCCATCTTGTAGGCGTCGCCGCGTTCGCGCTTGGTCAGCCAGGAGGCCACTTCGCTCTGGAAGCCGGCGTCGTTGGGCACGAACTTGCCGTCAACCACGCCGTCGTGGTTAAAGTCATAGTTGTAGCCGCCCTGGCCGGGGAAGCCGCTGAAATGGGGCATGCCCGCGCCGTCGTAGTTGGGGGTGGCTACTTCAATCTGGTCCATGAGGGACTGGACAATTTTGCCATCCGCGTCAAAGAGGGTGAGGGCGATGACCTGGTTGATGGAGTAGACCTGGGTGTCGGTGTTGTCCTTGCCCGGGCCGATGCGGCCGGAGAAATCAAAGCCCAGGCCCAGGCTGGCAGCGGATGCGGCGACAGGCTGGCGGTTCTCATAGGCGGCCTTGAGGGCGGCCAAGAGGTTGCCGTGGCTGTCGTTTAAGGACATGGTCGCACCGGTGGTGACGTCGGCTAAGAGGGCCTTGTCCTCATCAGACAGCGCGTCGTACTTGGCCTTGTCCTCTTCGTTGGTGCTGCCGTCCTTCAGCGGGCGGCC
>CAYFUH010000060.1:0-4773 GCA_964346355.1 uncultured Christensenella sp. | reverse complement strand
AGCCAGGTGGAAAACAAGGCCAGGATGCAGGCGACCGCCTGTACATGGTTGGGCATTCCGGTATGGAGCCACGCGGAGGGCTACGGCGGCGCGCTGGATTCTGCGAAGGCGGGCGTGCACCTGATCATCCACGGCCAGACGCTCAATGACGAGTGCCTCGACATCATGGCGGAGAAGAACATCTACTTCTGCCCGACCATCCAGTTCCTCAACGAGTGGTTTAAGACCTACGCGCCCCCCTACATCCCGGAAGTCCACGACCAGTTCCCCGGTGAGACCGTGGCGGAGAAGGAACTCAACCGCGTGTATGGCAACCTGCGCAAGGCGGCCAAAAAAGGCATCGGCTTAACCATCGGATCTGACTCCTTCTGCTCCAGCTTGACGCCCTACGGCAAAACGGCCATTGGCGAGATGTACTCCTTTGTCGAGAAGGCGCAGATTCCCGTCATGGATACCTTGGTGGCGGCCACCAAGGTTGGCGCGGACATGCTCAAGGTGGGCGATGTCACCGGCACATTGGAAGAGGGAAAGTTTGCGGATTTACTCGTGCTCTCGGGCAACCCGCTTGATGACATCCGCAACGTGGCGGTCGAAAAAATGGAGATCATCATGAAGGAAGGCAAAATCGTCCGCAGGCAGGCCTGATCCCATCAAACAAACACAAGCCCCCGCCAGGTTACGTGGCGGGGGCATTTTATCGTGAGGTGTTATCCAGCCAGCAGGTTGACATACTCCTCCTCGTCCTCTACCTGCAACAAGGTCTGCGCCAGGCTGTCCTGGTGCAGCCAGGCGTCCTGCAGCTCGGGGCTTAAAAACATCACCGGCATCCGCGGATGCACCTCCCCCGGTTTGCCTGCCGCCTTACGGGTCAGGATGACAAAATGGGGGACAGGTTCCGCCGGGAAGGCCAGGGCCGCCATGTGGATCATTTTGCCTGATGGCCTGCCAAACAAATGCGGCACCTTTTGGGGCGACCATTCGTAAAATGCGCGGGCCGGCACCAGGATGCGGCTGTTTTGCAGCAGGGGGGCGAACATGGGGCTGGTGTGCGCGGTCTCGCTGCGCGCGTTGATGAGCAGGCGCTTCATAAAATGCGGTTTAAAGCCAAAGCGCATGGGGGAAAGGCCCTCCCTGGTATATACCGGCGCGATTTGGCTGGGCACCACATCGCCCAGCTGGATGGACAGTTCCGGGTGTTCCAGCATCAGCTGGCGCACGGCTTCCTGAAAGCTCAGGTTTTCATCCTCAGTCGTGATATGGTATTTCCCGCACATCGCGCTCCTCCTCCTCCAAAAACCAGCGGCGGTCCTCATCCAAAAACAGATAGATCTCCTGCGCGCCCACGCGCACCGTGTAGCGGGTGCCCCGACCGCCCGCCTTGGTCGCATGCGCCGGGCGGCATGCCATCACGCCGTCCACCCGCACCAGCTGCTCCTCTATTTTGAAGGCTTCGGGCGTGATCACGCCGTTTGCGTCCGTGCGGGCCCGCACCCAGACATAGGTCTTCCCCTTCATTTTACCCCCTCCCCCTCATCGCGCTCAAGCCCTGCAGGTCGTGGTCGTCCACCGGGTTTAAGTCCTGCGTGGCAGCGCCGCACAGCATCAGCCCGCGGCGGATGCTGTTGTGCCCCCAGCGGGCGCGGATGTCATCCAGTGCGCCCTCCAGCGCGCGCTCCCGCAGCACCTTGGGCGGCGTCCACAGGGGCAGTTGCACCATGTGCTGGGTGCTTTTCAAATCACTGCCGCACACGCCCAGGGAGCGCAGCGGCAGGTGCCAGCGGTAGTGCTCCCGCAAAAGGGCGAGGGCCGCGCGCGCGATGTCCGAGCCCGAGTCGGACAGCTGCCCCAGCCGGCACTGGCGCTCCTGGCTGTTTAGCTCGCTGTCGCGCATCCAGACGGAGACGGTGCGGCAGGCCAGCTTGTGCGCGCGCAGCCGGGCGGCCACGCTGTCAGCCAGCAGGTAAAGGACGGCCTTGGCGCCCTCCTCATCCACGATGTCATGCGGCGTGGTGGTGGAGTTGCCGACCGATTTGACCTCCTCCGCCTCCTGTGCGCACAGCACGGGGGAGGTGTCCTGCCCGCGGGCGAAGCGCTGCAGCATCTCCCCGTTTTTGCCCAGCACAGCGCGGATGATGGCGTCATCCGCGCAGGCCAAATCCCCAATTGTGTACAGCGCCAGGCGGGCCAGGCGGCGCTTGGTGGCGCGCCCCACGTACAGCAAGTCATCAGCCGGCAGCGGCCAGACCTTGTCCTTAAAATTGTCCACTGTGATGACCGTGGTGGCGTCCGGCTTGCGCATGTCGGAGCCCAGCTTGGCAAACGCCTTGTTAAAGCTCACCCCAATGGACACCGTGATGCCCAGTTCCTCCCTGGCGCTGTTGCGGATCTGGGCCGCGATCTCCTCACCCGATAATTCATGCCCCGTCACGTCCAGCCAGCTCTCATCCAGGCCAAAGGGCTCCACAAAGTGGGTGTAGCGCCGGTAAATGGCGCGCATCTTGCGCGCGTAGCGCAGGTATTTGCGCTGGTCAGCCGGCACCAAAACCAGCGTGGGGCATTTCTGCTTGGCCTGCCAGATGGCCTCCCCGGTCAGGACGCCGCATTTTTTTGCCGGCGCGGACTTGGCCAGGATGATGCCGTGGCGGAGGGCTGGGTCCCCGCAGACCGCCACGGGCAGCCCGCGCAGGGCAGGGTTCTCCGCCGCCTCCACCGAGGCGTAAAAACTGTTGCAGTCGCTGTGCAGAATGGTCCGCACCGTGCCTCACCTCCAAAAGGGAACAAGTGTTCTTATTCGGAGTATAGCACCTCGCGCCCGGGCGCGCAAGGGATAAAAAAACAGCCCGCGCGGTGCGCAGGCTGGAAACAGGAAGGTTAATCAGCGCCCCAGCGGCTTGTTGATAAAGGCCGACACGCCGTTTTGCAGCAGGCGGTAGGTCAATTTGGCCAACTGCTCCGGTGTCTCCTGGAAATCGGTTAAAATCCAGCGTTCCACCACGCCGATGTTGGTGTAGGTGATGAAGGTGTGCAGGTAGGCCAGGGTGGCCTCATCCGTGTTACCCAGCACCTTTTTCCACTCGTGCAGCGCCTGGTCGCGGTAGATGTTGCTGACCTTTTTCATAAACTCCTTGTCGCCGAACTTGCCAAACACCACGCGGGCCAGGTCGCGGTTGATGTAGATGACCTCATACACCCTTCGCAGCAGGTCGGGCCCCGGCAGCACGGCGTGGCTGGTGCCGATGAGCTCCATCAGCTCCTCATACAGCTCGTTCTCGATCTTCTCCATCAAGTCATAGACATCTTTATAGTACAGGTAAAAGGTGCTGCGGTTGACATCCGCCATCTCGCACACCTTGGTCACCGTGATTTTGTTGAGCGGGGCTTTTTGCAGCTGCGCAAGCAGGCTTTCCCGCAGGGCTAAGCGGGTGTAGCGCACGCGGCGGTTTTCTTTTTTTTGAACAGAACGCTCCATACTGTCTCCTTTTAGACGCTTTGTTGATAAGTGCCATGTTGTGGCCATAATCCAACAAAGTGATGATTGAACGATAGACTGTCGAATTCTATTATAATAAATGGAACTTGTCAAGATTGGACCTGCATGGACAGGATATGGAGGCGAACAACGTGTTTTTAATCACCGGCGGCGCGGGCTACCTGGGCAGCGAGATCATCCGCCAGCTGCTGCAAAAAGCCGGGGAACATCAGGTGCGCGCCCTGGTGCTCCCGGGGGATGCGCTGGCAAACTATCTGCCGGATGCGGTTGATGTTGTAGAGGGTGATATCCTCAATCAGGAGGACCTGGCCCGCTTCTTTAGTGTGGATACAAACCAACCCCTCACCGTCATTCACTGCGCCAGCGTCATCTCCATGCGCATGAAGATGGTGGATAGGGTGTGGCAGATCAACGTGCAGGGCACACAAAACGTGATCGACGCCTGCCTTCGCGCGAATGTAGCGCAATATATCCATGTGGGCTCCGTCCACGCGATTCCGGAATTGCCCCACCATCAGGTGATGGCGGAACCGGCGCAAATGAACCTGGACATGGTGGTGGGCGCCTACGGCAAAACCAAGGCGGAGGCGATTGACCGGGTGATGAAAGCCCGGCTTAAGCAGGGCCTGCCCGCCAATGTCCTCTACCCCGCAGGCCTGTCCGGCCCCGGGGATTACGCCAAGGGCAACCTGACCCAGATGTTTTTGGATTATATGAGCGGCGCCATCACCATGGGGGTGAAGGGCGGCTACAATTTTACCGACGTGCGCGATGTGGCTGCCGCCATCGTCACCCTGGCACTTCGCGGCAAACCGGGGGAGGACTATGTGCTGGCGGGGGAGTTCATCAGCATCATGGACTTGATCGGCCACTTCCAGCGCATCACCGGCGGCAAAAAAATCACCGCCCATTTCCCCATCTGGCTGGCCAAGGCAGCGATGCCGCTGATCAACCTGATGTACAAAATCCGCCGGGTCAAGCCGGTATTCAGCGATTACTCCCTGTATACCATCGGCGCCAACAGCGAATTTGATTCCAGCAAGGCCGCGCGGGACCTGGACTATCACCCCCGCAGCCTGAAGGAAACCATCGAGGACACCGCCAGCTGGCTGATGGCGCAGGAGAATGGCAAAAAAGGTTGAAAAATAAACCTTGCATGAAGCGCCGTTCCTTGTTATACTGTGTAAGCTGTCGCGACAGCGCCTGCGCCCTTAGCTCAGCTGGATAGAGTGTTTGACTACGAATCAAAAGGTCATAGGTTCGAATCCTGTAGGGCGCGCCAC
>CAYFUH010000059.1:0-4836 GCA_964346355.1 uncultured Christensenella sp. | reverse complement strand
GTGTAGGGTTTACTCAATCGGCGTTAATAAAAGGGTGCCGTCCTTGCCGCTGAGAGTGAGAGCGAAGGTCTGCGCCGTGCCGTTCTCATCCGTGTAGGAAATGGCATAGGCGGGCAGGTCGCCAAAGAAGGTCATCTGCAAAACAAGCGGGCGATCCGGATGGAGGCTGTCCTGCGTGTGCAGCACCTGGCGCTCATAGCGCAGGGTGCCGGCCTCAATCGCGTCCAAGGCGGTGATGGACAGCACCTTGAATTGATCAAGCGGGCTATTGCTGGACAGCAAGACACGCACATTGGCATCGGATTCATCCGCAATAAACTCATCATAATTGGGGTAATCTGGCAGCGCGTCCTGTGCCCAGCGCGCAAGAACCGCGGACGTGCTTGATGTATAGACCGCAAACGGCGTCAACTGCATCAATTGCACCCGCGCCGCCAGTTGCTTTTCCAGCTCCTCAAACTCGTCCTCCGACACCGCGCGTTCCTTGGGCTCTACCTTGACCCATTTGCTGGCGGCCGGGTCGATGCTCAACTGCCCCAGGTTAGCGCCTTGCTGGTCGGTAAAGCAAAAATCAATGCAGATGAGCTCCGTCCCATCTGGTGAGATCATGTATTCCCCAAAGACGCTTTGATCAGCGCCTGAGGAGCCGCTGACATAAAAGGAGCCCTTGCCGATGTAAAAATGACGGTTTCTAGCCCAGCCTTCAAAGCTCAGCTTCGGCTGCCCCTCAATGAGGGTATAGGCAGCCAGGATCTCACTGCCCCAGCTTGCGCCGTCCTCCGTCTTCTCAATGATGCCAATGAGCAATTCCGGGACATCATCCCCGCTGATGTCCATGATGGCATAGCCGAATGCGGCAAGTGCGTCTGCCGGCTCAATATTGGAAAACGCCTCCAATACGCCGGTGTCGCCCTCGCCCGCCTCAGCATATTGGGGGCCTGCCAAAATCAGGCGGTGATAGCGGTTGAGCACATCGCGGTAGGCCGCAAGGCCGTCCGGGCTCTGTTCATCCGTTTTTGCCTGCGCCCCGACTGTCATCAGCATAATCAGGGATAGTGCAATTACAAACAAGTGGTTGCGTTTCATCATGTTTCTCCTTTACATTGTCATGCGCAAATCAATCAGCGCTCAACCGCATTATAACCACCCGCGCAAGAATCAATATTATCCAACCCGCACGCCAGTGCCCGAGCAGGTGACCATCAGCATGCCGTTGTCCGCGCCCAGCACCTCATAATCCATTTTTACGCCTAAAACTGCGTTGCAGCCCAGGGCGTTCGCGCGCTGCTCCATCTCCTGAAGGGCTTGTTCCCGCGCCAGGGTCAGCTCCTCTTCATAACCCTGGGAGCGGCCGCCGAAGATGTTGCGCAAGCCCGCGCCGATGTCCTTGAAAAAATGGATGCCGGTGATGACCTCGCCAAAGACGATGCCGCGGTATTCCAGAACCTGCTTGCCTTCTACGCTGGGTGTGGTTGTGATAATCATGGTGAAACCTCACTTTCTGATGCGGCGCCAGACAGCGCCATGCCTTATTATACAAATTGAGTGCTGCATTGAAACAACCAAGGCTTCTTTACTTGATTTTCTCAACCACCAGGCAGGAGGGCGCGCCCGGGCCCCCGTTGATAAAACGATGCCACAGCGCGGTATAGTGCTTTGGAGAGAGTAAACTGCACCAGGTAAGGATGGCGTCCTGCTCCCGCGCGCCCGCTTCGTGGCCTGGATAGATGCAGACCACCAGCATGCCCAGGGGCGCAAGCAGCCCCAGCGCCGCGTCCAGCGCCTGCAGGGTGGTCTGCGCCTGCGTGGTGACGCTTTTGTCGCTGCCCGGCAGCCAGCCCAGGTTGAAGGCAACCAGGCGGACGCCCTGGCGCACAAACTCCGCCATGCGCTCATGCCCGGCCAGGTGCAACACTGCCCGGTGGGCGATGCCCTGTGCTGTTAGGCGCTCCTGTGTGCGGCGCAGGGCCTCCTCCTGTACATCAAAGCCATACACCTTGCCGCCCTCCCCCACCAGTTGGCAAAGCAGCAGGCAATCCTGCCCGGTGCCCAGGGTGGCGTCCACCACGCGGTCGCCAGGGCGCACTGTTTGCGCAAACACCTCTGATGCGATGTGGCGGGCAGATTTCAGGCGCGGTTCTTGCTTTGTCATATCTGTGCGATCTCCGCAGCGCTTAACTCGCGCCACTCCCCGCGCTGCATCTGGCCAAGGGACAGGCCGCCATAGGACACGCGCTTCAAGCGCACCACCTGATGCCCCACCGCCTCCACCATGCGGCGGATCTGCCGGTTGCGGCCCTCGTGGATGGTGATCAAAATATCGGTGGAGAAGGCATCCCGCCGCAGCACGCGCACCTTGGCCGGCGCGGTTTTGCGCCCATCCAACACAATGCCCGCGCGCAGGCTGCGCACCGCGTCGTCTGAGAGCTGGTTGGACACGCGGGCGATGTAGCGTTTTTCCACTTCATAGCGCGGGTGGGTCAGCCGCTCGGTCAAATCCCCGTCATTGGTGAGCAGCAGCAGGCCTTCTGAATCAAAATCCAGCCGGCCCACCGGATACAGCCGCACCGGAAAATCCCGGAAATGATCCAGCACCGTGGGCCTGCCCTGCGGGTCGGACACCGTGGTGACCTCCCCAATGGGTTTGTAATACATGATGACATGCTTGGTGGCCTCCGGCGTAACCAATTGGCCATCGCACATGACTACGTCCCCCGGCTGCACCTGCACGCCTTTTTCCAGTATCACCCGGCCGTTGATGGTGACCAAGCCTTTTGTGATGTATTCCGCTGCCCCGCGCCGGGACGCGACGCCGCAGGCAGCCAGATATTTTTGTAAGCGCATGAACCTTCCCCTGTACCTGTTGGTGTAACAACAGTGTGTGATACGCCCATTATACAGGCTTGGGGACGGGCTGACCATAGCTTCATGGTTTGCTGGTGCCCCAGCACTTGATTAGAATATGCTAATGATAGTTGACACGCGATACTATGTGACGTATTATATGATGCAAAGGAGGTGTTCAATTGGACATTCAGTTAAAACGGGGGCTGACCGAGGTTTGCGTGCTGGCGCTGCTTGCCAGGGGCGATTCCTACGGCTACCGCCTGGCCAAGGACACGGAGCAGTTGATGCCCATGTCCGAGTCCACCCTCTACCCCGTGCTTAAGCGCCTGCAGGAATCAGGCGCGGTGGACACCTACAGCACGGAGTACGCGGGGCGCTTGCGCCGCTATTACACGCTGACGGACGCAGGCTGGCGGCAGATGCTGGACTTTGTATCCGAGTGGGAACAGCTGGGCAAGGTGTATGAGTTTATCGTTCACATCAAACAAGAGAAAGAGAAGAAGACAACAGGAGGGACACCATGAAACGCGAAGAATACCTTGAAAAACTGCAGTTAACCCTGGAAGAAAGCGATTTTGGCCCGGTGGAAGAGGCCATCAGCTACTTCAATGAAATCCTGGAAGACCGCATCCAGGAGGAAGGCATGGACGAGGAAGCGGCCATCGCCACCATGGAAAGCCCGGAGGAGATCGCGCGCAAACTGGTGCACAGCAAATCCACCCAGCAAGCCACCAGCGCTGAGAAGATGGCTGCGGACGAGCCCTTTGTCTCCGGCATCCGCATCATCAACGCCCGCGCGGACCAGGTGCGCCGCATCGTAATCCGTGACCGCAACATGCGCGTAAACCTGCGCGGCTGGCAGCGCGATGATATCGAGATCCGCCACCCGGAGACGGAGCAGATCCGCTACGACTTTACGCTGGAGGACGGCGTGCTGTCCCTCATTCGCCAAGCGCCGGAGTTTATCTTTAATTTCCTGCTGTTTAAAAGCAGCCAGCCCAATATGCGCGAGGTGAATGTCTTTGTGCCTTATGAACTGGCGGCAGAATTGGACCTGCGCACCAGCAACGCCAAGCTGGATGTCAAGAATGTCGCCTGCTGGGGCACAGCCACCTACGCCACCAGCAACGCCACGATAGACCTGGACAATGTGGGCGCTAAAACCATGCAGGTAAAGGGCAGCAACGGCAGCATCAAGCTGGAGAAAATCCAGGTGAAGCACACGCTGACCGCCACCAACGCCAACGCCCGCATCAAGGCGGAGAAAATCCTGGCGCCGGAGGCCCTGACGCTTAAGACCTCAAACGGCAAGATTACGGTTGAGCAAATTACCACGGACGCCTTGGAGTTAACCTCCAGCAACGGGAAGATTGAGGGCGTGCTGCCAGGCCGGCAGAGCGATTACACGATTCGCTCACAAACCAGCAACAGCAAAAACAGCCTGCCCCGCCAGCAGGACGGCGGCAGCAAATCCCTGGGCGTGCGCACCAGCAACAGCCGGATTGACATCCGCTTTGAGGGAAAATTATAAGGTGCCATGCTGACTGTATTTGGCCTGGCGGGACGCCTTTACAGGCTGATCTTCCGGCGCATCAAACAGCGCTTGTTGACCCGGCGCCAGGCATGTGGTTTTTCAAATTTCAATTGACAAATCGCGCCCAACCTGCCTATAATGCCACACGGTGCCTGCCGGTGTGGTGGAATGGCAGACGCGACGGACTCAAAATCCGTTGGTAGCGATACCGTGTCGGTTCAAGTCCGACCACCGGCACCAGACAACGATAATCCGAACCAAATCTTCCTGATAGGAGAAGGGTTCGGATTATTAGTTTTGCTTGATTAATTCGAAGATACATACTATCGTAATGGAGTCTTGAGAGGATTGCGCCTGACTCTAACAACATATGATAGAGCCACAGACAGTACAAGGCTTTTGAGGAGCACATTGTTGATTCTGAAATAATACACAGACGTTAGACTAAAAGCGAG
>CAYFUH010000058.1:0-5585 GCA_964346355.1 uncultured Christensenella sp. | reverse complement strand
GGATACAGAGGCTATTTTGCGGTTTTGTTTCGTTGGGACAGCCGCCTTATACCTTTGATCAGTTGGCCGTTGGCGATGTCCACCAGCCCCCTGGCCTGGTGGATGGACAGGGCGTCGGGCATAAACTGCACCAGCGCGCGGATGGGGCTGTTGGCCGCGGTATCCATCATCATCTTAAACTGCGGGCTGTCATAATCCACCACGCCCTTGTTGATAGCCTTGGCCATCTGCCTTTCCATTATTCTGTACAGCACCCGGGCAACCCGGCTGGTCTGCGCCAGTTCCTTTAAGGAGGAATCGGTGCTAAAGCTGCCCTTTTTGGGCGGGGTGTAGTCCGTATACGGGCCGTAAATGCTTTCAAAGGCCTGTTTGGCGGGAATACCATCAAGGGTGTAATACCAGGGGTCACACGCGCTTTTGACCGCAGGCACACCACCTAAGGTGAGCGCTTTGGTCAAGCGGATATCCCGGCTGCTGGCGCCGATGCGTACTTCATAGGTGCCTTCTTCCACCTGCCAGGCCTTGGCTGAGTCATTGTACACAGCAAAGCTGCGCGCATGAAGGCGCAGGGTGACTTCCTTTTCCTCGCCTGCCTTTAGGAACACCTTGCAAAAGGCCTTCAGTTCCTGCCTGGGGCGAAAGACACCGCCTGTTTGCGGCGCCACATACAGTTGAACCACCTCCGCGCCGTCGCGCGTGCCGGTGTTGCGCACAAATAAGCGCGCTTTTACCTCGTGCTCCCCGGTTGGTGTGACACGCAAATCCCGGTATAAAAAGGTGGTGTAGGACAGGCCATAGCCAAAGGGGAAGAGGACGGGTTTGTCCGCGGAATCAAAATACCGGTAGCCGGCGAACATGCTTTCATAATAGGGCACCTGCTCGGGCACCTTGGTGTAATAGGAGCTGCTGATCACGTCCTCATAGGCTAAAGGATAGCTCTCTGCCAATTTGCCGCTGGGGTTCACATGGCCCAGCAGCAAATCCGCCGCGGCCAGCCCCACCGCCTGCCCGCCCAGGTGCATGTGCAAGACGGCCTTGGTCTGCCCCAGCCAGGGCATTTCCATGGCCGCGCCGCCAATGAGCAAAACGATGATGTTCTGGTTCACTCCAGCCAATTGATCCAGCAAGGCCAATTGGTTCTGGGGCAGGGACAGGGTGGCGCGGTCAAAGCCCTCGCTCTCATACAGCTCGGTCAGCCCAATGCAGTAAATAAGCGGGTCTGTGCCTTTGGCCAATGCCAGCGCTTCCTGCGCCAAGGCCTCATCCGCGGAATCATCCAGCGTATACCCCTGCGCGTAGCGGTAGGGGACGCCATGCGCTGCGAAGCCATCCAGCAGGTTTGAGCGCTGCGTCGGCGTCACCTGGGAGGACCCGGTGCCCTGGTAGCGGGGCGCCTTGGCAAACGCGCCAATGATGTTCACCCGCAAAGGCTGCGCAAGCGGCAGAATGCCTTCCTCATTTTTAAGCAGCACGGCGCAGTCAGCGGCAATCCGGCGCGCCAGCTGGTGGTGCTGGTCAAACAAGTCCGGGGGAAGGTGACTGGCATCCTGGTTGGGGCAGCGGTCAATCAGGGTGAGGATGCGGTCCGCCATCCGGTCAACCAAGGCCTCATCCAACTGGCCGGTTCGCACAGCCGCGATCACTTCCGCGTCAAAGCGGCCTTTGCTGTCGGGCATTTCCAATTCCAGGCCTGCCTGGATGCTTTCGATGCGGTCATGCATGGCGCCCCAGTCGGTCACCACCAGGCCGTCAAAACCCCATTCGTCGCGCAGGATGTCCGTCAGCAGCCGCTTGTGGTCGCTGCAGTAGGTGCCGTTTAAGCGGTTGTAGGCGCACATGAGGGTGGCGGGCTGCGCCTCCTTCACGGCGATTTCAAAGGCGGGCAAATAGTATTCCCGCAGCGCGCGCTCATCCACCAGGCTGTCACTGGTCATGCGCCGGGCTTCCTGGCTGTTGCAGGCGAAGTGTTTCATGGATACGCCCACTTTGTGCTGCTGTACGCCCAAAATCCACGCGGCAGCCAGCTTGCCCGCCAGGTAGGGGTCCTCGCTGTAATATTCAAAATTGCGGCCGCACAGGGGGTTGCGCTTCATGTTCACGCCGGGGCCCAAAATCACATTGACGCCAATTTTCGTGGCTTCCTTGCCCAGGGCGTCGCCCACTGTGCGCAGCAGGTCAATGTCCCAGGAGGCGGCCAGCGCGCTGGCGGTGGGGAAGCAGGTGGTGCTGACGCTGGCGTCCAGCCCCAGGTGGTCGCCTGCCGTCTCCTGCTTGCGCAGGCCATGCGGCCCATCGGCTAAGAAGATGGAAGGGATGCCGTATTCCGGGTAAGGTTTGGTCCGCCAGTAGCCCAGGCCGGAACCCAGGGCCACCTTTTCTTCCAGGGTCATTTTTTTGATGATGTCTGCGTGTTTCATATCACGTGCTCATTTAATACATCTGCGCCTTGTTCTCAAAGCGCGTTGTGTCCAGCTTGTGCTCAATCGCGTAGGCCTTTCCCTCACCTGCCCAGACCAGCCCGCGCTCCATCAGCACGCCGGCCGTGGGGGACTTGTCAAACACGTCATCATGGTGGCCCAGCGAGGTGTAAAACACCCGGCCGTTGCCCCAGTACTTGGTCCAGGCCACCGGCATGTCCACCGGCTTGTTGCTGATGTGGTAATAGGGCACAGAGGGGAAGCGCGTGGTGGCCAGCACCTCGATTGCCGGGTCAATGTGCAGGTAGTAGTGTTCGCTTGACACCTCAAAGTCAGAAAGCCCCTGCGTAATGGGGGAGGAGCCGTGGTGGATATGCACCGTGTAGTGGACGCCGTCCCCGCCCGGGTGGCTCACCCACTGCCCGCCGGTCATAAACTGCCAGTGCGTGTCATTGCGGAAGGCATCACACATGCCGCCGTGGCAGCCGGCCAGCCCTACCCCCGCGCCAACGGCTTTGGACACGTTTTCTGTGTATTCTTTTTTGATCTGGTCCATCGTCCAGCAAAAGACAATCAGGTCCAATTGCATTAAGGCGTCCAGGTCCGCCAGCACGTCCAGGGTATCGTAGATAACCGCCTCATAGCCGTTGTTCTCCAGCATTTTTTGAAAACGCTTGCTGGTTAGGTGCGGCTCATGCCCGTCCCAGCCGCCCTGCAAAATCCATGCCATCTTCATCATCCGTCCTCCGTTTGTCATATTTGAATGTCCAAAAAACCAACTGATACCATTCTACATGACTTGCGCTGGTTTTTCCACCCTCAAAATGCGCTCCTGGTTTGGGTTTTGTGAAGTGGGGTATATATGCCAACACAGCACAACCTGCGGTCAATCGCATGACTGTTTTAATGTAGGAGCGTATGATGAAGAACAAGCGACTGTTTCAAATCCTGATCCCAATCGTTATTCTGGCCGTCATCGGCGGCCTGTACCTGATGAAAAACAACGAGCGCCAGGCGGCGCAGGCGCGTCAGGAAGCCCTGACGGCCGACAACCCCGCCTTCCGCCTGATTGAAACCAGTGTGGACCTGGACGGCTACCTCAGCCACAAACTGCCTGTCATCATGGACTTTGGCGCGGAGGATTGCGCCCCCTGCCAGGTGATGAAGCCCGCGCTTGAGAAGGCGCACGCGCAAAACATCGGCCGCGCGGTCATCAAATTCTTTGATGTGTGGGAGCATCCGGAGTTAGCCTCGGATTACCCCATCATGGTCATTCCCACCCAGGTGCTGTTCAACGCCGATGGCACGCCGTATAAACCCAGCGAAAAGGTGGAGCAGGCAGGCCTCAAATTTGATTATTACAACCTGCAGGGCACGGAGGACCACGCGCTCACGGTGCATGTGGGCATCCTGGATGACGAGGCGTTTGAATTGATCCTGGCGGACATGGGGGTTTCCAATGAACGCGATACTTGAGACGCTGAGCAACCTGCTGGGTCAAAACCAGTGGCTGGCGCCGCTCATCGCGCTGGTCGCGGGGGCGGTCACCTCGCTCATGCCCTGTTCCCTGGCCTCCATCCCGCTCATCATCGGCTATGTGGGCAGTGACGTCAACCAGGAGGACAAGCGCCGCCCGCTTAAATTATCCCTCACCTTCGCCGTGGGGCTCACGGTCACCTTTACGGTGCTGGGCGTCATCGCGGCAACAGCCGGCGTGCTCATGGGCGGGGCCCAGCGCTGGTGGAACCTGGTTCTGGGCGTTTTGATGGTGCTCATGGCGCTGCAAACCTGGGAATTGTTCGAGTTCATCCCCTCCAGCTACCTGGTCTCCCGCACAAAGCGGCAGGGCTATGCCGGTGCCTTCATTGCGGGCGCCTTGGGCGGGCTGTTCTCCAGCCCCTGCGCCACCCCGGTGCTCATCGCGCTGCTGGCCTTGGTCGCAGGCTCGGGCCAGGTGCTCTGGGGCATCCTGCTGCTCTTGCTGTACTCCGTGGGGCACTCCGCCCTGGCAGTGCTGGCGGGCACCTCTGTGGGCTTCGCACGGCGCATTACCGCCAGCGGCCAATACGGCAAGTTCAGCCTGGTGCTGCGCCTGGTGATGGGCGCGCTCATCTTGGCGATGGGCTTATATTTGCTGTATCAGGGGTTTTGATGAAAACTTCAGGCAGATGTCTGCAGCGGGAGGGCGCCTTTACGGGATTGCCCTCCCGCTTTTTGATTGTGCGCCCTACATGGGCAGCATGATGCGCACGCGGAAGGTTTTTTCATCGTGCGTAATTTCCATAATGCCGTGATACTTATCTACAATAATGCCGATATTGTTCAGGCCAATGCCGCTGATATTGGTATTTTCTTTTGTGCTTTGATAGCGGCCGTTTTGATAGATTAACTTCCCGTTGTAGCTGTTTTCAACATAGATGTATAAAAAGTTCTTTCGCTGGGACATATCCAGCTGGATGGATCTTTTCCTGTCTTTATCCTGCGCCTGCAGGCGTTCGCAGGCCTCCTGCGCGTTGATTAACAGGTTTGACAGCAGCACGCACAAATCCATATCGTCCACCGGCAGGTGGGCAGGGATCATCATATTAAGCTGGATATCAATTCCCTGGGATTTGATGTGGGGGATTTTACGGCTCATCAGGCTGTCCACAATCGGGTTGCCGGTGGTGAACAGACGGTTGTTAAGCGCCTTTTGCTCCAGCACCCGGTCCAGGTAACTGCGTGCGCCGTTTGAGTCTTTTTCGCCAAGCAGGTATTGCAGCGTCATCAGGTGCTGACGGATATCGTGTTTGATGCGCAGCGTCTCCTCCTGTTGGGAGATCAATTCGCCAAAACGGGCTTTGTCCTCCTCCAGCAGGCTCATCGCCAGCCGCGTGCGCAGGCGGTTTTCGTTGATGATGGTAATTTTATCCAGGTGGTAAAACAGGATGATGGTCACCACAAACAGGCAAACGGCAGAGCCCCAGTAGTAGCTCATCGAGCTGCGCTGGCCGGTGAGCTCCAGGCGAAAGAGGATGATGAGGCTGGTCAGGAATACGGCGGGGGCTACAGCGTACATGAGGTCATACAGCGTCATGCGGCCGCGGTGGCGCAGGCTTTGGAAAAACTGCAGCAGCCAGGTGGAAAACAAGGCCAGGATGCAGGCGACCGCCTGTACATGGTTGGGCA
>CAYFUH010000057.1:0-6697 GCA_964346355.1 uncultured Christensenella sp. | reverse complement strand
GTCATCAGTAGGCCCGGACCTCCAGCGCGTAGCGCTCTGCCAGCAGCAGGTCCTTGTAGCTGCGCTGCATGATGAAGGAGTAGGCTTGCTCTTTCCGGCCGTTTTGGCGGTATACCGTATAGCGGTGCAGCGCATAGGCACGCTTTTGGGCAAAGAGGGGAAAGTCCTCCGCGATCAGTTCGGTATACAGCCGGGTGAAGGCGTCATTGCGCAGGCTGTTGCCGTTTTGCTTGAATTTGAAATTGAGTACCAGGTGGGCGGGGCAGACGGTGGTCATGGTAATGCCGCTGCACTCAATGCGCACAGTGTCAATATCCAGGTGGCGCAGCGCCGCCATTTTCATATATAATTCCTGGTATAAGGCGCTTTCCCGCAGGCGGTTTAGCTGGGCCGTTTCATCCCTGTGGGCCTTGGCGCAAGCCAGATAAATTGCGATAGCCAACGCAACGCAACCCACAAAGCTGAATGCAGCCAAAGAATTCATGGTCATCAACCGCCTCTTCCCACAATATATGGTGGATTATAGCGGATATTACCACAAGAATCAAGCGAAATGTTCGGAATTTATACATTTTCACCAATTATTTTTAGCCAAAACTTTTTATATACAATGTGGTGGGGATAAAATCATAA
This sequence comes from uncultured Christensenella sp., assembly GCA_964346355.1. Classification (GTDB taxonomy): domain Bacteria; phylum Bacillota; class Clostridia; order Christensenellales; family Aristaeellaceae; genus UBA6115. The sequence goes on along the minus strand of CAYFUH010000057.1, from coordinate 6,064 downwards.
AACGGGGGAGGCCACAGCCTCCCCCAAAGGATTGGATATTTGATTTAAAATGAACGAGTGCGTTCCATATCCATTAATACATGCCGCCCATGCCGCCGCCGGGTGCTGCGGGCATGGCAGGTTCGGGCGCGGGGATATCGGTCACGAGGGACTCGGTGGTGAGCACCAAGGCCGCGATGCTGGCCGCGTTTTGCAGCGCGCTGCGGGACACCTTGGTCGGGTCGATGATGCCGCGGTCGATCATGTCCACGAACTCGTCACGGCTTACGTCATAGCCGTAGCCAGCGTCGCCCTTGCGCTTGATGGTGTCGATGATGATGGAACCATCCACGCCGCCGTTGGCCGCGATCTGACGGATGGGCTCCTCAATGGCGCGCACGATGATGTTCACGCCGGTGCGCACGTCGCCTTCCTTTTGCTCCAGCAGCTCGCGCACCTTGTCCTGGACGTTCAGCAGGCTCACGCCGCCGCCGGGGACGATGCCTTCTTCAACGGCTGCGCGGGTGGCGGCCAGGGCATCCTCAATGCGCATCTTGCGCTCCTTCATTTCCACTTCGGTCGCGGCGCCAACCTGAATCACTGCCACGCCGCCAGCCAGTTTGGCCAGGCGCTCCTGCAGCTTCTCGCGGTCGTAATCGCTGGTGGTGTCCTCAATCTGGGTCTTGATGTTGGCGATGCGGGCCTGGATGTCTTCCTTGCTGCCGGCACCGTCGATGATGGTGGTGTTTTCCTTGTCCACCTTGACGATGTGGGCGCTGCCCAGCATGTCCAGGGTGGTCTCCTTCAACTCCAGGCCCAGCTCCTCGGAGATGACCTGGCCGCCGGTTAAGATGGCGATGTCACGCAGCATTTCCTTGCGGCGGTCGCCAAAGCCAGGGGCCTTGACGGCGACGCAGGTGAAGGTGCCGCGCAGCTTGTTGACCACCAGGGTGGCCAGGGCTTCGCCTTCCACGTCCTCGGCGATGATGAGCAGCTTTTTGCCGGCCTGCACCACCTGCTCCAGGATGGGCAGGATCTCCTGGATGTTGCTGATCTTCTTATCGGTGATCAGGATGAGGGCGTCTTCCAAAACGGCTTCCATTTTGTCCGCGTCAGTCACCATGTAAGCGGAGGCGTAGCCGCGGTCAAACTGCATGCCTTCCACGGTGTTCAGTTCGGTTTTGAGGGTGTTGGACTCTTCCACGCTGATGACGCCGTCCTTGCCCACGATCTCCATGGCGTCGGAGATCAGCTCGCCCACGGTCTCATCGCCCGCGGAGATGGAGGCGACCTGCGCGATGTCCTGCTTGCCCTTGATGGGACGGGACATGGCCTTCAAAGCTTCCACAGCGGCTTCTGTAGCCTGCTCAATGCCGCGCTTTAAGCCCATGGGGTTGGCGCCGGCGGCCAGGTTCTTCAGGCCTTCCCGCACGATGGCCTGCGCTAAGAGGGTAGCAGTGGTGGTGCCGTCACCTGCGACGTCGTTGGTCTTGGTGGCGACTTCTTTGATCAGCTGCGCGCCCATGTTCTCAAAGGCGTCTTCCAGCTCAATTTCCTTGGCGATGGTCACGCCGTCATTGGTGATGGTGGGGGCGCCGTACTTCTTGTCCAGCACCACGTTGCGGCCCTTGGGGCCCAGGGTAATCTTGACGGTATCCGCCAGGGTGTTCAGCCCGCTTTCCAGGGCACGGCGCGCGTCGTCGCCGAATTTCAATTGCTTAGCCATATTATTTCTCCTTCTTCCTTACTTATTCCACAACGGCCAGGATGTCAGACTGGCGCACGATGATCAGCTCTTCGCCGCCGATTTTGACCTCGGTGCCGGCATACTTGGAATAGATGACCTTCTGGCCAACGCTCACATGCATGGTAATCTCCTTGCCGTCCACGTTGCCGCCGGGGCCAACCGCGATCACTTCCGCCATCTGGGGCTTTTCCTTGGCAGCGCCGGTTAAGATGATGCCGCCCTTGGTGGTTTCTTCGCTTTCCACATTTTTGATGACCACACGGTCACCCAAAGGTTTCACGTTCATGGTACCCTCCTCAGTTGTCTTGGTGTTGTTAGCACTCATCCATGACGAGTGCTAATCCTGCCCATAATATACCCTAAAACTTCCCAATATGCAAGGGGTTAAGTTATAAATTTTCTGCTTTTCTCTCATCAGCATCAAAAAGCCGCTGATGCGTTCATGATGTTCATCATTCTGCCTGTCAGCGGCTGTGTTTTTATTAATCCCCGTTTTATTTATGTTGATTGTAGATGTCGTTTAATTCATTCACCCGGGGGGATACCAGCAGAACCAAGGTCTGGCCATCCTGCCGCAAAATGCCGTCTTTGATGATGGCGTATTGCTCTGGTGAATAGTCCCGCGCCTCCCGTGCCTTCGCGTCCATGCGGCCTTCCAGCAGTTGATACGTCGCATCGGCGCTGGCCTTGTCCTTCGCGCGCAACAAAATCACCTCATCTGCCAGCAAGCCGTCTTGGGAGATCATCACCACCTGCTCTGTGTACTGGCTGTACTCAAGGCCAATCAAGTCATAGGCTTCCTCCTCATCAAGGGGCAGCATCTCCGGCAACACACCGGTTTTTTCCATCTGTTGATACATCTGCGCTAAGGGGACGTCGTCTTTTTTCGGGGTGCAGCCCGCAAGCAGCAGCATCATCATGAGTGCGATTGACGCGCACAGCAATTGACGCGTGCGACGCGCGCGGTGTATCGCCTGGCCGTTCTTGAATCTAGCAGTCAATCGTTTCATCATGGCATCCTTCACATGAACTCTGCATTCAGTATAATCACGCTGGCATAGCCGGTCAAGCAAAATCACCGCGCTTGGGATACATCTAAAAAGGACAGGCTGTGCGCCTGTCCCAACGTTTTAACTTGCCTTACATGCTGGCTTCTTCTTCAACTGTCAAAATGGCTTTGATGTCGATGTACTCGCCCTTTCCCAGGTTGCGCAGCTTGCTGCTGTCCTCCAGCGCATCCAGCAAGCCGGTGACCCGGTACACCTTGAGCATCAGCTCATCTCCGTTGCTTTTATCATTGATTTTCGCAATCAGCTCGCTGTTGGTGGTGATGATGTCGCCATCGGCTTCCACAATAATATCACCCACTTGGATCCCGGCTTTTTGCGCTGCGGAATTGTCAAACACTTCGATGACGAAGGCGCCCTGGGGCACAATGCCCTGGCTGGGGGGCAGGTATGCGCCCACACTGCCAATCCGCACGCCCAATTTGGGCTTGGGGGTGTTTGCGTCCGCTGTCTGCTTGGCTTCCTGGTCGCGCACCTTCTGCGCTTGGGCTTCCGCTTCCTCCGCGTTGTAGTTTTCAAGCACGGTGCGGATCAAAGGCTTGGCAGCGTTGATGGGCACACACATGCCGATGTTGTCAATGGAGTAGTTGCTGGGGGAGAAGGGGTTGGCGTTGTCCACCAATTTCAGGGTGGGAATGCCCTGCAACTGGCCCAGGGTGTTGAACATGCCGCCGCCGGAATTGCCGGAGGAGATGGCAGCGTCCACCTGGATCATGTTGTTTTCAATCTCAGTCCGCAGGCCGTAGCGGTCACGGCCCCTGGAGGTCATGGTACGGGAAACGGCGGACACAATGCCCACAGACACGCTGCGCTCAAACTGGGTGCCCAGCGGGTTGCCGATCACAATGGCATACTCGCCCACCTGGATCTCATCGCTGTCACCCAGGGTGACGTGCGGCAGGTCCAAGCCTGGCACCAGCAGGACCGCGATGTCCAGCTCCGCGTCTGTGCCCAGCACCGCGGCTTCCAGCTCGCGGTCACCAACATTGACCGTCACGCGCGAAGCGTTGCTGATGACGTGATAATTGGTCAGCACATGCCCATAGGGGGAAATCACAGTGCCTGATCCGGTGCCCGTCCTGCGCTCCTGCTCAAACTCCTCGGGTGTCTGGTCGAAGAAATAGCCAAACCCCTGGCTAAACTGGCTGCGGCGGGAAATCTGGTAGTTGTTAACCCCCACCACGCTCTCCTGCGCTTTTTTGGAAACCTCAATAAAGGGGCTGGTAACCTCCTCCTTGTTGGTGGCGGTTTCCACAATCTTGTCCACCTCATCCCTCGAGAGGGTGCCGGCGGTGTCGTTGGCGTGCGCGGTGATGCCGATGCCCAAAAGCAAGCTTAGGGCAAGTACTGCTGCAATCAAACTGGAAAATCTTTTATTTGCGTTCATCCTGATGCGTCCTTTCTATCACTTGGGTTCATTCACAGGTTATCCTGCACATCAAGCATACCCATCTATTTTGATAATTTTTTTACCAGTTGATGAATGAAATGTAAACTCAAACAGCGGTCATAAACGGGTATGAATGGCACAATGCGGGGTAAAATCATACTGTCATTTAGAATGGATGCATGAAACGACAAGCCTGGCCCGTTATATGTGTAAGCCTGCTGGACGGGCTTTAGAAAAAGGAGATGTATTGAATGAAAAGATTGTTATCCCTCACACTGGTTTTGATGCTTGCACTCGCGCTGCTGCCCGGTGTCGCCTTGGCCGAGAACACCATCAAAGTGGAAGTCGTCAACAAGGAGTTCCGCTTTTCAGGAAGTGATGCCAGCGAGCAACTGTTCACAGTGGAAAACATCAGCGATGCCGATTTGGATGTTGTCATCACCGTGTATGACCAGGCGGACAAAAAGGTTGTAGAGACCATGAACTACACCCTCTTAAAGGGGGACGCCCCGCAGATGGTTTTGGCCAGCGTTTACAAGCCCCTTACGCGCAATGGGGAAGTGAACACCTACAGCTACAAGATCGCGCCCAGCAAGGGCAGCACCAAGTACCTGTACTACGCGCAAAAATTGACCATCACCAAGGAAGGCGGGGTGGAAACCCACCATTATGATCAGTTTACCAACACCCTGTACCCGCGCAATACGGTCTCTTCCTTTGGCCCGCACTTCCGTGACGTGACGCCGGAGTTGACAGATAAATGGTACATGTTTACCCCCATCGACCTCACCATCCAGGGCCGGCAGACCTTTACCCTGGCGGCCTCCAACATCTACGAGGTGGGCGAGGTGTACGTGGATGTCAACCAGGATACAGTGGTTGTCAGCTACCACATGTTCCACAGCGACAAGCGCGACTTTAAGACCGAAACACTCAGCGAGTTCATCACCTTCTACAACTCCTATGCCGATGTGGACATCGTGGAGCCGGAGGAGATGACCGCGCCCAGCGTGTACGCCTTCAACCAGCCCATCAGTATCCTCAACCACTTTGGCGGGGACACCAATGTGCTGATGTTCATCCGCAACCGCATCACCTACAACCGCTTCCCCACCCCCAAGAGCGAATACGTCCGCTTCTGGGAGAACAAGGAAGAGTACAAAACCCAGCGCGAGCATATGCTGGCTTTCATGGATCCCATCATGACGGTTGAGCCCGCCAAGTAATCCCAGCCATAACAAAAAGCGCTTCCAGGAGTGGAGGCGCTTTTTTACATCGCTTTATGATTATTCGCGCGTCAGCGGGAACAATTTATACGCTTTGAGCGCCAGTAAAATCGGCGGGATAATGGCGATGTGGAACAGGATACCCGGAATGGGCGTCACGAAAGCTGCGGCCCAAAACATGGACAGCGTAAAAGGGTTACCCATGGCAGAGTAGATGATAAAGCTGGCCAGGCCCCAGACCAGCCTGCCGCCTAACATGGACAGAATCAAGGCCAGGTACAAGCCGGTGATGGTCTTGGGCAAGGCTTTGTACAACAGGCCCGCCAAGGCGCCGTAGGCAGCTAGCTCAAAGGCCATCCCCAGGGCGATGGGCAGCATGGGCGGCATCCCGACAATCAGGGAGCGCAAAAGCGGCGTGATGAAGCCAACAGCCAGGCCAAATTTCCACCCGCAGACAAAGCCGCACAGCAAAACCGGGATGTGCATCAGGCTCATGATGTTGCCCAATTGGCGGTTGTTGCCCGTCAAAAAGGGCAGCAGGATGCCCAGCGCCAAAAACAGGGCGGACAGGGTTAAACGCACTACGCGGTTGTTTCTCATACGATCCTCACAATTTAATCATTTGATGAGTCGATTAAGGGCTGGCGTCATGTTG
>CAYFUH010000056.1:0-7110 GCA_964346355.1 uncultured Christensenella sp. | reverse complement strand
AAACCAGGGGCCAGCACACCCGCGGCACCACGGTGTTAAACCGCCACACCCAGGACAGCAACATCCGCTACGGCACCAAGGTCAAGGCCAGGGAAGCCACGGACTTCATCTGCAAACGGGTGCGGGGCGAGAACTAATACCAAACGAACCCCAAGCAAAAACCCCTTGAAACGCAGCGTTTCAAGGGGTTTTCTTATGCTTGTAATTAATCCCGCTCTTTGCGGATGCGCCGGCGCAGGCTGGGGATGATGATCTGGATAAAGACGGCCACCAGCAGGATGGAGCCCTTGATGGTGTCGTTGATAAGGGCGTCAAAGCCCATGGACGCGATGATTTTGTCGATGATGTTGTAGCTCAGCGCGCCAAAGAGCACGCCCAGCAGCTTGCCTTTGCCGCCGGACATGCTCACCCCGCCGATGACCACCGCCGCGATGGCGTACATCTCGTTGCTGCGGCCCAAAGTGGCCGGGTCCACCGCGCCGTTCATGGCCAGCCACACAAAGGCGGACAGGCCGCATAAGGCGCCGGTCATCATGTACACGCTCACGCGCACCCAATCCACGTTGATGCCGGCCAACAGGGCGGCGCGCTCGTTGCTGCCCACGGCGTAGATGGTTCTGCCGTATTTGGTGGAGGTGGTTAAAAACACCATGATGATGCCGACAATCACCAGGATGATGCCCACTAAGGGCACCACGCCAAACACGCGGTACTGGCCCAGGTTGTAAAACGGCTCATAGGAGGACAGGGTGCCCTCCATGTTATAGATGGACTTGCGCACCACGCTGCGCAGATAATACTGCGCAATGGAGCGGTAGATCATCATGGTGGCCAGGGTGACGATGAAGGGCGGCATCTTCACCTTGCCAATCAACAGGCCATTGATGCTGCCCAGCACAAAGCCCGAAAACAGCGCGAAAAAGAAGGTGATGATGGGGCTGTTGGTGGCGTTGAACACCACCACGGAGGAGCCGCCCACCAAGGCCAGCATGCTGCCCACGGACAGGTCAATGCCGCCTGTAATAATCGTAAGCCCCATGCCAAAGGCCATGATGCCCACAACAGCGGAGTGGCGGAAGATGTTCATCACGCCGTTCCAGGTGGTGGCCCGGCCGTTGATGATGAGGTAGGCGCCCAAAATGGCAATGAAGATCAGCACAAAGCTGTAGTTGCCCAGCACGCGGGCGAGGGACCGCTGCGGTCTGTCCTTGGTTGTCATCGTGGTCATATTAGGCTGGTACCTCCCTTTTGGATATGGCGTTGGTGGCGCTGAGCATGACGCGCTCCTCGGTGATTTCGTCCCTGTCCAGGATGGAGTGGATGCTGCCGTGGAAGAAGACCACGCAGCGGTCGGCTACCTTTTGGATCTCCTGGATTTCCAGGGTGTTGACCAAAATGGTTTTGCCCTGCGCAGCCAGGGTCTGAATCAGGCGGTAGATCTCCGCCTTGGAGCCCACATCGATGCCCTGCGTGGGGTTGTCCAGCAGCAGGATGTCCGCCTGGGTGTTGAGCCAGCGCGCCAGGATCACCTTTTGCTGGTTGCCGCCAGACAGCGAGGTGATCAGGTCAAAGGGCGTCTTGGCGCGGATGGACAGCGCGTCCTTGTGAATTTTGTAGCGCTTAAGCTCCTTGCCCTTTGAAATCACCGGCTTTTTGCCGGAGAGGCGGTGCTCTGAAATATAAAAGTTCTCAAGCAGGGAAAAATCCGGGATGATGGAGTTTTCCTTGCGGTTGGCGGCAATCATGGACAGGCGGCTTTGCATGGCTTTGTGCACGGAATGGCGGGTGATTTTTTCGCCAAACAGGTGCAGGCTGCCGCCGGTGATGGGGTTCACCCCGAACACGGCGCGCATCATCTCCGACACCCCGGCGCCCTTGAGGCCGGTAAACCCCACAATTTCTCCCTGGCGCACCGCCAGGCTGACATCGTGAAAGCCGGGCCCTGACAGCTTCTCCATCTGTAAGATGACGTTCCCCAGCTGGCGGGGCTGGTAGACACCGGTTTCTGAAAACTGGGTGCCCACCATCAGCTTGGCCACCTGGGTGACGGTGACATCCTGGATGAAGCCGGTTTCCACCAGCTGGCCGTTGCGCAGCACCGTGTAGCGGTCCGCGATCTGGAAGACCTCCTGCAATTTGTGGGAAATAAAGATAAAGGAGGTGCCCGCGTCCCGCAATCGGCGGATGATGCCAAAGAGCATCTCGATCTCCGTATTGTTCAGCGAGGTGGTTGGCTCGTCCAGAATGAGCAGCCGGGCGTTGGCAAACAGGGCCTTGGCGATTTCCAGCAGCTGTTTTTTGCTGGTGTCCAGCTCCGACACAAAGGCGGTGGGGCTGATATCCAGGCCGATCTCGTCCAGCAGTTGCGCGGTGTGTTTGATCATGCCCGCTTTGTTCAGCACCCCAAAGCCGCGCACCAGCTCCTTGCGCAGGTAGATGTTCTCATACACGCGCAGGTCATTAAACAGGTTGAGTTCCTGGTGCACAAAGGCGATGCCGGCGTTTTCCGAACTGCGCACGGTGGTGTTTTCAAGCGGCTGACCGCCAAACACCACCTGGCCGCTGTCCCTGGTGTAGACGCCGGCCAAGATATTCATCAGGGTGGATTTGCCGGCGCCGTTTTCGCCCAGCAGGGCATGAACCTCTCCCCGGTTGACAGAAAAATTGACAGCATCCAGCACCTTTACCCCATGGAAGGACTTGGAGATGTCTGTCATTTGAAGCAGTGACATGCGTTCACTCCAATCATGACTGCCCCCGCGGCGCCTGGCCGCGGGGGCTTTGTGCGTTTTAGCGGGAATTACTTGGCAAAGGCGTCGCCAAAGCCCTGGAACTCATCCACATTGGTTTTGTCCACAACGGAGACGGGCACCACGTGGTCCTTGGCCACTTCCTTGCCGTCCAAATGGTCCACCATGTCCTGAACAGCGATCTTGATCATGCCCGGGTCATAGGTGACGGAGAACAGGTCGTTTAAGCGGGCCACTTCGGCGCTGTAGTCCTTCTGGTGGATGCCGCGCAGGACGGAGTAGATCTCGTTGAGGCCAGAGGAGGTGCCCAGGTTGACCTTGGCATCCAGGAAGGCTTCCTTCTTGGACTCGTCAATGTCGGAGCTCTTCAGCCCTTCCAGCATGCCCATGGCGATCTCGTCGTCATGGGTGAAGATGTAGCGGGTTTCCTTGATCGCCTCAGGGGTGTTGCTGTCCAGCCACTCGGTGAACAGGCGGCGGCCTTCGCTGCGGCTCCAGCCGGTGTAGGCGGTGGAACGGATGGCGTCCACCTGCTCCTGGGTCCAGCCGGCTTCCAGCAGGCCCTTGAAGAAGCCGTTGTTGCGCATCTCGGGCACGGAGGAGTTGTCGCCGGGGATGATCAGCACGTTGTCGCCAGGCTGCAGGCCGTCGGCCACAAAGCGCTTGGCGGTCTCATAGCCGATGCCCTCGTTGTCGCCCTTGACGGTGGACACAGCGTTGTCCACCACGGAGTCAATCACACGGTCAAACATCACAAAGGGGATGTTGCTGTTCACCAGCTTGCGCATGGTGGCTTCCAGGGTGTTGTCATAGGGCAGGATGACGATGGAGCGGGCGCTCTGGTTGTCGATGAGGTCCTCCACCTGGGTGATCTGGTTGGCGGGGTCAGAGGACGCGATGACACGGGCGGTGTACACGCCGGCGTCGTTGATTTCCTTGGCCTTTTCCTCAGCATAGGAGAGGACGGCGCCTGTCCAGCCGTGGTCGGCATTGGGGACCAAAATGGCGATGTCGGTGACGTTGGCCATGGCGCTGCCCAGGGACAGGGACAGGGCCAGAACCAGTAACAGGGTGACCAGTTTTTTCATGGTTGATGCCTCCATTGTTTTTTATGTTTACTGGGCGTTGCCAGCAAATCATGCTAGTTGATATGTACCCAGGCGGAATCGTTTTTCGCGCTGTTGATGACAGCATGGATAAATTTCACGCCGTTGACGCCGTCTTGCACCCGGGGGAAATCAAAACCGTCCGTGGGCTGCCCTTCCCGGTGGGCGATGACTGCGCTGGCGAACTGCTGGTACAGGTTGCCAAAGGCCACATGCAGGCCTTCAGGGTGCCCGGTGGGCAACTGGCTGAAGGCGGCGGCCTTCTCCTTTAAGTAGCCGTTGCCGCGGGTGAGCGTGCGGGGTGCTTCGCCCCGGGGGGTGTAGCGCACGTAGTCCGGGTTTTCCTGCTGCCACTCCAGGGAGCCTTCATCCCCATAAATGCGCACCGCCAGGGCGTTGAGGGTGCCCGCTGCCACCTGGGAGCACCAGTAGGCGCCGTTGGCGCCGTTGTCGTATTCCACCAGGATGTTGGCGTTCAAATCCAGCGGCTGGCCGAAGCGGTTAACGGTGGCCAGCAGGCGCTTGATCTTCAGCCCGGTGATGTAGTGGACAAAGTTTTCAATGTGCGAACCGATATCGCCCACGCAGTTGGAGATGCCGGCGATTTCAGGGTTCTTGCGCCAGACGGACAGGCTCAGCGCCTGGCCTTCCACCGGGTGCAGGTCATCCAGCAGCCACTCCTGGGGGTATTCGGCGTTGACGGAGATGACCTTGCCGATTTTGCCTTCGGCCACCATTTCGCGCATCACCTTGGCCAGCACATAGCCGGTATAGGAGTAGTTGACGCCAAACAGCAGGTTCTTTTGCTGGGCTAATTTTTGAAGTTCCTCTGCCTGCTGCACTGTAAAGGTCAGCGGTTTTTCGCACATCACATGGATGCCGTTTTCCAGGAAGGCTTTGGCGATGTCAAAATGGGTGACGTTGGGGGTGACAATGGACACAAAGTCGATGCCGTCCTCGCGCTGGCCTTCCTGTTGTGCCATGTCCTGGTAGGTGTCATACACACGGGCAGGGTTCAGCCTGAGTACCTGGCCCGTCTTTTTGTTTTTTTCCTGGGAGGAGGCGGAGAAGCAGCCGGCGACCAGCTCGATGCGCTCATCAAAACCGATGGCGCGGCGGTGCACTTTGCCGATGAAGGCGCTTTCATCGCCGCCCACCATCCCGTAGCGAACAAGATGTGACATAGGCCCTCCTTAGTTGGCAATGGCCTCGTCAAACTTGACGAGGGAGGGTTGGAAGTTGATCTTCTTGACAAATGCGCAGGCTTCCGTGGCGCCCTGGACGCGGTCCATGCCGCTGTCCTCCCACTCCACAGAGAGGGGCCCGGAATAGCCATGGGCGTTGAGGACACGGATAATCTCCTCAAAGTTGACGCCGCCATGGCCCAGGGAGCGGAAGTTCCAGCCCCGGCGCAGATCGCCAAAGTCGATGTGGGAGCCAAGCAGGCCGCTTCGCCCGTCCAGGGTGACCGCCGCGTCCTTCATGTGCACATGGTAGACCCGGTCGATGAAATCGGCCAGGAACAGATGAGGGGTGACGCCCTGCCACAACAGGTGAGAGGGGTCAAAGTTCAGGCCAAACTCCGGCCAGTCCTTAAATGTCTCAAGCAGGCGCTTTGTGGAGTAATAGTCAAAGGCGATCTCGCCCGGGTGGACTTCCAGCGCGAAGCGCACGCCGTGCTTGCGGTATTCTTCCAGGATGGGGGTCCACAGGTCGTAAATCTGCTGGAAGCCGTCCTCCACCATTTGCTCTGTGGTTTGCGGGAAGGAGTACAGGTACTTCCAGATGGGGCTGCCGGTAAAGCCGGTGACCACGTCCACATCAAGCAAGCGGGCGACCTGGGCGGATTTCTTCATCTGGTCAATGGCCCAGGCGCGAATTTCTTCGGGCTTGTCGGCCAATTCCGCGGGGGCGAAGTTGTTTAAGCGCGGGTCCGGCGCGTCGCCTACGCACTGGCCGATGATGTGGGTAGCGATCGCCTTGCAGATCAGGCCATGCTTTTTGAGGGTGTCCTTAATCCAGGGAATGTAGGCCGTATCCGTGAGGGCGCGGTCCAGGTCCAGGCCCTTGCCCCAACTGGCGATTTCCAGGCCTTCATAGCCCATCCGGGCAGCCAGTGCGCAAAGTTCGTCAAAGGGCAAATCGGCCCACTGCGCGGTACAGAGCGTGACAGGTCTTTGGTTCATCGTGTATCCTCCTTATGATAGCAATCAAACTGGGTCGTCTGGCAGCTATTGTTCAGCCCTTTCATTGTACCCGATGACCGGTGAATGTCAACCAACAGCCATTGTTTTGCAAAGGTTTTAATTTGAATCTGACAAATCCATTGCGCCTCATTGAACGGAAGATGAATGATCGAATGATTTTAAAATCATAAAAAGCCGTGTGCTAAATGCGGTACACGATGCGGCGGCATATTTTAATACGACCTTTCAGCACCCTCAAAAGCCTTATTCTATGCGGTAAGTTGACCATCCGAAATAAAGCATATAAAAATATGGCACCACCAGAACAGGGAAACAACTGCAGATACAGCCGCGCCGATAAGCCGTTATCAGCAGAAAGCCGCCGTGTGAACCTGAAGTGTTTCAAGCGCACACAATTTGACAGCTTCAAATGATGGAAATAATCAGGATGTCCAATTTACGAACGAAAAACAAAAGAATCCCCAATTTGCTTGAGGATTCCTTCGTTTGGTGCGCCTTCAGGGACTCGAACCCGGGACACCCTGATTAAGAGTCAGGTGCTCTACCAACTGAGCTAAAGGCGCATGGAGCGGGTGATGGGAATCGAACCCACGTGACCAGCTTGGAAGGCTGGAGCTCTGCCATTGAGCTACACCCGCGTGGGGGTACTTGCAGACAGTTCCCATCAACTTGCTGCGGGGGCTGACCCGTCCCCCTCCGGTGAAAAGCCTGCGTTTCACCGGGAAGGAGGGATGACGGAGCCTTGTGCACGGCCGGGCTTGTCCCGGCTTAAAACACAGCGGCGTCCATCCCGACGTGGAGCGGTAGACGAGACTCGGACTCGCGACCTCAACCTTGGCAAGGTTGCGCTCTACCAACTGAGCTACTACCGCAAATGCGCGTTGGCGCGTTTGGTGCGGACGAAGAGACTTGAACTCCCACGCCGTAAGGCACTAGATCCTAAGTCTAGCGCGTCTGCCATTCCGCCACGTCCGCGCGTACCGATTGACCCGGAAAATGGTGACCCATCCGCGACTCGAACGCGGGACACCTTGATTAAAAGTCAAG
>CAYFUH010000055.1:0-7523 GCA_964346355.1 uncultured Christensenella sp. | reverse complement strand
TTATTGGCACTCTTTACGGAACCCTGTTGATGATGAACACTGCCTTTTTCCCTTCCATCCGCCGGGTCAACAAGCCGGTTTCACTCAGGGTGAGCAAATCCTGGCGCGCGGTCTCCGTTGCCGTGCCAAACTTCTTTTTCCAGACATTCACCGTCATTTGCTCCTGGTCTTTTTTCAGCAGCCAGTCAGCGCCCAGAAGCTGGCGCTCATTTAAGGTGCCTAAAGCGCGCAGGCGGGCCATCCACTCCTTTCGCAGCAGATGGAAGGTGACCTGGCGTTCCATGATCTGCAAAGCGCCTGACAGCATGGCGCTGTAGGTGTCGATGAAATAGGTCATGTCCCCCGCGCTGTCTTCTACATCCCGGATGGCGCGGTAGTACTTCATGCGGTCTTTTGCAACCAGGCTTGAGATGGGAAAGGACCGGAAGAAATCAAAGCCCGATTGCAGCAAAATCAGCAGGCTCAGCGCGCGCGCGGTGCGGCCGTTGCCATCGGTGAAGGGATGCACATACACAAAGTAAAAATGCGCAATGCAGGCTTTGATGACAGGGTGCAGCTTGCTTGTTTTGATAAAGTCCAGCAGGCTGTCCATCATACCGGATACTTGATCCGGCGCAGGCGGCGTGTACACCACCTCATCCTGCCCAGCGACGACAACTTGTATTGTGCGAAAGCCTGTTACCGGGGTGTCCGTCGTGCCCCTGGTCAGGATGCCGGCAACTTGAACCAGCATATCCCGGCTGATGGGCATATGCAGCCGTTCCAGCATGAAGGATAGCGCGTCGTAATTGTTCTTCACCATCTGCTCGGACTGATTGCGCGGTTTTCTGCCGCTCTTCAGCATTTTTTCCGCAGCCTCACGCGTGGTGAAGGCGCCTTCAATCAGGCTGGAGTAGACCGCCTCCTCAATCATGGCGTCCTCCTGCAAATGCGCTGTGACCCAGGGCGAAAGCAGCGTTTCGCGCCGCGCAGACGCGCTGACCTGGTCCACCTGCATCGTGATGGACGGGTTTTGAACAAACCAGAAGGATTCACCCTCCTGGGTTATGAGGGGCAACAGAGTGGACATGCCCCGCCGTGTATTTTCCAGTACGGGCCAGAACTCCTTGATGTCCACAGACAAGGGCAGCCGGTGCAGCACCTCCCGCCGCGGCAGGTAGCGCATGATGAAAGCATCGATTAAATCCTGATACTGCGCCTGTGTGTCCATGCTGTGCCTCCTGCTGTTCTTTTGCCGCTCAACTGCTGATTATCTGCTAATTTATTGCTATTATACTGCTGAAAAATTGCTGGCGCAAGCCCTTTTTAACATATGGCACATGCAATGCTTGTATGGTATTCTATTGCCAGGTGATTGAAGCTGTTGCGGTAATCCAACACAACAACACATATAACAGGAGGGCACACCATGGCAAACTTTTGGAAAAAGATTGATCCCCGCAAATGGGTGGAGCTGGCCTCCCCCGTCACCTTGACCTTCGCCGCGCTGTCACTGATCGCGCTGATCATCGGCGCGCTCACAGGCGGGGCATCTACAACGGCGCTGTTTTCGGTATACCGCTCCTCTGCCTCTGATTTCCTGTTTTATCCGCGGCTCTTTTTGCATGTGCTTGGCCACGCCAACTTCGCGCATTTCGCCAACAACATGGCATTGTTTTTGGTGTTGGGACCCATTATTGAAAAGCAGTACGGCGCCAAGCGCTTTATCATCATGATTTTGATAACCGCGCTGATGACCGGGCTGTTCCACCTACTGATCTCGCCCGCCAGCGCAGCCTTGGGCGCCAGCGGCATTGTGTTTATGTTGATCCTTCTCTCCGCCGCCTCCGGCCGCAAAAACAAGAAGGTGCCGCTCACCCTGCTGTTGGTCGCCGTGATTTACCTGGGGCGTGAAATTGGCGGCGGCATCTTCCAGTCTGACAACGTGTCCCAGATCGCGCACATCATCGGCGGCCTGTGCGGCTGGGCCTTTGGGATGATTTTTCAAAAGAAGCAGACCCTATAAAAAAAGAAAATGGCCTATCAATGAACCTTTTTGCACCGCCTCACGACTACATGATTGAAAGGAGGTTGCAAAGTGGACGATGTGTTGACCCTTGCGCGCAGCGGAAACCCTGCAGCCTTCGAGCGGCTGGTGACGCCTTACCTGAAGGGGCTGTACGGCTTCATCAGAAAGCGGGTGGATGAGCAGGCGGAGGATGTCTACCAGGAAACGCTGCTGTCCGCCTGGCAAGCCCTTCCCGGTTTTCAGCAAAACGCCTCCCTCAAAACCTGGCTGTATGCCATCGCCGGCTACAAATGCGCGGACGCCCTCAGGAAACACATACGCCAGCCGCAAACGGAGGAGATGGACGAGCAGGCACCAAGCCCCGGTTTTGAGGAGCGCACCCTGGCGCGCATGGACATCCGGGACGCCCTGGATGCCCTTGAGGATGAGGACCGGCAGTTGCTGTACCTGGTGTACCACGAGGGGTTTACGCAAAAGGAAGCCGGCGTCATCCTGGATATCCCCGAGGGCACCGTCAAAAGCCGGCTTTTTAGGCTGCGCGGCATCCTGAAACAAACGCTTGGAGGTGAACAAGATGGAACATGAGCAAATCCGCGAGCACCTGCCCCGGTTCATCACCGGCAGCCTGGGGGCGCAGGAGAGCCTGGCCATCAGCCAAGCGCTGGCCGAGCACCCTGACCTGATGGCCGATCTGCGCCTGGCGCTTGCGCTGCACAAAGCCTTTGAAGAGGAGCTGACTTCCCCGCCGCCCCTGCCGGAAGCCATCTATCAGGAGGCGCGGCAGCCTGTGCCCCTGATACCGCCGGCGCTTACCGGCAGCATCCGTCAGCTGCGGCAAGCGGCAGACATTACCAGCAAGGCAATCAAACTGGCTTTCAAAATGATCTAACAAAGGAGAGTAGACATGAGCGAAAACAAACGCGAATACGACGTCAAGGACATGCAGGAACTGGGTCAGATCCTGGATACCGTTGGGGACAAGGTGCCCAAGTTGATCAAGGACATCATGGGCAGCCTGTACTCCAAGGAAAACGCCGCCAACATGGGCCAGGCCGTCGGCACCTACTACAAGGAGCTGATCGCGGCCGGCATCCCGCAGGAGGACGCGCTGGACATGGCCAAGAGCATGGCCTTTTCCCTCAAGGACATCCAGTTTAACAGCGGCAAGTAAGGTCCGCTTCGCTTGATGAACACACCCCGCACACACAAGGGCTTTCAAACCGTCTGGTCGGTGCTGCGCCTGATTGGCGCAGCGCCGGGCCTCTTGATTTCCGCATCCAGTGAGTACCGGCAATTCAAAAAAACCTTCATCGCGCACGCAGTGACAAGCGGCCTGCCAAAAGAGGCGGCGGAGGAGATTGCCAGGCGCTACAAGCCAACGAAACTGATCAAATCACTTCAAAGCAAGAACACGGCAGAAGCCAGCACCGTTTCCTGAGGGAGACGGTGTTTTCAGGTAGAAGGCGCGGCGTTTTGCCGCGTTTTTTGGATGCGCACACAACAAACGGGTATGATAGTGTTGTGAAACGCGAAGAACTCCCGAGTACAAACGGCAAAGCGGCTGTTTGAGAAAGGAGAGGGATATGATCACGAAGATGACAAGCCTGTTTGGCATCAAGCACCCCATCATCCAAGGCGGCATGGCCTGGGTGGCGGACGCGCAGCTGGCTGCCGCGGTGTCCAATGCCGGCGGCCTGGGGATGATTTCCGCCTATGGCTTAAGCGGCCAGGAATTGCGCGCGCAGATTCACGCCTGCCGCGAACTGACCCAGAAGCCCTTTGGCGTCAACATCATGCTGATGAGCCCGCAAGCGCAGGAAGCAGCCCAGATTGCAGCGCAGGAAAAAGTGGCCGTTGTCACGACCAGCGCGGGCCTGCCCACCCGTTTTATGCCCATCTGGCGGGACGTGGGCATCAAGGTGGTGCCGGTCGTGGCCAATGTGGCCATGGCCAAGCGCGTGGCGCGTGACGGCGCCAACGCGGTGATCGCCGAGGGCTATGAGGCCGGCGGACATGTGGGCGAATTGACCACCCTCACCCTGGTGCCGCAGATCGCGGACGCGGTGGACTTGCCGGTCATCGCGGCAGGCGGCATCGCAGATGGCCGCGGGCTGGCCGCGGTGCTGATGCTGGGCGCAGCGGGCGCGCAGGTTGGCACCCGCTTTTTGGCGGCGGATGAGTGCGGCATCCCCCAGTGCTTCAAGGACGAGGTGCTCAGGGCACGGGATACGGACACCATGGTGGCGGGAAAACGCCGCGGCATCCAGATGCGGGCGCTGAAAAACAGCTATATGCAGGAATTGGCCGAGCAGGAGATGAACCCGCATATCAGCAACGCGGAATTGGAGCAGCACGGCAGCGGCGCGCTCTGGCGCGCGGTGAAGGAGGGTGACATGGTCAGCGGCTGCATCATGGCCGGCCAGGCAGCCGCCCTGGTGAAGGAAACCATGCCCGCCGCCCAGATTATCGCGCAGATCATGCAGGGCGCAAAAGCGCTGATGCCCGCTTGAGACAGCGGATAAACATCCCTTTGTTTGCTTGTAATTTTGGACGGATGCGGTAGAATAAGCGCAGCACATGAACGCCAGGAGGGCTGTTATTCACCATGAGTTACGCCGATACCGTCTTTATCGACAACTGCAAGCACATTTTAAGCAAGGGCGTCTGGGACCGTGACCAGGCCGTGCGCCCCAGATGGGAGGATGGCACGCCGGCGCACACCGTCAAGGCCTTTGGCATCATCAACCGCTATGATTTGCGGGAGGAGTTTCCCATCCTCACCCTGCGGCAGACCCGCCTTGCCAACTGCGTGGATGAGCTGTTCTGGATCTGGCAAAAAAAATCCAGCAACGTGAAGGACTTAAACAGCCGCATCTGGGACCAGTGGGCGGATGAAAACGGCTCGATCGGCAAGGCTTACGGTTACCAGCTGGGCGTAAAGCACCATTACCAGGACGGCCAGTTTGACCAGGTGGACCGCATCCTGCATGACCTTGTACACAACCCCGCCTCCCGGCGGATGCTGACCAATATTTTTGTGCACCAGGACCTGCACGCAATGGCCCTTTACCCCTGCGCCTACTCGATGACCTTCAATGTGTCGGGCAAGACCCTCAACGCCATTTTAAACCAGCGCTCCCAGGACATGCTGGTGGCCAACAACTGGAACGTGTGCCAGTATGCGGTGCTGGTGCATTTGTTTGCCCGGGCAAGCGGCCTCATCCCCGGGGAATTGGTGCATGTGATCGCGGACGCGCACATCTATGACCGCCATGTGCCGCTGGTGGAGGAATTGATTGCACGCGAACCATTGCAGGCGCCCCGGCTTGTCATCAACCCAAAGAAGACCAATTTTTATGATTTCACCGTAGATGATGTCCAATTGGAGGGCTATCTTTTCCATCCCTTCAAGGTCAAAATCCCGGTCGCGGAGTAAAATAAATGCAAGCCATTGTCGCTGTTGATTTGAACTATGCCATTGGAAACAAAGGCCGGATGCTGTACCACCTGCCGGATGATTTAAAGTATTTCGCGCGCGTCACCCGCGGCAAAACCCTGGTGATGGGCCGCGCCACCCTGGAATCCCTCCCCGGCAAAAAGCCGCTGAAGGACAGGGTCAACATCGTCTTAACCCGCAACAGGGAATACAAGGCAGAGGGCGCCGTTGTGCTGCACTCCACACAGGAGTTGGCAGCATACATCGCGGAGATTCCCCCGGATGACGTGATGCTCATCGGCGGGGACAGCCTGTACCACGAGCTGATTGATTGCTGTGACAAGGCCTACGTCACCAAGATTGACGCAGTCGCGCAGGCGGACAGCTTCTTCCCCAACCTGGATGACAAGGCCAACTGGGAGCTGGTCTCCTGCTCCCCCACACAGGAGCAAAACGGCCTTACGTTCAGTTACTGTGAGTATGTGAACCAAATGGTTAAACCACTTTGATAATGAAGCGGAGGATTGTGTAGATGAGAATTGGTTTAAGTTCCTATTCCCTGGTGGGCGCGCTGCGCAGCGGGGAGTTCACCCTCAATCAGGCGATTGACTGGGCCGCCCAAAACGGCGCGGATGTGTTTGAATTGGTGCCAATCGGCTTCACCTTCATCACGCAGGACGGCAAGACGGACCTGGAGAAGATCAAGGCCACCAAACAGGCCGCCAAGGATGCCGGCATCCCGCTGGTCAACTACTCTGTGGGCGGCAACCTGCTGGGAGAGGGCGAGGAACAGCAAAAGGAAATCGCCCGGATCAAGCAGGAGGTGGACATCGCGGCGGAATTGGGCTTGGACCGCATGCGCCATGACATCGGCTTTTGGGCCAGCCCCCTGCAGGAGAACACCACCGCCAATTTTGACCAGAAACTGCCCGGCATACTGGACGCGGTCAACGAAATCAGCGAGCACGGCAAGACCCGCGGTGTGGTGACGATGCTTGAAAACCACGGCTTGTTTGTCAACGGCATGGACCGGGTGCAGCGGGTGATGAACGGGGTTAAGACCGGCAACTACGGCCTTTTGATGGATACCGGCAACATCATCTGCGTGGATGAGGACCCGCTGGCCTTTGTGCGTCTGATGGGCAGGCAGGCCAAGATGGTGCACCTGAAGGATTTCTATGTGCGCTCCACCAACCCCGGCGACACCGCGCCCAACTACCCAAACGGCGCGTGGTTTAGGAGCCTGGGCGGCACCTACCTGCGCGGCGCCATCCTGGGCCAGGGCGACCTGGATGTGAGGGGCACCATCAAAACCTTGAAGGAGTTGGGCTATACAGGTGATGTAGCCATTGAGTTTGAAGGCATGGAGGAATGCCGCTACGCCTCCGCGGTGAGCATCGCCAACGCGAAGCGGATTCTGGCTGAAATCTAAACAGCAACCGTTATGCGTTATGAATCATCCCCGGTCATTTGATCGGGGATGAAACATTTTTTAATTGAGAATGTCTGATACCGGCAGGCTTTGAACGGGATATAGCCCTGTGACCGGGTTTTGATCCTGGTAATCGCACCAGATGACCTGGTCCTCCGCCCCGGCGTACAAAAAGCCGATGGCGCGCGCAGCGCCGTCCGGCCGCGGGAAGCGCCCAGCCAGCGCGCGCTTCATGGCATGAAAGCGCGCGTCCTTTTGCTTGAGCCTGCTGGGCAATACCGTGGTTTTGGTGGAGGCGATGCGGTCATACACCATCAGATCACGGATGCGCGAAGCCTGAATTGGCACCAGCCCAAGCAGGCAGTCATACACCAGGTTAATGAGGTCATCCAGGGGCAGACTGCCGTCTGGCTTTGCCGCTTTGATGGCTGTGCCCAGCCTCAGGAAGAGGTCAAAGGGTTCAAATCCGCCATCAGTGGTCAAATAGTCCAGGGTGGATGCGAAGCGGCCGGAGTTGTACAGCTTGTCCAGCGCAATCTCCGCTGTTTGCAACACCTCAAAATCCGCCTCGCTCAAATCAGGCGTGGACTGCACCTGATAGGGCGGCTTCTGGTCAAACCGGCAGGGGTAAACGGCGGGCTCCTCCC
>CAYFUH010000054.1:0-7650 GCA_964346355.1 uncultured Christensenella sp. | reverse complement strand
GCGCGCTACATTCGCATTGTAGAGGTCAGCGGTTCGAATCCGCTATGCTCCACCAGCAAAAAACCGGGTACTCATGTGAGTGCCCGGTTTTTGATTTGCTTGATCAGAGCCAGTCCTGCGTGTACAGCACACCTAAATCCCACAGGAGGGAACTGGTCAGGTATTTATCGCGGATTTCCCGGGAGCCCAGCAGAGCCTGTTGTGTATCCTCAGCCGAAAAGCCAATATCCTGCGGGGACATGGGCATCTCCATCATACGCATGATTTGTTCCAACTTAGTAAGCGTTGGCAATTCCTCCTGCGCGATTTTGATGATTTCCGCCCAGTGCGTCAGCGTGTTTTCCAGACGCTTTGCGTGGCGGGCAGGATCGTTCTTGCCTTCCTTTATCGCGGCTTGCTGAATGCGCTTTGCTGTGTCACCAAAGATATCATGCAGCATCTGGACCCATGTGGCTTCATGAAAAGAGGCCATGAACGCCTCCGCCTGCTTCCTGCTGGGCGTAAAGCGTAAAATGCGCTCCCAGATGGCAACGGTGAGCAGCGTCCCAATGCCCACCTGGATGCCGTGCAATTCCACAGGCAGTTTACGCTTAAGCGCCATCATCTCAAAGAGGTGGGAGAAATAATGTTCAAGCCCGGAGGCAGGGCGGGAAATCTGCGCAAAAGCCATGGCGATGCCGGAGAGAATCAGCCCCTCTGTGACGTTTTCGATCGCCTGGATGTCGCGGTTTTTTAACCCATCAACGGAATCCACAATGCGCTTGAGGGAGGCGCGCACCAGGCCGGCGATGTTCTCGCAGTAGTACTCCCCCGTCACGAGGCTCGAGACGCGCCATTCACAGATGGACACGTATTTGGCCAGCATATCCCCCAGGCCTGCCTGCAGCATGCGCAGGGGCGCGTCACGCAGGATGCGCGTGTCGGCGATGATCACCTGCGGGCAGGCGTTGTACAGCGACACCTTGACACTGTCGCGGATCATGGATGCGTTGTCAGACGCGTAGCCATCCATGGAGGGCGCGGTCGCAACCACCATGCTGGGCAGGCGCAGCGCGTGCGCGAAGACCTTCGCCAAATCATTGAGCACCCCGGACCCCAGCGCCAGCACGCTGTCACAGGCGGGGTCAAAGGCCATCACCAGGCTGCCCAAGGCGGCCTCATCCGGCGCCACATGCTCTTTATGAAACACATAGATGGAATAGGCGATGCCCGCTTCATTGAGCACTGCTTCCAAGAAATACCAGGCCGCCTTGTAGGTGTTTTGATCGGCGATGATAAAAGGACGCCTGACCCCCAGCTCCTTCATGAAGCCAGGCAAGGCATCCAGGGCATTGCTGCCAATCTTGATGTAACGCGCACCTGCGTGATGATGACGCCCGCAGGAGCAATCATGCCCCTGCGGACTTATCAACTCCGCCAGATTCATCTGGGAAAATGGTTTCATGGTTTATTGAGCCAACTTGTAGATCTTTAAGACGTCCTGCCAATCCAGTTTCTTCAGGCCGCCGATTTTATTCTCCTGCCCATAGAAGGAACCGGTGCATTTCTGCGCCATTTCTTCCAGGCGGCTGTCATCAATGCCCAGCTCCGCCATGGTCTGCGGCAGGCCCATGCGGCGGTAGAATTCCTGCAGGCGGGCGATGCCTTCTTTCACCAGGGCTTCCTTGTCACGCAGGCCCTTGGACACCCCCATCACGTTGAGCGCGAACTGCGCGAACATGTCGATATTTTCTTTGTAGACATATTTCATCCAGGCAGGGGTTAACACCGCCAGGCCCGCGCCGTGGGCGACGTCATAGGCGGCGGAGAGCTCGTGCTCCATGTTGTGGCAGGCCCAATCCTGCTCACGCCCCATGCCCAGCATGCCATTGTGCGCGACGGTGCCGGCAAAGCCAATCTCCGCCCAGGCGTTGTAATCTTCCGGATTTTCAAGCAGTTTGGGTGCGTTGGAGATGATGGTGCGCAGCGTTGTCTCGCACAGGCCGTCGGTGAGGTCCACATTGGTGGTGTTGGTGAAATAGCGCTCGAAGATATGACTCATCATATCCGCGACGCCGTTGGCAATCTGGTTTTTGGGCAGGGTGAAGAACAATTCCGGGTTCATCACGCTAATGAGCGGGCGCAGGTGCGGGCTGCCATAGCCATACTTGCGGCCGGTTTCCTCGTTGGAGATGACTGTATCGCCGCTGGATTCACTGCCGGCAGCCGGGATGGTCAGGATGATGGCGACAGGCAGCGCCTTTTTGATCGGCAAGCCCTTGTCGTACATGTCCCACACATCGCCGTCATAGTGAACGCCCATCGCGATGGCCTTGGCGGAGTCAATCGCGCTGCCGCCGCCGACTGCCAGGATGAGGTCCACGTTTTCTTCACGGCACAGCTTGATGCCCTCATGCACCAGGGAGAGCCGCGGGTTGGGCACAACACCGCCCAGTTCCACAAAGTCAATCTTGTTGTCTAAAAGCGACTTCACAACGGTGTCATACAGGCCAGTCCGCTTGATGCTGCCGCCGCCGTAGTGCAGCAGCACTTTTTTGGTGTGGGGCTTGATGAGTTCGCCGATTTTCTTTTCTGTTTCACGGCCAAACACGATGCGCGCGGGCATGTACATATCAAAGTTCAGCATGGAAATCCTCCTGTTTTATGTTTGTTGTTTTCAATCATACCATCACTTGAAGCATCCTTCAAGCATCCGCCGTTTGAACGATGTTTTTTTGCCAGCGGCCGGAGTACATCAGCAAAAGGCCAATCAGACATTTGATGATGACCGTGGCCTGGGAAAGCAGGTATAAGGACACAATCGGGATATCTGTCATAAAGGCCAATGCCCTGGTAAAGGGAATGAGCAGCACCCAGGTGAAGGCGCTGTCAAACAGGAACGTGATCAATGTGGAGCCGCCGGAGCGCAGCGTGAAGTAGGAGCTGTGCGCGATGGCGTGGAAAGGCATGAGCGCCGCACTGATGAGGATGAACAGCACCGCCATATCGCGGGAAGCCTGCTCCACCTGATAAAACTGTGGGAACAGGGGCGAGAGCGCCGCCAAGATGCCACCGATGCCAATACACATCACGAAACCCAGGAAGGTCAGTTTCCAGGCATCCGCTCGCGCCTTTTTGAGGTTGCCGGAGCCCAGGGAATGGCCCACCAGCACCGCGACCGCGGTGCCCACACCATAGAAGAAGACATTGAACAGGTTGGTCACGGTGGAGGAGATGTTCAGCGCCGCCAGCACCAACAGGCCGCGCACAGAGTAGGTCTGCGTCAGCGCGACCATGCCAAGGGCCCAGAGCAGCTCGTTGATGAGCAGCGGAAAACTCTTTTTAAAGACGGTATTTAGCAGTTTGCGCGGGATGCGCATGGTGTGGTAGATCTTGCGGAAAAAGGAGAACCGCTCCGCCCTGTGCGCGGCGTACACCAGGATGCCCATGTCCACAAAGCGGGAGATGACCGTGGCAATGGCAGCGCCCTTTACACCCCAGGCCGGGAAGCCCAGGTTGCCAAAGATCAGCAGCCAGTTGCCCAGCAGATTGGTTAAGACGGCGGCGATGCCCGCCTTCATGGGCAGCATGCTGTCGCCTGTTTCGCGGATGGTGGTGCCATAGCTCATGGCCATGCCAAAGGGCAACAAGCCCGGCAGCATATACCAGAGGTACTCCCGCGCGTAGGCCAGCATCTCCTGCGCCACAACGGGGCTGCCCTCCCCCTGCAAGAAAAGCAGAATAAGCGGGTTTTGCCAGATGATCAGCACAATGATGGCCAGAATCGACAAGGTGACAGAAATCCACACCTTGATGCGGAAGGTGTTGCGAAGGCCTTCCATATCCCCCGCGCCGTAAAACTGCGCGCCAAAGATGCCGGGGCCGGACAGGCCGCCAAAGATGCACAGGTTGAACACGAAGATCAACTGGTTGGCGATGGCCACGCCCGACATCTGCCCCGTGCCCAGTTGGCCAACCATGACGTTATCCAGTAAATTGACCAGGTTGGTCACGCTGTTTTGGATAATCACCGGGATCATGATGGCGAGAACGCCCTTATAAAAGGCTTTGTCACCGATAAAGACACGTTTAAATCGACTCATACCTACCTGCTTTTATACAATGATGTGCTGCTCCTGTTATAGGAGCAGCAAATAAAGGGTGCCATGGTTTGCCGAAAAAGGCAAACACACTGCGAATTGAAGAAGTAATGCGCTACTGAATCGCCGCCATGGCCTGGGTCAATTGCCCCATGGCGCCAGCCAGGGCTTCCAAGCCCGGGTTGCTGCCAATGACCGCGTTGAGGTTGTTGATGGCGTTGAGCAAATACTCATACTGCGTACTGCCTGCCTGCAGGCCAGCTAAGAGGTTGGAGGCTTGGACAATCAGGTTTTGCGCGTCTGGCAGCAGCGTGTTGGTAAGCAGGTTCTGCTGGGCATCCCCAGGTTGTTGGTGGATAGGGCAGGTCTGCGCGGAGAGCAGCGCCGCGTTGGCGTTTTGGTTGTTGGTGAAGCGGATGGTGGCGTAATTGCCCAGGTAGTCGGACAGCACATTGGAATAGCGGGAGCCGGCGAAGATCTCCAGCGGATGGCCCAGCGGCAGCACTATCACCCCGCGTGTGGACAGCAACTCCTGCGGGCAGTAGGGGCCTGCAATCTGGTTGCTGGCGGAGCAGACTGTCATCTGGTGATGCATCTGGCACTGCACCTGCGGTACAGCATCCTGCGGGAAGTAGTCTGTCACCGTCTTGTAGCCCATGGCGTCGTGGCGGCAGGCATCTGTCGCCACCTGTCCGGATACGCCGCAGGTGGTGACCTTGACCAGGCCGTAGCTTTCCCCGCCGCCCTGCATGATGTCCTTGTTGTCCAGGTTCTTCTGCTTGTGGATGCGCTCCATAAAGGTCTGCCACAGTTTGGCGGCGGAATTGCCGCCCGTGGTGCGGCTGGAGAGGGCCTTGTAGTTGTCGTGCCCAATCCACACAGCGCCGGAGTACCAGCCCGTCATCCCGGCGAAAAACACGCCCTTTTGATCGGAGTTGGTGCCCGTTTTGCCCGCCACCGTCTGCCCGGAAATGCGTGCGGCGCGGCCCGTCCCGCGGGAAACCACTTCCTTCATCATGTCCACCATCAGCCAGGCTGTGGAGGGTTTGAACACCTGGCGGCGCTCCTGGCTGGCGTGGGCGTCGTAGATGACCTTGTCGTTGTGGTCCACAATGCCCAGGATGCTGATGGGCTGCTGGTACACCCCGCCATTGGCCAAGACGCCAAAGGCGACCGCCATCTCAAAGGGTGTGATGCCGGAGGAGCCCAATGACACACCAAAGGGCGTTGGGTTGATGTGGCTGTCTGCGATGCCCAGGCGGCGAAGATAGTCCACCGAGCGCTCAACACCCACGTAGTTCATCAGGACCTGGGCCGCGGCGGTGTTGTCCGACTGCACAACCGCGGTGCGGAAGGTCTCTGGCCCCCGGTAGTTGCTGCCGCCGTAGTTCTTGGGCCAGGTGTCGTTACCGTCATTGCCCTTCCAGCCGGGAATGGGCAGGGGCATGTTGTAGGCGATGGAGCCGGCGCCCGCACCCATGTCAATGGCCGGGGCGTACACGCCAATGGGCTTGATGGCGGAGCCGACCGGCATGTTCATGTCCACCGCGCGGTTCAAGGTTTTGCGGGTGGTGGGCTGGGTCCTGCTGCCGACAATGGCCTTGAGTTCCCCCGTGCGATAATCGATGATGGCAGCCGCTGCCTGGGGCTGGATGATGTCGGTAAAAGTGCCATCCGCGTTGCGGGAGCGGAAGGTTTCGGTGCCCGGATCACGCAGTTTGGGGTAATCCTTATAGTTGTACAGCGTGTCCTCCAGCGTGGTTTGCATGCTGGTGTCCAGCGCCAGGTAAATCTTGTACCCACCTGTGCGCAGCTCCTGCTCCATCCTGGCGCGGTTTTGGGAGGTATTTTCCAGGTTTTTCATCTTTAAAAGAACCTGCACGGTGTCGCGCACGGCGTACTCCAGGTAGTGAACATAGGGATACAGCTCCCTGGATTCCGGATCCTCCCGCAAAACATTGGCGGTGGCCGGGTTTTGCGCGTCGGTGAAGTCCTTTTGCGTAATCATCTGGTTTTCGTACATTACACGCAGCACATAATCCGTGCGGTTGTTGGTGCGCGCGACGTAGTCGATGGCGTCGGAGGTACGCGTATACAGGTTGCGTCTGGCATTATAGTAGTAGGGGTTGGTGGTAAGGCCCGCCAACATGGCGCACTCACGCAGGGTGAGCTCGTTTAACTCCTTGCCAAAATAGCCCATCGCGGCCACCTTGACACCGTAGTAGTTCTCGCCCAGGTAGATGGTGTTGAGGTAGGACTCCAGGATTTCCTCCTTGGTGTAGCTGGCCTCCAGCTGCATGGCCAGGTAGGCCTCCTGGATCTTCCGTTTATAGCTTTGCTCGTTGGAAAGCAGGGTGTTCTTGATCAGCTGCTGGGTGATGGTGGAACCGCCCTGCTGGGAGCCGGAGATGAAGTTGGTGACAAACGCACCGATGATGCGCTTGACATCCACGCCGCTGTGGGTGTAAAAGCGCACATCCTCCGCCGCGACAAAGGCATCCCGCAGCCTATGCGGCATGGTGTTGATGGACACCATGATGCGGTTTTCCGTGCCCTTATAATCGGTGATTAAGTTGTTGTCCCGGTCATAAAAAAACGAGGTCTGCGCCTGGTCGTCAATTTTGGTAATGTCCAGCACGGGTGCAGTATCCACATAGGTTTTGGCAATGCCAGCCACCGCACCGATGCCCGATAAACCGATGATGACAATCAAAAGCGCCATCAAGCGGAAACAATTGAGAATAACCGCCAGCACGAAACTGGGTTTGCGCGTGCGCTTTTTAAACAGGCGCGAGCGCTTGCCCTTTACCTCTTCCTCTGGCATTGGGGGCCCAAAATTGGGCTGTCCCTTGAACAATCTGCTGATAAGCCTTCCCCCTTTTAATGGTACAGCGCAATTATATCACAGTGCATTGCTTGGTTCAAAGTTTGAAATCGCGCACACGCAGGGGTGAAAAACGCTGTTTATCCTTGTGTTGCTTGACACTTTATAGCCTGTGCAGTAAAATATATCAGACTAGACATTCCAGCCAAAGCGCGCTGTGTGCGTGCCGGAAGGAGGACGGGTGTGATGAAACCACACAAGATCCCGCTACACCGTTTTTTATTGATCAGTTTGCTGATTCTTTCTATGCTGACACCGGGGCTGTCCGCGTTTGCCCAGGCAGCGGACGATGGGCTGACCTTCACCTTAAGCGTGGAGCCCGGCAGCCTGACCAAGCCTGGCACAGTCACCGTGTCCGCGCGTATTTCAAACGCTGGCACGACGGATTTGAACACCCCAATGTCCCTGTACGACCCGGACGGCAAACTGGTCACCGCGTTTTCTGACGGCGGCAGCCTGATGAGCCTGCCCTCAGGCGAAAACTTCCTGTGGTCTGGCCAGTATGAGGTCAAGCAGAGCCAACTGGATGAAGAAAAGCTGGTTTACACCCTGCGCTACAGCACCCAGGACGCCAGCGGCAACCTGATTGAGAAAAACCTGCCCGCCACCGCGCAGATCAAATTTACCGGCGAGAAGGTGGACCTGCGGGTAACCCGCACCATCACGCCGGAAGTGGTGCGCCGCGGC
>CAYFUH010000053.1:0-7746 GCA_964346355.1 uncultured Christensenella sp. | reverse complement strand
TCAAGGCGTCACCCCCACAGCTTTCTTGAATTTCATAAGGAAAACCGGGTATACTCTATTGGTTGAGATATGATAAAAAACACCCAAGGAGGCAACATGACAAGTTTTCAGGACATGGTGTATGAACGCCCGGATTTTGACAAAGAGATTGAGAGCATGCGGCAGCTGCTGGACCAGCTGCAAAACGCACAGGATGAAGAGACCTTTTTTGACAAGCTGATTGCGATGGACAAGCAGAGCCGCAGGCTGGCCACGCAGGGAACCCTGGCGCAGATCCGCCACTCCATCGACACCCGGGATGCGTTTTACATCGCCGAGGACGAGGTGTGGAACGAAAACGGCCCCCGCTTTCAGGAGCTGTCCAACCTGGCCGCGCGCATCATCCTCAATTCCCCCTACCGCGAGCAGGTAGCCAAGAAGTACGGCAAGCACCTGCTGGAGAAGTTGGAGCTGCAGCTTAAAACCTTCAAGCCCGAGATTCTGGAGGATTTGATTGCCGAGAACAAGCTGGTGTCCGACTACGACCGGCTGATTGCCTCCGCGCAGATTGAGTTTGACGGCAAGACCTTGAACCTGTCCCAGATGGGCCCCTACAACGAGTCCACCGACCGCGAGGTGCGCAAGGCTGCCAACCAGGCGGTTTGGGGCTGGTTCGCGCAGCATCAGGAGCAGCTGGACACCATTTATGACAAGCTGGTTGCCCTGCGCCACGGCATCGGCAAAAAATTGGGCTATGACAACTTCATCCCCGTCGCTTACGCGCGCATGGGCCGCACCGACTGGACGCCTGCGGACGCGCAGAACTACCGCAAACAGATTGTGGACAGCGTGGTGCCGCTGACGCAAAAATTGTACAAAGAGCAGGCGCAGCGCATCGGCCTGCCCTTTGAGGAGATGAAAAACTACGATTTCGCGCTGGATTTCCTCACCGGCAACCCCAAGCCCGTGGGCGGGGAGGATGTGCTGGTGAAGCACGCCAGCTTCATGTACCGTGAGCTCTCCCCCCAGACGGATGAGTTTTTCCAGGTGATGGTGGGCCAGCAGCTGATGGACCTCACCACCAAGCCGGGCAAGTCCGCCGGCGGCTACATGACCTTCCTGCCCGATTACAAGGCGCCCTTTATCTTCAGCAACTTCAACGGCACCTCCGGAGATGTGGACGTGTTGACGCACGAGGCCGGCCACGCCTTCCAGGGCTATTTGCAGCGGGATGTGGAACTGATGGACATCGCCGAGTACACCTCCGAGGTGGCGGAGATCCACAGCATGAGCATGGAGTTCTTCACCCATCCCTGGATGGAAGGATTCTTTGGCAAAGACACCGAGAAATACTACTACCAGCACGTGACCAGCGCCCTGAAGTTCCTGCCCTATGGCGCCAGTGTGGATGAGTTCCAGGAGTGGGTGTATGAGCACCCCGAAGCCACGCCGCAGGAGCGCCGCCATCAATACCGCCAGATTGAGAAGAAATACCTGCCGCACATCAACTATGACGGCCTGGACTACCTGGAGCAGGGCGGCCGCTGGCAGCGTCAGGGGCATATCTACTTCGCGCCCTTTTACTACCTGGATTACACCTTGGCGCAGGTGGTGGCGCTGCAGTACTTCACCTGGACCAAGAAGGACAAGGACGCGGCCTGGGACTCCTACCTCACCCTGTGCCTGCAGTCCGGCCGGGTGCCCTTTAAGGAGCTGGTGCCGGCAGCAGGTCTGGCAAGCCCCTTTGAGGACGGCGCCATCGCCCAGATTACCCCGCAGCTGGAAACCTACTTAGACGGGCTGGACAAGAGCAAAATTAAGTAAGATCAAGTTTGATTGATACAAAGGGGGCCGCACGGTCCCTTTTGCGTATCAGAATACAAACAGCGGCCGGATCACTCCATTTTACGCCCTGTTTATGGTATAATTACACCGTTAAACGCAATACCGCCCGCAAACAGGGCTCACAAAGACCATCAGGAGGACAATTGGTATGAACATCCAGAACAAAACCATCAATACATTGCGCATCCTCTCCGCGGAGATGGTGCAAAAGGCCAACAGCGGCCACCCGGGCGCGCCCATGGGCATGGCGCCCATGGCCTACGCGGCCTGGCTTAAAACCATGCGCCATGACCCGAAGGACCCCGCCTGGCACAACCGGGACCGCTTTGTACTCAGCAACGGGCATGCCAGCGCCCTCATCTACTCCCTGCTGCACGTAGCGGGTTATGACATGCCGATGGAGGAGATCAAGCGCTTCCGCCAGTGGCAGTCAAAGACCCCGGGCCACCCCGAGCACGGCTTGACCCCTGGCGTGGAAACCACCACCGGGCCCTTGGGCCAGGGCTTTGCCAACGCGGTGGGCCTGGCCATTGCCGAGACCATGCTGGCCGCCCGCTTCAATCAGGAGGGCTTCCCCCTGGTGGACCACAAAACCTATGTGTTCGCGGGCGACGGCTGCATGATGGAGGGCATCAGCTCCGAAGCCGCCTCCTTAGCCGGCACCCTGCGGCTGAACAAGCTGCGCGTGCTGTATGACGATAACGAGATCAGCATCGAGGGTGACACCGACCTGGCCTTCCGCGAGGATGTGGGCGCGCGCTTTTTAGCCTATGGCTGGGAGGTTGTTCGCGTGCAGGACGGCAACGATGCAAACCAGGTGCTGGCTGCACTTGAGCAAACCAAGGACGCGGACAAGCCCGTTCTGATTATCTGCCCCACCTTCATCGGCTTCGGCAGCGCGGCCAAGCAGGGCAAGGCCAGCGCCCACGGCGAGCCTTTGGGCGAGGACAACCTGGCCCAGGCCAAGACGGCGCTGGGCATGACAGGTGAGGCCTTCCATGTGGATGAGGATGTGTATCAGCATGTATCCGACTGCCTGTCCCATGGTGTCAAAGCGCGCCAGGAATGGCAGGCCATGTTTGAGGACTACCGCAGGCAGTTCCCTGAATTGGCAGCGGAATGGGACACCTGGCACAGCGACGTGACCATGGAGCGCCTGCTGGCGGACGCGGACTTGCTGCCCCATCAGGAAAAGGCGGAGGCCACGCGCAGCAGCTCCGGCAATATGCTGAACAAACTGGCCAAATTGGTGCCCAACCTGGTGGGCGGATCGGCCGACCTGGCCCCCTCCAACAAGAGCTATCTTGAGGGCGCCGGCGATTACTCTGCCGACAACCGCCAAGGCCGCAACCTGCGCTTTGGCGTGCGTGAGCACGCGATGGCTGCCATCTGCAACGGCATAGCGCTGCACGGCGGGCTGAAGGTGTACTGCGCCACCTTCTTTGTGTTTACCGATTACATGAAGGCAGCCATGCGCCTGTCCGCCATCATGCAGACGGATGTCATCTATGTGCTGACCCATGACTCCATCGGTGTGGGCGAGGACGGCGCCACCCACCAGCCCATTGAGCACTTAGCTGCCCTGCGCGCCACGCCCGATTTGCGGGTGGTGCGCCCCTGTGACGCCAACGAGACGGCGGACGCCTGGCTGCTGGCTTTGACCACAACCGGCCCCACAGCCCTGGTGTTGACCCGGCAGAACCTGACCCAGTTTGATGAGACCCGCGGCCAGCTGCCCCAGGGCGGCTATGTCCTCTCCCCCGCCGGCATCGCGGACGCGGACCTCATCCTGATGGGCTCCGGCAGCGAGATGGGCTTGCTGACAGACGCGCAGGCAGTCTTGAAGGACAAAGGCATTGAGGCTGCTGTCGTCTCCATGCCGTCGATGGAACTGTTCTTAAAACAGCCCCAGTCCTACCGCGACCGTGTGCTGCCGCCCGCCTTGCGCAGGCGGCTGGCGGTGGAAGCCGGCGCCACCCAGCCCTGGTACCGCTTTGTTGGCTTGGACGGCAAGGTGCTGGGCATTGACCGCTTCGGCGCTTCCGCGCCCGCGGGCACCATTTTCAAGGAGTACGGCTTCACGGTGGACAACGTGGTGGAGATGGCCGAAAGCCTGATGAAGAACTAAGACAAACAAAGGTAACGCACAAGAATCCCGGGGCAATCACCTGCCCTGGGATTTTGCGTTGTCACAGCTACTTGCATATGGTAAAATACACAGGAAACACCCGATGAATCGCGGCAATACCGCACAATACACTGTTTCTGATCACGAAAGGATCTGTCATGACCTCAGGCTCCGCTATTTATATTGTTGTTGACCGCGGCAAGGCCAACAAGCTGCTCAACCGCGCGCGGCAGGTGGGCGCCAAGCGCGGCACCATCTTTTTGGGGGAAGGCACCATGCCCTCGCCCATCCTGGACTTCTTTGGTATCAACCAGACGCAAAAGGAAGTGCTGCTCATCGCGGTGCCCGGCAGCGCGCATGAGGATGTGTACAGGATGCTCAAGCAGGAGTTCCAGCTGCACAAGCGCTACAAGGGCATTGCCTTCTCTGTCCCCTATGTGCAGTACACGCCTGAGGAAGGCGTGCACCAGGAAGCCAAGAACCGGGCGGAGAACGCGCCCTTTGTCTGCCTGATGACGGTGCTGGAAAAAGGCCTGGGCAGCGAGTGCATGAAGGTGGCGCGCGAGGCCGGCGCCCGCGGCGGCACCATTGTGTCCGCCCACGGGGCGGGCGTGCCGCAGGATTTTTATTTCCCGCTGGTGATTGAGCCGCAAAAGGACATGGTGATGATTGTCACCCCCAGGGCTTCCGCGCGGCGCATCCGCCACGCCATTTATGAGGGCATGCGGCTTGAGCGCAAGGGCGCTGGCATCATCTTTTCCCTGCCTGTCACCCGCACCCTGGGGTTGTATGAGGAGCGCGCGCACAAGAAGGCGGTGGACCAATGAGCCTGCTGCGCCAGAAAGTGAGCGAGGTATCCCGCTCCCTCTTGCCCATCATCGCGCTGGTGCTGTTTTTGGCCTTTGCCATCGTCCGGCCCGACAGCACCGTCATCCTGCGGTTTTTGATCGGCTCCGTGCTGCTGCTCATCGGCCTGGCCATCTTCCTGCTGGGCGTGGACCTGGGCATGAACCCCATCGGCGACCACATGGCGGTGGAGATAGCGACCTCCAAAACGCGCCTGAAGGTGGCGGGCATCGCCTTTTTGCTGGGCTTTTTGGTCACCGTGGCTGAGCCGGATTTGCTGATTTTGGGCAAGCAGGTGCAGGACGCCTCCGGCGGCGGCATCAACGCGCACACCATGGTCTACCTGGTCTCCGCTGGGGTGGGCATGCTGATCATGTTTGGCACCTTCCGCCTGCTGCGCGGGCGCTCCTTCCCCCTGTTTATGGGGATGGCTTATTTTGGTATTTTTGTCTTAAGCCTGTTTGTGTCGGAGGAATTTTTGGCCATTTCCTTTGATTCCTCCGGCGCCACCACCGGCGCGCTGACCACCCCCTTCATCCTGGCCCTCTCAGCCGGCCTGTCCCGTATCAAGGGCGGCGACAAAGGCGAGGAGGACGCCTTTGGCCTGGTTGGCGTGATGAGCGCGGGGCCCATGTACGCCCTGATGCTTATGAGCATATTCACCGGCCAGTCCAAAATCCAGGGCGAGGCCGTGGCGTTCGCCGTGCAGCAGGGCGGCGTTTTTGGCCCCCTGCTGCATCACCTGCCCAATGAGCTGATCGGCTCCTTCACAGCCCTCCTGCCGCTGACCGCGTTCTTCTTCCTGCTCAACTTCCTGCATTTCAAGGTGCCGCGGCGCGAGGTTGCCCGCATCGTCAAGGGCCTGATTTATACCCTGCTGGGGCTCACCCTGTTTTTGGCCGGCGTCTATTCCGGCTTTTTGGACATGGGGCAGCTCATCGGCCGGGCCATCGCCGCGCACTCCTCCTGGCTGCTGCCGGTCACGGGCTTTTTCATCGGGATGATCGTCGTCCTGGTGGAGCCCGCCGTCATCGTGCTGGGCCAGCAGATTGAGCAGACCACCGGCGGGCGCATCCCCGGGCGCATCATCAAGATGACGCTGTCCATCGGCGTAGCGCTGGCGGTGATGCTGTCCATGCTGCGCATCATGATTCCCGCCTTAAAATTATGGCACTTTTTGCTGCCCGGGTTTGGGATTGCGGTGTTGCTGTCCTTCCGGGCGGATCCCGTGTTTGTGGGCATTGCCTATGACGCGGGCGGCGTCGCCTCCGGCCCCATGACCGCCACCTTTGTGCTGGCCTTTGCCCAGGGCGCTGCCCACATGGTGCCCGGCGCCAACGTGCTGGTGGACGCCTTTGGGGTCATCGCCATGGTGGCCATGGCGCCGGTTTTGTCCCTGATGATTGTGGGCGCCATCTTCCGCCACAAGGAGGCGGCCCACCCCAAGGAGGAGGCGAAGCACATGCTGCCCAAACCACCCCTGCCCGATGGCAGAATTGAGATGTATGATTGCGTGGTCGCCATCATCAACCGCGGCTTGGCCCAGCGCGCGGTGGAAGTGGCGCGGGAAGCGGGCGCGGGCGGCGCCACCATCCTGCACGGACGCGGCTCCGGCATGAGCGACATGCGCTTGTTTAGCATGGACATCCAAAAGGAGAAGGAAATCATCTTCTGGCTTACCGATACCCGCGTGAGTGAAGCCATTGCTGCGCACCTGTATGAGCAGCTGGAGTTGGGCGGCGAGGGCGGCGGCACCGTGTTTATGATGCCCTCCGGCGCCTTTGGTATGGACATCCCTGTCACCATCGGCCAGCGTGTGGATGAGGAGCAGAAGGAGCACGCGCCCAAGGAGCCCACCACGGCGGAGGACCTGCTGCCAGCCGATATCACCCCGGAGGACCTGGAGGATGAGGTGATAGACAGCCAGGAGGATGGCGCGGCCGCGCAGGATGCGGCAGAAAACATCATCACAGAAATTGCTCCAAAACAGGAAACAGAAGAAGAGACAAAAGACGCCGACGCGGCGGAAGAAACCAGGGAAACCACGCCAAAGGAAGACTAATCCTAAAATTCATATCGCAAATTGCAGCATGAATTTTAGTATAATGCGCTGTTTTGGCAATCAAAACCATCATACTCGCTGTGATGAGGGTTTTTCAACCCGGTTTTAATCTGGCTTTAATACGATCTACAGGGTGTATTCATGGTGCCGTTGTATCTTTGACATGAACGCAAGGTTACCTGAGAAAAGAAAGGACGGACACCATGGAAAAATTCAACCTGGCAGAAACATTAAGACTGAAGGCCGGCATCAGCTACGAAGCGGCCAAGGAAGTGCTGGAGCGCACCAACTGGGACCTGATGGAGGCGATGATTATCCTGGAGCGCGAGGGCGCCATCAAAAACGGCCCGGCTGCTGAGAAAAACTACAGCAAGAAGAGCGTGCCTGAAGCCGCACAGGACAGGCGCAAGGAAGAAAAGGAAGAGAAGGAAGAGAAGAAGATGGAGTACATCAAAAAGGGCGAGACCCTGCTTAAGCGGCTGGTCAACTGGCTGACGAAGATGGTGAAACTGGGCAATGAAAACCAGGTGCTTATGCGCAAGGGCGACAAGAAAATCCTGGAAATCCCCGTCACCGCAGCCGTGATCCTGATGATTGTCTTCAACGCCTTCTTCTGGCTTGCCTTCTTCGCAAGCCTCCTGATGGGCTACTGCTACCGCATTGTGACCGAAAAGGACCGCAAAAAGGACCAGGAGGACATTGAGGAAGCGGCCCGCGCGGCGGAGCAGATCAACCAGCATCATGCTGTGAACAGCTTCGGGGAAGCGATGTAAGCGAATACTCAACCACATGATAAAAGCGCCGGGTTGGCGCTTTTTTCAATTGCAATCATTGCTGGATCAGTCAAAGATCATCGTCTGGAAATAATCCGCCGGTACTTCGGCAC
>CAYFUH010000052.1:0-8373 GCA_964346355.1 uncultured Christensenella sp. | reverse complement strand
AGACCGGTTCATCAAAGCGTTAATGAATGAGTTTAGTATTAGATAAATCAGGTTTATTTTTTGTAACCGGTCGGATTTTTTTGCTGCCAGTTCCACGCGTCGCGGACCATGTCCTTGATGCCCAGCTCAGCTTCCCAGCCCAGCATGTCCTTGGCCTTTTGCGGGTCGGCGTACACGGTTGCGATGTCGCCCGGGCGGCGCGGGCCGATCACATAGGGCACCTTCACATCGTTTTCTGTTTCAAAGGCGTGCAGGATTTGAAGCACGCTGTAACCTACGCCCGTGCCCAGGTTGACCGCCTCGCAGCCCTGGTGCTTGCGCGCGTATTCCACTGCCTTTAAGTGCCCTTTAGCCAGGTCCACCACATGGATATAGTCGCGCACGCCGGTGCCGTCCTGGGTGTCATAATCATCCCCGTGCACCGTCAGCCTCTTAAGCCGGCCCAGCGCTGTTTGCGTGATATAGGGCAGCAGGTTGTTGGGGATGCCGGCCGGGTCCTCCCCGATCATGCCGCTGGGGTGCGCGCCGATGGGGTTGAAATAGCGCAGCAGCACCACCGAGAACGCCGGTTCCGCCACCGCGATGTCCTTTAAGATCTGCTCGCACATGAACTTTGTCCAGCCATAGGGGTTGGTGCAGCCCAGGTGCCCCTCTTCATTGAGCGGCATTTCATTATCCTGCGCGTACACAGTGGCAGAGGAGGAAAAGATAAAGTTGTTGACATTGTGCTTTTTCATCACAGCGCAAAGGGCCATTGTGCTCACCAGGTTGTTGTGGTAATAGGTGAGGGGGATGCTGACGGATTCGCCCACCGCTTTTAAGCCCGCGAAGTGGATGACGCAGGAGATCTTGTGCTTTGAAAACACCTCGTCCAGCTTTGCCTCATCCCGCGCGTCAAACTGGTAAAAGGTGATGGGCTTGCCGGTTAACTGTATGACCCGGTTCAGGCTTTCCGCGTCGCTGTTGCGCAGGTTGTCCACGACCACCACCTCATAGCCCGCGTCCAGCAGCTCCAGGCAGGTATGGGAACCGATATAGCCCGCGCCCCCTGTGACCAGAATTGTCATCTTCACGTCCCCCTTACGTTTTTTGGCATAGAAAAACTCCATGCAGGATTGTCCTACATGGAGTTTACCATTATCTGGCGTTTTTCACCATACCCCAGAAGGTGTCATACAGCACTTTTACATCGTGGTTGTCGTGGAAGAACTCGCAGTTGTCAATGATCTCCTGCGCGGGGTTGAGGTTGGGGTTGTCCTTGTAGTCCTCCCCCATCAGCTCAATCGCGCCCACGTTGGGCGTGGAGTACTCGATGTATTCCACATTCATCCGGGCGATGTCGGGGCGGGACAGAAAATCAATAAACTTATGCGCGTTGTCCGCGTTGGGCGCGGTGGCAGGGATCACCATGCCGTCCACCCACACGTTGCTGCCCTCCTCTGGCACCACATAGGCCAGGTTGGGGTTGAGGTTGATGGCGTACTGCGCGTCCCCGGACCAGACCAGGGCCAGTGTCGCCTCGCCCGCCACCATTTTGTCCTTGGTTTCGTCCACCTGGTAGGCTTTGACGATGCGCTTTTGCTTTTGATCAATCAACAGGTCCGCGGCTTCCTTGATCTGCGCCGGGTCCTTGGAGTTGACGGAGTAGCCCAGGTACTTCAGCGCGATGCCCAGGGTATCCCGCGGGGAATCCAGCATGAACACCTGGTCCTCGTACTTCTCATCAAACAAGGCGCCCCAGGAGGTGATGGGCTCGTCCACCTTGGTGGTGTCATACAAAATGCCCACCGTCCCCCACATGTAGGGCACGGAGTACTCGTGGTTGGGGTCATAATCCGGCGTTTGCAGCCAGTCCAGAATCTGCGCGGCGTTGGGCACCTTATCAAAATCGATCGGTTGTAAAAGGTCCTCCGCGATCATGCGCTCAATGGCGTAGTCGGAGGGGAACACCACATCAAACTTGCCCGGGCTGGTGCGCACCTGCACCATCATGTCCTCATTGAGCGTGAAGTTCATGTACTCCACCCGGATGCCGGTCTCCTCCTCAAACAGGCGGATGACGTCCTCGTTGATATAGTCTTCCCAGTTGAACACATTGACTGTCCCCTGCGCAAGGGCTGCGGTTGCAGACAGCGCCAGCAGGACGGACAGCAGCAGCACAACAAACTTTTTCATTCTTCTCCTCTTTAGGAATCGTTGGCCAGTGAGGCGCGGCGGTTGACCGCCAGCAGCAGCACCAGCAGTGCGACAAACATCAGCGCGGAAAGCGCGTTCATCGTAGGCTTTATACCCTTTCTTGCCTCGGAGTAAATCAGCGTGGACAGATTTTGCACCAGCGGGCTGGTGGTAAAGTAGCTGATGGTAAAGTCATCCAGGGACAGGGTGAAACTGAGCAGGGCACCGGTGATGACGCCCGGCATCACCGAGGGCAGGATGACCCGGCGCAGGGCGTAGCCCGGTGTCGCGCCCAAATCCAGCGCGGCTTCGTAGCTGAACTTGTTCATCTGCTTTAATTTGGGCATCACCGACAAAATCACATAGGGGATGTTGAAGGTGACGTGCGCTAAGAGCATAGTGAAATAACCGCGCGGCACCTGGGTGAAGATGAACAGCAGCATGAGTGAGATACCGGTCACGATGTCCGGCATGGTCATGGGGATGTTGGTTAAGGTCATCATGACGCCCTGGGGGCGCTTGCTCATCGCGTGCATGCCAATAGCGGCCAGCGTGCCGATGACCGTCGCGATGGCGGCAGCCAAAAGCGCGATGGTGACGGTGATGTACAGCGCGTTCATGATGGCGGGGCTGTTGAACAGCCGCTCATACCAGTGCAGGGAAAAGCCTTCCCACTTAGCGCGGCTGACGCCCGCGTTGAAGGATTGCACAATCAACACGATGATGGGCACATACAAAAACAGCAGCACCAGGGTTAGATACCCGCGTTTGAAAAACTTGCTCACAGCGTGCCGCTCCCTTCTCCCTCCGGGTCCGCCTTGCGCAGCAAGGTCAGGCTGATGAGGATTAAAATCATCATAATCAAGCTCAGCGCGCTGCCCACGTTCCAGTTGTCCGCGCTTAGGAAGGTGCGCTCAATCAGGTCGCCGAACATTTCCGTGTTGCCGCCGCCCAATACCCTGGGAATAAAGAAGGTGGTGACGGAGGGCATGAACACCATGGTAATGCCTGATACAACGCCCGGCAGCGACAGGGGCAGGGTGACGCGTAAAAAGGTCAGCGCGGCGTTGGCGCCCAGGTCCATCGCGGCTTCACCAAGCCTTCTGTCCTGCTTGCTCAAGGAGTTGTAAATGGGGAACACCATAAAGGGCAGGTAGTTGTACACCATGCCCAGCAGCACGGCCTGGGAATTGTACATCAGGCGCATCTTGGGCAGGCCCATGGCTGACAGCAGCGTGTTGATAAGCCCGTTGTCCTCCAGCAAGCTCATCCAGGCGATGGTGCGCAACAGGAAGTTCATCCACATGGGGATGATGAACAAAATGACCAGCGTAGCGCCCAGCTTGAAGCTGCGGTCGGCCATGAACAGTGCCGCCGGGTAGCCCATCACCAGGCAGATGACCGTGCACATAAAGGCCATCCACAGGGAGTACACCAGGGTATCCACATTGACATTGCCGCGCGCGATGCCCAGATCAGCCGGGTTGACGCCCAAATCCAGCATCTGCTTGCGCATCTCATAGTTGCTGTCCCAGAAGGTCTTGAAATTGTCCAGCGTAAACCCGCCCGCCTTGTTGGTAAAGGCGTAATAGGCAATCAAGAGCAGCGGGATGAGTGTGAACAGCACAATCCACAGGCCATAGGGAAAGGCAAACAGGGAGCGCTTCACGCCGCGGTTGCGCCGGATACTTAGCACAATCATGCCGATGAAGCCCAAAAAGCCCAGCAGCATCACCCAGGTTGCCCAGGGGGGCAGCGCCATGTTGTTCATGCGGGTTCTTCCTCCAGGCTTTCGATTTCCTGCGGCGGCATGGGGTTCATGATGTGGATATTAAAGGGGATGACATCCAGCCCCACAATGGAGCCCTCCGGCTGCATCACGGTGGAATGTACCTTAAAGCGCATCTCCCCCGCATCGATGATCATCTCATAGTGCACGCCCTTAAACAGCACGCTGCGCACCAGGCCGTTGAGGCGGCCTTCGTCCTCGCCCACGATCAACAGGTCCTCCGGGCGGATTAAGACATCCACCGGGGCATCGCTGCCAAAGCCCTTGTCCACGCAGGGGAAGTCCGCGCCGCAAAAATGCACCAGTTCGTCATGCACCATCACGCCGCGGATGATGTTGGACTGCCCGATGAAGTTGGCCACAAAGGCGCTTTTCGGCTCGTCATACACGTCCTTGGGCGTGCCGATCTGCTGGATGAAGCCGTCCTTCATCACCACGATGATGTCCGACATCGTGAGGGCTTCCTCCTGGTCATGGGTGACAAAAATAAAGGTAATCCCCAGCATCTGCTGCATGCGCTTGAGCTCCAGCTGCATCTCCTGGCGCAGCTTTAAGTCCAAAGCGCCCAGCGGCTCATCTAAAAGCAGCACCTCCGGCTCGTTCACCAAGGCCCGCGCGATGGCGATGCGCTGCTGCTGGCCGCCGGACAGGCTGTCCACGCTGCGCTTTTCATAACCGCGCAGGTTCACCAAAGCCAGCATCTTCTCCACCTTGGCCTTGATTTCATCCTTGGGGCGCTTCGCCACCTTGAGGCCAAAGGCGATGTTCTCCGCCACGTTTAGGTGCGGGAAGAGCGCGTATTTTTGAAAGACGGTGTTGACCTTGCGCTTATAGGGCGGCAGCTGCGTGATGTCCTCGCCGTCAAACATGACCCGGCCCGAGCTGGGGCTTTCAAACCCGCCAAGGATGCGCAGCGTGGTGGTTTTCCCGCAGCCCGAAGGCCCCAGCAGCGTCACAAACTCATTTTTGCGGATGTAGAGGTTGATGTCCGACAGCACCGTGACGCCGCCATAGTCCTTGGAGATGTCCTCCAGAGTGATCAGCCGTGGTCTTTCTTGCATAAAGGCCTCCAGTTGCTTGGATTTGATGTGGTTGGTTAGAAGGAAGGCGGTGTTGAGGTCCAGATGAACTGGGCTTTGTCCTTCCCGGGGTTCATGATGTAGTGGGGCGCGGAGGGGTGCAGGGAGAAGCTTTCCCCTTTTTTAAGTCTGTGCGCGGCCTGGCCGCTGTACAGGATGATGCGGCCCTTCAGCACATAGCCAAACTCCTCCCCCTCGTGCGCGGGAATCTCCGCCGTGCGGCCGCCGGGGCCCAGGGTGACCAGGATGGGCTCCATCCGGTTTTTCTGCGCGCCGGGCACCAGCCACACGATGCTGCCGCGCAGCAGGTCCGGGTCTTCCTTTTCGAACATGTCATCCGCGGCGTAGACAATCTTCTCCTCCGGCGTGACGCTGAAAAACGCCTCAAGCGAGGAACCCAGGCTTTCGATCAGGTCCGTCAGCGTGGCGATGGAGGGAGAGGTCAGGTTGTTTTCCACCTGCGAAATAAAACCCTTTGACAGCTCGCACCGGTCCGCCAGGTCCTCCTGGGTCAGGTTGCGCGCCAGGCGCAGTTTGCGCAGGGTGCCGCCGATGTCCATGGTGCCCTCCCTTCCTGGTTTAGGTATGCTAAACTACAAGGCAGGTACCATTAAACCACCTGGCCCCATGCCTGTCAAGGTTTTATTATGTATACACACGAAAAAGCAGCACCCGGAGATGCTGCTTTTTTGTCCCCGCTAAATCGATTGAAGGAGACGTTGCGTATCAGAATTAATCTTCGTCTTCCTCGTCACGCTTCGCGGACTCGATGACCTTCTTGGCCACGTCGGCGGGCACTTCCTCATAGCGCTCAAAGGCCATGGTGAAGGAGCCGCGCGCCTGGGTCATGCTGCGCAGGTCGGTCGCGTACTTGAACATTTCGGACTGGGGCACCTCTGCAGATACCTGCTGCTGGCCGTCCACCTGGTCCATGCCCATGATGCGGCCGCGGCGCTTGTTGATGTCGCCCATGATGTCGCCCATGTACTCGTCGGGCACCAGGACCTTGACGCTCATAATGGGCTCCAGCAGCACGGGGCTGGCGTCCATGCAGCCCTTGCGGTAGGCGATGCGGGCCGCGGTTTTAAACGCCATTTCGGAGGAGTCCACCGCGTGGTAGGAGCCGTCATACAGCCTGGCGCGCAGGCCCACCATGGGGTAGCCCGCCAGCACGCCGCGCACGATGTTCTCCCGCAGGCCTTTTTCGACTGAGGGGATGAAGTTGCGCGGCACCACGCCGCCCACGACGTTGTCCACAAACTCAAACTCGATGTTGGTGTCGCCAATGGGAGAGAACTCAATCCACACATCGCCGAACTGGCCGTGGCCGCCGGATTGTTTCTTGTGGCGGCCCTGGGCCGACACGGTCTTGCGGATGGTCTCCCGGTAGGGCACCTTTGGGTCCTCAAGGGCGGCGGTAGCGCCAAACTTGGTGGCCAATTTGGAGCGCACCACGTCCAGGTGCAATTCGCCCTGGCCAGAGAGGATGGTCTCGGTGGTCTCGACGTTTTTGGTGACGGTGATGGAGGGGTCTTCCTCATGCAGGCGGGCTAAGCCGGTAAAGACCTTGTCCTCCTCGCCCTGCTTGGAGGCGAAGACAGCCTTGGAAAAGCTGGGCTCGGGGAAGGTGATGCCCTCGTACTTCACAGGTTGGCCGGGGTCACACAGCGTGTCGCCGGTTTCGGTGAAGTTAAGCTTGCTCAAGGCGCCGATGTCGCCCGCGTTGAG
Organism: uncultured Christensenella sp.; assembly: GCA_964346355.1. Taxonomy (GTDB): domain Bacteria; phylum Bacillota; class Clostridia; order Christensenellales; family Aristaeellaceae; genus UBA6115. The sequence continues at coordinate 1,602 of CAYFUH010000052.1, read as the reverse complement.
CACCTGCACGCTGGTCTGCTTTTTGCCGCGCATCATGAACAGGCCGCCGGATTTCTCGTTCTTTTCCTGGTTGGCGTTGTACAGGGCGGTAGCGGGCGTCAGGGTGCCGGAGATAACCTTCACCAGGGACAGCTTGCCCACAAAGGGGTCGGCCACGGTTTTGAAGACATAGGCGGAGAAGGGCTCCGCGTTGTCGCACTTGCGGGTGACGGCCTCGTCATTCTTGGGGTTGACGCCTTCAGTCTGCGTGCCTTCGGGGGAGTTGAGGTAGTCCACCGCCATGTCCAGCATCTTCGCAACGCCAATGCCGGTGAGTGCGGAGACGGCGACGACGGGCACGATTTTGCCCTCGCGCATCCCCTTGCGGAAGCCGATTAAGATCTCCTCGTGGGAGAGCTCGCCTTCCTCAAAGAATTTTTCCAGCAGGCTGTCATCCGCCTCGGCAGCGGCTTCGGTGATCTCCTGGATGTACTGCTCCATGGTATCGGCCAATTCGGCCGGGACGGGCACTTCTTTCAGCGCCTTGCCTGCCCCCTCAAAGGCTTTGTTTTCCAGCAGGTTGACAACGCCCTTGAAGCCGGACGCGCTGCCAATGGGCACAATCAGCGGCACCACGCTGCCGCCGTAGGTGTCGCGCAGCTCGTGCAGCACCTTGTCATAATCCGCGTTCTCACGGTCCATCTGGTTGACGATGAACATGCGCGCGCGGCCCGCCTTTTCAGCGGCGTGCCAGGCCTTGTCCGCGCCAACGGAGATGCCGCCCACGGAGGACACCACGATGCCCACGGTGTTCACAACACGCAGGGGCCCAATGGCTTCCCCGATGAAATCGAAATAGCCGGGCACGTCAATCAGGTTGATTTTGGTCTTCTTCCACTCAACGGGCGCGACGGCGGCGGAAATGGAAATACCGCGCTTGGTCTCTTCCGCGTCGTAGTCGGTCGTGGTGGAGCCGTCCTCCACCTTGCCCTGGCGGTCAATATTGCCCGCAGCAAAGAGCATGGACTCCGCCAGCGTCGTCTTGCCCTCGCTGCCATGTCCCATCAAGGCGATGTTCCGGATGTCTTTGGTTAGATAATCAGCCATGTGTACTCCCCCTATATTCTCATTCGCGTTGCTACGCTTATACTTACAACGAAGGATATTTTACCATAATTGATGGTTTGTGACAAGCATGCGGTCAATGTATTCATCCCATCGTTGCATTTGTTTGCCTTCCATCGTCCATACTATTTGAAAACCGCCGTACACGCTGGTATACGGCGGTTGAAGCATCTCTTTGGTATTGGCTTTTATCCCTTCACAGCGCCCGCAGTTAAGCCCGCCACAAACTGCTTGGACATGGTGAGGTACAGCAAAATGACCGGCAGGGCGGACAGGGTGAGCAGGGCGAAGACGCGCGGCCAGTCCGTGGCGTACTGCCCCTGCAGGCGGGTGACCGCCAGCAGCACCGTCTTTTTGCTGTCCTGGGTGATGAAAATTAAGGGGAACCACAGGTCGTTCCAGATGGGCACCAGGTTGTAGATGCCCACCGTCGCAAGCGCTGGCTTGATCAGCGGCAGCACGATGCTGTAGTAGATCTTGCTGCGGTGCGCGCCGTCG
>CAYFUH010000051.1:0-9278 GCA_964346355.1 uncultured Christensenella sp. | reverse complement strand
CAAGCGAACGCTCATCGCGTGGAGTATTAAAGGTCAGCCCGGACTGGTCTGTTTGGATGATAAAACACAAGCCTTGAAGGCGCATCATGCATATGGTAGGATGCAGACAACAAAAACAGATGCTGCAGTGCAAGAACGCCCGGGAGGGACAGGCATGGTATGAAACTACAAAGAATGATCTGGCTGATTGTCGTTCCAGTGTTGGTTCTGGCCCTTGTGGTGGGCCTGCTCATCAGCCAGTCTGGCAGGAACAGGAAGGCGCAGATGGATGCGAAGGATGTCATCATCGTGGGCTTTTCCCAATTGGGCTCTGAATCCGGCTGGCGGGTGGGCAACTCCCGGGACGTCATCCGGGCAGCGGAGCATGCCGGTATCGAGCTTATCTACGACAACGCTGCCCAAAAGCAGGAGAACCAGTTCAACGCCCTGCGCTCCTTCATCGCCTACCAGGTGGACGTGATTGCCTTGGCCCCCATTGTGGAAGACGGATGGGAAAACGTGCTGACGGAAGCGCGGGCGGCGGGCATTCCCGTCCTGCTGTGTGACCGCTACATCAACATCAAGGATGAGGGGCTCATCGCCGGCTATGTGGGCAGCGACTTTTTGGAGGAAGGCCGGACGGCTGGCGCTTTTTTACTGAAAAAGGCAGCGGATATGCCAGTGGTGCGCATCGTTGAAATCGCCGGGACGGAAGGGTCCACCCCCGCCAGACAGCGGGCCCTGGGCTTCCGGGAGGCGATTTTGGACAAGCCCCAGTTTGAGATCATCAGCAGCGTATCCGGAGATTTTCTGCGCTCCCGCGGCAAGGAGTGCATGGAGAACATCTTGCAAGAACACCAGGACATCCATGTGCTTTACTCCCACAATGACGCCATGACCCTGGGGGCCATTGAGGCCATAGAGGCGGCGGGCCTCACCCCGGGGAAGGATATTATCATCATCACCATCGACGCGGAGCAGGGCGCGATTGACCTATTGAAGGCCGGTAAAATTAACTGCGTGGTGGAGTGCACCCCGCTGCAGGGGGATTTGATCATGAGCCTGGCCCAGCAGCTGGCCAAGGGGGAGACCATCCCGCCCTTCTCCCACCCGAAGGAACGGGTATTTACCGAGTTTGATGCGGATTTGCAGGACATTCCGCCGCGGGGGTATTGAGATGCTGCGCACACCGGCAACGGACAGCATCAGGCGGCGCATGCGCACATCCCAGCTCACCCTGGTGGTGCTGATGACCATCCCGGCCCTCCTGGCCATTTCCCTGATGTGGCAGCATTCCGTGCGCTACCACCGGGTGATTTCCCATGTGGAGGAGATCACCCGCCTTAACCCCATCATCAAGGAGGAGTTGCTGTCCGGCACCATGGACATTGTGTTTGGGCGCACCCGCTTTGAGGAAGGCCCGCAGTACAGCATTCTGGACAAGGCTAGCCGCCAGCTGGACCGGCTGATTGACAGCGGGGAGGCCAGCCGGATTGAGCTGGAGGTATCCAGGCGCATCCTGGGCACCTTGAGAGGATATGTTGACCAGCTGGGGAAAAGCGACACCGTGGACGAACAAATCGCGGTGAATGAGCAAATTGGCCAGGTGGCGGAACTTTTTCTCAACATGCTAACGGAGGCGGTCAACGCGGAAATCCGGGCCTCGGCCCAGGCCAGTGACCTGATGCAGGCCGGGGTTCAAACAGCGGTGATTGTGGAGATTGCCCTGTTGGCCCTGTCCTTTGTGGTGGCTCTGGTGGCGCAAAACCGTCTAAGCCGGGCCATCCGGGTGCCCATTGACCGCCTGCAGGCTTTCGCCAACCATATCGCCAGCGGGCAGCTTAGCGAACGCACCCAGGAGGCGGACGTGGAAGAGTTGCGCTCCCTCACCAACAGCCTCAACACCATGGCCATTAAGCTGGAGCAGCTCATTGAGCAAAACCGCAAGGAGCAGGAGAACCTGAAAAAAAGCGAGCTGCGCACCCTGCAAGCACAGATTACACCGCATTTTCTGTACAACACCCTGGATGCCATCGTCTGGCTGGCGGAGGCCGGTCAGGGCAGTCAGGTGGTGGAAATTACCAACGCCCTGTCCAATTTCTTCCGCATTTCACTGAGCAACGGCAAGGATTGGGTCACGATCCGGGAGGAATGGGAACACCTGGCGGGCTATCTCACCATCCAGAAAATCCGCTATCGGGACATCCTCCAGTACGAGCTGTGCCTGGAGGAGGGGCTCAAGGAGCAGCGCATCCTCAAATTGCTTATCCAGCCGTTGGTGGAAAACGCCATCTACCACGGCATTAAAAACCGCAGAGCCCTGGGGCTGGTGACAGTCAAGGCTAATCAGGTGGATGGACGACTGCAGGTCACCGTCACTGACAACGGCATGGGGATGGGGGAGGAGCGCCTCAACCGGGTGCGGGAAGCCCTGGGCAGGGAGGAGCCCAGCGCCAGCCAGGTGGGCTATGGCTTATACAGCGTGGACCAGCGCATCAAACTGTACTACAACCAGGAAGCGGGCTTGTCCATTGCCAGCGAGCAGGGGCGGGGCACCACGGTGTCCTTCAGCGTGCCCCTGAAGGATTGATATGGAAAAAAGCAGGCAGGACGAGCAGTTCACGGTTTTCCTGGTGGATGATGAAATCGTCATCCGGGAAGGCATCCGGGATGGTTTTCCCTGGGAGGACACCCCTTTTAGCCTGGTGGGGGAAGCCCCGGACGGGGAAATGGCCTTGCCCATGATTGCCGACTTGAAGCCGGACATCGTCATCACCGACATCCGCATGCCCTTTATGGATGGCCTGGCGCTGTCCCGAAAGGTGGCCCAGGCACTGCCCTGGATTAGCATTATTATTTTAAGCGGCTACGATGATTTTGAGTATGCCCAGCAGGCGATTGAGATTGGTGTCAGGCAATACCTCCTAAAGCCTGTCACGCTCAAGAAACTGGAGGACGCCCTCCGTGGCATGGCGCAGAAAATCAGGGAGGAGCGGGCCCTGCGGGCAGACACCGCCCTGTTGCGCAGCCGCCTTCAGACCTCCGCCCGCTACGCCAAGGAGCAGCTCCTCACCCAACTATTGACGGGCGGCTATCAAGACCAGCTGCTTAATAAGGCGGATGAATTGGGGATGGACATCCTGGGCAGCCAATACCTGGTGATGCTGCTGGGCCAGCCCAAAGAGGAAGAAAAGCAACCCCTCATCGGCTGCCTGCATCACTTGGTGGATGGCCAGGACAGCGGCGCTTGCTTTGTGACCAGCATGGACACCCCCGCATTGCTGCTCATTCAACCAGAGGGGGACGCGCCCAGTGAGGACCTGGAGGAGCGCGCCTATGCCCTGGCCCAGTCCCTGCGTCACGAGGCGCTCAAACAGCGGCTGAGCCTGCCCGCCATCGCCATTGGCAGCCCGGTCACCAGGATGCAGGATTTGCCCCAGGCCTTGGCCTCCGCCCGGGCTGTGCTGGATACCATGGCGGGGCAGCCGCCCCGCATCGCCGGTTCCCTGGATATTGACCTGTCCGCCACCTGGGACATCACCCGGGTGAGCATGCTGCCCCTGTATGAGCGGCTGCTGTACGCGCCCATTACGGAAGGGGAGGGCTTGGTGGCGGAATATTTTGACAGCATGGGGGCTTACGCTGCCCAGTCCCTGATGGTACAAAACTACCTGCTGATGGATGTGCTGCTTGCGGCAACCCGGATTATCAAGCAGTGCGGCGGCGAGCCGGCACAGGTCTTGCCGCCCCGCTTGACCCAGCAGTCAGAGCTGTTAAAACTGTCAGCAAAATCCGGGGAAGCCCTGGTAGCCGGGAAGCAAATCATCCACGCAGCCCTTTATTACCGGGATGCCCATGCCGTATCCCGTTACGGCGAAGTACTGCGCAAGGCCTGCTTATATATTGACGCCCACTACAGCAACCCGGGGATGACCCTGCAGGATGTGGCAGGCCATGTCGCCCTGTCCAACAACCATTTCTCCACCGTGTTCTCACAGGAGATGGGGCAGACCTTCACCGAGTATGTCACCCAGGTGCGCATGGAAAAGGCTAAGCACCTGCTCAGCAGCACAGCGGATCGCTCCGCCCAGATTTCATTGGCAGTAGGATATAATGACCCCCACTACTTCAGCTACCTCTTTAAAAAACAGGTGGGCATGTCCCCCCGGGAGTTCAGGCGCAGCTTGGGCCAGGGCAGTTGATACCAACAGCAAAGCGTTTTCACTAAAGCAGATCAAGTTCCGAAAAAATTCCATTTTTTTCCAATCACAGCCCATGGATGTTTTTCTCTGTACGCCATACACTGGGGCAAAGGCATGCGGGTAATGCCAAAAATATGGAGGAAAAAGACATGAAAAAACTACTCACACTGGTTGTGGCACTCATGATGGTGCTGGGCATCGCGACAAGCGCTGCTGCGGTCACCGTCGGCTTTTCCCAGATTGGTCAGGAATCTGACTGGCGCACCGCCAACACCGACAGCGTCAAGGCTGCCATCGCGGAAGCGGGCTGGGACCTGGTCTATGACGACGCCCAGCAAAAGCAGGAAAACCAGGTGAAGGCCCTGCGCAACTTCATCTCCCAGGGCGTGGACTACATCCTGTTCACCAGCGTGGTTTCCACCGGCTGGGACGAGGTGCTGAAGGAAGTCAACGAGGCTGAAATTCCCCTGGTGCTGCTGGACCGGATGCCCGAGCAAAGCACCCTGGACAACATCGAATATGCCGCTGCCTTTGGCGGGGACTTCGTGGAGGAAGGCCGCCGCATGGCATACTGGACGGCCAATTATGTCGAGAAACTGGGCAAGGCCGATGAGGAGCTCAATGTGGTTATCCTGGAAGGCACCACCGGCGCGGACGCCGCCACCGGCCGCCAGGAAGGCATCCTGGAAGTGCTGGCCAACTATCCCAACCTGAAGGTCATCGCCTCCCAGACGGGCAACTTCACCCGTGCTGAAGGCCAGGCCGTCATGGAGTCCTTCCTGAAAGCCCACGACAAGATCGACATCCTCTTAGCTCACAACGACGACATGGCCTTAGGTGCCATCGAATCCATCAAGGCTGCGGGCAAGGACCCCGGCGAAGACATCATCATCGTGGGCTGTGACGCCCCCAAGACGGCTTTTGACGCCATTATCGCCGGCGACATGAACGCCACCATCGAGTGCACCCCGCTGTACGGCCCCTTTGTGGTCGCTGCGCTGCAGCGCCTCATCGACGGGGAGCCCATGGACAAGACCCTGATCCATCCCGAAGAAGGCGCCTTTGACGCCGAGGGCGGCATCGTTTACTCCGCCGACGGCCGGCTGTCTGAGAAGGCAGAAGACAAGATTGGCGAGCGCCTCTACTAAGCTGTTAAGCGACTAAGCGAGACACGGACGGATGAGGGCTTCCCCTCATCCGTCCGTAAACCATGTGAAGAAAGGGTGATTTCTTGCAGGACATCATACTGGAAATGAAAGGCATGGAAATGACCTTTCCGGGCGTGAAAGCGCTGGACAAGGTGGATTTTTACCTCAGACAGGGGGAAGTCCACGCGCTGCTGGGTGAAAACGGCGCCGGCAAGTCCACCCTCATCAAGGTGCTCACCGGCGTGCATCGCATGGATGCGGGCGCGATACTGCTAAATGGGGAACCCATTAGGCCCTCCAACCCCCTGGAGGCCCAGCGCCTGGGCATCTCCACGGTGTACCAGGAAATCAACCTCTGCCCCAATCTGACGGTGGCGGAGAACATTTTCATCGGCCGCCAGCCCATGAAGCGGGGGCAGATTGACTGGAAAACCATCAACAGCAGGGCCCATGCGCTGATGCTGAGGATGGGGATGGACATTGATGTCACCCTGCCCTTGTCCACCTATTCCATCGCCATCCAGCAGATGGCCTCCATTGCCCGGGCGGTGGACATCAACGCCAAGATTCTGATTTTGGACGAGCCCACCTCCTCCCTGGATGAAAACGAGGTCAATAACCTCTTCCTGGTGATGAATGAGTTAAAGGCCCAGGGCCTGGGCATCATTTTCATCACCCATTTTCTGGACCAGGTCTATGCCGTCAGCGACCGCCTCACCGTGCTGCGAAACGGCAAACTGGTGGGTGAATACTTAACCCGGGACATCACCAAACTGGAATTGGTCACCAGCATGATTGGCAAGGACATCAGCCAGATGTATAACCTGACAAAAGCACCCCAAGAGGAGGGTGCCTCGGTGGTGCTCTTCGCGGATGGCATTGGCATCTCCGGCAAGGTGGAGGACATTTCCCTCCACGTTAAGCAGGGGGAACTGGTGGGCTTCGCAGGCCTTTTGGGCAGCGGGCGAACAGAAACCGCGGAGATGCTCTTTGGCGTGGCCGCCCCCCAGCAGGGCAGCGTCAGCATGCACGGCAAACCCCTGGCCTTAAAGACACCCCTGGATGCCATCAAAAGCAAGATGGCCTTCTGCCCGGAGGACCGCAAGCGGGACGGCATCATTGGGGATTTATCCATCAGGGAGAACATCGCGCTGGCGATCCAGTCCACCCGGGGCCTCATGAACCCCCTGCCCAAGGCAGAGCAGCAAGAACTGGCAGACAAGTACATCAAGCTGCTGTCCATCGCAACCCCTGACGCGGACAAGAAGGTGGGGGAATTATCCGGCGGCAACCAGCAAAAGGTGATATTGGCCAGGTGGATGGCCACCCAGCCGGACCTGCTCATCCTGGACGAGCCCACCCGGGGCATCGACGTGGGGGCCAAGGCGGAAATTCAACGCCTGATGCTGGAAATGTGTGCCCAGGGCATGGGCATCATCTTCATCAGCTCCGAGATGGATGAAATCATCCGCTGCGCCAACCGCATCCTTGTCATGCGGGATTTGAAAAAGGCGGCAGAATTGGATGGCGCCTGCTGCACCCAGGCGGACATCCTGGGCATCATCGCGGGAGAAGGGGAGAAGGAGGAAGCCGTATGAAACAAACAAAGCTTCACAGCGCCTTCCTGCGCTCCAAGCTGTTTTGGGCGATCATTGCCCAGCTGCTGATTTTGCTGGTGGGCTTCATCCTGCGGCCGGATTTTTTAAGCATCCAGCTGCGCACCTTAAGCGATGGCACCAAGGTGCTGTACGGCACCCCCATTGATATTTTGAACCGGGCATCTGAAATCACCATCATTGCCATGGGCATGACCCTGGTGATTGCCCTGGGGGGTACGGACATCTCCGTAGGCGCCCTGGTGGCGGTGTCCGGGGCCATTGCCTTGAAGTTTCTGCGATGGGACGTGCTGGTGTACAACACCCCGGGGGACTACACCGTCCAGCCCTTTTACCTGGTGATTTTGCTGCCCCTGCTGGCCTGCACCCTGATGGGCCTGTTCAACGGCGTGTTGATTGGCAAGCTGAGATTGCAGCCCATCATCGCGACCCTCATCCTCATGGTGGGGGGGCGGGGCATCGCCCAGATTATCACCAACGGCAAGCAGTTCACCACCCAGTTTAGCCCCTTTAAATTCATTGGCAACGGCAGCATCCTGGGCATCCCGGTGCCCATCATAATCACCCTTTTGGTGGTGGTGACGGTGATGCTGTTTGTGCGCAGGACATCCTACGGCATGTTTGTGGAATCCGTGGGCATCAACAAAAGCGCCAGCCGGGTGTCCGGCCTGCGGGCAGACGTCATCATCATCATCGCCTACGTATTGACGGGCTTTTTGTCCGGTATTTCAGGCCTCATCTATTCCAGCCGCATCTCCAGCAACGACAGCAACAATGCAGGCCTGGGTTACGAGATGGACGCCATCCTGGCGGTGGTCATCGGCGGCACCAGCATGACGGGGGGCAAGTTCAGCCTGCTGGGCACGGTGGTGGGCTCGCTGATTATCCGCACCATCACCACCCTGGTCTTGTACTTTGGCATCGTGTCAGAGGCCATCATGGCCTTCAAAGCCCTTATTATCGCCGTGGTGATTGTCCTACAGTCCGAACCGGTTCGCAATGCCATCGCCAAGCGCCGGGACCGGAAGCGACTGATGATGGGAGGTGAAGCCCGTGTCTGATGCCAAGGCCCTGCGCCAGGGGAATGCCAAGCGGCTTCGTACCCTGCTCACCAATCCCCAGTACCTGATGGTCTATGCCACCATTGGCATCTTCCTGCTGATCTATCTTGTTGGCGCCCTGCTGTATGGCGGCAAAGGCTTCACCACCGTGCGCACCTTCATGCTCTTCTTCAGCGACAATGCCTACATCGGCATATCCGCTGTGGGGATGACCCTGGTCCTCATCACCGGGGGAATTGACCTGTCCGTGGCGGCTGTCGCCTCCCTGACCGGGATGATTATCGCCTTTGGTACCACGGTGCTGGGCTTGCACCCCCTGGTGTGCATCATCATCGCGCTGGTGGCGGGGGTGGGCCTGGGCGCGCTGATGGGGGCCTGCATCCAGTATCTGAATGTCCCGCCCTTTATCACCACGCTGACTGGCATGTTCTTTGCCCGGGGCGTCTGCTCCCTGATCAGCCGGGAGTCCATCTCCATCAAGCACGAGATGATTGACGCCCTGGCAGGCTTCAAAATCTACCTTACCTGGCCCAACGCCCAGGGGGAATGGGTGAAAATTAAGCCGGTAGCCAGCATCGATTTGAACACCATCGCCTTCATCGTGATGATTGTAATCGGTGCCATCATTCTGCAGAAAACCCGCTTTGGCCGCAATGTGTACGCCATCGGCGGCAACGAGCAATCCGCCACCCTCATGGGCTTGCCGGTCGCCAGGACCAAGGTGCTGGTGTACAGTTTCAACGGCCTGTGCTCCGTTTTGGCGGGCATTTCCTACGCCTTGTACGTCAAGTCCGGTTGGAACCTGTCCTTAAACGGCAGTGAACTGGATGTTATTTCCGCTTGCGTCATCGGTGGCGTGATGCTCTCCGGCGGCGTGGGCTATATGTTTGGCACCCTGTTTGGTGTGTTGCTCAAGGCCACCATCCCTGCCATCATCACCTTCAACGGTTCCATGAACTCCTGGTGGGCCAAGATCTTCACCAGCGCCCTCCTCTTGCTGTTCATCATCATCCAGCGGGCGGTCATCGCCTCCTCCCAGCGCACAAAAAAGAAAGCCGTGCAGGTAAAACCTGGCAGGAAAGCCCGGCAGCGCTAAGGCTGCGGGGGGAGCCAGATTGGTGACTTCCAAGCAAATACAAAAAAGCCAGCAACTCTTTGAAGATGCTGGCTTTTCAAGACTGAATGTTTCTGCTAAAGCAATGTCTATTTTACATCAGTATGAATCGTGGGATCACTCCTCCACCACAATTTCCGCCACCTGAGCGCCTGGCG
>CAYFUH010000050.1:0-9764 GCA_964346355.1 uncultured Christensenella sp. | reverse complement strand
CTGCCTGGATTCACCACAATATTCCGGCATGGATCAACGGCTAAAACAGAACAATTGAATCATTTCTTATTCATGATTGAAATGACCCTTCACCACCCACAAGCCCAGGGCGGGGTTGCTGATGTAGTAGATCACTTCGCCATCTGACAGCGTATTGAAGCCGTCTTTGAGCGCATCCGGCGGGTAGCGTTTGATGGCCTCCTCATACGGCAAAAAGCGATAGCCCACGCCTTCCACCTCCGCCTGGTTTAAATGCCGGGTGGCGTAGGTGATGTTGAAGCGCCCTTCGCTGCTGCCGTGGATTAGGTGCGCGGCAGCGGACAGGTTCTCCCCCAGTTCCGCGTTTTCTTCCGTCATCTGAAGCACCGAATCAATCCCGCGGTAGCCATATTTGCGGATGAGGGCGTCCACAGCCTTGTCCTCCCCAAACTTGTCCACACCCGGCGCCAGCACAATTAATTCACCCTCATCCGCAATGGCCATGCGGGTACGGTAGACGGCCTTGTTGCCCAGCCAGGTGGAGCCAAACTCCTGCTCATCCAGGTAGACCACCACCTTTTGAAGGGGCTTATCCAGGTGGATGATGTTCTTCTGCTGGGCTAAGGCCACGGCCTCCTCAAACCAGCGGCGGTCCCGCCCCAAAAACAAGCCGTGTGTGCGGATGATGCCGCCCGGCGCATCCGCCACGGTGAGGATATACTCAAGCGGCATGTCCCGGATAAAATGCTCACTGGCATAGTCCAGCACCGCGCGCACAGGGGTCCTGTCGCACCCCATCACGCGCTCCATGCCGTACACCGCCCCCAGCATATGGCTGGCGTTGATGATGCGGCTGCCGCCGCAGCCCACAAAGATGTTCTTGCTTTGGTTGGCCATGCCCACCACCTCATGCGGCACCACCTGGCCGATGGAGAGGATGAGGTCATAGGCGGGATCCAGCAGGCGCTTGTTGATTTCCACCGTGATGGGCGTATCCACGCGGCCCTCTGAAATCATGCGCACATAGTCCGCCGGCACCTCGCCGATCTCCACCACCTCTGTGCGCCAGTTGTGAACCAGCATGTTGGTATAGGGGATGCCCTCAAACATGATCTCCCACTGGGCAAGGCTGACCGGCACATGCGTACCCAAAGCGGGCATGATGTCCACCTGGCAGGCGGGTGACAGCAGGTGATACAGGGCGCTTGTGATGAAGCCCGCGTTGGAGTGAAAGCGCGTAAAATCCGGCGGGATGAGCAGCACCTTATTTAGCCGGGGTAAAACGGGCGCTAAGGCAGCCGTCAGCGCGCCTTTGATGTCCTCTGCAGAGAGGCCGTTTTCTTCCCTGGCAAAGAGCGCTCCTTCCAGCAAACCCAAGAGCTCAGGCATTGTAGGTGCCCGAGGCGGTGTCGCCGCCTTCCCCTGTCCAGTTGGTGTGAAAGAACTCGCCCCGCGGGCGGTCCACCCGCTCGTAGGTGTGCGCGCCAAAATAGTCCCGCTGCGCCTGCAGCAGGTTGGCGCCGCCGCGCCCGGTGCGCAAGCCGTCAAAATAGGTCAGCGCGCTGCTCATCGCCGGCAGCGGGATGCCCTGGGTGATGGCCGCGGCACAGACAGCGCGCCAGGCGTCCGCCGCCTGCAACACCTCTTGTTTAAAATAGGGCGAAAGCAGCAGGTTGGGCAGGCTGGGCTCCGCATCAAAGGCTTCCTTAATCTTGCCCAAGAAGGCGCTGCGGATGATGCAGCCGCCGCGCCACATCATGGCGATGCCGCCAAAATTAAGGTGCCAGTGATGGGTTTTTCCCGCCGCCGCCATCAGCAGATAGCCCTGGGTGTAGCTGATGATCTTGCTGGCGTACAAAGCCTGCTGAATCTGCTTGATAAACGCCTGCTTGTCGCCCTCAAAGACGGGCTGCTTGCGCGGCATGGCGCGCTCCGCCTGCACCCTGCCGTCCTTGTCGGAAGACAGGTAGCGGGCAAAGACCGCCTCCGCGATTAAGGTGAGCGCCACGCCTTCCTCCAGCGCGGAGGTAGCCGTCCACTTGCCGGTTCCCTTTTGGCCGGCGGTGTCTAAGATCTTGTCGACCAAAGGCGCGCCGTCCTCGTCCTTGGTTTTTAAGATCTCCGCGGTAATCTCGATCAAATAGCTGTCCAGCACGCCCTTGTTCCACTCGGCGAAGACCGCCGCCATCTCATCCGGTGTCATGCCCAGCAAATCCCGCATGAGCAGGTAGGCTTCCACAATCAGCTGCATGTCGCCGTACTCGATCCCATTATGCACCATTTTGACAAAATGGCCGGCGCCGCCTTCGCCCACCCAGTCACAGCAGGGCGCGCCGTCTACATGGGCGGCGATGGCCTGCAAAATGGGTCTGACATGTTCCCAGGCCTCCTTGGAGCCGCCCGGCATCAGGCTGGGGCCGTGCAAAGCCCCTTCCTCCCCGCCGGACACGCCGGTGCCGATGTAGTACAGGCCCTTTTCTTCCACGTATGCAACGCGCCTGGCCGTATCCGGGAAGTGGCTGTTGCCGCCATCGATGATGATGTCGCCCGGCTCCATGAGGGGCAGCAGCAGCTCGATAAAATCGTCCACCGGCTGTCCCGCCTTGACCATCAGCATCACCCTGCGCGGGGTCTTCAGCGACTGAACCAAATCCGCCAGGTTATAGGTGGGGATGATGTTCTTGCCCTTGGCGCGGCCTTCCGCAAAATCCTTCACACGGCTGGTGGTCCGGTTGAACACGGCCACGGTAAAGCCCTTGCTTTCCATGTTCATCACCAGGTTTTCCCCCATCACCGCCAAGCCAATCAGGCCGATATCCGCTTTTTTCATCACTCATTCTCCTATCTAACAACGCGGGCGTTGCCGTCCCAGATGCTCCAGACCTGCTGTTCATTCACGGGCGAGGCGAAGTCCTCCAGCATGGTGGTGGCCAAAGCGCCTGTGGACCAGGCAAACTGCACGCAGCGCTCGCCCGGCCAATTTTGCAGGATGCTGTACAAGAGGCCGCCCACAAAGCCGTCACCGCCGCCGATGCGGTCCAACACCTGGATTTCCCGCAGCGGCGCTTCATGCCAGGCGCCGTCCATATAAAGGAGTGCCCCCCAGAGGTGTTCGTTCGCGCTGTTGACCTCCCGCAGCGTGTTGGCAAACACCTTCACCTGCGGGTAGCGCGCCTGCGCCGCTTTGATCATACCCTTGAAATCCTCCCGTTGCGCCAAAATCCCCTCCCCGCCGGCCTTGGGGCCTTCAATATGCAGGGCCAGCTGGTAGTCCTCCTCGTTGCCAATTAAGATGTCCGATAAGCTGGCGATCTGATGGAAGGCCTGGTGCAGCTCCTCCTCCCGGTTGGCCCAGAAGGAGGCGCGGTGGTTTAAGTCAAAGCTGATGAGGGTGCCGTGCGCCCGCGCCGCTTGCGCCAGCTTTAGGCAAAAAGCCGCGGTGTTTTTGGACAATGCCGCGAACAGGCCGGAGAAATGAATCATCCGCGCGCCGTCTTTTTTAAAGATCTGCTCCAGGTCAAACTGCTCCTCAGACAGTAGCAGGCCAACCTCCCCCGCGCGGTCGTTGTGCACGCGCGGCCCGCGCACGCCAAAGCCGGCGTCCGCGATGTTGAACTGGTGGCGGTGGCCCCAGGGGCCGTTTTGGTCAATCTCCGGCCCTTCAAAGGCGATGAAGCGCCGGCCCAGATCGCGCTTGATGAATCCTGCTATCGGGCTGTCCTTCACAAAGGCGGTGAGCACCTTGGTTTTAAGCCCCAGGGAAGCCGATACGTTCAGCACGTTGCTCTCCGCACTGGTGGCGTGCATGACATAGTGGTTGCCGATGCCCACCGGCTGGCGGTCCGTCGGCGTGAGCCGGATGCCCATGCTGGTTGCGGTGATCAAATCATATTTTTTCAACTGTTCCTCCTATACCCCGGCGTAGGCCATGAAGCCGCCGTCCACGGGAATGGTGATGCCGGTGACAAAGCCGGCAGCCTCCTCTGATACCAAAAACAGCAGCGCGCCGATTAAATCTTGCGGCTCCCCCAGCCGGCCCATGGGCGTCGCGGCCAGGATCTTCCCGGTGCGCGCGGTGGGGCTGCCATCTGGCTCAAACAGCATGGCTTCGTTTTGCTGCGTGGCGAAAAAGCCGGGCGCGATGGCATTGACCCGCAACCCGGTCTTGGCGAAATAGGTGGCCAGCCACATGGTGAAATTGTTGATGGCCGCCTTGGCGCCGGAATAGGACATCACCTTGGTCATGGGCTGGTAGGACGCCATGGAGGAAATATTGACCACGCAGGCGCCGGGCGTGCCCGCCATCTCCTTGGCGAATACCTGGGTGGGAAGCACGGTGCCCAGGAAGTTGACATCCATCACCTGCTTGATGCCCGCCGGGCTCAGCTGGAAGAAATCCTTCACGGCCTCCACTCCCGGCTCGTACTGCTCATCCTCCGTGGTCGCCAGCGGGTTGTTGCCGCCCGCGCCATTGATGAGGATGCTCACCTTGCCCCAGGCATCGTGGATGGCGCGCTGCGCCGTTTTGAGCGACGCCACATCCAGCACATCCACGGAAAAGGCCAGGGCGTTCTCGCCGATCTCCGCCGCCACTGCCTGCGCTTTTTGAAGGTTTCTGCCCAAAATAGCTACCCTGGCGCCGCAGGCCGCCAGCGCCTTTGCCATTTGCGAACACAGCACGCCGCTGCCGCCGGTGACCACCGCCACCTTGCCGGTTAAATCGACTGTGAAGGGAAGTTTCATCCATCTCACTCCTTGTGTTTGTTGTTGTTTGAATCGATCCTGTTCAGTATAGCACAGGAAGGCCGCTCCGGGCGCAGAGGGCCGGCAAACAAACATCAAAAAATCGGCCCGCCCCCCGTTTTATGATATAATCAACAAAAGCTTCTGCGATGGAGGAACACATATGAGATTGAGCATGCGCTGGTTTGGCCCTGCGCACGACACCATCCCCCTGGCGTACATCCGCCAGGTGCCCGGGCTTGTGGGCGTGGTGAGTACCCTGTATGACACCCTGCCCGGCGAGGTGTGGGAGAAGGCCGCGATCAACGCCCTAAAGGACGAGGTCACCAGCCACGGCCTGATGATAACCGGCATTGAGTCCGTCAACGTGCACGACGCCATCAAGGCGGGATTGCCCGGGCGCGACCAATACATTGAAAACTACATCAAAACCCTCTCAAACCTGGGCGAGGCCGGCATTGACATGGTGTGCTACAACTTCATGCCCGTGTTTGATTTTACGCGCACCGAGCTGTCCCATATGCGTAAGGACGGCGCGACGGTCTTTGCCTATGACCAGGCGGTGATTGACACCCTGAACCCCCAAAAGATGAACGAATACATGGCGCGCATCAGCGAGGGCTTCGTGATGCCCGGCTGGGAGAAGGAGCGCGTGGCGGAGCTGACCCGCCTGTTTGAACTGTACCAGGATGTGACCGCAGAAAAACTGTTTTACAACCTGGTTTATTTCCTCAAGGCCATCATGCCGGTATGCAACAGGTACGGCATCCGCATGGCCATCCACCCGGATGACCCGGCCTGGCCGGTCTTTGGCCTGCCGCGCATCGTGGGGTCGCTGGACGGCCTTGCGCGCATTTTGCGTGCGGTGGATGACCCCTTGAGCGGCGTCACCCTGTGCACCGGCTCCTTGGGCACCAACCCGGACAACGACATCCCGGGCATCATTCGCGCGCTTTGCGGCCGCATTCACTTTGCCCACGTCAGAAACCTGCGCCACACCGCGCCCGGCGTGTTTGAGGAGAGCGCGCACCTGTCTTTAGACGGCTCCCTTGATATGTACGCCATCATGAAGGCCTTTTATGACACAGGTTTTGACGGCGTGATGCGGCCCGACCACGGCCGCGCCATCTTTGGCGAGCGCGCGATGCCAGGCTACGGCCTGTATGACCGCGCCATTGGCTGCGGCTACCTCCTGGGCCTGTGGGAAGCGCTGCAAAAACAAACCTGAGGAGACCGTATGCCCCCTTTGCACCTGATGGTCAAGCCCGCATCCGGCGCGTGCAACCTGCGCTGCGCCTACTGCTTTTACCTGGATGAGATGGACAACCGGGAAACCGCCTCCTATGGCTTCATGCGCCCGGATACCGCACAGAAAATCATCCGCCGCGCGATGGCCTATGCCGAGCAAGCCGTCACCTTCGCCTTCCAGGGCGGGGAGCCCACCTTAATGGGCGCGGATTTTTACCGCGAATGGCTGAGGATGGTCAAAAAACACAACGCGCGCAGGCTGCCCGTTCACTACGCCATGCAAACCAATGGGGTAGCCGTGGATGAGGCGCTGATGGATGTGCTGGTTCGTGGTAATTTTTTGGTCGGCGTATCCCTGGACGGCACACAGGACATCCACGACAGCCGGCGCAAAACCGCCCAGGGCGAGCCCACCTATGACAGGGTGCTGCATACCATCAGGCGCCTTCATACCCGCGGCATCAACTACAACATCCTCTGCGTGGTGGATGAGGACATCGCCAGGCAGCCGGAGGCTGTGTATGACGCGCTGCGGGCGCACGGCTACCTCCAGTTCATCCCCTGCCTAGACCCGATTGGTGAGGACGGGATGCGGCTGAACCCCGTCACCTATGGGCAGTTTCTGGTGGCCGTGTTTGACCGCTACGAACAAGACATCCGCGCCTTACAGTATGTGAGCGTCAACCTGTTTGACAACTGGATCCGCATCCTGCGCGGCCAGCCGCCCACCGCCTGCAACATGACCGGGCACTGCTCGCCCAATTTCGTGGCGGAGAGCAATGGCAACATCTACCCCTGCGATTTTTACTGCCTGGACGAATGGCTGCTGGGCAACCTGACGGCGGATTCCTTCTTTGCCATCGCAAAAACGGAGCGCCTGCGCGATTTTTTGAGTACATCTGCCCATCACCCGGACGCCTGCTATGCCTGCCCCTGGTACGCCTTGTGCCGCACCGGCTGCAAACGCGATCATGTGGATGGATTCAACCGCCTGTGCGCGGGCTTCCGACATTTCTTTGCGCAGCGTGGGGAGCGTTTGGCTGCGCTTGCCCGGGTCAGCATCCCAAACGAGCCAGTGCAAACAGTTGAAGGAGGAAACAATGCGGATCCTGTTCATTGACATTGACACCCTGCGCCCGGATCACCTGGGCTGCTACGGCTACCCCCGAAACACCTCGCCGAATCTGGACAGCTTGGCGAAAGAGGGCATCCGCTTTGAGCGCTATTACACCTCCGATGCGCCCTGCCTGCCCTCGCGCGCGGCGCTGCAGACAGGCATGTTTGGCATCCGCAACGGGGCGGTAGGCCATGGGGGCACAGCGGCGGACTTGCGCCTCATAGGATGTGAGCGGGATTTCCGCGACCCGGTGCTGGAGGGCAGCTTCCACAACATCTTCCGCAAAGCGGGGCTGTACACCTGCTCCATCTCCACATTTTCCGAGCGCCACTCCTCCTACTGGTTTAACGCGGGCTTCCATGAAACCTACAACCAGGGCGGCGGCGGGGCGGAATCTGGCGAGGAGGTCATCCCCATCGCCCTGGACTGGCTCAGACGCAATCAAGATCGGGACAACTGGTTTTTGCACCTGCACCTGTGGGACCCCCACACACCCTACCGCACGCCTAAAGACTACCAAAACCCCTTTGAGGGGGATGACCTGCCCACCTGGATCACGCCGGACATCTTCTTGCGCCACCAAAGCCTGGTGGCGCCGCACGGCTGCAACGAGATCAACATGTATACGGATCAGGAGCACCCGGACTATCCCAAGCACCCTGGCAAAATCGCCAATTATGGGGAGCTGCGCCGCGTTCTTGATGGCTATGACTGCGGCGTGCATTACGCGGACTTTTTGCTTGGCCGCGTGTTTGACCTGCTGCGCGCGCAGGGCATCTATGAGGACACCGCCATCATCTTAACCAGCGACCACGGGGAGAACCTGGGCGAGTTGGGCATTTACGCAGAGCACGGCACCGCGGATGAGATCACCTGCCGCATCCCGATGATCATCAAGTGGCCCGGCCTTGCGCCCGGGCGCGTGGACACGGCCTTCCATTACAGCCTGGACCTGTTGCCGACGCTTGCGGATATGCTGAATGTGCCGCGGGCTGCGCACTGGGATGGGCAGTCCTTCGCCCGGACGCTCACGCATGGGGAGCCCCAGGGCCGGGATGCCCTGGTCCTCTCGCAGATGGCGCATGTGTGCCAGCGCAGCGCCCGGTTTTCAGACTGGCTGTACATCCGCACCATTCACGACGGCTTCCGCCTGTTTGATGAGGAGATGCTGTTTCATATCAAAGAGGACCCGCACGAGCAGTTTGACGTGAAGGACGCCCACCCGGACATCTGCGCCCAGGGCGCCAAAATCATCCTGGACTGGACGGAGACGCAGATGAAAAAAGGCCCGCAAGCGCTTGACCCCATGTGGACGGTGATGCGGGAGGGCGGCCCCTACCACACCCGCGGCGCCCTGGCCGGCTACCTCAAGCGCCTGGAAAATACAGGCCGGGCGGATGGCGCGAAACGGCTGCGCAAAAAGCATGGGGAACGGAATTAAAACCGGCAAACTCTCTTTTGGTGTTGCATATTTACACATTAGGGTGTAGAATCGCTGTGAAAGCGGATGAATAAGTTTTCATCCATGCATAATTGAAAAGGGGGTTTTTTCAAGTGACAGGTATTCCATTAATCATTGCGTTTGTGGTTGCCATCGCGCTCATGATCCTGCTGATCTCCAAACTTAAGGTACACGCCTTCCTTTCCATCATGCTCGTGTCCCTGCTCTTCGCCTTTGCAGCCGGCATCCCGCTGGCCAGCATCCCAGGCGTCATCGGGGATGGGTTCTCGGGCACCTTCCGCTCCATCGGCATTGTCATCATCCTGGGCGCCCTGGTTGGCACCCTGCTTGAAAAGACAGGCGCGGCGCTGAAGATGGCGGACACGGTGGTCAAGGTTGTGGGCAAAAAGCGCCCGGAAGCCGCCCTCATCATCATGGGCTGGATCGTCTCCATCCCCGTGTTCTGCGACTCCGGCTTTGTCATCTTAAACCCCATCCGCAAGGCGCTGGTGAAGCGGACAGGCCGCTCCTCCGTGGCCGCCTCCGTCGCCCTGTCCATGGGCCTGTACATCTCCCACTGCTTTATCCCGCCAACGCCTGGCCCCATCGCTGCCGCCAACACCCTGTTTGAGCAGGGCCTGGGCGGGGCGGAAGCCAACCTGCTTTTGGTGATGGGCATTGGCGCCGCCGCCTCCATCCTGCCGCTGGTCTTTGGCTTCCTGTATGCCCTGTTCATCGGCAAGCGCGTGCAGGCCAATGACGAGTCCAACATGCCCGCAGCTGAAGGCGAAGTGGTGATGACCTATGAGCAGCTGGTTGCCTCCTATGGCAAGCTGCCCAGCGGCCTGCTCTCCTTCTCCCCCATCGTGGTGCCCATTTTGCTCATGGCGCTGGCGTCCATCTTCAACATGGCCAAGTGGAGCGTCCCGATTGTCTCCTTCCTGGGCACGCCCATCATGGCGCTGGCTGTCGGCGTGTTACTGGGCATCTTCCTGCTGTGGCAGTCCGGCAAGATGAAGGAGTTCTACAGCTTAACCGACAGCACCTTGCGCGTCACCGGCCCCATCCTGTTTGTCACAGCTGCCGGCGGTGTGCTGGGCAAGGTAATTGCCACCTCCGCCCTGGTGCCCTACATCCAGGAGAACGCCGCAGCGCTGTCCTCCCTGGGACTGTTCTTCCCCTTCCTGCTGGCGGCCATCCTAAAGACCGCGCAGGGCTCCTCCACGGTGGCCATCA
>CAYFUH010000049.1:5327-9959 GCA_964346355.1 uncultured Christensenella sp. | reverse complement strand
CCCTTCAAACCCAACCGTAAAGGAGTGCAACCATGAGTTACGGCTATCTGTTTGTCCATTTCAAGGAAAAGAAAACCCCGGACGGGGAACAGGTCTATTTCGGCATCAGCCGGGATGGCTTTCACTGGCAGGCCTTAAACGGCGCCCAGCCCGTGTTGTGGAGCTTTAAGGGCGACCTGGGCGTGCGGGACATGACCATCATCAGGGACAAGGAGGGCATCTACCGCATCTTCGCGACAGACCTGTCCTTAGCCTATGGCATGCCCGGGAAATACCGGAATGACTGGGGCGTCATCATCCGGGAAGGCAGCAAATGCCTGATGAGCTGGGCATCCAGGGATTTGATCCACTGGGACAAACAGCAGGAGGTTACATTTGACGGGCCGGACTTTGGCTGCCTCTGGGCGCCAGACATTCTTTATGACCCGGCGAATTCGAGCTATCTGCTGCACTGGTCCTCTACCCTGGCACAGCAAATAGACAAAGGCCACGCCATCTGGGCCGCGCGCACACAGGATTTTATCACGTGGAGTGCGCCCTTTATGCTCTACCAAAAGCCGGACGCACCGGTGATTGATTCCGCCATGTATGAAGAAGCGGGCAAATGGTACCTGTTTGTGAAAAGCACGAAGAACCCCAACGGCGTCACCCTGCTGGTGGGCGACAGCGCGCAAGGGCCGTTTGCCGCGCATCCCGGCTTTGCCTTTGACCCGCCCCAGGAGGACGGCGGGCACTATGAGGCGCCCACCGGCTTTTACCTGCCCGATGGCCGCTTCTGTCTGCTGGTAGATTATTTTGGCGTGCCCGGCAAAGGACAGGGGTATGTCCCTTATATTGCAAACAGTTTGGCAGACGGGCGCTTTTCGCGCGCCAGCCAGGAGTTCTCCTTCCCCTATGGCTTCAAACACGGCACGGTGCTGCCGCTGTCTGAGGAAGAATACCACCGCCTGATCACCTGCCCGGAATGGCCGGAACTGGGCGGTTAAAAAAGGAGCAGACATAATGTATCAACATGGACCTTTTTCATCCGTTACCAGCGCGCGCTTTGAAGGCGGCTTCTTTGGCCCCATCATCAAGGGCGTGCGCGAGCGCATGCTGCCCTACCAATGGAAGGCTCTGAATGACGAGGTGCCGGGCGGCGAGGAATCCGGCTGCATCCGTAATTTTGAGATCGCAGCCGGCTTGAGGGAAGGCAAGCATCACGGCTTTGTCTTCCAGGACAGCGACCTGGCCAAATGGATTGAGGCAGTCGCCTACCAATTGCAGCTGGCCCCGGATGAGGAGCTGGAGCAGCTGGCCGACAGCGCCATTGATTTAGTGGAGAAGGCGCAGATGGAGGACGGCTACCTCAACACCTACTACCAGCTGCATGACATCAACAAGCGCTATACCAACCTGCGCGACGACCATGAATTGTACACCGCCGGCCACATGCTGGAGGCGGCCGTCGCCTACTACCAGGCCACGGGCAAGGACAAGTTGCTGAAGGTGATGGAGCGGATGGTGGCGCACATCACGCGGCATATCGGCCCGGGTGAGGGCCAGCTGCGCGGTTACCCCGGCCATCAGGAGATTGAGCTGGCGCTGTGCAAGCTGTATGACATCACGGGTGACAAAAACCACCTGGCGCTTGCGGCATACTTCATCAAGGAGCGCGGGCAGTCGCCCAACTACTTCGTTTTGGAGCAGGCCAGACTGGGCCGGGACTATCCGCCCCACGGCGCCTATGGCCACACCTATGCCCAGCACCACCTGCCCGTGCTGGAACAGACCACGCTGGAGGGGCACGCCGTCCGCGCGCTGTACATGGCAGCCGGCATGGCGGACGTGGCCCTGCGCACACAGGATCAGGCGCTTCTTAATGCCTGCCGGACGCTGTATCAAAACGCCACACAAAAGCGGATGTATATCACCGGCGGCGTGGGCTCCTCCCACCTGGGGGAGGCCTTCACCTTTGATTATGACCTGCCCGGGGACACCGCCTATGCTGAAACCTGCGCCAGCATCGCGCTGATTTTTTTGTGCAGACGGCTGCTTGATGCGGAGCTGATCGGTGAGTATGCCGATACCATGGAGCGCGCGCTGTACAACACCTGCCTGGCCGGCATGTCGCTGGATATGCAGAACTTCTTTTATGTCAATCCCCTCAGCGTGCTGCCTGAGGCCAGCAAAAAGGACGACCGCAAGCGCCACGTGCTGCCGGTGCGGCCCAAGTGGTTTGGCTGCGCCTGCTGCCCGCCCAATCTGGCGCGGCTGCTGTCCTCCCTGGCGCTGTACGCCTATTCCGTCAAGGATAAGGCGCTTGCCGTTCATCTGTACATCCAGGGCGATATCACTTCCAGGGTGAATGGGCAGGATGTCCGCCTGACTGTTAAAACAGAGTACCCCACAGCGGGCAGCATCCACCTTTGTCCCTCTGACGGCGCGTATGACCTGATGCTGCGTCTGCCCGCCTGGTGCCGGGAATACAGGTTGAGCATAAACGGCAAACCCTGTGACGCGGCGCTTCAGAACGGCTATTTACACATCAAGGGGCCCTTCAAGGACGCTGAGATTACGCTGGAGCTTGAGATGCAGCCTAAGCGCGTATACGCAAACCCCCTGGTGGCTGAGGAAACCGGCAAGGTAGCCCTCATGCGGGGGCCCATGGTGTATTGCCTGGAGGAAGTGGACAACGGGGAGCACCTGCACCAGCTCTTCCTGCCAAAGCATGCCGCGCTCACCTGGGCGCAGGATGCCGCTTTCCCAGGCAACCAGGTAATCCGCGCGGATGGGCTGCGCCTGCAATCAGAAACGACTTCGCTGTATTCGGACTCACCCGGCCAGTTGAAGGACGTGCCGCTCACCTTCATCCCCTATTACGCCTGGGCCAACCGCGGGGAAAACGAGATGCGCGTGTTCGTCCACGAAACACAATAAGCCATTAAAAAGCAGCCGTGTGATGCGGCTGCTTACGATACTAAACACGCGGGCTAACGCGTTTCGTATTTATTATGCCTCCGGGACCAACAAACCCAGGTTGCCGTCCTTGCGCAGGTACAGCACGTGGGAATCATTGGTGTCCACGTCAATATACACGAAGAAATTGTGGCCCAGCAGCTCCATCTGCATGATGGCGTCCTCCTGGCTCATGGGGCGCACGGTGTAGGTCTTGCTGCGCACAACCTGACGGGCGTGCTGCTCGTCCACGTTGAGGTCCTCAATAAACTCGGGCTGGGGATCCTGCGGCAGGCCCTCGCGCAGGCGCTTGTCCAGGCGGGTGCGGTGGCGCAGAATCTGGCGCTCCAGTTTGGCCAGCGCCCGGTCAATGGACATGAACAGGTTGTCCTCGCTGCTGGCTTCCGAGCGCAGCATCACGCCGTTCATGGGCACGGTAATTTCCACGATGCGCTGGTTTTTCTCCCGGCGCATGCGCACGATCATCTCCGTGCCGGGGCGCAGGTACTTGGCCATGGTCTGGGTCTTGCGAAGGACGCGTTCCTCAATGGCGGGGGTGATGGTCATTCCTTTGGCTGTCATGGTCGTCTTCATGGGGTCATCCTCCTAAGCAAATATTCAATAACCCGGCACTGGCCGGGTAAGAGGCACATGATGATTATTCGGTATATACATCCGCAAACGTGTCTTGCGAAAGCACCTTTTGCGCGTAGGAGCAGGTGGCGGATACTTTCAGGTTGTTCTCCCGCGCGTAGTCTGCCACTTTTTCTACCAGCTTTCGCGCGATGCCCTGCCCGCGCAGGCTGGGGTCGGTAAAGGTGCTGATTACCTGAATCTGATCGTCCGCGACCGGATGGAAGCGGATGTACGCCGTGGGCGCGTCCGGGTTGCCGCCCATGTAAAAACGGTCTTTATCAAAGAGGATCTCCAAATGGACTCCCCTCCTTCCCGCTAACTCTTCTGTATACTATTGTATACCCTGTGTAAAGCCCTTTCAGACTTGAAAACACTTCCTGCGTTTGTTATGATGCATTCGGGCAAGTTTGCCCTGGAAGGAGTAAACCATGGATAAACAAACCGTGTTTTCACATATTGATCACACCATCCTAAAGGCGGACGCCACCTGGGCGCAGGTGGATCAGGTCTGCAAGGAAGCGGTGGACAACGGGATGGCCTCTGCCTGCATTCCCCCGCGCTTTGTGAAGCGCGCGAAGGAAAAATACGGCAACCGCCTGGCTGTGTGCACCGTCATTGGCTTCCCGCTTGGCTACAACACCACCCGTGTGAAGGTGTTTGAAGCGCAGCAGGCCGTGCTGGAGGGCGCGGATGAGCTGGACATGGTCATCCACATCGGCGATGCCAAGGCGGGTGATTTTGACCGCATCACCGAGGAAATCCGCGAGGTCAAGGCGGCCTGCGGCGGCAAGATCCTCAAGGTCATCATCGAAACCTGCGCTTTGAGCGAGTCGGAAAAAGAAGCCCTGTGCGCCTGCGTGTCGGATGCCGGCGCGGATTACATCAAAACCTCCACCGGCTTTGGCACCGGCGGCGCCACCCCTGAGGACATTGAACTGTTTAAACAACACATCGCGCCTGAGGTCAAGATGAAGGCCTCCGGCGGCATCCGTACAAAGGAAGCCATTGAAGGCTACATCAACCAGGGCTGCGCCCGCATCGGCGCGTCCAGCGCGCTGA
>CAYFUH010000049.1:0-5227 GCA_964346355.1 uncultured Christensenella sp. | reverse complement strand
ATAAGGAGCATCTCTTTATGGTACGCTTACGCCAGTCCTTCTGAGTGACAGAAGGCGCGTAAATCTGGTGCTGATGCCAAAAGAACAAGGCGCAGCCCAGCATCACCCCTTCTGTCAGGTGATTGTGAACATCATTTGATCAGGAGGAAAATACATGAAATCCTACTTAAAGCCTCAAGCCAGGTGGCTGATTCGTGCGCTCATTCTTGCTTTCGTGGCCGCCCTGGCCGCTGTTGCTGTGCAGTTCATCAAGGGACGTCTGCTGGACGAGGCCATTGCCCGGGACGGCACCCGGGTGCTGCGGCTGATTGTGCTGCTGCTGGCCGTCATCCTGTTTGAAATTGGCTGCTACTATGTGTACAACCGCTGCCGGGGCAACTACCAGACAGGGGCCTTGGCCCAGCTGCGGAAAGATTTCTTTTCAGCCCAGCTGGAAAAGCCCCAGTGCCTGCAGGAGGATCAGCGCCAGGGAGAGGTGCTGGCCGGCTACACCGACCAAATCGACACCGTCTATCGGCAGCTGTTTCAGAATTTCCCGCTGCTTGCGGAAATCATACTGAAAATACTGATCGTCTCCACCATGCTGTTTATTCTGGATGCCCGCATCGCCCTGCTGACCCTGCTGCTGGCCACCACGCCCCTGTATATCCCCCGGCTGGTGCAAAAGCACCTGGAGAAGGCGCAAAAAGCCCATACAGAAGCCTTTGCCCGCCACCTGGGCAGGGTGACTGAGTGGCTGTCCAGCCTGATGGTCATCCAGAACTACATGGCGCAAAGCCCCATCCTGTCCCGTTTCAACACCTCCAACCTTCAGGTGCGCCAGAAGCATCTGGACATGCTGAAGCTGAATTACCTGTCTTCAACGGTATCCACCTGCCTGTCCTACCTGTCCCATTTTGTCATCCTGGCCTATGCTGCCTGGCTGGTAGCCTCCGGCAGCTTCTCCGCCGGGGATTTCTTCATCGCTGTTGGCATGATTGATCAGATGTCCTGGCCTATCCTGGGCATCACCCACTACCTGCAGGAGATGATTGCCGCCCGGCCCATCCTAAACACCCTCCTTGAGAGCATGGCGCCGGATCAACAAACTGATGTACCTGTCACCCCCGTAGCCGCAGTGCATGAGATTACTGCCAGGGAGGCAGCCTTTTCCTACCCCGACAGCCCGCCCCTGTTTTCCGGCTTGTCCTTTCAGGTGCAATCAGGCCAGAAATGCCTTATCACAGGCAAAAGCGGCGGGGGAAAAACCACCCTGATGGGCCTGTTGCTGGCCTTGGACTCACCTACTTCCGGGCAAATTTGCTACAACAACATACCAGCAGCCCGGGTTCAAAACCTGTTTGAACTGGTCACCGTGATGCGCCAGCAACCTGCCCTGTTTGAGGACAGCCTCAGAAACAACCTGAGCCTTTACCAGGACATCCCGGAGGAGCAGATGATGGCTGTGCTGCGTCAGGTAAACCTGAGCCAGTTCGCCAGCCCCGAGGGCCTGGACCACATGATCCGGGAGGGGGGCAGCAACCTCTCCGGCGGGGAGAAGCGCCGCATCTGCTTGGCCCGCACCCTGCTAAAAGGCAGCCCGGTTATGATTTTGGACGAGCCCCTGGCCGAGGTGGACCCGGACACCGTGAACATGATTGAGGAGCTGATTATCAATATGAAGGGCACCACATTGTTTTTGGTCAGCCATCAGGTCAGCCCCCGGTTTGAGTCTGCCTTTGACCTGCACATCCAGGTGGGATAGAAAAAACAAGCAAGGATCAAAGCCGCCAGCCCTGCCGGCGGCTTTGATCCGCTTTATAAAAAATAATCCGCGCCGGTTTTTGACTTTCCATCGCCCTGGTGCATCTAATGGGTAAAGAACGCGATCATCGCGAATTGAAGGAGTAACACCATGACGATTAACCGCCGCATCCTCCCCCTGCTGCTGGCCCTTTTGATGCTGGTTTCCATGAGCGCGCTGGCAGAGACCGCGCCCAACAAGCGCCAGCTGCTTGTAGCCAGTCATCTGTTTGAGCCCTACATCGCCCCCTTTGAAGCCGAAAACCCGGACGTGGAAGTGATTTTGGTCAACTGGGGCGAGCGCAGCTACGAAGCGCTGGTGAACAACCTGGTCACCAACGCCAAGGGCTTTGACAAGCTGGAGTTTGACGCCTTTGTGAACGGCAAAAAGCTGCCCCCCTCCAACAGGGTCTCCTACTTTACGGATGAGGAAACGGGCGAATACTACTATTTGTCGGAATATCACACCGAGGACATGAAGGCGCTGCCGGACG
Source organism: uncultured Christensenella sp. (assembly GCA_964346355.1). Taxonomy (GTDB): domain Bacteria; phylum Bacillota; class Clostridia; order Christensenellales; family Aristaeellaceae; genus UBA6115. Next base: position 2,951 of record CAYFUH010000049.1, on the reverse strand, counting down.
AAATCCGCTTTGTGCCCCTGCGCGTCCAGCTTGACCCATCACAGCCCTACCGGAATAACGTGCTGCGCGCGCAGCCGGACGAGGCCAACGCCTTCACCCTGAGGGTGAAGTAATAATCGGGGTATAGACCGGTCCCTCCGGCGTCAGCTGGCTCTTAATAAGGGCCAGCTGTTTGATATGGAATTGATGGCCTTTGGTTGGTATGTCAGACAGGGCACGGCGCAGCTTGGTTTTGCGCGCCAGGGTGATGTGCGGCACCCAGGGCCTGGTTTCCGGCTGAATACAAAGCGCGCGCAGGCCCTGCTCCAGGGTGTTTTGCAGTTGAACCAGAGGATCCGGGACCCGCAGCGCGGCAAAGACGGTCAGCCCGTCCCGGCTAAAAAAGCCGCCAAGGCCCGTGATGTGGCAGGGCGCGCCCAGATGCGCTGTAAAATCTACGGTTTCAAACCATTCCGTCAATTCGTTCACCCGCTCCTCCCCTGCCTCCCCGATAAAGCGCAGGGTGAGGTGCAAATGCTCCGGTCTGGTCAGTTTGCAGGACGCCATGGTCTCAACCAGCGCCTGCTGCATGTTCAGCAAATGGCGGCAGGTGTCTTCCGGCAGCAGGGCTGCGATGAACAGGCGCATCAGGGCAGGTTGAAAGCCAGTTTAATGGCGGCGCCTGCAATGCCCGCGCCGAAGATGATTAAAATGGGGCTGGTTTTAAACTTGCGCAGCAAAAAGAGGGCCGCGCCAAAGCAGAGCAGGGAGACGATATCAACCGCCGCCAGACTGGTAAAGCCGCCGGTGCCAAAGAGCGCCAGGATGGCGATGCTCATGCCCGCGGAGGCAATCAACGCGACCGCGGCTGGGCGCAGGCCAGAAAGCACGCCGGCGAAGGCGGGCTTGTCCCGCCAGACACTGTACAGGCGCGCCAAAATCAACACGATTATGATAGAAGGTGTGATGCAGCCCAATGTCGCCACCACCGCGCCCACCAAACCGCCCACCTGGTTGCCCACAAAGGTCGCGGCGTTGAGCGCGATAGGCCCGGGCGTCATCTCGGCAATGGTCACCAAATCGGTAAAGGCGGCCATGTCCAGCCAGGGGTGGATGACCACCACCTGCTCCCGGATCAGCGGGAGCGCGGCCAGCCCGCCGCCAAAGGCGAACAATCCCACCTGGAAAAAGGCCCAGTACAAGGTCAGCATCATCATGCCTTGGCCTCCTTCTTAGCGGTCAGCGCCGCGTCAAGCAAGCCAATCAACCCGCAGGCAAGAAGCACCAGGATGATGTTGACCTTGAACAGCCAGACGGCCACAAAGGCCGCGACCATCAGCAAAATGGGCGTGGGTTTGCGCTTTTTGACGATGTTGGCGGCCATGGTCCACACCACGTCCACAATGACCGCGGCGACACCGGCGCGCATGGCGTTGAGTAGTGCCGCAATCCAGGTGTTCTCCCGAAAGGCCTGGTAAAACATGGAAATCAAGGTCAGCACAACCAATGGGGGGATGGCGGTGCCCAGCACGCTGGCCAGCGCGCCTTTCATGCCCAGCAGCCGATAGCCCAGGATGATGGAAGTGTTGACCGCGATGGGGCCGGGGGCGGACTGCGCGATGGCGATCATGTCCAGCATCTCCTCCTCAGCCACCCAGCCCAACTCCTCCGAAAAGCGCTTGCGCATGAGGGGCACAATCACATAGCCGCCGCCGAAGGTGAAGGCGCTGATTTTGAGCACCGAAAAAAACAGGGTTGAAAGCCTAGGTTTGCTGCTGGCCATGGCGCCTCCTTGCATAGATATACTGCCGTCATCCTATGACGCCATCACGCCTTTGTCAATCATTGAAGGCAAAGAGTGCATATGATATACTGCCCTCATCAAAATACAACAGGGAGGGCGTGTGATGCGCAAGTTTTACAGCGCGGTGATGGCCGGCGTGATGACCGGCCTGGGCGGCGCCGCCTTTTTGGGCACAGAAATACGGGAGGTGGGCTCATTCCTGTTTTCCATCGGCATGTTTGCCTCCCTGGTGATGGGCTTGCCCCTCTTTATCGGCCGCTGTGCCCCCGCCATTTTGGATACGCCGCGCAAGCACAGGACGCTGCCCCTCATGCTGCTGGGCAACCTGGTGGGCGCCATCCTGTGCGGGCTGGTCTACGGCCTGGCGGTCACCTCCCGCGCGCCGGATTTGCTCAGTGCGCGCATGACGCAAAGCTTTTTCTCTACCCTGGCGCGCGGCATGTTTTGCGGGATGATCATCTACGCCGGCGCCTACAGTTGGAACCACATGCAAACCAGCAAGCCGGCGGGCACGCTGCTGGCCGTCACCGCCTTCATCGTCGCTTATTTTGAAAACAGCATCGCCGATGCCTTCTATTTCGCCGCCGCCTTCGCCCAGACCGGGCAGTTTGTGACCCGCGTCCTCCCCTTCATGGCGGCTGCCATCCTGGGCAACACCATCGGGCCTGTGCTTTTGCACCTGGCGATACCCAGGCAAAGCGCCTGAACAGCACAGAAAACGCACAAAAAAGCGCCCGGCGGCGCTTTTTTCAATCCGTCAGACAGCTCGTTTTAAGCGAACGATACATCCAGCTTAATTGTCGCCACCTTGGCGATGGTCTCGTGGACAGAGCAGTACTTGGCCGCCAGCTGGGCGGCGCGGTCAAAGCCCTTCTCGTCCGCTGCGCCATGAATGATCACCTTCATGTCCACGGTTTCAAGCGTCGTAGGCACTTCCTCGCGCTTGACGCCGGAGATATCAATCTCCGCCCGGTCATAAGCCAGTTTCATCTTGTCCGCGATCCCCACAAAGGTGGCGTAGTAGCAGGCGCCCAGCGCGCCCAGCATCAAATCATAGGGGCGGAACGTGCCGTCCTGGTTTTTGCCGATATTCGCCTGCGCGCGCTCTGCCTCCAGCACGCCCTCAAACTCACGGCCAAAGCTTAATTTTACTGTTGTTGCACTCATG
>CAYFUH010000048.1:5307-10387 GCA_964346355.1 uncultured Christensenella sp. | reverse complement strand
GCTGGGTCCCCGCCGCGGCGACGCCTCCGAGCGCGTGCTGATCGAGATGGTCTAAGATTGATACCGATTTGCTACTAACCGGCGCAAGTTCGCCGGTTTTTTCATGCCCTTTACCAACACGTTACACAACCGTAACATTTGGAGACGGAATTGTGATATAATGGCCCTGGTGCAAACTGGCACCAAGGAGTGATTGTATGAGTATTCGTGAGAATATCAAGATAAAGAAACCAGATCCCAAGCCCCCGACCCTGCACATTATCCGCGCCAGCGCCCTGCCCTCCGGCCGCAGCCGGCGCTACCTCAACCAAGAGCTGCCGCGGGGGTCTGCCCGCAGCCGGCGGCGGTGCCGGGATTAAGACAGCGCACAGCCCGACAAAAACAGCATAGCACGCCCCCCTCATGCGCCGTTGTTTGCGGTTTTGCCAATTCCAACAATCCGTGTATAATAGATATGGAAGCAAGGCCGTAAGGAGCATGGATTGCGACGCATAGGCATATTCAGCGGACATTTTGATCCCATTCATTATGGGCATCTGAATCTGGCACAAAAGGCCCTGGATTCTCTTGGGCTGGATTTTGTGTTGTTTGCGCCCATTGGCAAGCCGCTCTCCCGCCTGGTGCACGCGGACGCAAAGCACCGCGCAGCGATGATTGAGCTGATGATTGCAGAAAACCCGGGACTTGCCCTTTGTGACGTGGACATGGCCGATACGCACCGCTACGCGGTGGATACCCTGCGTGATTTGCGGCTGCGCTACAAGGACGCGGTCTTTGTCTACCTGGTGGGGGCGGATAAGGCGCCGGACATCCCCAAATGGAAGGACGCGCAGACGCTGTTTTCCCTGTGTGAGTTTGCGGTCTACCCCCGCATCGGCTATGAGGAAAATAGCCTGTGTGAAGCCCTGCGTGCGCAGGGGGCTGCGGTGACCCGGCTTGAGGGGGAGATGATGACCCTGTCCTCCGGCCAGGCGCGCGCGCAGCTGCGGCTTTTGTCTGACGCGCCGCGGCTTTTGCACCCGGATGTGGCGGAGTATATCGCGAAAAAGGGGCTGTACCAGCCCAACTATGAGCACATGGTGCGCCAGGCGGTGTCCCCGCAGCGCTTCGCCCATGTCCTGCGCGTGCGGGAAACGGCGGTGCGCCTGGGAAGGCTGTATAACCAGCCCATGCAAAAGGCAAGCGTGGCGGCCATCCTGCATGACTGCGCCAAAAACATGGAATTGCCGCGGCTGCAGCTGATCGCGCGCAAGGCGCGTTTGCCGGTTGACAAAAGGACGATGAACAGCAATGCCCTGCTGCATGGCCTGGTGGGGGCGCACATCGCGCGCACGCGCTACCATGTTAACGATGTGCACATCTTAAACGCCATCCGCTACCATACCACCGGGCGCGCGGGCATGACCATGCTGGAGTTATGCCTGTTTGTGGCCGATGCCATCGAGCCGGGCCGGGATTACCCGGGCGTTAACAGGATTCGGGCGCTTGCAGAAAAGGACATCCGCAAAGCGGCCCTGGCCAGCCTGGAGGGTACCCAGAAGCAGGTGCGCGCCAAAGGCCTGCCCGACAGCAAACTGACCAAGCAAGCCATCAAGGATTTGCGCAGGCGGCTTTTGAGGCCGCTGGCGCTTGAGGTGTAACAACCGGGCTGGGAGCCCGGAAACATAAAGGAAAGGGGAGATAACATGGCAGAAGACAAACTGGTTGTTAAAATCGCGAAACTGCTGGACGACAAAAAAGCGCAGGACGTGCTGGCCCTTCGGGTGGCGCACCTGACCACCCTGGCGGATTACCTGGTGATTGCCACCGGCCATAACCGCATCCAGACGCGCGCTTTGTGCGAGCATTTGGACAAACACCTGTCAGAAAGCGGGCTGGCGCCCCGCCGGGTGGAAGGCCGCAGTGACGGCACCTGGATTGTGATGGACTATGCGGATGTGATCGTGCATATCTTCATCCCGGACGCGCGGCAGTATTACCGCTTGGAGCGCCTGTGGGATGACGGCCAAAACCGCGTAGCGCTGCCGTTTTTGGAACCGGTGAGCCAGTAAAGCATGAGCATCCAGCTGTATTTTCATAAACGAAATTTTGAAACACAAAAGGCGGAGCGCTACTTCAAGGAGCGGCGCATCCCCTATCAGGCCATGGACCTAAAAAAGCACAGACTGGGGCAAAAGGAGGTGGAGTTGTTTATTCGTGTGTCCTCCGCCCGGGACATCCTGGACCTTGAGGACATCAAGGTCAAATCCCATCCTGCTGCGTATACCAATGATACGCAAACCATCATCGACTATGTGCTGGAAAACCCGCGCCTGCTTCGCACGCCCATCATCCGCAGCGGCAACCGCGTGATGTTCGGGTTTGATGAGAAGGCGCTGGAAACCTTAATAACACAATGAGGAAGTAGGAGGAAGCATGAAAAAACTATCCATCATCCTGGCGGTGGTTGTCCTGGCTGCCGCGATTGGGATTGGCGTATTGGTCAACCAGAAGGGCGGGGTTACCGCGGATCTGAACAAGGCCAACAAACAGATCGCCGAGGTACAGGGCAAGTTGGACGAGGCGACCAAAAAGGCGGAGGAGTTGCAGGGTGAGGTGGACGCCGCCAAGACAGAGCTGGAAACCAAGCAGGAGGAGCTGATCGCCGCCAACAACGAGCGGGAGGCGGCAGCCGGCAAGAGCGCGGACTTGCTCAAGATGGTGGATGAAACCACCACAGCGAAAAGCAAGCTGAGCGCGGACCTCACCACCTTGCAAAACGCCAAGGACGAGGTGGACGCCAAAGTGGCGGAATTGGAAGCCAAAATGGCCGAGCTGGAGGGTGAACTGAGCAACCGCGACCAGGCCAAGGACGAAGCCCAGGCAATGCTGGATCAATTGACCCAGGAAAAGGGCACCTTGGGTGAGGAAATGCAGACCGCGCTGAACGCCAACGCGGAACTGGAAGCAAGCCTAATAGCCGAGCAGAAAAAGGTGATGGAGCTGGAAACCGCCAAGGCCGAAGCCGAAACCGCCCTGACAGCGGCGCTTGAAACATCCGCGCAGATGGAAACCAGGATCACCGAGCTGGAGACCCAGGTGGAAGCGGCGCAGGCCAAGATTGCCGCGCTGGAAACCAGGAAGTCCGACCTGGAGAAGCGCGCCGCCGCCCTCATTACAGAAAAGCACGCGGCGCTGGCGGAGCTGACGGCGCTCAAGTCCCCTGCGGCTGAGGAAGCCCAGGAGGAGGAGGCTGTGGAAGCGACTGAACCCCCGGCTGCTGAAGCACCGGAGCAGACGCCTGAAGAGCCAATTGAGATGAAGACGCCCCCCGCCGTGTACAAGTTTGGCCAGGGCATGGTGACCTCCATTGGCTCCGTCGCCGAGGCGAGTGAGGAGAAGGCGGGCGCCGCCCAGGTGAATACCACTGTGTGCAGCCTGCTGCTGGATGAAGAGGGCAAGATCCTGTCCGTCATCTGGGACGTGCAGCAAAGCAAGATTCAGTTTGACCACGAGGGCAAACCCGTCAACCTGCCCGAGGAATTGCTGACCAAGCTGGAGAAGGGCGAAGCCTATGGCATGGTCAAAGCCAGCGAGATCGGCAAGGAATGGTTTGAGCAGATCGCGGCTTTTGCAAAGTACGCCACCGGCAAAACTGTGGACGAGGTGCTGAACATCCCCGTGTACGAGCGGGATGCCAACCACAAGCAGGTTCCGGATGTGGAGGAATTGAAGGCCACCGTCACCATCACCGTGGGCGACTACCTGGCTTCCCTCAAAAAAGCGGCCGATAACGCGCAATAAAGCCGGCACACGGAACCATCAGCATATGTAAAATTTAGGAAATGTCATGCCTTTGGGGCATGGCATTTCTTTTCTTTGTAACCAACTGGGTATCATCTTTGGACAAAATCCATTGAAATGGAAGAGGAGGACCCAGTGAACACAAGACAGACGCACGGCATGTTGTGTAAAATTGCCGGCTTTATACTATCTGTGATGCTGCTGCTTACCGCTATGCCAGCCTTTGCGCAAACCCAACAGGAGCTGTACCAGCAGGGCCTGGACGCCTTATACGGCAGAAACGGAGCTGCAAAAAATCCGGAGCAGGCGCTGATCATCTGGGGGCCGCTGGCGCTGGAGGGCTACGCGCCCGCGCAAAGCGCCCTGGCCTATCTGTACCTGGCAGGCATCGGGGTCAAGCAGAACCTTGAGGTGGCGATCGGCCTTTTTGAAGAGGCCGCGAAGCAGGATGATGCCTACGCGCAGGAGCGCCTGGGCTACCTCTATTACACCGGGCGCGGTGTACCCCAGGATTACGCGCAGGCCAAATCCTGGTATGAAAAGGCGGCCCTGCGGGACAAACCGGACGGGGAGGCCCTGTACCAGCTGGGCATCATCCTGCTGTATGGCCTTGGATCCGAAGCGGATCCAGCAAGCGCGCGCGGCTATTTTGAACAGGCCTTAGGCCTGGGCGTTGCCGGCGCGGCCTATAGCCTGTCTGATCTCTACGCCCGGGGGCTTGGGGTTGATTTTGACGTACAAAAGGCGGTTGCCTACCTGCAGCAGGGCGCGGACATGGGCAGCCCGGCAGCACAAACCGAGCTGGGCAAGCGCTATATCTACGGGGACGGTGTCAAAAAGGATGTTCAAAAGGGAATCGCCCTGCTAAAACAAGGGGGCCAGGGCGGCGAGGCCAGCGCCTTTAACTCCCTGGGCGTGCTGTATGACCTGGGGCTGGATGTGCCGCAGGATTACGTGAAAGCCATGGCGTACTACGAGCAGGCAGCGCCGCTGGGCAGCGCGGCGGCTGTCTACAACATCGGCATCCTCTACCAGATGGGCCGGGGTGTGGACGCGGACATGGACAAGGCGCAGGCGTACTATGCCAGGTCGCTTGCGATGTTTGAGGACACGATCTATCTGCCCGAATCCATGCAGCAGGTGGCCTATATGTTGAAAAACGGCTATGGGGCGCCGGCTGACCCGGCGCGCGCGCGGGCATTGTACCAGCAGGCTGCGGAATTGGGCGACACCGAATCCATGTACGCCCTGGGTGAGATGCTGGCGGAGGGCACAGGCGGGGCGGCGAACCGGGAGG
>CAYFUH010000048.1:0-5207 GCA_964346355.1 uncultured Christensenella sp. | reverse complement strand
CTGGCTGCCCTGCTCAGCGATGGGGATTCCGGCCAGGACTGGGCGGAAATCAAGCGCCTGCTCAAGACCGCGGAGGGCATGGGCAATACCCTGGCGACGGAGCGGCTGGTCTATCTGGGTTTATCAGATTAAAAAAGCAGCGATAAAAAGAGCTGGGGTAGTTAAACCACCAGCTCTTTTGTGTTTCAGGGTGTGATCAGCCCAGTTCGGCTTCCAGTTTCTCCAGTTCCCTGACCAGTTCCCTTGGCATGCGCGGGACTTTGTTGTAGTGCTCGCGGATGGCCTTGATTTCCTGCTGCCACAGTTTCTGGTCGATTGTCAGCAGCTTGTCCATGTCCACCTCAAGCCCGGTGGTGTCAATGCCGTCTTTTTCGGGCAGGTAGCCCAGGGGCGTTTCCACGCCTTCCGCCTTGCCCTGCAGGCGCTTGATGGCCCAGGCCAACACGCGGATGTTGTCGCCAAAGCCAGGCCACATGAAGCGCTTGTTCTCATCGCGCAAAAACCAGTTGACGTGGAAGATGCGGGGCAGCTTGTCCTCACTGGTCCAGCCGGCTACGTCCAGCCAGTGCTGCAGGTAATCGCCCATGTTGTAGCCAATGAAGGGCAGCATGGCGAAGGGGTCGCGCCGCACCTGGCCGATGTTTTTGGAGATGGTGGCCGCGGTGATCTCCGACCCCATGATGGAGCCCAGGAAGATGCCCTGCGTCCAGTCCTTGCTTTCCAGTACCAGCGGCACAGTGCTGGGGCGGCGGCCGCCCAGTAAAATGGCGCTGACCGGCACGCCCATGGGATCCTCCCATTCCTTGGCGATGACGGGGTTTTGCGCGGCGGATACGGTGAAGCGGGCGTTGGGGTGGGCGGCGGGCTTGTCGGAATCGGGCGTCCAGTCGTTGCCCTGCCAGTCAATCAGGTGTGCAGGCGCGGGTTTGCCGATGCCCTCCCACCACACGTCGCCCTCATCGGTGAGCGCCACGTTGGTGAAGATGGTGCTGTGCTCAATGGTGCGCATGGCGTTGGGGTTGGACTCATAGGAGGTGCCGGGCGCCACGCCGAAGAAGCCGGCTTCGGGGTTGATGGCGTACAGGCGGCCATCCTCGCCCTTGCGCAGCCAGGCGATGTCATCGCCCAGGGTTTCCACCTCATAACCGGGCAGGGTGGGCACCAGCATGGCCAGGTTGGTCTTGCCGCAGGCGCTGGGGAAGGCCGCGGTGACATAGGTCTTCACGCCGTCCGGATCGGTCAGGCCCAGGATGAGCATGTGCTCGGCCAGCCAGCCTTCCTCACGCGCTTTGACGGAGGCGATGCGCAGGGCCAGGCACTTCTTGCCCAGCAGGGCGTTGCCGCCATAGCCGGAGCCGTAGGACCAGATGGCGCGCTCCTCCGGGAAATGGGCGATGTATTTGTCCTCCATGGGGGCGCAGGGCCAGGCGACATCCGCTTCGCCGTCCTTGAGGGGCGCGCCGACAGAGTGCAGGCAGGGGACGAACTCGCCGTCTGTGCCCAATTTGTCCAGCACTTTTGTGCCCATGCGGGTCATGTGGCGCATGTTGACCACCACATAGGGGCTGTCGGTGATCTCAATGCCAATTAAGGCAAAGGGGGACTCCAGCGGGCTCATCACAAAGGGGATGATGTACATGGTGCGGCCCTGCATGCAGCCCTTGTACAGGCCGCGCAGGGTGGCTTTCAACTCGTCCGGGTCGGCCCAGTTGTTGTTGGGGCCGGCTTCCTCCTTGGTGCGAGAGGCGATAAAGGTGCGGTCTTCCACCCGCGCCACGTCCGAGGGATGGCTGCGGAACAGGTAGGAATCGGGCCGCAAATCAGGGTTGAGCCGGATGGCGGCGCCGCTTTGCACCATCTGGTCCATCAGGCGGTCGTACTCTGCCTTGCTGCCGTCGCACCAATGCACGTCCTTGGGTTGGCACAGTTCCCTGATCTCCTCCACCCAGGCCAGCAGTTTCTTATGATTGGTCATTCAAGCCCTCCGTAATAAAAATAGTGTGGTTCGCGCGCTGTGCGCAAAAAAATCACCTGGAAGCAGGTTTGTGCGTGGGTTCGTCCATACTTCCTGGTAACCAAAGTATACAAACGCGGCCTTTTGCTGTCAAGGGAATACAAACAAAATGCAAGTAAACTTACAGTCTGTTCACATTCTCCGGGCCGGTGAAAACCAGACAAATTGGTTGTGAATGTCTTGATATATCAACTAAAACGCCAAGCCATGGACAGAATGGACGGATTGTTCCCGATTCCTTCATTCTTGTATACTTACTCATTTCGTGGTATACAAGAACGAATGGCAAAAGGAGGCGAGGCGGCATGACCTATGAACTGGCCCGGCGCGTAGCAGGCGCGCAGGGGTCCATCATCCGGGAGCTGCTCAAACTGGCGGGTGAGCCGGGCATGATATCCTTTGGCGGCGGCGCGCCCGAGCCCGCAGCCTACCCTGTGGACATCATCGCGGACATCACCGCGCGCGCCTTTTTTGAGCAGCCCAAGACCCTGCTGGCCTACGGCATCTCCGAGGGCTATCCGCCCTTTGTGGACAGCTTAAAGGCTTACCTCAAACAGAGTGAAGGCTTTGATTTTAGTGAAAACGAGCTGCTCATCCTCTCCGGCGGCCAGCAGTGCGCGGACATCACCGCCAAGATGTTCATCAACGAGGGTGACACCGTCGCGGTGGAGCGCCCCTCCTTTGTGGGCTGCATGAACGCCTTCCGCTCCTATGGCGCCAGGCTGGTTGACATCCCGCTTCAGGAGGACGGGGTGGACCTGGACAAGCTGGAGGAGGCCTTCAGCACGCAAAACGTGCGCCTGTTCTACTTAATCTCCACCTTCCAAAACCCCAGCGGCGTGACCACCTCACACAAGAAGCGCAAGGCCATTTATGAGCTGGCCAAGCGCTACAATGTCATCATCCTTGAGGACAACCCCTATGGCGAGCTGCGCTACAGCGGGGAGAAAATCCCGGCCATCAAGTCCTATGATGAGGCCGGCCTGGTGGTGTACACCGGCAGCTTCTCAAAAACGCTGGCGCCCGGCATGCGCATCGGCTTTTTGGTGTACAACAAGGCGCTGCACCAGCAGTTTAAAATCCTCAAGCAGGGCATGGACGTGCATTCCAGCACCCTGTACCAGCTTGTCTGCCATGAGTTTTTGACCCAGCACGACTACCCCGGCCACCTGAAGGGCTTGATTGCCCGCTACAGCGTGAAGGCGGACAAGATGGCCGCCATGATGGACACAGTTTTTCATCCAGCCATGTCCTGGCGCAAGCCGGAGGGCGGCTTTTTCATCATGGCCTTCCTGCCCGAAGGCATGGATTCCCTGCCCTTTGTGCAGGAAGCCATCCGCCGCAAGGTGATCACCGTGCCCGGCTACGCCTTCCTGGCCGATTCCAGCCAGACAAGCAATGGAATCCGGCTGAATTTCTCCCTGCCGGACATGGACCAGATTGAGCGCGGCATCCGCATCCTGGGCGAGCTGAGCCACGAGTGGCTGTGCCAACCCAAGGCGGTTTGAACCAGTTATTTACCATTTGAAGGGCGTTACGCCCTTTTTTTATTGCGCGCTGTCATATTTTCACTTCCCGCGCGTCTGGTATACTGAAAGGGCAAATCAAAGGCGCTTTTAGGTTAATCGGAAGGGGTGAGGCAGTGGACGGCTGGGAGCTGGTATACCAGGCCAATTTTCTGGATGTCTACCGCTATGCCCTCTCGCTTTGCCGCGACCAGGCGCTGGCCGAGGACCTGTGCAGCGATACCTTTTTGAAGGCTATGGACAACATCAAAGGCTTCCGGGGGGATTGTGAACTGCGCGTCTGGCTGTGCCGCATCACCCGCAACCTGTATCTGTCATACCTTAGAAAGCACCGGCGCGTGATCCCCATGGAGGAGCTGCCCGAGCCAGGGGAGTGGACCGATCCGGCTGAATTGGTAAGTTTAATGGACGAAGGCCAGCGCGCCCTGGCAGCGGTGAGCCAATTGACAGAGCCCGCCCGGCAGATCTTTCTCTTGCGGGCCATGGGCAAGCTGCCCTTTTCAAAGATCGCGGCACTGTACGGCAAGCAGGAGAACTGGGCCTGTGTGGTGTATCACCGCGCCAGGAAAACTGTAATGAGGACACTGGAGGAACAAGATGAAATATGAATGTGACCTGATCTTGGATGTACTGCCCCTCTACCAGGAGGGCTTGGCAAGCGCAGCCACGACAAAAGCGGTTAAGGAGCACCTGGCGGAATGCGCCGCCTGCCGGGCGGAAGCGGAACAAATGAGGCGGGAGGCGCCGGATGTGCAGCGCGCCGCGCTGCCGGTGAAAAAGATTTCAAGCGGCATCAAGAAGCGGCGTATGCTGTCGGTGCTGCTGGCGGTGTTTTTGCTGCTGTCCCTGGTGCTTGCTGTGGGCAGCCGCATCACTGAAATTACATATGTCCCCTACAAGGACGGCGACCTGAATGTGAAGCGCGTGGGGGATCAGCTGATTGTGTCAAATAAGCGGCCGGATGTGCTGATCTCAATGGCTGGCCGGCCGGATCCGGATTACCCGGATGTGTACCGCATTGAGGTGGAGACCTACCAGATGCGTGCGCAGCTTTTCGCGGGCGCGAATGTCATCACGTTTGAGGAATATCCCGACCCTGACAAACAGCAGGACACTGACACAGCCGTCGATGTGGGTGATGCTTTTGGTGTGGGGCTGGATGAAGACGCCTATCCCAGCCAGATTGTGGTGAAATTGGATCCGAATAAGGAGGTCTCCGTCTACCTGGCCAACCCAGGCCAGCAGGCAGTGCTGCTGTATGGGAGAAACTTGTATGAGGACGGCGGGTACATGGTGCTGCCCCGGATGGCGCTGACATTTTATTTTAAGGCGGCATCAGCGCTGGCGGCGGTGTTCGCGGTGCTGCTCTTCATCCTGCGTAAAAACGCGCGCGCAAAAACGGTGCTGATCCACCTGCTGGGCATGCCCCTTGCCTATTTGCTGGCGCATATGATGGTCAAAGGGTTCACCGGTGTGTCCATTGCCAGCCTGATGCGGGATCTGGCTTGGATTTTGGCCTGCGCCGCCTGTCTGTACGCGGCCTTTGTGATCTGCCTGCGGCTGCGCACGATGCGGAAGGAAGGAGCGTTTCATGCGGCCTAAGCGCCTCATACTCATCCTGCTATGCCTGGTGCTGGTACTGCCCGCCCAGGCCATCAGCCGCCCGG
>CAYFUH010000047.1:0-10524 GCA_964346355.1 uncultured Christensenella sp. | reverse complement strand
GAGGTGATTGTATGCGTGAAACCTGTATTTTAGTTGACGGCCACAGCCTGATGTACCGGGCGTTCTTTGGGCTGCCGCCCATGGACGCGGACGGAATCCCCACCAACGCGGTACACGGCTTTTTGAGCATGCTGCTCAAGGCCTTTGAGGATATTCACCCCCAATACTGCGTGGTGCTGTTTGATGAGCATGGGCCGGTCTTCCGCCATGAGACCTATGAGCAGTACAAGGAAGGCCGTGCGCCGATGCCGGATGACCTCATCCCCCAGTTTGATGTCATCAAGGATGTCCTCACCGCCATGGGCCTGGGCGTGATGAGCTTGCCGGGCTATGAAGCGGATGACCTGATCGGCACGCTCTCCTTGCAGTGCAAGCAAAAGGGCATATACGCCCTGATTTTAACCGGGGACAAGGATGACTTGCAGCTGGTGGATGATGATGTCCACATGCTGTTTACCCGGCGCGGCATTTCCGAAACCGTGCTGTTTGACCCGGCCGGCGTGAAGGATTCCTTTGGTGTGACGCCCGAGCAGGTGACCGACTGGAAGGGCCTGATGGGCGACACCAGCGACAACATCCCCGGCGTGCCCGGTGTGGGCGAGAAAACCGCAGTCAAGCTGCTGAATGAATATGGCAGCCTGGATCATGTGCTGGATAGCGCGCACAGCATCAAAGGCAAGCTGGGCGAGCGCCTGCGCGAGCACGCGGACCTGGCGCGCATGAGCCGGGAGTTAGCCACCATCCGCCGCGACCTGCCCGTTTCGATTGCTTTTAAGGATGCCTCGCTGGATAAATTGGCGGAGGGCATCCCCACGATGAAGAAATACCAGCTCAACTCCGCGTCCGAGCGCGTGCGCCGGCTGGCCGCAAAAGGCGGCAAACAGGAGATGGCCGCAGAGGAAACAGCGCTTTCTGACTGGCAGACCATCACCAACGAAAAAGAGCTGAAGGCCTTCTTTACCCCGCTGCCGGATGGGCCGACCGCCGTCTTCGCCAACCACGAGGAGGTTTCCTTCGTGCGACCGGACGGCAAGCGCGCGCAGGTAGCCATCGCCGCGGGCCAGCAAAGCCTGTTTGACGCGCCCACGGGGCTGATGCCTGCTGAAGCCTTGAAAACGGCCTATCCCCATTTAAAAAACGGCATCATCACCCACCACGCCAAGCAGCTTTTTCACCTGATGGATTTGCCTGCGGGCAGTGAACCGCCCCTGGTGTTTGACACCATGGTGTCCAGCTATCTGCACAACTCGCAGGAGCGCAGCTATGCCCTGCAAAACTTCGCCAGCCGGGACGCCCAGGGTGTCTTGGACCTGTACAACAAGCACAAGGCACAATTGGCGGAAGAAGGCATGGACAAATTGTATCAGGACATCGAACTGCCCCTCACTACTGTGCTGTATGACATGGAAGCCCTGGGCTTTCAGGTGGATGCGCAGGTGCTGGAGCGCCTGGGTGCTGACTTCACCAGCCAGACGGATGAATTACGCCAAAGCATTTATGACCTAACCGGTGTATCCGGCTTTAACCTCAACAGCCCGCAGCAGCTGGGCAAGGTGCTTTTTGATACGCTGGGCCTGCCCACGCAGCGCAAGACCAAGTCCGGCTACAGCACAGACGCGGAAGCGCTGGAGGCCATCGCCCCCCTGCATCCCAGCATCGAGAAGATCCTTTTATACCGGCAGGTCAACAAATTAAACTCCACCTATATTGATACGCTGATTCGGCAAATGGATGACAAGGGGCGCATTCATTCCACCTTTGACCAGGTGGGCACGGCCACCGGCCGCATCTCCAGCAATGACCCCAACCTGCAAAATATCCCCGTGCGCACCGCCATGGGGCGGGATATCCGCCGCGCCTTTGTGGCCAAGCCCGGACACGTACTCATTGACGCGGACTATTCCCAGATTGAACTACGGATTTTGGCGCACATGAGCGGGGATGAGACCATGTGCGACGCCTTCAACAAGGACCAGGACATCCATACCCGCACGGCGGCTGAGATCAACGACGTGCCGCTTGAGGAGGTCACCGCCGCCATGCGCTCTGACGCCAAGGCTGTCAACTTCGGCATTGTCTACGGCATCAGCGATTTTGGCCTGGCGCGCAACACGGGCATTTCCATCAAGCGGGCGGGCGACTTTATCTCTCGCTATTTTGAGCGCTACCCGGGCGTCAAACAGTACATGGACAGCTGCGTGCGCTTTGGGTATGAACACGGCTACATCGCCACGCTCTTTGGCCGGCGGCGCCTTTTGAATGAGCTGAAAAGCGGCAATGTCAACACCCGCAACTTTGGCGAGCGCATCGCCATGAACACCCCCATCCAGGGCACAGCAGCGGACATTATCAAGGCCGCAATGGTCAATGTGGCACGTGAATTGCAAATTCAGGGGTACAAAGCCCGGCTGGTGCTGACGGTGCATGACGAATTAATCATTGAAGCACCAGAGGCTGAAACCGACGCCGTGCGCAAACTGCTGCGCCAGGTGATGGAGAGTGTCATCAAGCTGGATGTGCCGCTCAAGTGCGATATCAAGGTGGGCTTTAGCTGGTATGACACCAAGTAAACCAAGGATGATTGGCTTAACCGGCGGCATTGCCTGCGGCAAAAGCCACCTAAGCGCTGCCCTGCGCGAACACGGCGCGGCTGTGATTGACGCGGACGCGATTTCACGCGCCTTAACCGCAAAGGACGGCGCTGCCCTGCCCCTCATCCGGGCGCATTTTGGTGACGCGGTGTTTGAGGGCGATGCGCTGGACCGGCAAAAACTGGGCGCGCTGATTTTTGCAGACACGCAGGCCCGCGGTGCCCTCAACCGCATCATGCATCCCTTGATTTTTGAGGAGATTGACGCGCAAATCGCAGATTACGCAGGCCGCATCGCGGTGGTGGTGGACCTGCCCCTGCTTTATGAAACTGGCTTTGACGCGCGCTGCGCGGAGGTCTGGGCAGCGTTTGTTGACGAAGAGGAGCAAACAAAGCGGCTCATGCAGCGCGGCTTGAGCGCACAGGAAGCCAGGCTGCGCATCAACAGCCAGATGCCGGCTGCGGAAAAAGCCGCGCGGGCTGATCATGTCATTGACACCAGCGGCACGCATGAGGCGAGCAAGGCAGCCGTCATCCGCTTATATGAAGCGTTTATCAGGAGGTATTCTTTTGAGTAATTCCCCATGGAATGTAAAAAACAGGCGGCGGGCGCCGCAGCCCCTCACCCCGCAAAGCGCGCAGGTGAAACACGTCCCCCTGACCCCGCCGGTGAGCGACCCGGCCCCAGGTGAGGCGCCCAGGCGCAAGCCCCGGCGGGTCACCAAGCACCAGGCACCGCAGGTAAATCAGGCGCAGGCGCAGCCCAAGCCGCAGCGCAAAAGGCAGCCCCTTTCCAAGGTTTATCTGGGCGTTGTGGCAGCCCTTTTGGTGTTTGCCATCATCACAGGCACCCTCTTTTTGCTCAACCGGCAAAGGATGAACCAGCTGGTGGAAGAGCGGGCGGCCGAGGCCCAGCGCATCCTTGATTTTAAGCAGTCCCACTACCGGGTGCGGGAGCGCTCCGGCTACCATGACCTCATCAAAAAATATGCCCAGGAATACCGCATCAGCCCCTCCTTCCTCTCCGCCATCATCAAGTGTGAGAGCAGCTATGACGCGCGCGCTGTCAGCCGTGTGAACGCGCGGGGCCTGATGCAGATTATGCCGGATACCGGGACCTGGCTGGCCGGGCGCCTGGATTTGAAAAACTACCAGCCCGACGCCCTGTTTGACCCGGAAACCAACATCCGCTTTGGCGCCTTTTACCTGGCCTATTTAAGCGATATGTTCGCCGGCTCCCCGGTGATGGTGGCCTCCGCCTATCACGCCGGCGCCAACAATGTGAAGCATTGGGCGCTCACCAGGGCGAATGATAAGAAAACCATAACGCTTGATATGATCCCCATGGACGACACCCGCAGCTATGTAAGAAAGGTGATGGACGCGTATGCGATTTATTTTGAACAAGATGAAGGCGGTACTGCTGATCTGCCTGGCATGCAGCTTTTTGACCTCCAGCGCATTGGCGCAGGAAGGTAGTAGCGAAAGCATCATCCTGGGCATTGTTTCGGCGACCACCAACCGCCTAAACCCCCTGCAGCCGGTGGAGCGGGAGTTTATGTCCCTCTCCGCCCTCATGTATGAATCCCTCATCACCATTGATGACGACTACATGCCAAAGCCCCTTTTGGCCGAGCGCTGGGAGGCCTCCGGCGATGGCAGCAGCTGGAGCTTTACCTTACGGGAGGGCGTGGTCTTTCACGACGGCAGCCCGCTGACCAGCAATGACGTGGTCGCCACGGTGACCGAGATTTTGCGCCTGGCGGATGACGAGGGCACAACCAACAAGGGCGCGCATGCCAGCTTAAAATATTTCATCAAAAAGATCACCGCGCAGGATGAGCGCAATTTTACCATCACAACTGGCCGCAACAATTTTGGTTTCATCTACGCGATGAACTTTCCCATCCTGCCGGCCAGCCAGGTGCAGGCGGATTCACCGCCGGGCTCCGGCCCTTACCGGGTGGAGCAGTTTATGCCTGCAGACCATATCTGGCTGTCCTACAACTCTGCCTGGTGGGGCGCCAAGCCCGACATCACCGAGATTACCGTGATGTTCCACAAGACCAACAAGGAATTGATCACCAGCTATGAGTACAACCGCGTGGACGCCATCCTGACCCGGTCCATGACCGCGGCCCAGTACCGCTCCAGCGTCAACTCCTTAAACCTTACCTACCGCACCAAGCAGCTGGAGACCCTGGTGCTCAACCACCGCAGTTATGAGTTGGAGGACGTCAAGGTACGCAAGGCCATCCGGGCCGCGCTGAACTTGGATGTCATCGCCCAAAGCGCCTACATGGGCATGGCCATGCGTACGGATACCCCCCTGCCCAGCGGCACCTGGATGTACCAGGCGGATGAGGCCGCCTTCCGCCAAAACCAGGAATTAGCCAACCGGCTGCTGGATGAAGCGGGATGGAGTGAAACCAATGCCGAGGGCATCCGCACGATGGTCCGCAATAACAAGCAGGTCAAGCTGTCCCTGCGCTTTTATGTGTATGAGGAGCAGGACAACTCTGTGCGCGCCAATGTGGCCGGGCAGATTGTAAGCCAGCTGGCGAGCGTTGGCATTGAGGCGCGCCTGAATATGATGAGCTTCCGGGAAGTGAAGGAGAAATTGGACGCGGGTAGCTTTGACTTAGCCCTTGCCAGCTTCAACATGGATGAGACGCCCGACCCCGGCTTTTTGCTGATGTCGGGCAATGTGGGCAATTACTCCCGCTACCGCTCAAAAGCCATGGACGATCTGTTTAAGGACTTGCGCCGCGCCACCACCCGGGAAGCGTACCAGAACAAACTGTTCCAGATCCAATCGCTGTTTATTGAGGATTGCCCCTTCATTTGCCTGTACTACAGGGCGGGTGCCATCCTGACCCGGCGGATGTTTACCAAAACCCGGGACATCCGGGAGCCGGATGTCTTAAAGGGCATCGAGGCGCGGCAGAATTAAGGAGAGCGTATGTCATTTATCACCATGAAACCTGGCACCCTGCTATCCCCCACGCCGGTGGTGATGGTCAGCTGCGCGGATGCGGGCGTTTCGCCCAACATCATCACCATCGCCTGGGTAGGCACCATCAACTCCGACCCGCCCATGGTGTCCATCTCTGTGCGTTCAGCGCGCCATTCCTATGACATCATCAAAAATTCAGGTGAGTTTGTGGTCAACCTGGTCAGCCGGGAGCTGATGGAAGTGACCGACCTGTGCGGCGTCAAATCCGGCCGGGAGATGGATAAGTTTGCCAAGAACGGCTTAACGCCGGTGCCGGTGCCCGCCTTGAAATACGCCCCCGCTATCGCGCAAAGCCCGGCCTATCTTGCCTGCAAGGTGACCCAAGCCATCAACCTGGGAAGCCACACGATGTTTTTGGGCGAGATTGTGGACATGGGCATCCGGGAGGACCTGATGCAGGACAGCGGCAAGATTGACTTTGTAAAGGCGGACCTGGCAGCCTACTGCCACGGGGAATACACCGGCCTGAGTGCACCTGAGGGCTTCTTTGGCTACAGCGTCGCCCGGCCGGAGGTGCGCAAACGCAGGCTGGACAAGAAATAAGAACTTTTGTTCTGTTTTCGCTGTCCGAAGCCTTGTAAACGCCCGCGCGCTTATGATAAACTAAGCCTGCCGCACATGGCTGATTGATGAAGAAAATGTAGGTAAGAACGGGTTGAAAGTTGGGGTTGTTTCACTAGGTTGTGTGAAAAACCGGGTAGATACGGAAGAAATGCTGTCCTTTTTGCAAAAGGACGGCTTTGTGTTCACAGGGAACCCGATGGAGGCGGAGGTACTGGTGGTCAACACCTGCGGCTTTATCAACTCCGCCAAGGAAGAATCCATCGATACCATCCTGGAGATGGCCGAATATAAAAAGGAGGGCGCCTGCCGGGTGCTCTGCGTCACCGGCTGCCTGTCGCAGCGCTATGGGGACGAGTTGACCCAACAGATTCCCGAGATTGACGTGATGATCGGCGTCTCCCAGTACCCGCAGCTGAGCGGCTTGATCAAAAAAGCATTGCGGGGCCAGCCCACCAGCGATGTGTCGCGCGGCGCAGATTTTACCGGCTGCGGCCGCGTGCTGACCACACCGCCCTACACCGCCTATGTGCGCATCAGCGAGGGCTGCGACAACCGCTGCACCTACTGCGCCATCCCGCTCATCCGCGGGCCCTACCGCTCCCGCCCCATGCAGGATATTTTGACAGAGATGAACACCTTGGCGCAGCAGGGTGCGAAGGAGCAGATCTTCATCGCGCAGGATACCTCCCGCTATGGGATTGATTTAAAGGATGCCTCGCTCGCCACACTGCTTGATGAGGCGGCGAAAATACCCGGCATCACCTGGCTGCGCGTTTTATACTGCTACCCGGATGAGACCGATGAGGCGCTGATTGACGCGATGGCAAACAACCCCAAGTTTTGCCGCTATCTGGACCTGCCGCTGCAGCACGCTTCCCCCCGCATCTTAAAAGCCATGAACCGCCGCGGGGATATTGATGAGATCGAAGCCCTGCTGCACAAAGCCCGCGCGCGGGGGTTTGCCCTGCGCACCACGATGATTGTGGGCTTCCCGGGGGAGACGGAAGCGGATTTCCAGCAGATGATGGATTTTTGCGCGCGGGTGCGGTTTGACCGCCTGGGCGCGTTCACCTTCTCGCCGGAGGAGGATACCCCGGCTTTTGCCATGAAAGACCAGGTGCCGGAGGACATCAAGCAGCAACGCCTGGACGCCTTGATGCGCATGCAGCAGGACATCAGTTTGTCCCGCAACCAAATGCGGATTGGCACGATTGAGACGGTGCTCATCACCGGTATGGACGGGCACACCGCCGTCGCGCGCTCCGCCTTCGAAGCGCCTGACAGCGACGGCAGCATCTTCATCAGGGACGGTGCACACCTTTATGAAGGCCAGTTTGTGACGGTACAGATAACCGGCGCCACAGCGTATGACCTGACAGCGCGCCTTGTTACAAAGGAGGGCAAGCATGAACCTGCCCAATAAACTCACCATCCTGCGCATTTTGATGATTCCGGTCTGCATCCTGTTTGTGGTGCTGGGCTGGTATGTTCCCGCCGGGATTGTGTTCATCCTCGCCAGCGTCACGGATTTTTTGGATGGCTACATCGCGCGCAAACAAAACATCATCACCAACTTTGGCAAGTTCGCCGACCCTGTTGCCGATAAGATCTTAGCCCTCACGGTGATGGTGGCGCTGATCCCTACCCTGGCTTACCCCTGGTGGGCGGTATGCATTGTAGCCGCGCGGGAGTTGGCTGTGGACGGGCTGCGCCTGGTGGCGGTGGAGCAGGGCATCGTGATCCCGGCCGGCAACCTGGGCAAGGTGAAAACCAATTTCCAGTTTTTCAGCGTCTTAAGCGCGCTGTTTTTGCTGCCCTCCTGGCTCACGCTCACCCTGTGCATCCTGATGAGCCTGCTCACCATCGCCTCCGGCGTCCAGTATTTCGTCGCGTCAAAGGACCTGTTCAGCTTTAAGAAAGCGCAATCATAAATCTGTATTTATTGGAATAAAGAGAGGAAAACACATGTCAACAAAAGAGAAAAAAGCCGCGGCCGCCATCAGCAACGAGAAGACCCAGGCGCTGGACCGCGCCTTAGCCGCGCTGGACAAGCAGTTTGGCCGCGGCACCGTGATGAAGCTGGGCGAACAGTCCAAAATGCAGGTGGATGTTATCCCCACCGGCTGCATCGAGCTGGATATGGCGCTGGGTGTGGGCGGCATCCCGCGCGGCCGGATTATTGAAATCTTTGGGCCGGAATCCTCCGGTAAGACCACGGTTGCCCTGCACCTGATTGCAGAAACCCAGAAACTGGGCGGCTTGGCCGCTTTCATCGACGCGGAACACGCGTTGGACCCTGCCTACGCGCAGCGGCTGGGCGTCAACATTGACGAGCTTTACGTATCCCAGCCCAGCACGGGCGAGGACGCGCTGGAAATTGCCGAAGCCCTGGTGCGCTCTGGCGCGATTGATATGGTGGTCATCGACTCCGTAGCGGCTTTGGTGCCGCGGGCGGAAATTGACGGCGAGATGGGCGACACCTTCGTCGGCCTGCAGGCCCGCATGATGAGCCAGGCCATGCGCAAGTTGGCCGGCGTGGTCAGCAAGACCGCGGCCATCGCCGTGTTCATCAACCAGCTGCGTGAGAAGGTGGGCGTCATGTACGGCAGCCCCGAGACCACCCCGGGCGGCCGCGCGCTGAAGTTCTACTCCTCCGTTCGCCTGGATGTGCGCCGGGCGGAGCAGCTCAAAAACGGCACGGAGGTCGTGGGCAACCGCACCAAGATCAAAGTGGTTAAAAACAAGGTGGCACCGCCTTTCCGTGTGGCAGAGTTTGACCTGCTGTACGGCTATGGCATCAGCCGTGAGTCCTCCATCCTGGACATGGCGGTGGAGCACGACATCGTGCAGAAGTCCGGTGCCTGGTTCTCATACAACGATATGCGCATCGCGCAGGGCCGCGACAACGCCCGCCGCTATTTGGTGGACAACCCCGAGGTCACCAAGGAGATCGAGGCCGCTGTGCGCGCCATCCTGCAGCCTGCGGACACCAAAACCGAAGGCGAGGACGAGAACACACCCGAAGCCGAAGAATAAACCAGGGAAGCAGCTCAGCTTGCGGAGGGGCCAAAACGGCCTCTCCGTTATTATTAGCACGCATAAAAAAAGCCCCGTTGCCGGGGCATTGATACATCTGTTTTTACTTGATTGTGCGGATTTTGTTCAGCGGCAGCAGGACCAGTTTGGCCTTGCCCACAATCATATCCCTGGAGATGGGGCCCACGTCCCGCGCGCGGCTGTCGTTGCTGCTGGCGCGATTGTCGCCCATGACCATGTACTCATCCTCCCCCAGCACGATACGCTGGAAATCCGTGCGCGCAGGGTAATCGATGAAATCCTCCTGCACAGGCGTGTCATTGATGTAAAGTGTGCCGGAGAGTACCGCGACGCTGTCACCCGGCAGCGCGACCAGGCGCTTCACAAACAGCTCATGCGACACAAAGTTCATATCCAGCGGGGCGCCCAGGCGTACAGTAGCCGTTTTGTGGCGGTTGGGGAAGCGCACAATCACCACATCGCCGCGCTCCAGTTTGTTCATCAGCACCGCGGGTTTGGTCACCAGGACGATCTCGCCATCCTGCAGGGTTTCCAACATGCTGCGGCCATCTACACGGATGGGCTCCATTAAAAAGGCACGGAAGGCCATGGCAATCACAACCGCTAAAAGCAGCGTGCCCACCCAGCTGAGAATTTCCTGTCCCACAGTCTTTTTCTTCTTTTCTTTTTTCTTTTTGCCCTTTTTGCTGTCTTCGTCTGCCGGTGCGGCGTCCGGGGTGTCTTTCATCTCCTCAGCGCTCAGCGCTGTTTTATGCTCATTCAACTCGTGGTTGATGGTTTCCTTGTCCTCTTTGTAATGATTGCCCTGGTCGGTCATGCTGTGCTCCTTTATCAAACGTTCTAATCCTCATTGGTTGTTGCGGGCTTTGCACCCTTTGAAACCAGCCCCAGTGTGACCTCCGGCGCCTCTGGCCCTGGTGTGATCACGCGTTTTCGCCTGCGCAAAAACTCTACCCGGTCCAGCATCACGACGCGCCCGCAGCCAAGGCAGCGCATTTTGATGTCAGCGCCAATGCGCGTCACCATCCATTCGGCTGATCCGCAGGGGTGCTTCTTGCGCATTTCCACCAGGTCATTCAGTCTGATTTCATCCGGCAAATCGCTCACCTCACCGTGACAGTATACGGCAAATATGTGGTTTTCGCAAGCAAAGGCGGCTTGATTTCCTTGCTTCTGCCTTGATGCCTTCCTCTTTTATTACGATGGAAAGGCAATAAAAAACTCCCCTTTTCAGAGGAGTTCTTAGAAACCGGCGGCGACCTACTCTCCCGGGCCGTTTCCAGCCAAGTACCATCGG
>CAYFUH010000046.1:0-10558 GCA_964346355.1 uncultured Christensenella sp. | reverse complement strand
GACACCGCCCTCTCAAGGCGGCAACACGGGTTCGATTCCCGTCGGAGGTGCCACAAAACGTCGATTTGATCGGCGTTTTTTTGTGCAAAAAATCGGGGAGCCGGTATACCGGCTCCCCGCAAAACATTTAGGTTTTTTGGTTTATTCAAAAACCTCGCTTTGTTCCAGGCTTTTGCTGTCAATCTCCGCTTTCAAAGTACGCTTCAAAGCCTCATGCTTCACGCCGTTGATGGCCTGTCCCTTGCGGTTGCGGATAGAGACGGTGCCCTCTTCCGCTTCGCGGTCGCCGATGACCAGCATGTAGGGGATTTTCATCATCTGCGCTTCGCGCACTTTAAAGCCGATTTTTTCATTACGCAGGTCGATCTCAACCCGGATGCCCGCTTGTTCCAGCTCCTTCTTCAGTTCCTGGGCGGCAGCGTCCGCGCGGTCGGTAATGGTCAGGATGCGCGCCTGCACGGGGGAGAGCCACAGGGGGAAGGCGCCGCCAAAGTGCTCCACCAAAATGCCGATGAAGCGCTCCATCGAGCCGTAGATGGTGCGGTGGATCATGACAGGGCGGTGCTTTTCACCGTCTGCGCCGGTGTAGGTCAAATCAAAGCGCTCCGGCAGGTTCATGTCCAGTTGGATGGTACCGCACTGCCAGGTGCGGCCGATGCTGTCCTTTAGGTGGAAGTCAATTTTGGGGCCGTAGAAGGCGCCGTCGCCCTCATTGAGGATATAGGGCACCTCAAGCTCCTCCAGCGCGTCGCGCAGGCCGGCTGTGGCCACTTCCCACATTTCTTCGGTACCGATGTGGTCCTCGGGCATGGTGGACAATTCCACCTTGTACTCAAAGCCAAAGGTCTTGTAGATCAGCTGGCTTAATTTGTACACGCCGATGATCTCGTCCTTCACGTGTTCCTGTGTCATGTACAGGTGGGCGTCATCCTGCGTGAAGCAGCGCACGCGCATTAAGCCATGCAGGGCGCCGGATTTCTCATGCCGGTGCACAACGCCCAATTCGCCGTTGCGCACGGGCAGGTCGCGGTAGCTCCACAGCTTGCGCTTGTAGGTGAGGATGCTGCCGGGGCAGTTCATGGGCTTGATGGCAAAATCCCGCTCATCAATCTTGGTGGTGTACATGTTCTCGCGGTAATAATCCCAGTGCCCGCTGCGCTCCCACAGATCGCGGCTTAGAATCATCGGGGTCTGGATCTCCTCATACCCGTGCTGCTGGTGCACCTGTCGCCAGTAGTCCGTCAGGATGTTGCGCAGCACCATGCCCTTGGGGTAGAAGAAGGGGAAGCCGGGGCCTTCTTCCAAGATGTCAAACAGGTCCAACTCGCGGCCCAGGCGGCGGTGATCCCGCTTCTTGGCTTCTTCCAGTTTTTGCAGGTAGTCTTCCAACTCCGCCTTGTCATAAAAGGCGGTGCCGTAGATTCGCTGCAGCATCTTGTTTTTCTCATTCCCGCGCCAGTACGCGCCTGCCAGGCTGGTCAGCTTGAAAGCCTTGACTTTGCCTGTTGAGGGCAGGTGCGGGCCCGCGCACAGGTCCACAAAGTCACCCTGGCGGTAGAAGGACAGCTCCTCCTCATCCGGCAGGTCGTTGATTAGTTCCACCTTGTAGGGCTCGTTCCGCTCCTCCATCAGGGCGATGGCTTCCGCGCGCGGCAGCACAAAGCGCTCCTCGCGCTCGTTGCGCTTGATGATGCGCGCCATCTCCTTCTCAATCTTTTGCAGGTCCTCCGGCGCAAAAGGCTCATCCACGTCAAAATCGTAGTAAAAGCCGTTCTCAATGGAGGGGCCAATGGCCAGCTTGGCATTGGGGAAGAGGTTTTTGACCGCGCTTGCCATCACGTGGCTGGCGGTATGCCGCAGCAGGTGGCGGGCTTCCTCATCCTCAAAGCCCAGGGGAACCAGCTCCCCGCCCTCATGGATGGGCACCATCAACTCGATAAATTTTCCGTTGATGCGCGCGGCGATGGCGTCCTTCCGCGCCTCCTTGTCCATGTCCCGGAAGACGTCCAGGGCGTTTACGCCCGGCTCAAACTCTTTTGTCTGTCCCTTTACTGTAATTTGCATACAATCCTCCTGATAAACCCAATCGATAAAAGAAAAACACCCATCCACACAGGGACGGATGATGTACTCCGCGGTTCCACCCAGATTGCCGGGCTTGCCGGCCTCTCTTTGATGCTGTAACGCGCATCCCGCGTTCCTGTCCGGCGGTGGTACTGCCTGGATGCCTGCCCGGCTGCGCTTCCAGCCTTGGCGCTGCCTCTCTTTGGGTGGTCATCCGGGAGCGTGTCCGCCCTCATCCACGAATGTGCACAGTATATACCCGCTCAAACCGCTTGTCAACAACTTGAGCCCGCGCTGCGCGTGTGATAAAATGGACAAGATACAAGTTTCCCTTACCAAACCGTGTGAAGGATTGATGTGTGATGAAAAGACTGCTTGCCTGCTTGATGGTGCTGATGCTGCTTTGCCCCGCGGCGCTTGGCGAATCGTTTCAGGTGTCTGTGCCGCCAGAGGCCTCTTATTTTGATGACGCGCTGTTCATCGGCGACTCGGTGGGGAACCAGCTGCGCCGATTCATCCTGGATCAGCGCAAGGAAGGCAATGACATTCTGGGCGACGCACAGTTTTTGACGGCCGGCGCCTTTTCCGTGTACCTGGCAAGCCTTCGTTCCGTTGTGAAGGACAAGCCCGCGCTGCACTACCGCGGCAGGCCTGTCACGGTGCGCGAGGGCGTGTCCGCGCTGGCGCCGGGCAAGGTGTTTATCATGCTGGGGCTTGCGGATGAGCCCGGCCGGAATGTAGAGCGGGACATCACGCGCTATCGCAAGGTCATCGACCATATCCGGGCTGTTTCCCCGGACATCAAAATCGTGTCCATGACGGTGACGCCTATCACCAAAAGGGGTGAAGGGGGAAAGCTGAAGCAGGCCAGCATCAATCTGTTCAACCAGCACCTGGAAGCGCTGTGTAAGGAGGAAGGCATCGGCTTTGTGGATACAGCCGGCTGGCTGAAGGATGATGACGGCTATTTACCCGGCCATTATTCCAATGACAAGAAGGTGCATCTGAACCATCAGGGTTTAAAACTGATGATTCAAGCCCTGTATTATTACGCGGCGGAGCAGATGGAGGCTGAAGCGCGGCCTGCGGACGCAGCAGGCAAATAGGCCCGTTTGACACAAGCCCCTGACCACGATCGGCCAGGGGCTTGTTGTATAGGCAAAGGGTCAGCAAGGTTACTATCGCGTTATCAGGCATACTCCTTTTCGTACCTTCATGCTGCCTGCTAAACAGAAATCTGTACACACCACAGACCGTAAATCACGCCCGAAAACAGAGAATCCGCTGAATTCCTACAAATTTGACGCGTGTTGAACGGGAAATCGGGCGCGCGTCCTGTCCAGGCTGCTGCCGCAATCTTTCCAGCGCCCGCAAAACATGGTATACTCTATCATATTGGGGAGGTGTGCGAAGAATGCGCAGCATGACGGGCTATGGCAAGGGACAATCCAACAAAGCGGGGCTGAATTTGATCGCAGAGGTTAAAACGGTCAACCACCGCTATCTGGATGTGTCCGTGCGCCTGCCGCGGTCGCTCACTGCCCTTGAAATCCCCCTGCGCAAGCGCCTGATGGAGCGCTTCACCCGCGGGCGGATAGAGCTGAGTTTTACCCAGGATGTCTCCGGCGCGCCGGCTACCCTGGTGCGCGCCAATTTGCCGCTGGCGCATGAGTATGCCCAGGCGGCAGAGCAGGTCGCACAGGCCGCAGGGCTAAAAAGCAACCTCAAGCTCAACACCCTGCTGAGTCTGCCGGAGGTCTTAACCTTAATCCCGCTTGAGATGGAGGCCGAGGTGATGCAGGAAGCCGCTATGGAAGCGCTGGATTTGGCCTGCGAAGCCGCTTTGGCCGACCGGCTGCGGGAGGGGGAACAGCTGCGGCAGTTTTTCCTGGCCCATCTGGATGTGCTGGAAGACACGATCACTCAGCTGAAGGAGGCCGCGCCCAAACAGCCGGAACTGGCCCGGGAAAAGCTGCAAAAGCGCCTGCTTACCATGCCGGATTTAGCGGTAGATCCTCAGCGCCTGGCGCAGGAGATCGCCCTGTTTGCCGACCGCTGCGACATCACGGAGGAGATCAACCGCTTCACTGCCCACTGCGCGCAGATGCGGCAGTTGGTCGCCCAGGAAACGCCGGTTGGGCGGGAGATGGACTTCCTGGCGCAGGAGATGAACCGGGAGGCCAACACCATCTGCAGCAAATCCGCCTCCCTCACAGTCACCCAGCTGGGGCTTATGTGCAAGGCTGAAACGGATAAGATCAAAGAACAGATACAAAACGTGGAGTGAGTGAAATGAAAGATAGCAAGACACAAGCAAATCCAACGCCCGCAGCGCCTGCCCCTGCCAGCAAGCTGACGCGGGAAGGCATGCTCATCATCATCTCCGGGCCTTCCGGCACCGGCAAGGGCACACTGTGTGACCGTCTCATCGCCCTGGATGACAGCATCCGCTTTTCTGTCAGCGTCACCACCAGGGAGCGCAGGGATACGGAGACGCACGGCGTTCACTACTGCTTTGTATCAGAAGAAGAGTTTAACCAGCTGAGGGACGCGGGCGAATTGCTGGAATACGCCACCGTCCATGACCATCACTACGGCACACCCCGCAAAATGGTGGAAGAAAAGCTTAAAGAGGGGTATGATGTGCTGCTGGACGTGGACAGCCAGGGCGCAATGAATGTGATGAAACAAATGGAAAACACCGTGTCCATCTTCATCCTGCCCCCGTCTTTTGCGTCGCTCAAAACCCGGTTGCACACCCGCAACACGGATGACGAGGCTGAGATCAACAAGCGCCTCAATAACGCCCGGGGCGAGATTGAGCGCTACGCCCATTACGACTACGCCCTCATCAATGATGAGTTGGAAAGCGCCTTCTCGCGCCTGTGCACCATCATTGAGGCAGAGCGCATGCGCACGCTGCGCTTTCATCCCGAAATCCCTGAAGAATAAACGGAGGAAACTACATGGCAATCAACGAACCCGGCATCCAATCCTTAATCGGCAAGGCCGACAGCGCATACACCCTGGTTGAAATGGTGGCCAAGCGTGCCCGCCAGATCGTGGACGGCGCGCAGCCGCTCATCGAAGGCGACGACAGAAAGCCCCTGGCGGCCGCGATTGCGGAAATCCAGCACGGCATGATTACCTATCACCGCAACCTGGAGGACGAGGTCTAAGTATGGCGCAGGCGGCCAAAACGGTGGTGCTGGGCATCACGGGCGGCATCGCGGCCTACAAGGCTTGCGAGGTTGTGTCCCGCCTGAAAAAGGCGGGCATTAACGTGCATGTCATCATGAGCCGTAACGCCTGTGAGTTTGTCCAGCCGCTCACCCTGCAGACGCTGTCACAAAACCTGGTCGCGGTGGATACCTTTGAAGCGCCGGATGTGATGGATGTGGAGCATATCTCCCTGGCCAAAAAGGCGGATGTGCTCTTAATCGCGCCCGCCACCGCCAACATCATCGCGAAACTGGCCCTGGGCATCGCTGATGACATGCTGACCACCACCGCCCTGGCAACCCAGGCGCCCCTTTTGATTGCGCCCGCCATGAACACCGTCATGTGGCAGCACCCGGCTACCCAGGCCAACCTGGCTACTTTGGTAGCGCGCGGTGCCAAAACCATTGGCCCAGATGGCGGCATGCTGGCCTGCGGCGATGTGGGTGCCGGGCGCATGAGCGAGCCAATGGACATCGTGGAAGCCTGCCTCAATCTGCTTGTGGACAAGCAGGATTTGCAGGGCCAGCGTGTGCTGGTAACCGCTGGGCCAACCCGTGAAGCGCTGGACCCGGTCCGCTACCTCACCAACCGCTCCAGCGGCAAGATGGGCTATGCCATCGCGCGCGCCGCGCAGGCACGCGGGGCACGGGTGACCCTGGTATCCGGCCCGGTCAGCCTTCAGGCGCCCGCAGGCGTCACTGTAAAAGCCATCACCTCCACCCAGGACTTGTATGAGGTTATGACGCGCCTGGCACCGGAGCAGGACATCATCATCCAGGCGGCGGCACCGGCGGATTACACACCGGTTACAGCGCATGATCAAAAGATCAAAAAGCAGGGGGATGAGCCCCTGCGCCTGGAATTCAAGCAGACCCAGGATGTCGCGGCCGCCATTGGGGAGCATAAAAAGCCCGGCCAGTTCTTTGTGGGTTTCGCCGCGGAGACGGAGAATTTGACGGAATCCGCGCGCAAGAAGCTTCACAAAAAGAAGCTGGATTTAATCGCGCTCAACGATGTCAGCCGCAGGGACGCCGGGTTTGATGTGGACACCAATGCGCTCACCTTGATATCCAGAAACCATGAGGTGGAACTGCCGCTATTGACCAAGCAGGAGGCAGCCCACCGCCTGCTGGATGAGGTTGTGCGCCTGCGGCGAGAGAGTTTTGATGCCTGAACACCCGCCCTTTGCCCAGGTTATTGTGGACATCGCCGCGGACAGCGCGGACAAAACCTTCACCTACCGCGTGCCCACGGGCATGCGGTTGTCAACTGGAACGCGGGTTTTGGTGCCCTTTGGCCGGCAAACCAAGGAAGGGGTGGTCATCAGCCTGACAGATACCTGCCAGGTGGAAGAAGGCAAGCTCAAGGACATCATCGAGCCGCTTGAGGACTATCCCGCCATCCTGCCGCCCTTGGTGGAGCTGGCAAAGGAGATCAGCAAGGCATCCAACTGCTCCCTGGCGCTGGCGCTGCGGCTGATGATCCCGGCTGAAATGCGCGCAGGCCGCGTCAAGGTCAAAACGCAGACGGTTGCCCGCTTGATGATTCCGGCAGATCAGATCCAGCAGGCACAAGCCGCGCACGCGCGCGCAAAAAAGCGTGTGCTGCTCATCCAACTGCTCTCAGACGGCCTGCCCCATCCGGTGGGGGAGCTTAAAGCCCTGGTGCGCGACCCGCATGAGCCGCTGAAGGTGTTGGCGGAAGCGGGCATCATCTCCTTAACGGAGGAAGAGGTTTTCCGCGCGCCCTACTCGGACAGCCAATCACGCCAGACAGACCCTGTACTGACGCCGGAGCAGACCGAAGTATTGCAGGAGCTGCTGCCGGCCATCCAGCAGGGCGAAGGCCAGTTTTTGCTGCATGGCATCACCGGCTCAGGCAAGACCGAGGTCTATATCCGCTGCGCGCGGGCGTGCCTGGCGGCTGGCCGCGGTGTCATCGTGCTGATTCCGGAAATCGTGCTCACCCCGCAGATGGTCAGCTGGTTTCGCGGCCGTTTTGGCGATGTGGCAGCGGTGCTGCATTCCCGGCTGTCCGCCGGGGAACGTTTTGACGAATGGCGGCGCATTCGCAGCGGCAAGGCGCGGCTGGTGATCGGCGCGCGCTCTGCCGTCTTCGCCCCGGTAAAAGACCTGGGTCTGCTGATGATCGATGAGGAGCACGAGCCCAGCTACCAGGCTGAGAACAACCCCCGCTATGACGCGCGGGAGGTGGCGGCCCTGCGGGCAAAGCGCGAAGGTGCCAGCTTGCTTTTGGCCAGCGCCACGCCCAGCATCCTGTCCTTTGCCAAGGCGCAGCGCGGGGACTACATGCTGCTGGAGATGCTCTCCCGCGTCAACAAGCATCAGTTGGCCAAGGTCAGCCTGGTGGATATGCGCGAGGAATTGCGCCTGGGCAACCGGGGCATGTTCTCCACCCTGCTGATGGCGCGCTTGCGCGCCTGCATTGACGCGGGACAGCAAGCCATGCTGTTTATCAACCGCAGGGGCTACGCACCCAGCGTGATGTGCCGCAAGTGCGGGGAAGGTTTAACCTGTGCCCACTGCGATGTCAAACTGACCTACCATGCGGCAGACCGCATGATGCACTGCCATTACTGCGGCATGGCAAGCACCCTGCCCAGCGTGTGCCCCGCTTGCGGCAGCAGCTATCTAAAGCCGGTGGGCGCGGGCACGCAAAAGGTGGAGGAGGAGTTTAAAAAACTCTTCCCGGATGTAGCGACAATCCGCCTGGATGCGGACACCACCACCGGTAAGGACGCGCATGAGCAATTGCTCAACCGCTTCAGAAGCAGGGAAGCCCAGGTCATGATTGGCACGCAGATGATCGCCAAAGGGCTGGATTTCCCGCAGGTCAGCCTGGTTGGCGCGGTGTTGGCAGATTTAACCTTAAACCTGCCCGACTACCGCGCGCAGGAGCGCACCTTCCAATTGCTCACCCAGGTGGCGGGCCGTGCTGGCCGGGCGGACATCCCGGGCGAGGTCATCATCCAAACCTACAAGCCCGAGCACTACGCCATCCAGTATGCGGCAGCCCAGGAATACCGCGGCTTCTTTCAGCAGGAGTTCACGCGCCGGCGCAAACTGCTCTACCCGCCCTTTACCATGATGGTGCGCCTGCTGTGTGAATCCCGTGAGGAAGGTTTGCCGCGGGAGGTCTCCACAAAGTTAAGCGAGCGGATTTCCGCCTTCCTGGCCAAAAAACCCGGCTTAAAACGGCGTGTTTTGTTCGTCCGGGAGGATGAGGCGCCCATCAAGCGCATCATGGGCCATACCCGTGCCCAGGTGCTGATGAAAATTCTTGAACACAAAGAAAGTGAGCAGGTGCTCATTTTCCTCAACGACCTGGCCGAGGAGCCTTGGCCCTGCAAGGTCAGCCTGGAGGTCAACCCAGCCAACCTTGCCTGATACGTTTTCACCAGGAGGAACCATGTCCAAAAAGAAAATTTTTACCATCGGCGCAAAAGAACTGCGCGTGAAGGCCAATCCCATTACCAAGTTTGACACCCGCTTAGGTCTCATCCTGCGCGACATGGCGCAAACCATGTACGAAGCGGAGGGCATCGGCTTAGCCGCGCCCCAGGTAGGCATCGCCCGGCGGATGATTGTGGTGGATGTGGGCGAGGGCCTGATGGAGTTCATCAATCCCGAGATCATCGCCTCCTCCGGCGAGTGCGGCATGGGCGAGGGCTGCCTGAGCGTGCCGGGCCGGCGCGGCTATGTCATCCGGCCGGAGAAGGTTACCGTCACCGCGCAGGACCAAAAGGGCAAGCATTTCACCATCCAGGCCGATGGCCTGCTCGCGCGCTGCATCCAGCATGAGATTGACCATTTGGACGGCATTTTGTACGTCGATAAGATGGAGCATGAAATCTTCCCCGAGGACGAGGAAGAGGATGAGGACGAAGCGGAGGCCAAGCCCGAATAATGCGCATTGTGTTCATGGGCACGCCGGAGTACGCGGCCATCAGCCTGCGCGCCTTGATAGACCAGGGCTTCCAAGTGGTGGGCGTATTTACCCAGCCGGACCGGCCGCGGGGCCGGGGCAAGAAACTGCAGATGCCGCCGGTGAAGGAATTGGCGCTTGCCTGCCAGATCCCGGTGTTTCAGCCCGCCCGCATCAGGACAGAAGGGCTTGCAGATTTGCAGGCGCTTGCGCCGGATCTGTGCGTGACGGCTGCCTTTGGGCAGATTCTGTCCGAGGATATCCTGGCTGTCCCGCCCCTGGGCACCGTCAATGTACATGCTTCGCTGCTGCCCAAGTACCGCGGCTCTTCGCCTGCCAATTGGGTCCTCATCAATGGGGAGGCCACAACCGGTGTCACCACCATGATGACGGACAAGGGCATCGACACCGGGGACATCCTGCTGCAGGAGGCGCTTACAATCAAACCTCAGGAAACAGCCGGGGACTTGACCCTGCGCCTGGCAGCATTAGGTGCTAACCTGTTGATTAAAACGCTGCGTCGTATTCAGGACGGCACCTGCCCGCGCACAAAGCAGGATGAGTCGCAGATGTCCTATTACCCAATGCTCAGCCGGCAGACGGGCGTGATTGACTGGGCACTGCCCGCCAAGGCGATTGAAGGGCTGGTGCACGGCACCAATCCCTGGCCCAGCGCCACGACAGCGTCGCCCTGGGGCAAAATCAAGATTCACGCAGCGATTGCAGAAGAGCAGGGGAATGCCAGCGCGCCGGGCACCATTTTGCAGGCGGATCCCAACACCGGCTTGCTGGTGCAAACTGGGGAGGGCGCGCTGCGCATCCTGGAATTGCAGGCGCCGGGCAAACGCGCGATGGACAGCCAGGCCTTTTTGCGCGGCAACCCTTTGACAGCGCCTGGCCTGATGCAAAACAGCGAGGGAGTAGTATGAGCGATTTGCGTACCGATAAAAATAAAAAGGACCAGGGCACTGGCCGCTTTTCGTCTGCACGAAATACCGGCAAGCCGGCGGAGCGCCGCTTTGGCCGCCCCGCGCCGGAAGGTCAAAATACTGGCAGGCCGGCGGAACGCCGCTACGGCTGTCCCGCGCCAGAAGGTCAAAACACCGGCAGGCCGGCGGAGCGCCGCTACGGCCGTCCCGCGCCGCAAGGTCAAAACACCGGCAAACCGGCGGAGCGCCGCTATGGCCGTCCCGCGCCGGAAGGTCAAAACACCGGCAGGCCGGCGGAGCGCCGCTTTGGCCGCCCCGCGCCGCAAGGTCAAAACACCGGCAAGCCGGCGGAGCGCCGCTTTGGCCGCCCCGCCCCTGTGCAAAACAGGCCGCGGGTG
>CAYFUH010000045.1:0-10603 GCA_964346355.1 uncultured Christensenella sp. | reverse complement strand
CAGCACGCCCTCAAACTCACGGCCAAAGCTTAATTTTACTGTTGTTGCACTCATGAAATCATTCCTTCCTTCATCGGTTTCACAGCCCAGGTAGCAAAGAAGCAGGGCACGTTGAATTCCTGCAGCGGCCCCGCGTTCTGGGTGTCCTCGTACACGTCCTTCAACATCAACCCGGCCCTTAATTGACCGCCAATCTGCACCTGGATGGGGTGGGAAAACTGCAGGCTGTCGTTGTATGCCCGCACCTTGCTTTCCCAGTCCGGGTCCTGTAAATCGTCATGGGGCAGGGCGTGCGTCACTGTCAGCCCATTTTCATCAAACAAATACCCCACGCCGTTATCCAAGCCCGACAGCAGGCTGCCGCCCGGCTTTAACACCCGGCAGCACTCGTCCCACACCGGCTGCACCTCCCTTATATAGCAGTTGGCAACCGGGTGGAAAATCAGGTCAAAATGCGCGTCCGGGAAGGGGAAAGGCTTGGTCATGTCCCCCTTTACAATGTCAATCGCATAGCCCTCCCTTTGGGCTACCATCCGTTCACTGGCCAGCTGGCTGTCCGACAAATCAAACACCGTGCACCTGGCCCCCAGCGCCGCGAAGATAGGCATCTGCTGGGCGCCCCCCGCGGCCAGGCCAAGCACCCGCTTGCCCCGCAGCTCCCCAAACCAGTGTTTGGGCACCGGGATGTTGGGGGTCAGCAGCATCTGCCAGTCGCCAGCCCGCGCCCGGGCAAACGCCTCCCTGGAGATGGGCCGGCCCCATTCCCAGCCCTCCTTCACCCAGCGGTCAATGGCCTGGGCGTTATAGGCGGTGTAGCCGCCTGGCATCTCATCCTTCTTCATATCCAATATATACCCGCCTGGCTACCAGGCCGGGCGCGCCCACAGCGCCACGCTGCCCGCCTCACGCGTTTTCTTCAAATCAATCAGCCGCTGGTTTTTGCTGCCGCGAAAATCCAGCTCCAGCGAGCGCTCCGCCAGCACAAACGGGCCGTCCACCAGCACATCACACAGCGCCAGCAGGCCTACAACCGCCGCGTTTTTCTGCTTTTTTAAGGCCTCATAGGTGTAGCCCGAATAAATCCACACATTCAGCCCCAAAGCCTTTGCCGCTTCCGCCAGCACCAGACAGGCTTCTGGCTGCTCAAACGGCTCCCCGCCGGACAAGGTCAGCCCATCCAGCAGCGGGTTATCCCGCAGCATCTGGATAATCTCCTCCGTCTGCATCCGCCGCCCGCCCTTTTTGTCAAAGGTCTCCGGGTTGTGGCAGCCCGGGCAGCGGTGCGGGCAGCCCTGCACAAACACAGCCAGCCGCAGCCCCGGCCCGTCCACAATACTGTCGTTCATGATGCCGTTGATCTGGATGTCCATGCTGCCTCCTGGGGCGGGGAGAGGGGACGCTGGGGGCATTCTTGAAAGAATGCCCCCAGACCCCCTAAGAACTTTCATTACACTTCAATCATCAATTGTTATTCTGACTTCACTCTGGTATCAAACACTGTGTTTCACTCTTTCGTGCTCCTCCGCCTGCTTGGCGTTGTTGAAGCGGTCGGTGGTGCCCACCAGGTAGCCGGTGATGCGGCGGATGCGCTCAAACTTGTGCTCCTCCTCGCTGCGGCCGCACTGCGGGCAGGTATCGCCGATGATGCCGTTGTAGCCGCAGACGGGGTCGCGGTCCACCGGGTGGTTGATGGAGCCGTAGCCCACGCCGGTCTCGTGCATGTGGCGGACGATCTTCTCAAAGGCGTCCAGGTTCTTCAGCGGGTCGCCGTCCATCTCCACATAGGTGATGTGCCCGGCATTGGTGAGCGCGTGGTAGGGCGCTTCCAGGCTGATCTTTTTAAACGCGCTGATGGGGAAGTACACCGGGATGTGGAAGGAGTTGGTGTAGTAGTCGCGGTCTGTCACGCCGGGGATGGGGCCAAACTTCTCGCGGTCCAGGCGCACAAAGCGGCCGGAGAGGCCTTCGGCGGGCGTCGCGATCAGGGTGTAGTTCAGCTTGTGTTCCTCGGATTTTTTATCAAGATACCGGCGCATGAAGCCCACGATCTCAAGTCCCAGGTTCTGGCTTTCCTCGCTCTCGCCGTGGTGCTTGCCGCGCAGGGCGACCAAGGTCTCTGCCAGGCCGATGAAGCCCATGGTGAGCGTGCCGTGCTTTAAGACCTCGCGCACCTCGTCATCCCACTTGAGTTTCTCGCTGTCCTTCCAGACATGCTGCCCCATTAAGAAGGGGAAGTTGTATACCTTCTTGCGCGCGATGATCTCAAAGCGTTCGTTGAGCTGGTCAAACACCAGGTCCATCTTGCGCTCCAACTCCTCATAAAACCAGGGGATGTCGCCCTTGGCCTCAATGGCGATGCGCGGCAGGTTGATGCTGGTGAAGGACAGGTTGCCGCGCCGGGGGGCGACTTCCTCGCCGCCGTCATAGGCATTGGCCAACACGCGGGTGCGGCAGCCCATGTAGCCCACCTCGGTCTCCGGGTGGCCGGGCTTATAGTACTTGAGGTTATAGGGCGCGTCCAGGAAGGAGAAATTGGGGAAGAGCCGCTTGGCCGAGCAGCGGATGGCCAGGCGGAAGAGGTCGTAGTTGGGGTCCTCGGGGTTGTAGTTGACGCCTTCCTTTACGCGGAAGATCTGGATGGGGAAGATGGGCGTCTCCCCGCGGCCCAGGCCGGCTTCCGTCGCCAGCAGCAATTGTTCCATCACCAGGCGGCCCTCCGGGGAGGTATCCATGCCGTAGTTGATGGAAGAGAAGGGCACCTGCGCGCCGGCGCGGCTGTTCATGGTGTTGAGGTTGTGCACCAGCGCTTCCATGGCCTGGTAGGTGGCGCGGACGATCTCCTTGCCGGAGAACTTGCGCACGGACTTGAGCAGCTTGTTGGCCTCCTCCTGCGTCATATGCTGGGTCAGCTGCGCGATGAGCGCGGTGTCAAAGGCCTCTTTTTCTTCCATCTCGGGGAAAAGGCCGGTCTCCTCCTCCACCGCGGCTAACATGGCGCGGGTGACGGCATCGGCGTCCTCAATGTCATGGTTCGCGTCCAGCAAGCGGCTTACATTGTCGCGGAAGCGCTTTTTATAGGTCTTCTTGACGCCGGGCGCCATGCCGTAATCAAAATTGACAATGCTCTGCCCGCCGTGCTGGTCGTTCTGGTTCGCCTGAATGGCAATGCAGCACAGCGCGGAATAGGAGGCGATGTCCTTGGGCTCCCGCAGGACGCCGTGGCCGGTGGAAAAGCCGTTTTCAAACAGCTTGAGCAGGTCAATCTGGCAGCAGGTGGTGGTGAGCGTTAAGAAGTCCAGGTCATGGATGTGGATGTCGCCCGCGCGGTGGGCTTCGGCGTGCTTGGGGTTGAGCACATACATGTCATAAAACTGCTTGGCGCCTTCGGACCCAAACTTGAGCATGCTGCCCATGGCGCTGTCGCCGTCAATATTGGCGTTCTCGCGCTTGATGTCTGAATCAACGGCGTCAGAAAAGGTGATGTCCTCATAGGTTTTCATGAGGCGGGTGTTCATCTCGCGCACGCGGCTGCGCTCGGCGCGGTAGAGGATATAGGCCTTGGCGGTTAACACAAAGCCTTTTTCAATCAGCACGCGCTCCACCACGTCCTGCACCTGCTCCACGGAGGGGCTGGTGGGGATGGCTTCGCTGGTCTCCAGCTCGTGGGTGACAACCGCGGCCAGATCGCGCGCGGTTTCGGCCCCTTTCTGGCTGCCGCTGGCTGCCAGGGCGCGGGCAATGGCCTGCTCAATTTTCCCGGACTCAAAGGGCACAGTCCGTCCGTCACGCTTCACAATCGTAGTAATCATAGCAAGCCTCCTATAACCTCATGAATTCATTTTTTATCATCATGAAAAAGCAAACTGATTATAGACAGGTCAACCGCCCCCTGTCAAGCACAAATCGCTAATGGTGGTGTTTCATTTTTGTATGTATACAATATATAGTGGGTGCAGGAAGCGGGCGCATGCCTGTCATTGGCAGGGTAAACAGCCCTTCTTGACAAAATTTCGGGTCCTCTCTATACTATGTTTAAACTCATTTTAATGGGTATAATTACTGGTTTTAGGAGATTGATCGTGACAACACGCGCAAAAAAGAGAAGCAAAAACACCCTGTTCGCACGGGTGCTCAGCATTGTTTTGGCCTTTTTGATTGTGGGCGGCTCCTTAGCCGCGCTGATTGAACTGTTTTGATGAATTGATCTGCATAATGCATGTCAATATATTTTAAGGAGGATTCACACATGGAGTTGAAGGGTTCCCAGACTGAGAAAAACTTGTGGGAAGCGTTTGCCGGTGAGAGCATGGCGCGCAACAAGTATGACTATTTCGCTTCCGCCGCGAAAAAAGAAGGCTACGAGCAGATTGCCGGAATCTTCCAGGAGACCGCGCTGAACGAAAAAGAACACGCCAAGATGTGGCTGAAGGCCTTGGGCGGCTTTGAGAAGGGCACCGAGCCCGGCGACACCCGCAAAAACCTGATTGCCGCCGCCGCTGGCGAGAATTACGAGTGGACCGAGATGTACAAAGGCTTTGCCGAGACCGCCCGCGCGGAAGGCTTCAAGGAGATCGCCCTGGAGTTTGAAAACGTCGCGAAGGTGGAGCGCGAGCACGAAGCCCGCTACCTGACCCTGGCCAAGCGCCTGGAAGAAAACAAGGAGTGGGAGCTGGAGAGCGACACCCTGTGGCGTTGCCGCAACTGCGGTTTCGTGTACGAAGGCCGCAAGGCGCCCAAGCTGTGCCCCGCCTGCAAGCATCCGCAAAACTATTTCGAGCGCGCAGCGACGAACTATTAATTTGGAATACTGAGTTCAGTCATCCCCCCGGGACAACTTTCCCGGGGTTTTTTATTGCGCGACAAATGAGAACCAGCTACAATTTGAATCACTAAGTGATAGGGAGGGCACGGACATGACGCGTCCCAATATCCTGTTCATCATGGCGGATGACCTGGGGCATTGGACCCTCGGCTGTGAAGGCAACCCGGACGCCATCACCCCGCATATTGACCGCCTGGCGGGTGAGGGCATGCAGCTGCGGCGGTTTTACTGCGCCTCCCCCGTGTGCTCCCCGGCGCGCGCCAGCCTGCTGACCGGGCAGATGCCCTCCTGGCACGGGGTAGCGGATTGGATCCGCGCGGGCAATGTGACCGCAGCGGGCGACACCGCCTGCCAGTATTTGCAGGGCCAAAAAGGCTATACGGAGTATTTGCAGGAAGCCGGCTATACCTGCGCCCTGTCCGGCAAATGGCACCTGGGTGACAGCCAGACAAAGCAGCAGGGCTTTTCCCACTGGTACGCCCACGCGGGCGGGGGCGGGCCCTACTATAACGCCCCCATGGTGCGGGACGGCAAGATCATCAGCGAGCCTGGCTATGTCACCGACGCCATCACACAGGACGCGGCGGATTTTATCAAAAAGCAGTCAGGCAGCAAGCAGCCCTTTTACCTGCAGGTGGGCTACACAGCACCCCACACACCCTGGACCAACAGCCACCCGCGGGAATATGTGGATTTGTATCAGGACTGTGCCTTTGAAAGCTGCCCGCAATTGCCGTCACACCCCGACTTATTATCCTACCCCATGTTCATGGAGGACCGGCACGCGATGCTCTCGGGCTATTTTGCCGCCACCACCGCGATGGACGCGGGCATCGGGCGCCTTTATCAAACGCTTGAGGCAACCGGGCAGCTGGAGAACACCGTGGTTGTGTTCACGTCCGACAACGGCTTTAACTGCGGCCACCACG
Source organism: uncultured Christensenella sp. (assembly GCA_964346355.1). GTDB lineage: Bacteria > Bacillota > Clostridia > Christensenellales > Aristaeellaceae > UBA6115. Next base: position 4,852 of record CAYFUH010000045.1, on the reverse strand, counting down.
GCATCTGGGGCAAGGGCAACGGCACCTGGCCGCTCAATGTCTACGAAAGTTCCGTGCGCGTGCCCTTTATCGTGCGCTATCCCCGCCTGGTGCCGCAAAACACCGTCTCCCACGCGGTTATCGGCGCCTATGACTGGTTCGCCACCGTGCTGGCCCTCTCAGGCATCACACCCAAGGAGCAGCCCGCCCCGAGCCGCAGCTTTTTAGACGTGCTGTCTGGCAAGGAAAACCGCGCGCACACGGAAGCCTTTGTGGCGGACGAGTACGGCGGCACCCGGATGATCATCTTAGGTGATTTAAAATACATCAAGCGCTATCACGATGGCTCGCGCTTGTTGTTTGACTTGAAAAATGACCCGAATGAGCTGGAAAACCTCATCGCCAGCGCGGATCCCGAAATCATTTCAACACTGGATACGGCGCTGGAAGCCTGGTTTTTAGCGCACAGCCGCCCCGAAACCGACGCCCGCTTCGCCGGTGTCAAAGGCTTTGGCCAGGTGAGAAAGCACGGGCAGGACGGCTATCCGGATGGGGCTTTTATTCAGAATATCAATGAGTAATCAGGCCTACTTCTCCTCATCAAACAAGCCCGGGTTCACACTCAAACAGCCCGCGGCATAGGCATACAGCTCCCGCGCGCGCAGGACCATGGTATCCGCCTGGCCAAAGGGTGCCACCTTCAAAAAGCCGTGTTGCTTCAGCCCCTCCTCTATCTTCCAGTAGTTGACGGAGGGGTTCGCGCTGTGCGCGGCGGAATGGATGGTCACTTGGCTGCCATCGGGTTTGATGAGGGTATAGGGCAGCGGCTTGGCGATGCGGTTTGGAATATCGCACCACTCCTCCACCCCGTGCAAAAAGGTGCAGGTGGTGAGATGGCAGCCCACCATCAGGATATAGGCGTTTTTTTCCACCAGTTTATGCCAGGTGGAGCCGATGCCGCAGGGCGTGCCGGTTGTATGGTCATTTTCTGTGAACGCCTCCGCCTCATCGCCATATGCTGCGATGGAGTGCGTGGGGTTAAAGCTGCGGTATACATGAGGCCGCTTGCGGAACAGCTCCGGCAGGATGCCCACGATGGAAGGCGTGTTGGAAACGTCATACACCCTGGGATCAGCATCCACCGTCTCCCAGCTGAGGGTGGGGAAGCACAACAACCCCGGGGCGAAGTAGTCCATCAGCGCGTCCAGCACCGCCTCTGCCCCGCCTTCAACCGGCCCAATGGCCTTCATGGAGGAATGGATGAGGACGGTATCCTCCGGGCGGATGCCCATGCGCTGTATATCCAAGATCAGGGACTGTTTGGTCATATCCATTGCTCCTCTTGTCATTTCTTTTTTCTGCCCATTCACAACCAGCAACAACGGGTCAGCGAATCATGTTCAATCATCAAAAAACGCAAATTGAGGGCTAAGCCGATCGGCTTAGCCCCAAGACTTTATGCTATTTTTTTACCACCGACGATTTTAGATAAATCGTGCCAACGCCATCGACCCGGCCATCGATATCATGGCCATCTACAGGCGTGTCCAGAATACGGATGTTCCTGGCTTTTGCGCCCTTTTTCAGCGTGTCCTTGCCTAATTTTAGATCACGGATAAGGGTCACATCATCGCCCGTGTTTAATTCATTGCCATTCGCGTCCCGAATCATGGAAGCCTCCTCGGCCGCGCGCTGGCTCTCTTCTGTCCACTCATGAAAACACATCGGGCAGACAAACAGATGGCGGTCTTCATAGGTGTAAGATTCTTTGCATTTGGGGCAGCTGGGTAAACTCATGTTCCACCTCGTTTCTATGCAAATATCTTACCCTATTGGCAGGCAATCCTCAAGTTTCATCCAGGTCTAAGCTTATCATCTGCCGCAAACTGGTATCCTTCCCGGCAAGGGAAACACGCGCGACCCCTCTGTGTCGCGCGGTTTTCTCCCGGGCTTGGCATAAGGTCAGTCCATCAGGCTCCTCAACTGCAAGGTGAGCGCCTTGAAGGCTTTGCTGTTGCCGCCATAGTGCCTCAAACCGTCTATGTCATCGTGATAGTCAATCACAAAATGTGTATACAGCAGCACCCGGGTGTCCCCCTGCAGCTGGTCTGCAATGCTGACTGGCTCATCAAAGGGCAAGGCCACATCAGCCAGTTCCTCTGGCTCCAACTTGCTGACCTCACCCAGGTTGCCAAAGAAGGTAAGAAAGCTGCTGCGTGGCTTGATGGGCTTTAGAAACTTGTTGCTGGCAGTCACCGCGCCATCCGCCACCTTGAGGGTGATGCTTCCCACCTTGTAAATGTTGGATGCGATGATGGGGATGACTTGCTGCCCATCCGCAGACAGGTCTACAGGGGTGAACATGTACCATTTTTTTGTCAGCTCGGGGTTTTCGTTCCGGAACTGAAGCCCCTGGCTGCTGGCCGTGTTTGCGGGGTAATAGGTGATGGGCAGCTTGGGAATGGCTCGGTTTTCCATCAAAACATTGCACCAGATGCAGTGTTTTTCCTCCAGACCTTCTGCCCGCTTGGTCGGCAATTTAACCACCTCCCAGGGCCCGGCTTTGTGGGATACGGCAAGAAACACTTGTTTCTCCTCGTGGACGCCCCTGTTGCAGTACCTGACCCGGTAGCCCACACTCTGGCAGGTCGGCTCAGCGGCTAATTCCCAGGGCCCCCAAGTATGCCCCAGGGCCGCAATCGGCCTGGTTTGCGTGCCGCCCCTGTTGTTGGTGCGGGTTTCCACGCCGTCTTCCAGGCAGGACGCCGGGGTAGTGACTTCCCATTCACTCCATGTGAAGGCCTTGACGATAACCCCGATCGCACGATCAGGGGATGCAGACACCCATCCGCCATCGAACTTGATGAAAGCCTGCTTCAGGACGATAAACGGCTTGTAATCTTTGTCGATTGGCTTGACGCGCAGACGCACCGTAAAAACAAACCTTTCTTCCGTGCTGAATCCTTCGCCGGCAAACAGGGTCTCGTCTGGATTGACCGCTCCGCTGATAGCACCTGACACACCTTCTCCATCTTTCCCGGTCAAACTCATGGAGATCAGTTCGAACATCTCACCCGGCCATCGCACTTTGATCTTGAAAGCGGTAATTGGATGCCCTTTATTGGGGGTGATGGTCATGCTCACCGAGCAAGCGTCGCCGGGGTAATACGCGTCCTCAGCCAGGACGGGAAAAGCCGCAGCCAGGCTGAGCGCCATGACAAGTGCCAGCAGCAGTGCATATGATCTTTTCATACATGGTACCGCCTTTCTTTTTGTTGAGAAGATGTGGATGTCCTTTGTCAATTGGGGTATTCAATGTATCACCAATATAGCAGCCACCACCCGAGCCAACAACTACACCTTTGGACAGGAAAGGGGGTTTTGAAGCCCTGGTTTTCATGCGGTGCCCGCAAACCCTACCTGTCCTTTGGGATAGGTAGGCAATAAAAGCCTTGCTGACTGATGATTCTCACTGGGGCAGAATGATGTTTTACTCAAATCGGCATGCTTTCCAGCTTTCTGCTGCGCTTGATGAGGCCAGGATCCAGCGGAATCCTGGCCGCCGGTATTCTCCAGGGCTTTGGCTAGATGGGGTGTACTACCCGCTGCTATTTTTAGGCCACACCCTCTGCCGCTATGCGGTCTATCGCCGGTTTTAGCTGATATTACTGGTCAGTGTTTGCTTAAAACCATTTAAACTGCCCGTTTTCTGTTGATACATCTCAAAAACGGGTATCTTCCCCTCTGTATACCTCATTTCACTTCAGAAGGGATGGCACACCATGCGTTTGTTTGAGCCGGGCAAGCGGTTTTACAAGGGCAACCTGCACATGCACACCACCAATTCCGACGGCAAGCTGCCGCTGGATGAAGCCGCCCAGCGCTACCTGGACAACGGCTATGACTTTATCTGCATCACCGATCACTGGAAGCGCACGGTGGATGCGCACACGCACGGCAGGATGCTTTTGCTTCCGGGGATTGAGATTGACTACTTCCTGCCCACCCAGGTCATCCACCTGGTGGGCATCAATGTGGATGAGAGCATCCTCACCCGCGCCGACCGCAAATGGGGCCCCCAGCGCGGTATCAACGCCATCCGCGAAGCCGGCGGCCTGGCGGTGCTGGCGCACCCGCTCTGGTCGCTCAACACCACGGAAACCATCAATTCCCTGCGCGATTTGACCGCGGTGGAGATTTACAACACCACCTCCGCCCCGCCCTGGAACGGGGACCGCGCGGACGCCACGGGGCTGCTTGACATGGCCTGCGCTAATGGCGTACTGCACAACACCCTGGCGGTGGATGATGCCCACCACTACAACGGGGATGAGTGCGTCTCCTTCATCATGCTGCAGGCGGATGAGCTGAGCGTGGAAGGGGTTATGAGCGCCTTGCAAGCGGGCGCGTTTTACGCCAGCCAGGGGCCCAAGTTTACCCAGGTCACGCTGGAAGGCGACACGGTGCGCGTGGCCTGCTCCCCTGTATCCCGCATTCTGTTTCACTCCAACCGCCCCTACGCCTCTGACCGCTGCGCTCAGGGCGAGGGCATCACAGGCGCTGATTACACCATCCGGCGCGACTGGAACGAGCGCTTCGTCCGCGTGATCATTGAGGACGCCCAGGGCCGCCGCGCCTGGGCCAACCCGATTCCGATTCCTTATTAATACAAATTCAACATTAAGATGCGCCCGCGGGACAATCCCGCGGGCGCTGCTGTTTGGTCTGCCCCCAATCTTTGTACCAACTTGTGAGTTAGTAAAGACCGTTCGTGGTACTGTCAAATTAAGTTCGCAACTTCCAACTCCGCCTACCATATCATGCTGCCTGGTTGCCCAGTGAATTGAGCGAATCCTCGCTCAGGTATCCTCTG
>CAYFUH010000044.1:0-10780 GCA_964346355.1 uncultured Christensenella sp. | reverse complement strand
TCATGGTGGCGGTAAAATCGTTCTTTTGCCTGTAGACGGTCTCCCCGGCCACAGTGACCTGGTCCATTTTGACCTCAGACGGCAGTACAGTGTATTTGATGTCCGTGATCAGGTAGAAGTTGCCCTCCACCTTCTGTGTGTTTCTGATGATGATCTCGTTGGTCGTTTGGTCGATTTCGTAGTTGAAATTTGCCCCGCTTGTAGGAATGTTCGGGTACTTCTCAAGCGGAAGTATAACCTCACCGATGTTGTTGCCGTTCCTGTCCTTGAAAATGCTGGCAGGCAGGCGGATTTCTATCCCATATTTTTCCGCGTTGCCGGAATAGGAAAAATTGAGGTTCAATACATGCTCGGAGATGCTGTTTTGCACAGGCTTGCTGGTCATGACCCCGTTTGCGGCATCGATGACGGAATTGGTTCCCTTCATTCAGGTCAGGATTTGTGTAGAGGAACTGGCCGCAGCAGCGGGCGCTACAGGCAGCATCACCTGCAGCAGGCAGACGATTGCAGCAATCAGCCCGATGAACCGTCTTACATTGTTTTTCACGCTAATACACCTCCATCTGAAGGAAAATAGAGAAAATGACACCAGTTAACAGCTTGTGTATGTATAAAGATAAGTTTGCTGTACGCATTTCACCATCGTTTTTGTACATTCCGTACCATGTTCGAACCTTCAAGTGATTCAGCCGTGTAAGTGGACCAAAGTCTGATTCCTGCCCACAATGCCATCAGTATCGGTGTAAACGCAATATAGGTCAAGGTTTTTGCGCCTGTTCAGTCCTGTTTTTAAAAAGCGGCCTTATGATACAATCCTTTTTCCGCGATATACTGCGCCACCGCGCGCGGTACCAGCGCGCTGATGTCCTCCCCGGCCTGCACGCGCTCCCTGATTAGGGTGGAGGAGATGTCCGGCCCGGGCTGTGACAGCAGGCTTGTTGCCAAGCCAAAGTCCGCGAACAGTTTACGCATGAACCAGCGCACCTCAACAAGATCCGTCCCCGGCCGGGGCACCACCAGCATGCTGCACAGGGTGGCCACCTTGTGGGCGGTTTTCCAGCTGGGAAACTGGAAAAGCGTGTCCGCGCCGATGAGGTAGTATAGTTCGCGCGCGGGGTCTTCCGTGAGCAGCGCCATCAAGGTATCCACGGTGTAGGTGCGCCCGGGCCGGCGCAATTCCATATCGCTCACCCAAAAGCCCGGGTCCTGCTCCACCGCAAGCCGGGTCATCCTCAGGCGGTCCGCCCCGCTGGCGCCTGGCTGTTTGTGCGGCGGGTCGCCATCGGGCAAAAAGAGCACGCTGTCAAGCGCCGCTTCCTGCTGCGCAACGCGCGCCACATGCAAATGCCCCAGGTGGATGGGGTCAAAGGTTCCGCCCATAATGCCCAGCCGCATTGAAACCTCCACGCAAAAACGATCTTGATGATGAGTATACCACATGGCTTGCCATGGCAGCGCCAGGGGTTTATGATGGATAAAGCGTATGGACCATAAACCCAACCTGAAACACAAGGAGGGACCGTTTGGCACAAACCATGAAGGTGATGGCCGGAGCGCCACGTGATGGCGCGCCGCTTGATATCGCCCGGAATACGCAGGCAATTTTGGCGCGCGTGGTGCAGGCGAAGGCCGCAGGTGCCCAGGCGCTGCTGCTGCCCCAATTGTGCCTTTGCGGCCACGCCGGGGACCTGTTGACCCAGGGGCGCGTGCTGCGCGCCTGCCGCGAAGCCGCCGGGGTCATCGCGAAGGAAAGCCGGGGCATGCTGGTTATCTTTGGCTTGCCGCTTTTTGAGGATGGCCAGGTTTTTAGCGCCCTGGCCGTCGCCTTGGATGGCCGAATCGTGCGGTTTGTGTGTAAGCGCAACTTAAGCCGCGCGGATTTGCCCCTCTTTACGGCTGGCCGTGAACCCGGCGCGCTGGTTGACCTGTCCCCCCTTGGCCTGAATCATCATGCCTTCATCTGCTTTGCTGAGGATATAAAGGGCGCTGATATCAGCGGCGCCAGCCTGGTTTTAACAGCAGCCGCCCAACCGGCACGCGCGGGTGCCTTGGCCAGGATGCCGGAGACCCTGTCACACGCCTTCCGGGATGCGCCCGCTTTCGTCTATACCAATGCGGGCACCAATGAATCCACAACCGATGCCGTCTACCCCGGCGACGCCGTGATTGCACAAAAGGGGCAGGTGCTGTCTTACGCACCCGCTTTTGGACGCCAAATGGCCTGCGCACAAGTCACCCTGGAACAACCTGCAAAACTGCCTGGACAGCCAATTTTTGCGGCCGGTTTCAAACCGCATCCCCAGATGCCCTACGCGCCTGATGACGCTGATGCGCGCTTCTTTTGGTGCCATGAGGCGCTGGAGATATCCGCGCAGGCATTGGCCGCGCGCATGCACCGCATCGGCATTCAGGCGGTCACGCTGGGCATCTCCGGCGGGCTGGATTCCACCATGGCGCTGCTGATTTGCCTGCGCGCGTTTGAGTTATTGAACATTGACAAAGCAGGGATTTACGGCATCTCCCTGCCCGCCCTGGGCACCTCCGACCGCACGAAGGACAACGCCTGGCGGCTGATGACAGCCGCTGGCCTCACCCCGCGGGAGATCCCCTTACATGAAGCCCTGGCCCAGCACTTTTTGGATATTGAGCAGCCGGCAAAGCGGTATGACGCCGCCTTTGAAAACGCCCAGGCGCGGGAGCGCACCCAGGTGCTGATGGACAAGGCCAACCAGGTGGGCGGCATGATGGTGGGCAGCGGCGATCTGTCTGAATTGGCGCTGGGCTTCACCACCTTTGGCGGCGACCACATGAGCATGTATGGGGTCAACGCCGGGCTGTACAAGACCGCCATTCGGCTGATGATCCGCCAGTACGCGCAGGAAACGAAAAACCCGGCGCTACACCAGGTGCTGCTGGACATCCTGAATACCCCCATCAGCCCGGAATTGCTAAGCGACACCCGCGGGCAGATTACCCAGAAAACCGAAGACATCCTGGGGCCTTATTTGCTCACGGACTTCTTTTTGCACCACTTCCTGGCAGGAAGGCTTGGCCCTGCAGATATCTATACGCGCGCGGTGACCGCTTTTAAGGGCCAGTTTGCGCCCGAAGAAATCAGGACCCGGCTGCGCGACTTCTTCCGCCGCTTCTTTTCCAATCAATTCAAACGCAACTGTCTGCCGGACGGCCCGGCGCCCCTTGGCGTCTCCCTGTCCCCGCGGGATGGCTTTATCATGCCGTCTGATGCGGCCGCCACACTTTACCTGGATGATATCGACCGTTTGCAGTAGAAAGGAACGATGATGAGAAACCTGACCATGCTGACTGATCTGTACCAGCTGACCATGCTGCAGGGCTATTTAAAACAGGGTATGCAAAACCGCCGTGCGGTGTTTACGATGTTCTTTCGCCACGCGCCCGGGCTCAACTACGCCATCATGGCCGGCAACGAGCAGTTTTTGGACTATATTGAAAACCTGCACTTTGGCCCGGAGGACATCGCCTACCTGCGCAGCCTGAACCTGTTTGAAGAGGAGTTCCTCGCCTATTTGAAGGCCTTTCGCTTCACGGGCACCATTGACATTGTGCCGGAGGGCAGCTTTGTTTTCCCCGGCACCCCCATGGTGCGCGTGGACGCGCCGCTTGCGCAGGCGCAGCTGATTGAGACCGCGCTGCTCACCCTGGTGGGCCACCAATCCCTCATCGCCACCAAGGCCAACCGCGTCTGCCGGGCTGCGCAGAACGATTCTGTGATGGAGTTTGGCCTGCGCCGCGCCCAGGGGCCGGACGCCGGGCTGTATGGCGCGCGCGCCGCCGTGATTGGCGGGTGTGATTCCACCTCCAACGTGTTGGCCGGGCAAACCTTTGGCATCAAAGTGGCCGGCACGCACGCCCACTCCTGGGTGATGAGCTTTGACAGCGAGGTGGAGGCCTTTTTAGCCTATGCCAACAGCTTCCCTGACAACGCGCTGCTGTTGGTCGACACCTATGACACCCTGGCTTCCGGCCTGCCCAACGCCATCAAAGTGTTCAAGGAATTAAAAGCGAAAGGCGGCAAGCCCCTGGGCATCCGCCTGGACTCGGGCGATTTGGCCTATTTAAGCCAGGAAGCGCGCAAAATGCTGGATGAGGCCGGCTTCCCGGAGGTGATCATCTGCGCCTCCAACGACCTGGATGAGACCATCATCCGCGATTTGAAGCTGCAGGGCGCGCGGATTGACCTGTGGGGCGTGGGCACCAAGCTGATCACCAGCGCCGACCGCTCCGCCTTTGGCGGCGTGTACAAGATGAACGCGCTGGAGACGGACGGCGTGCTGCAGCCCAAAATGAAGCGCTCGGACAACCCGGTCAAGGTGACCCTGCCCGGGCACCAGGAGCTGTACCGCATTTATGATGAGAACCATATGGCGGTGGCCGATTTGATTACCCTGTCAGATGAGGTGATGGATGAGACCCAGCCGCTCACCATTTTTGACCCGAAGGACACCTGGAAGCGCATGACATTGACCCGCTACAGCGCCAAAAAGATGCTGGTGCCCTTTGTAAAGGACGGCAAGACGGTGTACGAAAAACCCACGCTGGCGCAGATCCGCGCGCACCGGGAGGCCGAGGAGCAGACCATCTGGGAGCAGCACTTGCGCCTGATCTTCCCCACCCTGTTTAAGGTGGACTGGTCCCAGAAGCTGTGGACCCTGCGCAACGACATGCTGCACGATTCCAAAGGCAGACATATCTAAAACCATTCGCAGGATGAACAGAAAAATCCCGGAGGCAGAAGAGATGCTCCGGGATTTTGTTTCAGTATATGCGCTTATTCCTTCGTTTGGTATTAATCAAAAAGTTTGATGGCGGCGCGGGTTAAAATCTCTGCCCCTACGCCGGTGGCGCCCAGGGGCGCCTTGGCGCTGGCCTTGTCCTGGTAGGCGGTGCCGGCGATGTCCAGATGGCCCCAGGGCACGCCAAAGGCGAAGGCGCGGCAAAACAGCGCCGCGGTGGCAGTACCGGCCATGCGCCCGCCGGAGTTTTTGATGTCGGCGCGCTCGGACTTGTTGCTCTTGGCCAGGTGCTCAAAATGCGGCATACGCCAGACCTTGTCACCGCTTTGTTCAGAAGCTGCGGAGATTGCCGCCCAGATGCCCTCGTCATCCGCCACTACGCCGGTAATCTGGTTGCCCAGGGCAACGCCCACAGCGCCGGTTAAGGTGGCGATGTCGATGATTTTATCTGCCTTGATTACAGTGGCCGCGTAGGTGATGGCGTCAGCCAGGGTCAGCCTGCCTTCGGCGTCGGTGTTGACCACCTCGATGAACTTGCCGGCCAGGCTGCCGATGATGTCGCCGTTGCGGTAGGCATGGCCGGAGATCATGTTCTCACAGGCCGCAACAATGGCCACCACGTTGACCTTGGCCTTTAACATCGCCAGCGCGCTGATGGCGCCAATGACCGCGCCCGCGCCGCCCATGTCGCAAAACATGGTGTCCATGCCCGCGGCGGGCTTTAAGGCATAGCCGCCGGAGTCATAGGTGAGGCCCTTGCCGACCAGCGCCAGCACCTCCTCCGTGTCCTTGTTGTTCATATAGCGCATGACCATGAAGCGCGGCGGGGCGTCCGAGCCCTTGGCGACGCTGTAAAAGGCCTCCATGCCCATGTCCTGGATTTGCTGTTCGTTAAAAACTTCGATCTCAAACCCATGCTTCTTGGCCAGTTTGCCGGCTTCCTTGGCCAGGCGCTCCGGCGACATCACGTTGGCCGGCTCGTTAACCAGTCTGCGCGCGATGCGGATGCCTTCTGCCATTTTCTGTGCCTGTTTTGCTTTCTTTTCCTCTGCCTTTTTGTCCATGGCATCGGGCAGATACAGGGTAAACTCGGGCTTCCATACCTCCTCTTCCGGCTTGTCCGCTTCCGGGTCAATCGGGTCGATGCCGGTGGTTTTGTAGTGGGCGAACCCGTCGTCCATCAGCGCCAATTGCTTGTAAAAAGCGCCGGATAGCGCCGCCAGGCTGTCATCCGCAAGCGCGATGTGCACTGTATCGGCATGCAAGGCGCGCAAGCGGCCTGCTACCTCGGCGGTCAGTTCCTCCAGCTTGTCGTAGCTTAATTCCCGGGGCAGCAGGGCGTAAAAGCTGGTCTTAATCCCATCCCGGGTTAGGGTCTGGATGTTTTCCAGCTTGCCGGGCTTCAGGTTCAGCGCCAGGATATGGGCAAACTGCTCCCCTGTGAGGGCGCTTTGCCCCTCCTGCGAGTAATTGTCCTCCCCCAGCAAAATCAGGCTGGTCTTCGCGTCTTGCGGCAGGGCATCAAATGTTTGAAACACCATGGGTTGTCATCCTCCTGTGCGTTTTTCTGCTAAGAGCATACCAGATTGCCCGGCAAACATAAAGGGGAACCTGTGGTATGATAAGTATGCGGGATGGGTCAATGACATATTGAAAGGAGCGTTTATTTGCTGCAGATTGACGGAAAATACGGCAGCGCGAAGGTGTTCACAAAGGATGTTGAGCAATCAGCCTATATTCAGATCGCGGAATTGATGGACCAGCCTTTTGTTAAGGGCGCGCATGTGCGCATCATGCCGGATGTGCACGCCGGCATGGGCTGTGTGATTGGCACCACCATGCGCATTGTGGACAAGGTATGCCCCAACCTGGTGGGGGTGGACGTGGGTTGCGGCGTGCTGGTGATGGAACTTCCCATGACAAGAAACCAGTTTGACCCAAAGTCCTTTGACAGGATTGTGCGCCGCATCCCGGCCGGCTTTACGGTAAATCAGCATGCGGCCTACCCCGAGAAGCAGGTGCAGATGCTGGAAAAACTCAAGTGCTTTGACCAAATCCGCAACATCCAGCGCATCTACCGCTCCCTGGGCACCTTAGGCGGCGGCAATCATTTTATTGAGGTGGCGAGCAATGAATCGGACAAGCTGTATTTGCTGATCCACTCCGGATCGCGCAACCTGGGCACGCAGATCGCGAAGCACTACCAGGATATGGCGATCCGCTACCACAACGCGGGCAGAAAAAATAAATCTGCCATTCCCAAGGCTTTGGCCTATTTGGAAGGCGCGCTGCTGGCAGATTATTTGCACGACATGCGCATCGCCCAACGCTGGGCTGCCTGGAATCGCGAGGTGATGGCAGAGCGCATCATGGAGGGTTTAAACCCGCCGCTCAGTTTGCATGACGCGCAGGTGTTCCAGACCATCCACAATTATATTGATGACAAACAAATCCTGAGGAAGGGCGCTGTATCCGCCCAAAAAGGCGAGATCCTGGTGATTCCGCTGAACATGCGTGACGGATCGATTGTAGCGCGCGGCAAGGGCAACCCGGACTGGAACCATTCCGCGCCCCACGGGGCGGGCCGCATCATGAGCCGGGGCGAGGCCAAGCGCACCATCAACCTGGGTGCCTTCCAGCGCAGCATGGAGGGCATCTACTCCTCCACGCTGGACAAAACCACCATTGACGAGGCACCCATGGCCTATAAGGACAAGGAACATATCTTAAGCACCATTGGCGATACGGTGGAAGTGCTGGATATCATCCAGCCCATCTACAACTTCAAAGCCGCCGGGGATTAGGGTTTCATCGACAGGCAGAATAAAAGCAGGAAACGATAACGGTTTCCTGCTTTTATGATGTGATTTACAGTTCTTTTAAAAATCGTAGGGGACGTTTTGTTTCAGGTGCTCGTTCATGGTGTCGGTTTGCATGCGCTTGACATTGTCTTCGTCATCCGGCGCTGTGGGCGACAGGGGCTGCTGGGAAGGTTCCTTGGTCGGCTGCCCAAACTCCACATCAGTCACGCCGGGTTTGCCCAGCGCTTCCTCGGACTTGGGATCCTTGCCCTCCTCCGGGCCGAAGGAGACCGCCTCGGGCTCTGTCTGGTACTTTTTCAGGTAGCTGTCAAATACTTCTTTTTCGTCTTCGCTCAGCGTATAGACTTGCTTGGCTAAGGATTTGAGCCGTTCTTTTTCCGCTTTCATGCGATCCTTCAATTCTGCTTCGCTCAACGCGTCCTTCACCTTTTGGTACGCCTTGCTACCCGCGTCCACCGCGGATTGAACGACCTGCTCCCCTTTTTGCGCGAGGGATTTGCCGGAGTCACTGCTGACAAAATCCACAATCGCGTCTTTGGATTTTTCCACTGTATTGGCAATTGCGCCAATACCAGCCAACACAATGTTCTTGAGCTTCTCTTCGATGTGATCCAAAAAAATCACCTCCTTGCATGCAATATACCCGTGTGCGCTTGCACAAAAAACAACCTGATGAAAATGGAGGATGAACCTATGTTAGTAAACCTGTTGCTGTGGGCATTATTTGGCGCGATCGCCGGCTTTTTAGCGGGCAAGATCATGGGCAGTGAAAACAGCCTGATGGTCAACATTATCCTGGGCATTATCGGCTCGATCGTTGGCGGCTTCGTGGCTGGCCTGTTGGGCATCAACTACAACGATGGCTTCAGCATCGCGTCCCTGCTGGTCGCGATTGTGGGCGCCTGCATCGTGATTTTCCTGGCCCGGCTTGTAAGACGCTGATCCCTGCTCATAAAAACAGCACCGCGTCAGGGTATGCGGTGCTGTTTTTTATGGGCAAAATGACTTCGTGCTTAAGAATCAGCGCGCAGTAAGACATCATAGATCATCAAGCCTGCCGCTACCGCGGCATTGAGGGATTCCGCCCCGCCTGCAATGGGCAGGCGCAGGCGGTAGTCCGAAAGCTTCAGCAACTCCTCCTCCAGGCCCGCGCCTTCGTTGCCCACCAGCAGGCACACCCGCTCCCCAAAGGGCGGGTGCTCATAATAAGGCGTGCCGGACAGATCGCCCGCGACCTTCACGTGGTGAGGAAGCAAATTGAGGGCTTGCGCCAGGCTGTCACAGGCGAACACGGGCACCCGGAACACCGCGCCCATGCTGGCGCGCACCGCCTTGGGCGAGAAGGGATCCGCGCAGCCCGGATCCACCAGCAGGCCGTCAAAGCCTGCAGCGTCCAGCGTGCGCCAGATGGTGCCCAGGTTGCCCGGGTCCTGCAGGCGGTTGAGCGCAAGCAGGCGCGCGCCGGCTGACGCAAGCGGCCGCGCTTGCGGCATCCGGCACACCGCGATGCAGCCTTGCGGTGTTTTGCTGTCAGAGAGGGCCCTTATGACCTGCGGGCTTACCAAAAAGGCGTCACAACCCGCATGAACAAAGCGGGCATACTGCTCCTCCTTGTCCTTTTGCACCAAAAAACTGACCGCGGCGCTGTGCTTGAAGGCTTCCTCGCACAGGTGCTCGCCCTCAGCCAGAAATAAGCCGTGCGCACATCGGCCGACGCTGGTTTGTAATTGCCGCCACCGCTTCACCTGGGGGTTGGCGGTGCTGGTAATCTCCTTTAGTAGGCCCATTGCGCCTGGGCGTCCTCTTCTTCCTCAAGCCCCAAGGCCCGGTAATAGGGCTGTGTAAACACCCGCTTGATCAAGGCCACACAATCTTGCTGGTGCTCAAACACACAGCCGCAGCGATAAAACCGGGCAATCTGGGCGCGCAGACGCAGGGGCAGCGGGTGATCCTGCCTGGTCAGCGACAGCAGCAGGCTGTCCAGTTCCGCCTCCTGCGTGACAGCATTTTTGGCCTGCTCCTCCAAAAAGGCGGACAGCACCTTCATGTTAAGGGTCTTGCCCTCCCGGGGCGCCTGGGGAATGCCCGTCCCGCTTTTGATGTGGAAGATGGGCCAGGGGTCCTTAAAGTAGCGCTTTTTGCCCTTGCCCTCCTCCACTAAAAGGGAGAGCACATGCTGGGGGGAGCCGTTGCTTGTGTGGCCCAGGGTAACTGCCAGGGGAGGGAAGAGATCCAGCAGCGTCTGGGCTGCAAAATAGGCATCCGACAGGTTATCGCCTGCCAAGCCCACCCGCTCAAACAGCAGGCAGGCCATCAGCACATGCGCGGCCTGCGCCTCGTCCAGATCAAAGCCGGACAGGCGCAGCGCGTCATACACCTGCGATTTGGCCGCGTCAAACAGCGGAAAGCTGGGCGGCGTGAAGGGCACATCCTCCTGGATGTCCGCGTCCTCTTCCAGCCAATCCGCCTGCGCATCCGCATCCGTTTCTGACGCTTCCTGCGGTGTCTTTGCCGCTTGATGCAAGGCTTCCAGCTGCTCGCTGCGCGGCCAATAAAACATACGGCTTATGCCGTCTGGCATTTCCACCAGAAACAGGCGCTCGCAGTCGGGCATCAGGCTTTGGGAAGCCGGGCAGGTGATCGCGCCCTGGGGGCAATGGGGGCCTGAGATGCGGCCGCCCGCGCGCAGATAATACTGGCTGGTGAGCGCGGTGTGCCGCTTGTCCTCGGAGACCACCTCATACACCATCTCACTGGGCAGCGCCTGGATGGCGTCGGAATAAATAATATAGCGGTTGTTGTCGCCCCTGCCGGGCGCGTAATTCTTGTTGAGGCGCACCTTGCCCATTGCAGTCTCTGCGTGGAGCAGGTTGATCAGGCACAAAGAGCCCAACTCGCTCATGCGGTCCTTGAAGCTGTGTTGCTCCTGGCGGTCCGGCGCGATGCGCAAAAAACCGTCCTGCTCCAGCTCCTCCAGGTCCTCCTGCGTGAAGGTGCCTTCCTGTGAAATCAAGGGGCGCACGCGGAATAAGACGCGCCGCGTATCATCCTCCTCTAAATATGCCAGCATGAGCTGGCCGGTAAACTTCACAACATCCCTCCTTGTATGATGTATTTAACAGCCCAATTTTATATTTTCTTTACCCCCGCGTCAAGCCTTGCCGCCTGCTCCCTTTCCTTGAC
>CAYFUH010000043.1:0-11801 GCA_964346355.1 uncultured Christensenella sp. | reverse complement strand
CCCGGATTGGTGGAGGTGAGGGGAATCGAACCCCTGTCCGAAGATTCAAACCCATGGTTTTCTCCGAGCGCAGACGGTGGTTTAAATTTCCCGCTGCCGGCCGCCCGCCGTCAGGCTGCCGGGTTTGGTAGCTTCATGTTGCCGGCCACGCCGCAAAGCTTAGGCGGGCCCGTTCCTCACATCATTGACGCCGGGGGCTCAAGCCGTGAGCGCTTGAGGCCGACGATCACGGCTTAGGCCGCGAAAGCTAATTGCTGATTGTTGTCAGTTCAATAAGTTCCCCGTTGTTACGCGGTTCAGGGGCCGCGGCTCGCTTACCATGTGCCCGACGATCCCCGTCGAAACCAGTGCACCCCCACATGGGCAAAGGACAAACTGATGTCTTTTGCACTTATATTTTACCATATGCACCAACTTGTCGCAAACAAGCCGAATGGATAGAGCGTTTGACTACGAAGCAAAAGCAGTAGGTCTTCATTTGTGTGCAAATTGGTATTATTTTTGATAAGGAAAGTATATCGCTATGTTTTGTGTTGCGAAAATCTGCTTACTCCTCCCCTCCCCGCTGCCCTCTTCGCATCGCCCGCTCCATGTCCCGCTCGGCGTCTCGGCGTGCCAGGTCGTCCCGTTTGTCGTGCAGGCGCTTGCCGCGGCAGATGCCCAGTTCCATCTTCACCAGGCTGTCCTTCAGGTACAATTGCAGGGGGATTAGGGTATAGCCCTGGCGGGAGACGGCGCCCTCCAGCTTGCGGATCTCGCTTTTATGCAGCAGCAGGCGTTTGGGGCGCAGCGGGTCGGTATTGAAGCGGTTGCCCTGCTCATAGGGGCTGATGTGCATGCCATCCACAAACACCTCGCCGGATCGCACGCGGGCGTAGCTTTCCTGGATGTTGGCCTTGCCCTGGCGGATGGATTTAACCTCCGTCCCACGCAGCTCGATGCCGCATTCGATGCGCTCCTCCACAAAATATTCGTGGCGGGCGCGCCGGTTTTGCACTAAGGGCTTTACGCCCTTGATTTTTGCCATTTACGTATCCTCTCCTTGGTCAAAAAGCGGGGTTTCATTCAATCGGATGGGTTCGTCCTCCGTAATCTGCACCGCCTGCCGGCCGCGCAGCAGGTACAGCCAGGCTTCCTTCACGGGCATGCCTGTAATCTCCCGCAGGGCGCGCATGTACCAGCGCATCTGGTCACGGTAGCGGTCCGCCAGCATGGCAGCCTCGCCCCAGTCGGTCTTGTAATCAACCAATACCCAGGCGTTGTCCTCTACAAAGCAGCTGTCCAGCACACCCTGGAGGATCATATCACTGTCTGCCAGCAAGGTGAAGGGCCACTCGGCGTGCCGCTCACCGCTTTGCGCCATTCTGCTGGCCAGGTCGCTTTGATAAAAATGCAGCACATCCGCTTCCTGGATGCTTGTCCGCTCGTCCTGGCTCAGCATGTCCCGGGCAAGCAGCTCATCCATCGCGCGTGTCAACGCCAGGCTCATCTGCGCTTCATCCAGATGCACAAACTCCCTGGGGTCCAGCGCGCAAAGAACCTTGTGGGCCGCGGCGCCGCGCTGGGCGGCGCTCAGGGTTTTTATGCCGGCCAAATCGGGCATCTCGCGCAGGGCGCGCTCAGGCTGCAGCGCGCGGCGCTTCACCTCGGGCGTTTCCTCTGTCTGCATCAGGCGTTCGCGGGTGATGAGCGCCGTGACGGAGCTTTTTTGCGGGATGCGCAGCCTTGGCGCAAGCGGCTGGAAGAAATCGTCCCGGGCCATGATGCCCGCGGGCACGGTGAGGTCCATTTTGGGACGCGCCAAGTGAGACAGGTCCTCAAGCAGGTCATACACGGCATGCCAGGCGATTAAAAACCTGCTGCCATTGTGCATATCCACCAAGCCCTGCGCGCCGCGCTGCAGGGGCTCATACAGCGGCGCGCACACCCAGTCCAGCATGGATTTGGCGGCGCTTGCGGCATAGTCCCCCTCCGGCTTGGACCAGCGCAACAGGGCGGTGTCCAGGTTGGTCACAGTGCCCACCATGATGAGCCGCTCCTTCGCGCGCGTCATGGCCACATACAAAAGGCGCGCCTCCTCGCTTTGCTCCTCCCGCGTTTTCTTGGCGCGAATGGCGCTCACGCCAAAGCCATCTTTATAATAGCGGTCCTTGGCGTTCACCTGGCGCAGGGCCAGGCCTGTCTGCGCGTCCATCAAAAGGGGCAATTCAAAGCGCTTGCCGGAAAACCCGCGGGACAAATCAGGCACCATCACAACGGGGAACTGCAGGCCCTTTGACCTATGCATGGTCATGATGCGCACCACGTTTTCCTGCATGCCCAGGGAGGCGCTGCGGTCCCCTGCCTTTTGCTTCTTGGCGCGCAGGGCGCGCTCTACAAAGTCGGACAGGTTTTGCGGCTCCGGGTTGGGCGCGGCCTGCGCCAACAGGATGCGCAGGTTGGCGCGGCGCAGCCTGCCCTCGTCCTTGGCGCCGGCTAAGGCATACAGGCCGGACTCCCGCAGCAGGCGGCTTAAAAAGCGGTCCAGCGGCATGGTGTGCGCCATTAAGCGCCAGCGGTCCAGCCGCGCGATGGCTTCCTGGCATTTGCTGCGGGTTTGGGCACAGGCATAAAAAGCTTCATGAAAGGGGATGTCCCGGGAGGGATGGGCTGCCCGGATGGCATCCAGCTCCCCCGGCTCAAAGCCAAACACGGGGCCAGACAAGGTGGACATGAGCGGGATGTCGTGGTAGGGGTTGTCCAGCGTCTGCAGCAGGTAGAGCGTGTCGCGCACATCGCTTTGGGTGTAAAACTCGCCCTGGGTGTCCGAATAGGTGGGGATGTTCGCGTTGTTTAAGATCTCAGCCAGCACATTCGCGCGGTTGGCCGCGGTGCGCAGCAGGATGACGATGTCTTTGTACTGGATCTCCCGCGTTTTGTCGCCATCGGTGATGGGCGTGCCGATCAATTCCTGGATGCGCCTGGCCACCAGGCGCGCTTCATACACAAAGGCGCGCTCCAGCTCATCTGAAGGGGTGTCCTGCGCGTCCTCCTCATCCGTGATCACATCCGCTAAGACGGCGTCCAGGGTATCTGCCGCCTCATCCTCAAGCAAAAGCCCCTCCTCCTGGTGCAGCAGGTGCACTTCCACCGGCGGGTCATCCAGCTGCTTGCGCAGGGTGGTGAGCATGGCCTCTTCATCATACTCAATCTCTGTCGCACGCTCGCGCATGGCGCGTGAAAACACCAGGTTAACCGCCTGCAGGATGTTGCGCCGTGAGCGGAAGTTTTCCTTCAGGGTAATCAGGCGCTCCACCGCGTCTTTATCCTGCGAAAACTGTTTGTACTTCTCCAAAAACAGGGTGGGGTCAGCCAGGCGGAAGCGGTAGATGCTCTGCTTGACATCGCCCACCATAAACAGGGTGTTGTCCGCCCCGCGCAGTTTTGTAATGATGGCCTCCTGAATCTGGGAGATGTCCTGGTACTCGTCCACAAACAGGGCGTCATAGGAGGACACCACCTCCTGGCGCACCTGCTCAGAAGACAGCGCTCTGAGTGCCAGGTGCTCCAGGTCGTAAAAATCCCACAGCGTCTCCGCCGCCTTGTAGGCCTGGTAGCGCGCGTGGATGTCCTTCACCAGGTATGCCAGGCCCGCAAGCTGCGGCAGGGTAGCGCGGATCTCTGCCATCATCGCCTCCGCCTGCGCCTGGTTTTCGGGCAGCAATGAAAGTGCTTCGTTGACGAGGGCCTTGGCTTCCGCGCGCAAGACGTCCTTCACCAGCGCGGTTAGTTCAGAGTCCTCCGTCGCCTCCGGCTTTTTGCTGGACAGGCGGGCAAACCTGGGTTTTCCGCCCAGGGCGGGCCTTTTGTTTTGGAGTGAAGTTTGCAGCAGATCCACCATCGCCAAATCATCCAAAATGGCGGCCAAATAACGCCCCGGGCCGTCCGGACGCCTGCAGATCTGCTCACAATCCAGCAAACTGTCCCGCGCACCTTCCAGGCGCAAGCGGGCTTCCCGCGCCACCACCTCATACCAGGGATGGCTGTATAAATCATCAAACAAGGCGGGGTTTGTCATCTTATCCAGCCACTCAAAAGGCGCGGCCTGCGCCATCAAAAACCGGTAGAGCGCGCCGGACATGTCGATGATTTCTGATTCCTTAAAATGCGCGCGCAGCTGGTCAAATTCGGGCGTCGGGTCCTCATGCGCGGCGTTTAGCGCGTCATCTTGCGCGCGGGTATACAGCTCGTTCTGCTTGGATTCATCCGCCAGCCTGGAGTTGGGGTCCGTATCCGCCGCCTGGAAATACTGCTGCAAAAGGCGCTTGCAAAAGCTGTGCAGGGTGCTGATATCAGCGCTGCCCAGCTTCTGGAACTGGCGGCGCAAATGCTCGTCCCCCGCCGCCTGGTTCGCCAGCAGGTCGGTTAAGCGCTCCTTCATTTCCTCCGCCGCCGCGTTGGTGAAGGTCATCACCAGCATGCGGTCTAACTGCATGCCCTCCAAAAGCAGGCTTACAACACGCTCAATCAAAACGGCGGTCTTGCCGCTGC
Source organism: uncultured Christensenella sp. (assembly GCA_964346355.1). Taxonomy (GTDB): domain Bacteria; phylum Bacillota; class Clostridia; order Christensenellales; family Aristaeellaceae; genus UBA6115. Next base: position 7,271 of record CAYFUH010000043.1, on the reverse strand, counting down.
CGGCCGCCGCGCTCACCAAGATTTCCGGGTTGCGGGCTGTGATGGCCTCAAGCTGCCGCTGTGTCCACTCAGGCATCGGGTGTCTCCAAAATTTTCGCGAAGGCCGCGCGCACCGCCCGCTTGCCGGAGGCATAGGTCAAGGCGCCCTGCTGGTAGACGGCATAGGGCGGCCGCATCGGCGCGTCACAGCTTAGTTCAATGGACGCGCCCTGCACAAAAGCGCCGGCTGCCATGATCACCTGGTCGGTGTAGCCGGGCATGTCCCAGGGCTCGGGGCTGGCGAAGGAATCAATGGGAGAGGCTGCCTGGATGCCCTGGCAATAGGCCACCACCCGCGCGGGCGTGCCCATCACCAGCGCCTGGATGATGTCGCTGCGCGCATCAAAAGCGCCTGGCAGGGCATCCATGCCCAGCAGTTCTGCCACGCGCGCGGCAAGCGCCGCTGTCTTTTTCGCCTGGCACACGGTGTGCGGCGCCATGAACAAGCCCTGGTAAAAGGGGCGGTAGCTGGCCTCATAACTGCCCACCTCCCGGCCGATGCCGGGCGCGGTGAGGCGGTTTTCCACCAGGCCAATGGCACGCGCGCTGCCGGCTACATACCCGCCGGTGGGCGCGATGCCGCCGCCCAGGTTTTTAATCAGGCTGCCGGCTACCACATCCGCGCCGTAGAAGGTGGGCTCATCCTCCGTCACAAAAGCGCCGTAGCAGTTATCCACCATCACATAAACATCCGGCTTTTTTTGTTTCACCGTCTTGATGACTGCTGCCATGTCCGCAGGCAGGATGGAGGGCCGCAGGGCATAGCCGCGGCTGCGCTGCAAAAAGACCACCTTTGTCCGCTCCGTCATGGCAAAAAGCACGGCGGGAAGGTCGATTGCACCCGTCTCGTCCAAATCCACAATGTTGGTTTTTACGCCCAGCTCCCGCAGGGAGCCCGGCTCATTGTGAAAGCCAATCACGCCCTCCAGCGTGTCATAGGGGCTGCCGGTGATGATCAGCAATTCATCCCCTGGTTTCAGCAGGCCAAACAGGCCCACCGCCAGCGTATGCGTGCCGCTGGCCAGATGGGGGCGGCAGATGGCGGCCTCTGCCCGGAAGATGTCCGCGCACAGGGCTTCCAGCGTGTCCCGGGCGATGTCATCATAGCCATAGCCAGTGGTGGGCATGAAATGCCGCGCGGCCACCTGGTGGCTGGCAAAGGCGTCCAGCACCCGGTTTGTCCACAGGGCTTCTGTTTGTTCAAAGCCCGCGAATACGGCGGCTAATTCGCTTTCCGCCTGGGCAATCAGGGCATCGATTCTTTGTGTGTTCAAGCGTGTATGTCCTTTATAATCGTTTCCAGATGCCTCTCCGTGCTGTCCCGGCCGTTGAGCCAGGTGACCCGCTCATCAGCGGTAAACCAGGTCATCTGGCGCTTGGCGTAGTTGCGGGTGCGCCGCTGCATGGTGTCCATGGCATCCTCCAGCGCGGCCTCGCCCTGTAAGTAGGGGAACAGCTCCTTATAGCCCAAGCCCTGCATGCTTTGCGCCTGCGGGTTCACCCCCGCGTCCATCAGGGTTTTGACTTCCCGTAGCAAGCCCCGCGCCAGCATCCTGTTCGCGCGCAGGTTGATGCGCTCATACAGCTCATGCCGCGGCCAGGCGATGGCGTACAGGCGCATGTCATAGGGTCCGTCCTCATCCCGGGGCATCTGCTGGGCGGACAGGGGCTTGCCGGTTAACTCCAGCACCTCCAGCGCGCGGATGACGCGGCGCAGGTTGTTGGGGTGCAGCCGCCTGGCAGTTTCCGGGTCCTTCTCATACAGGATGCGGTGCACTTCTTCGTTTCCCTCCGCCAGCGCCAGCTGTTGGTAGCGCTCACGGATGGTGATGTCCTTTTGCGCCTCGCCAAAGGCCATGTCCCGCGAGAGCGCGCGCAGGTACAATCCCGTGCCGCCGCACAGCACCGGCAGCTTGCCCCGGGCATGGATGTCATCAATCACTTCCCGCGCCATGCGCTGGTATTCGGCCACGGAAAAAGGCGTCTCTGGGTCCACAATGTCAATCATGTGGTGGGGTACCAAATCCTGCTCCTGCTTGGTGGCCTTGGCGGTGCCAATGTCCATGCCGATGTAGACCTGCATGGAATCCATGCTGACGATCTCTGCGCCCAAGGCTTGGGCTGCCTTCAGCGCCAAGCCGGATTTCCCCGATGCGGTGGGGCCTACAAGCCCTAAAACTGTTGGTTTCATCAATCCTGTATCCTTTTAAAGCGGCGCTCAAGCTCACGTTTGGTGAGCTCCAGCACAATGGGACGCCCGTGAGGGCAGGAAGGGATGGTGTTTTCGTCCATCATCATGTCTGCCAAGGCCTGCAGCGCGTGATCGGGCAGGCGCTCGCCCCCCTTGACCGCATGCTTGCAGGAGGCCATGATGATGCGCTCGCGCTTTGAATTGCGATCCAGCTTGCCGCCCCCGCGCAGTTCATCCAGCGCATCCGTAAAGCTGCGCGCGGCCAGCGGCGCACCCAACTCCACCGGCACACGGAGCAGGCGCACCGCGCGGTGGCCAAAGTCCTCCGCCTCAAAGCCGGCTTCCTCCAGGTCCTTGCGGTAGGCCAAAAACGCCTGGTAGTCCGGGTAGTCCAGCTCAATCACCTGGGGCAAAAGCAGGGCCTGGGAAGGCTGGTTCGTGTCAGCGGAAGCCATCATGCGGTCAAACAGCAGGCGCTCATGCAGGGCGTGCTGGTCAATCAGCAGCAGGCGCTCGCCTTGCTGCGCGATGATGTAGGTGTGAAAGGCCACGCCCAGCACCTGCAGCTGCCGCTGGACTGTTTGCACCTGCGGGGCGTGGATTTGCTCTGTTTTTTCTTCTGTGAACGGCGTGGCAGGCGCGGGCGCAGGTTCTTGCACGCGCGCTTCCTCCCGCGCGATATCCCGCGCAACAAAGGCGCGGGGCGCAGGCTGTGTCTCTGGTGGCTGCGCAACCGGGGATGCCTGCGCAGGCTGCGCTTTGGTCTGCTCCGGCTCTAGGCGCGTGACGGCGGCTTCATCCCGCGCCACGGGCCGCTCAAACAGCGGCGGCGGGCTCTCAAGCGGCGCTTCGCTCACAGCCTGGGTGATGATATCTGCCAGCGCGTCCTTCACCTGCTGCTCGCGCAAAAAGCGCACCTCCCATTTGTTGGGGTGCACGTTCACATCCACCGCCTCATAGGGCAGGGTGATGGAGAGGGCGCACAGGGGGAAGCGGCCAATCATCACCCGGTGGCGGCAGCCTTCCTCCACAGCGCGGCTTAACAGGCCAGAGCGCACCGCGCGGCCGTTTAAGAAGAAATGCTGGTGGTTGCGGTTGCCGCGGGCCTGCTCGCCAATGCCAACCAAGCCGCGCACCAGCATGCCGGCGCCCGCGCCCTCCACAGGAACCAGCGCTTTTAAGGTATCCACCCCGTAAACCGACAGCATGGCGCTGTCTAGCTTGCCATCCCCCGGGCTGGCGTAGAGCTGTTTGCCATCAGCAGTCAGCCGGAAGGCGACATCAGGGCGCGAGAGGATCAGCTGCTGCAAAAGCTCTGCGCACAGGGCAGCCTCGCGCTGCGGCTTTTTCATGAAATCCCGGCGCACCGGCGCATTGTAAAACAGGTCGCGCACCGTCACCTGTGTGCCTTCGGCGGCGGCGGATTCCCCCAGGGACACCATCTGCCCGCCCTCGTTAACCGCCTTCATCCCGGCGGCGCTGCCCTTTTTGCGGCTGGTGAGCGTCATCTTGCTGACCCGCGCGATGGACGGAATGGCCTCCCCCCTAAAACCCAGGGTGGCGACGGTGTGCAGTTCTTCCGCTTTGCCCAGCTTGCTGGTGGCGTGCGGCAAAAAAACCAGGCGCATGTCCTCGGGCGAAATGCCCGACCCGTTGTCCGTCACGCGGATCAGGTCCAGCCCGCCGCCCTCTATGGCCACCGTCACGGCGGTAGCGCCCGCGTCCAGGCTGTTTTCCACCAGCTCCTTGATGCAGCTGGCCGGCCGCTCCACCACCTCGCCCGCGGCGATCAACTCCACCACGTCCGGCGGCAGCACCTTGATGGTCCCGCTCATTCTTACTCCTTTCCTTCGTCTGTTTTATAGCTTCCTGGCTTTTTCTTTTAACACAAACAGCTCGTTCAATGCCTCCATCGGGCTCATCTGCAGGACGTCCAGGTTGGCCAGTTCCTCCAGCAATTCCACCCGCGCAAACTCCGTCAGCGCCATTTGCTCGTTCTTTTTCTTGCCCTTTTTCTCCAGGATGTTCTTGCCAATCTCATCCTGGGTGATGTTGCTGGCCTCAAGCCGCGCCAGGATCTCCCGCGCGCGGGCCACCACGCCCCGGGGCACGCCAGCCATGCGCGCCACATACACGCCAAAGGACTTGTCCGCCCCGCCGCGCTTAATCTTGTGCAAAAAGATGACCTCATCGCCCATTTCCTTCGTCAATACGCTTAAATTGACCACGCCGGGCAGGGCACCCTCCATTTCCGACAGTTCATGGTAATGGGTGGCAAACAGGGTCAAGGCGCCGGATTTCTCCGGATCGGCCAGATACTCCACCGCTGCCCAGGCGATGGACAGCCCGTCCAGCGTGCCGGTGCCCCGGCCCACCTCATCCAGCACCACCAAAGAGCGCGGGGTCGCGTTGCGCAGGATGTGGGACAGCTCAATCATCTCCACCATGAAGGTGGATTGGCCGGCCGCCAGGTCATCCTGCGCGCCGATGCGGGTGAACACATTGTCAAGCAGCGGGATGTCCGCTGCGTCCGCCGGCACAAAGCTGCCCATGTGCGCCATCAGGCAAATCAGCGCGGTCTGGCGCATGTAGGTGGACTTGCCGGACATGTTGGGCCCGGTCACAATCAGCACGCGGTCTGCGGCGCTCATCTGCGTATCATTGGGCACAAAACCGCCATCCGGCATGGCGGCTTCCACCACCGGGTGGCGGCCGTTTTCAATCACAAGGCGGCTGTTTGTGTTGATGACGGGCCTGACAAAGCGCCTGGACTGTGCCACGCGGGCCAAAGACTGCAGGGCATCCAGGGTTTTAAAGCCCAGGGCCAAATCCTGCAGCGGGTTGATGTGCGCGCCCAAGGTATCCAGCAAACTGTTATATAACTGGCTTTCAAGGCGGGCGGTTTCCTCCTGCGCGCCCAAGGCCTTGCGCTCCAGGTCGTTTAATTCCTCCGTCGTAAAGCGCTCCGCGTTGGCCAGGGTTTGCCGCCTGATAAAGCGCTCCGGCACCAGGTGGAAATTGGAGCGGGTGACCTCAAAAAAGTAGCCGAAGACGCGGTTGTACTGCACCCGCAGGTTCTTGATGCCGGTCTGCTCACGCTCCCGCGCTTCCAGGTCCGATATCCACTTGCGGCCATCCCGGGCAGCCAGGCGCGCCGTGTCCAAGTCCTCAGAATAACCCTCCCTGATCACGCCGCCGTCCGACAGGGCAACCGGCGCGTCCGGCGAAATGGCGCGGGTCAACAAATCGGCCAGTTCCGGCTGCGGCGCCAGTTTTTCACGCAGGGAAAGAAAACCCGCTTGATTCAACTTTGCCAACAGCTGCTGCGCCTTTGGCGCCTGGTTGATGGAGCGCAGCAGGGCCAGGCAATCCCGCGGGCCCAAGGTGCGGTAGCTGAGCTTGGACAGCAATCGCTCCAGGTCGTATACATCCTTCAACAGCGCGCCCGTTTCCTCCAGCAGCAGCGGGTCATTCACCAGCGCTTCCACACAGTCCAGGCGGTCGTTGATCTCTTGCTCATCAATCAAGGGCCGCTCCACAAAGGAGCGCAGCAACCTGGCGCCCATGGCGGTACGGGTCTGGTCCAATTCATACAGCAGGGTGCCGCGGCCAGCCCCGCCGTTCAAACGCTCCACCAGCTCCAGGCTGCGCCGCGTCGTGGGCGGCAGCGGCATGGTTTCCTCCCCGCGCAGCACCTGCACACGGGTGATGTGCTTCAGCGCCACCATCTGCGTCTCGTTCAAATAATGCAGCAGAGCACCTGCCGGGCATACCAGCGCATCCGACCGCGCCGGGATGCCCACCGCCTCCGGCGACACGGTGCCAAACTGCTGGTTGATGGCCTCTGCCGCGCGCTTTTTGTTGAAGATCTCTGCGCGCACCTGGGTGATATAGCCGGGGAAGATTTCCTTGAGCTGTTCCGTATCATTGCTGAGGACCTCAGAGGGCTGCTGGGTCTGCAAAAAGGCCGCGGCGCCCTCAACTTTATCAAAGGCGCGCAGGAAAAACTCGCCCGTGGACAGGTCACACAGGGCGACACCCGCCCGCTTGCCGGTAAAATAAACGGCTGCGATAAAGCGGTTTTGCTTTTGGGACAGGGCCGCGGTGTCTGAGAAGGTGCCGGGCGTGATGATGCGCACAATTTCTCGCTTCACCAGCGTTTTCCCCTTTGCGGGCTCCTCCGTCTGCTCGGCAATCGCCACCTTATAGCCCCGGTGAATCAGCCGCGCGATGTAGCCGTCCACCGCGTGCCAGGGCACGCCGCACATGGGCGCACGCTCCTTGAGGCCACAGTCCCGCCCGGTGAGTGTCAGCTCCAACTCCCGCGCGGCCACCTCTGCGTCCTCAAAGAACATCTCATAAAAGTCACCCAGCCTGAAAAAGAGCAGGGCGTCCGGGTTGGCCTCTTTGAGCTCCAGATATTGCCGCATCATGGGGGTCAGCGCGGCCATGGCATTACTCTCCTCTTCATAGGCCTGATTATAGCATATTTTGGCGGGTTTATCAGGTGTCCGGGAAGGCAGCGCATCAATTTCACGCCAAAGGAGAAAAGGTGCCGGGTCCCGCCGGCATGGTCGGGGAACAGATGGCAGCCAAGGCCAGCGGCATCAACGGCATGGAATCACCCCCGCGTGCGCGGGGAGCAGCAGGCGCCGGTTTTCGTCCGGTTTCCTGCTTATGGTGAACGTGGCAAAACATCAATCCCCGCCTTGCTTTTCACCATGTGCATGGTAAACATCGTTCCCGCCTGTACTTGTCCTGTGTTGTTCCTTGAGGACTGGAGGTTGCTCTGTTGCTGTTAATGGGTAGAATGGGAATGGAGGGTATGATGATCCTCCAGGCCCTCTACCGACCACCAGGGCATCGAGTCCCTGGATGCAGGTAGCAGGGCCTTTGTTATGCCTGGTTTTCGCCCGTTCGCCTGTTGATGGCGGCGCCGCCACAACCCTTGCTCTGCTTATATTTATGAAGATTATCCAGAGAGCCATAACTCGGCGCACGGTGCGGTATAGGATTACCCCCGCGTGCGCGGGGAGCAGCA
>CAYFUH010000042.1:0-12092 GCA_964346355.1 uncultured Christensenella sp. | reverse complement strand
ACCTGCAGGCTGTTTGCCCTGTTTCCCTTGAGAATAAACAGAATTTCCGACATTTAACAAACGCGTAACATTTACGCTACATCACCTCATCCTTCAGGTCCCCGCGCACCATCAGCTCTTTGATAATCTGCGTGTGCAGCGCCTCATCCAGCCTGTAATAGCGGCGGTACACCAAAAAGCCGGCCAGGATGAACAGCAGCGGCAGCATGAGCATGGCGCCCTTCATGAGCAAAATGCCCTCCGCGCTCACGTCAATCGGGGTGGCAGCGCGGTTGATGCCCGAGAGGATGAGCGTGGAGGCAATGATGCCGCTGGACACCGCGCCGCCGATTTTGTTGATGAGCGGCTGGAAGGAAAACGTGAGGCTTTCCTGGCGCTTGTGCAATTTCCACTGCCCGTATTCCACGCAGTCAGCCAGGAACATCAGCATCAACAATTGGATAAAGCCCTGCCCGGTGAACAGGAAAAAGCCCGCGATACCAAGCGGAATCATGTTCATGGGCGACAGGAAGAACACCACATAGCCCAGCACCACCAGGCCGATGGACAGGCTGTAAAACTTTCTTCTGTCAAGGCGCTTGCTGATGTAAGGGAACACAATGAGCGCCAGCAGCTGCGCCGCGCCCAGCACCGCCGCGAACACGGGGTACATGCCCTCGTTTAAAAAGGCATACTTGAAAAAGTGAACGCCAAAGCCGGTGGTGGTGACATAGCCAATCATGAACAAGCCCATGGAGATGATGGTGATTCGCAGCTGGTCATTGGCACGAAGAAGCGTGATCAGCTCCCGCCACCTGGTGGGCTCTTCCTTTTTGAAGGCCTCGCGCTGCTCCTTCACGCCAAAGATGGTGAAGAGCTGAAAGAGGATCATCAAAACGGCTGTGCCCAGGGCAAAGACAAACCAGGCTTGCTTGGCGCTGCCCAGGCGGTCGGTTAACAGGTGGGTGACCGGCAGGATGCCCACCACCACGGCGTACATGCCGATGTTGGCGCAGATGCGGGCAAAGGCACCGATCTTCTCCCGCTCCTTGGGCCAGACGGACAGGGCGGGCAGCATGGACCAATAGGCGATGTCATTGGCGCCATAAAACAAATCCCACCCCAAATACAGCACAGCAAACAGAATTAAATAGGCCGTCTGCCCCAGCCCAAAGTCCATAAACATGGGCACCATGAAGGCGGCGCCGGCAATTGCGCCGATCATCATCATGGGCTTGAACTTGCCAAAGCGGGACATGCTGTTGTCCACCACCATGCCCATCACCGGGTCATTCAGCGCGTCAAACACCCTGAGCACGGTGAGGATGATGGTCATCCACCACATGGTCTGGTCGTTTAAATCCAGGATGTCTGTCAGATAAAAAATCAAATAGGTGGCCACAGTGGTATAGAACATGTCCCGGCCAATGGTGCCAAGGCCAAAGAAAATCTGGTTGCGCCTGCTTTGTTCCATGCTATGTTCCTCCTTGATTGTGGCTTTCATTCTACCACAAAGCGGTCAATCAATGGTATACTGTAACAAATATCATCATCCTGGAGGTCTTGTCATGCAACCGGATATCATCCTGCAAAACAACCCCATGTTTTCAGGGATGGCCACCATCACAGAGGAGCTTGTGTTTACCTGTGAAGGCATTTCGCACAGCATCGTCTTTATCAGGCCCGGGCTTGAGGTGATGGAGGACGCCCCTGTCCGCTTCCCCTTGGTGGTCTTTTTGCAGGGCAGCGGCTGGACCAGCCCGTACCGCAATTACCAACTGCCGCAGCTGTGCGCCTACGCGCAGCAGGGCCTTGCCGTGGCCTCCATCACCCACCGCAACGCGCAGGAAGGCCACCCCTTCCCTGCCTATTTAAAGGACGCCAAGGCTGCCATCCGCTTTTTGCGCAGCCAGGCGGGGGAGCTGCAGATTGATCCGGACAAGATTGCCTTTTTTGGCACGTCCTCCGGCGGCAACACCGCCTTGCTGGTTGGTTTGACGGGGGATGACCCGCGCTATACCACAGCGGACTACAAGGAATACTCTGACGCCGTGGCCGCTGTGGTGGACTGCTTTGGCCCGACCGACCTGCTGGATTATGAGGGCGCGGAGATCCCCAGGGTGCTGAAACTGAATATCCCGCTTGATTATGAGAAAATGATCCCCCAATCCATGCTGGAGGACAACAGCTTTTTGTCCGCCGTGGTTGCCTTGATGGGCCGGCAAAAACCAATCGATGTGCTGCGCGCGATGAGCCCGCTGTATGAGGTGACGGAGGGGAAGACCTATCCCCCCATCCTGATCGCGCAGGGGGATGAGGATAAGGTGGTGCCCTACAGCCAGTCGCAGCGTATGCACAAGCGCTTAAAAGAAGCGGGCGCTGACAGCACCTTTGTGAAGGTACTGGGCGCGGCGCATGAGCGCGATTTTTGGAGCCAGGAAATGCACGCGCTGATTTTGCGCTTTATCAAGGAAAAACTGGGCGTGTAGCACGGCATATCTTTTGACGCCATCTGGCGCCTGTGCTATTGTGTGATGCGCGCTTTGTGAGAAGGAGGACCCGGATGATCTCGCCAGAAACAGTGAAGCAGACGCTGCTGCCCTGGCTTGGTTCTGACTTTCTGGACACCCAGGACGAATTGTGTATGCGCCTGGGCATGGCCTTGTTCTCCTACCGCGCGCAACGGGATACACTTTCGCATCTGGCGCAGCAGCTGGACAACCTGATGTTTATGGCGGTGCGGGAGGCAACGCAAGGCCGCATGGCGCTTTTGATGGACACGGGGCAGCTCATCCGCCTGCGGATGAACGATTTTGCCCTGATGGCGGATGAATTGCTCTACCTGCTGTTTGAAACCATCGAAAAGACGCCCTTTCACCTGGCTGTCATTAGGGAGTACTCCATGCGCTCGGGCAGCCTGTCCGCCCTGCGCGCGCTCTATGTGCTGTATGCGCACCTGCAAACCCAGGAGGAGATGGCCACGCTGCACCGCGTCATCACCACCTGCCATGAGCCATGGCGTTTCCGCCACTGGATTGATCAGACGAATTGAGGTAACAGAGTTTGGGAAAAATCATCGCGATCGCCAACCAAAAAGGCGGCGTTGGGAAAACCACCACCGCCGTCAGCCTGGCTGCCTGCCTGGCAGGCGAAGGCAAGCAGACGCTGCTGGTTGATATTGACCCCCAGGGCAACGCCACCAGCGGCCTGGGCATCACCGCCGGCAGCCACACCATCTATGAATCGCTGATTAACACCTGGCCGCTTACAGGCGCCATTTTGCGCACCGCGCAGGCCAATTTATCCCTGCTGCCCAGCGACATCCGCTTGGCCGCGGCGGAGGTGGAACTGGTAGGCCTTAAAAAGCGGGAGTTTCGCCTGCGGGAGTTAATCCAGGATATCCGGCCTGATTATGATTTTATCCTGATTGATTGCCCGCCCTCGCTGAGCCTGTTAACCTTAAACGCGCTCACCGCGGCAGACAGCGTGCTGGTGCCCATTCAGTGCGAGTATTACGCGCTGGAGGGCGTATCCGCGCTGATGAGTACCATCAACCGCGTGCAAAAATCCCTCAATACCGAGCTGTCCTTAGAAGGCGTGGTGCTGACCATGTTTGACGGGCGCACCAACCTGTCCCTGCAGGTGGCGGATGAGGTGAAAAAGCACTTTAAAAGCAAGGTGTTCCTGTCCATCATCCCGCGCAGCGTGCGCCTGGGTGAGGCACCCAGCCACGGGCAGCCCATCAGCAAGTATGATCCCAGGAGCGCCGGCGCTGTCGCCTACAGCAGGCTTGCCCAGGAAATCATCCGCAACAACCCACGCTAAGGAGTCCCATGATGAAAAAATCCGCCCTCGGCCGCGGGCTTGACGCCCTCTTCCCCCAGGAAAACCAGGAAGGGGAGGTCCTTTTAGTCTCCCCCAGCTTGCTGGATCCAAACCCGGAGCAGCCCCGCAAGGATTTTGATGAGGACGCGCTGAATGAACTGGCCGCGTCCATTGCGCAAATCGGCCTGCTGCAGCCCATTTTGGTGTACCCGCACCACGGCCGCTACCGCATCATCGCGGGGGAGCGCCGCTTCCGCGCGGCGCTGAAGGCGCAGCTTGACCAGGTCCCCGTTTTAATCCGCACCCTGCCCGAGCAGGAGCGCGTCTTAGCCGCCTTGATTGAAAACCTGCAGCGGGAGGACTTAAACGCCATGGAGGCGGCACAAGCCATCCGCCGCTTGATGGATGAGGGCAGTTTAACCCAGGAGGAAACAGCACAGAAGCTGGGCAAATCCCGCCCGGCCATCGCCAACCTGCTGCGCCTGTTGCAGCTGGATAAAAGCGTGCAGGCCATGGTGCGGGAGGGCCTGCTCTCAGAAGGGCATGCCCGCGTGCTGGCCGGTGTAAAACAGGTATCCAGGCAGATTGCCCTGGCCAAAAAGGCGGTGGCAGAAGGCTTGAGCGTACGCGCGCTGGAAGCCCTGGCCAGGGAGAAAGCCTTTAAGCCAAAGCCCGAGCCCAGGCCGCTGGCGTTGGAATTGGAAGAGTTCCAGGACAAATTGCGCGAGGCCGTTGGCGTACGCGCGCAGATTACCGGCAACCTCCAAAAAGGGCGCATCGTCCTTAAATACGCCAGCTTTGAGGAACTGGAAGGCATCTATGAGGCGATTGAGCGGCTGTTGCCCTGATTCATTTTGGGATGCAAAAAAGGAAGGTCGCCTGCCTTCCTTTTTGTTTTCTGCTGCTTATACTGATGTAAAGCTTTATTGCATCCAAAGCGGCGAGAGGTTTTTTCGGCCTGCAAGGAAGGAGACCGAAGGCGTAGCCTGAGTTACGTCGAGGTTGACTGACGCAGCCAGGGCGGAAAAAGATCCGCCGAGACGATGCAATAAAGATTGGAATCTGTATTATCCTTCAGTGCCGGGCCGCACATCAAAATTAAGCAGCCACTCCGGCTTTTTGTTCATGATGACAAGGCCCACCAGGCTCATCACACCGGCGCCGATCATGTCCACAATCAAGTCCTTCATGGTGTCCATCAAGGCGGCGCGGCCCACCAGCTGCGTCTTGTCCGCCAGCATGAACTTTTGCATGTTCAGCCCCAGGATGCCGTCGAAGGAGAACTCGTACACCTCCCACAGCACGCCCAGGGTAACCGCGAAGCAAAAGGAGAACAGCGCGATGAAGGCCGGGCTGAGGTGGAAGCTTTTGGCACGGTAATCATTGAAAAGCAGCACCACGGAAAAACCCAGCGTGCCCAGCATGACGCCGGAGAAACCGTGCAGGATGGTATCCCAATGCGGCACGGTGTAGTAATAATTGCGCACCTCACCCAGGTAGATGGCGCAGTAGAGGAAGATAAAGTACAAAACCAGGAACAGGTTGGGCAGGCGCACGGAAAAGCGCCGTTTTAGCAGGCTGGGCAGCGACCAGACCACCAGGCCCAGCACGCACTGGATGAGCATCAGCAAATAATCGCTCTTGACCTTGGCATCCGCTGCGGTGGCATCCGCCTCCGCCGGCGCGCCAACCAGGCGCACAATGCAGTACACCACGGAGAACAACAGGGACAAAAACAGGAACAGGGAAATAATGCGGGTAGCGCGTTTGAACTGGCGATCTGTTTGCATGATTGGCACTCCTTTTCGTCTAAAAAGTCATGTCAGTCTTTGAAAAGTAAACAAATCATAGCACACAGCGCTGCGCGGTGGCAAGGTATGCGCCTGTGTTTTCATGGTTTTACAGGGAAGTATATGGCCTGCCCTCTGCTTCCCGCGCCATCTCCACCAACTTGCGCAACGTGTTCGCGTTGCGGAAGGTGAGGGTGATGCGCAGCTGGTCCTCTTTTATTGGCTGTACTCGGTCAGCCAGGCTGCGATATCATCCAGCACCGCTTCTGCGGCCGGTGTGCGCTGGCTGTATTCCGTCATCAGCTGCAAAAAGGCAGGCACCTCCCCCTCAAACTGGCCAAACAGGTGATTCAGCCCCGGATAGCTTGTAAAACGCGCGGCTTTATGCCCAGCCAAGCCCTGTTGCCAGGCCTCATAATCCGAGCGTGTGACCTGCCGGTCCCGCTCGCCCTGCAAAATGAGGACGGGTAAGCCGTCCGCCAAGTGCAGGGCAATCGGGTTAATCCCTTCCAGGTGCCGCAGGTACCAGGCGCTGATGCCCAGCACCTGGTTTTCTTCCTTCAGCGCGTCCGCATCGTCAAGCGTCAGCAGTTTACCGGCTTTCTCCCGCGCGGTTTGCACCAATGAACGGATGTCCTCTGCGGCCTCGTTGTCACCCGCAGCCGCCAATTCCTCGGCGATCTGGATGTTTTGATCCGCCGAAATTTCCCACAACCTGCGCGGGCTGCCTGCCAGATTGATGTAGCCGGATGCGCCAGCGCCTTTTGTGTTGATATAGGCCGTGAGCATCCCGCCCAGGCTGTGGCCCAGGAGGAAAACTTTACGCCCCGCCAGCGCTTGATGTGCCTTCATCAGCTGGACAGCTGCCGCGGCATCCTCCACCGTTTCCTGATCGACCGTGAAAGTGGGGTAATCCGGAGCACCTGCAATCTGCTCGCCGTATGTGAAGGTGCGTTTGTCATAGCGCAGCACCGCAATCCCCCGCTGGGCCAGCCCCCAGGCCAGGTCCAGAAAGGGTTTGTTGACCTCCACCGTCTCATCCTGATCCAAAGGACCTGAGCCATGCACTAAAACCAGCCCGCACACAGGCTCCCCTTCGGGCAGGGTAAGTGTGCCTGAAAGCGGATACCCTGTGCCCGCATCCACCGTGACCGCTTCCTCCCGGACGCCTTGCGGCAACTGCGGCGCTGCTGCCGCTTGCTCCTCGTCCTCTATCTCGCCAGGGGCGACAAAGAAGCCTGCCACCTTGCCATCCTGATCAAACACCGTGCGCTGGATAAACCGCGCGTTTTCAAAGATCAGGGTCATCTCAATGATGTCAAAGCCCTCTTGCTGTGTCATTTTCCAGGCGCCGGTTTTCTCAAAGGCGCCGCCTAAGGAGGTAAGCTGCGGCCACAGCGTGGCCACCGCGCCTGTCAAATGCCCGCGCATGGCCTCATCCATCATGTCCAAAACCTGCGCTTCCTCCCCCGCCTGGATGTGTTCCAGAAGCGATACCGACAGCGCATGCAGCTGCTGTGCGCGGTCACTGCCTGTTTCCGCGCCCGAACTGCCCACGGCAAACAGCAGCAGCAAACTGATGAACAGGGATAGCCCTCGTTTCATACCTTGTTCCCCCCTTCATTTGTATCAATATCATACCCCAACCGCGTTTTCATAAAGCCCCGGCTTTTGACGCCATCCTTTGTTTGCTGTATAATTTTACCTTGATATGAGGAGGGCGCGCGCATGACAAAACTACGGGTCCTGGCAGTCGCGGATGAGGAGAGCAAGTACATCTGGGACTACTTTGACCGGTCTGTCTTCAGGGGGGTGGATCTGATCATCGCCTGCGGGGATTTGAAGGCCTCCTACCTGTCCTTTTTGACCACCATGGTCGCAGCGCCCCTGTTGTATGTGCACGGCAACCACGACGCGCGCATGATCCATCACCCGCCGGAAGGCTGTGACAACCTGGAATTGAAGATGCAGGTCATCAAGGGCGTGCGCATCATCGGCTTTGGCGGCGCCAACTCCAGAAGCCCCAAACCCTTCCACTATACCGAGCAGGATGTGGCCCGGCAGGTGACAAAGCGCATGCAGGAGATCAGCTACCACGGCGGCTTTGACATCCTGGTCACCCACGCGCCCGCCTTTGGCCTGGGCGATGGGGAGGACGCCTTCCACAAGGGCTTCCACGCCTACCGTACCCTGCTTGATCTGTACAAGCCCAGCTATCACTTCCACGGCCACCAGCATCTAAACTACGGCGGCGGCAACAAGCGCATCATCACCTACGGGTCCACACAGATTTATAACGCCTACGGATACAGCATCCTGGACCTTGAGTTTCAGCTTGCGCCAAAGCGTAAGCGCATCAGCTACATCAAAGCACGATATGATTGGAGCAGAGCGTATGGACGGCAAGTATAACCTGGAAGCGCGCAACGAGTACCAACGCGCGCTCAAGGCCGGGCAAAAGGAGTACGGCGCGCACAGTGCCCGGGGCGAGCGCGGCATTTTGCCCGCGCTGGATGAACTCACCAACCAGTCGCGCATCGTCGCCTACATGAAACAGCCCCAGCGGGAGATCTCCCTCTCGCGCGTGGTGGGCACCTATACCTCCGCCAGGGCCAACTCGTTCGCGGCCAATTTTATGCCCCTGCACCAGGAAAGCAGCGAGTTTGCCGCCAAGTGGATCAGCCTGTGTGCCATCCACATGGCAGAAGGCCTGCGCGACGCGGTGCAGGTGTATGAATACCTGTGGAATTATTACGTCATTGAGGGCAACAAGCGCGTCTCCATCCTGAAACACTTTGAATCCCCCGCCATCCGCGCGGACATCACCCGTGTGGTGCCCCAGCTGGATGAGCGGGACCCGGACACCGCGGTGTATTATGCCTACTTAAACTACGACAAAACAGGGCTGTTTAAAAACATCCGCCTGTCCAGCCAGGCCAAGTATGAGAAATTGAGCAAACTGGAAGAGCGCTTCGCCCAGACGGTGGAAAACATGAACGCGCTCAACTTCAACAGCATGTATTTGCAGTTTGAGGCCGCCTACCAGAAGGTGGATTCCCCGCTCCTGTTGGGCGACGCCTTTTTGGAGTATTTGACGCTGTATGGCCTGCCGGTTGAGGTGACCCTGTCTGAAATCACCGAGCAATTAAACGCCATGCTGCCGCAGATGGCGCTTACCAGCAAGCCGCCTGCTGAGCCCACCTTAGTGCTCACCCCGCAGGAAAAACCGCCGGCGCCAGGCCTCATCACCCGCTTGTTTGGCCAGCGGCGCAACGCCAGGGTGGTCTTCGCCTATCCGGCCGGGCGGGCGGAGGACAACTGGATCGGCGCGCATGAGCTGGGCCGCCAGCGCATGCAGGAGGAATTGGGCAAGCAGGTGCTGTCCACCTATATTGACGGCTTATCCGCCCACAACATGTATGAGGAATTGTCAAAGCACGCGACGGAGGCTGATCTGCTGCTGATTACCTCCTCCCAGCTGGCGCTGCCTTCGCTGCGCTTTTCGCTGGAACACCCGGAGTGCCTGACCCTGATTTACTCACGCATCAGGGACGACTTCCGCCTGTCCACCTACTATGGCCGCTATTATGAAGCCATCTTCCTGTGCGGGATGGCGGCCGGGATGGCCACACGGGCGATGAAGGTAGCCTACATCACCCCGCGGCTGGATTACACGCGCCACACCGCTGACATCAACGCCTTTGCCCTGGGGGTGAAAGCCGTCCGCGCGGACGCGGAGGTGCTGCTTGTCTGGAAGGATGTGCTTCCCCTGCAGCCTGTCACCAGCTTGCATGGCTTGAAAACCGCAGCGCAGGAGGGCGCTGACATCGCCTACACCCCGCGCTATGCCGGACTCAAGGACATCAAGCTGCCAGAGGGCGTGTTCTCCTTCATCAGCCGGATTGACGAGGACGGCAACCCCATTGAATACCTGGCAGCCCCTCAATGGGACTGGGGACGCTTTTACACCGAGATTGTGAGAAACTACCTAAACGGCTCGCTGGATATTTTAAGCATCATCGACCGGGGCGACCCCAGCGTGACCGGCCTGTGGTGGGGCCTGGGCGCCGGTGTATTGCGCTTTTTGGTGTCGGACACCATGGGCGAAAACAACGCCCAGCTGCTGCACTTCATGCGCGCCAGCATCGCCCGGGACAGCTTTAACCCCTTCTACGGCCCCATCACGGACAAGGAAGGCAAACTGCGGGTGCAGGAGGAAGCCAGCCTCAGACCCTATGAGGTGCTGAACATGGAATGGCTGTGCGATTTCATCCACGTGATTGGGTAAGTACTATAAGCATTTATTTTTGTGAAAGGACGCATTGAATGACTGAAAAAGCGAAAAAGAAGAACAGATGGTTCATCTGGCTCATCCTCCTGGTGGCGATTGTCGCCCTGGGGGTGAGCGGGCTGTACCGGGTGGGCCAGGGTGAACAAGCCCTGGTGCTGACCTTTGGCGAGGTGACGGACACCAACGGCCCGGGGTTGTACTGGCGGATGCCCGGCATCCAGACCATTGTCTCCCGCAGCGTCACCACCATCCACAACAAGGAGTACGGCTACCGTACCTCAGTGGGCGGCACCAGCCGCTCGGCTGCGGAGTACCGGGATGAGAAGGACGAGTCCGTCATGCTCACCAACGACAACTCCATCGTGCAACTGGAGGCCATCTACCAATACACCATTCGGGACGTGCGCGAATACCTGTTTGACGTGGAGGACCCGGAGGGCACCATGCACCTGGCGTTTGAAGCCATCCTGCGCCGCAACATCCAAAACCGCTCGCTGGATGACGCCCTGCTTAACAAGGACGCCATTGAGCAGGAAGTGCTGCCGGATTTCCAGGCGCTGATTGACTCCTACGACATGGGCGTGAAGGTGCACAGCGTGCACATCCAAAACATCACCGTGCCCTCTGAGGTGACCGCCTTTTATGAGGACGTGAACAACGCCAAAAACGAGATGACCCGGCGCCTGGACGAAGCCCAGCAGTATGAGTTCCAGGTGCTGCCCATGGCGCGCAGCAAGGCCTATGAACTAACCCAGAAGGCCATCGCCTATGAAGCGGAGATCACCGCTAAGGCGGAGGCCGACACCGCGGTGTTTAAAGCGGTCCTAAAGGAATACAACGCCGAGAAGGAATCCGCTAAAAGCCGCATGCTTATTGAAACCATGGAGCAGATCTTGGGCGGCGCGGGGCGCATTGTTGTGGTGGACCAAAACAACGGCGTGCTGCAGCATCTGGACATCGGCAACCAGCCCTCAGGCGGGGAGGAATAATATGAGCCAGTTTTATCATCAACAAAACATGCAGCCCAACCCCCAGTTTGACAAGGCCAAGAACATGCTGCGGGACTTCGCCAAGAAGAATACCAAGCTGCTGGTCATCCTGCTGGTGGTGCTCATCGCGGGGCTGGTCTTACTCAACGAATCCTTCTTCATCGTGGGCGAGGCCGAGCAGGCCGTGGTGAGCCGCTTTGGGGTCATCAAGTCCATCATTCTGGATGAGCGCAACACGTTCCACGAGCGCTTCGCCGCCTCCCTTCAAAACGAGATCACCGCCTCGGGCGAAATATCCCACAGGAAGGGTTCCGGCCTGCACATGAAGGTGCCCTTTGTGGACAAGGTGGACAAGTTCCCCTCCCTGCTGTTTAACTACACCAGCAATTCGGAGACCATCAACACCAGCGAGAAGAAGCAGTACAACATCACCACCTACGCCCAGTGGCGCATCGCGGACCCTGCCCTGTTCAGCCTGAAGCTGGGCACCACCATGAACGCGGAAAACCAGCTGGATAACCTCATCCACCCGGTCATTGTGCAGGCCATCAACCGCCTGCTGGCGGAGGACTTTATCTCCAACAAGGACGCGCTGAACACCGCGCTGAAAAATGGCCTCATCACCATCAACCGCGATATGGTCATCAGGGGCATTGAGGTCACTGACATCCAGGTGCACCGCACCATCCTGCCCCAGGCCAACGTGGAAACCACCTATGACCGCATGAAGGCCGACCGCGCCAAGGTAGCCCAGCAGCTGCGCAGCGAGGGCGAGGAAACCTACCGCAAGATGGTGGCCGATACCGATTTGAAGGCCACCCAGATTGAGGCGGATGCCATCCGCACGGCCGGCGAAACCCGCGCGAAGGCGGATGCCGCCGCCATGAACATCTATAACGAAGCCTACAAGGCCGACCCGGCCTTCTACCAGTTCTGGCGCTCGCTGGAAGCCCTGCGCGGCACCTTCAAGCAAAACGCCACCCTGGTCTTAGGCCAGGATCATCCCATGTGGAAACAGCTGGTTGAGTGGGGCTTTGGCACTAAGTAAACCTTCATTACATACAGTTTGATAAGCGCCCGCGGCGAAAGATGCCGCGGGCGCTTTGTATGGGTTTTTCTTTTATGGCAATCGCACCTCAAGCACCTTGGGCCAGCGCTTGCCGGTGTAGGGTTTACTCAATCGGCGTTAATAAAAGGGTGCCGTCCTTGCCGCTGAGA
>CAYFUH010000041.1:0-12365 GCA_964346355.1 uncultured Christensenella sp. | reverse complement strand
CCGCGCTGTATCGGGGCCTTTTTGGGCGCGGATTTGCTGATGGCGCTCATCGCAAGCGGGCTGTGCAACAGCTCAAAGACCGCGCTGCTTTCAGACATTGGCACCAACGGCGAGATTGCCCTTTGGCACAAGGGCCAACTCTTTTGCGCGGCGGCTGCCGCCGGCCCTGCCTTTGAGGGCGGGGGCATTCATATGGGCCTGGGCAGCGTGCCAGGCGCGATTGACACCGTCAGCCTAAGACAGCGGAATATCCAGGTGACCACCATTGGCAACAAGCCGGCCATTGGCATTTGCGGCTCTGGCCTGATTGACGCGGCGGCAGCCTTCCTGGACCTGGGGATTATGGATGAAACTGGCCATCTTAATGAGAAGAAAGCGTATTTGACAAACAGCGTCTGGATAAGCCAGGAGGACATCCGCAAGCTGCAGACGGCCAAGGGCGCCATTGCCGCAGCCATCGGTGCCTTGTGCGATACGGCAGGCCTCGCGGTCGCAGACATTCAACATTTTTATTTGGCGGGCGGCTTTGGCGCACACATGCGCATCTCTTCCGCGGCGCGCATCGGGCTCATCCCAAGCAGCCTTGCAGACAAAACCATCCCCCTGGGCAATGCGGCCTTAACGGGCGCTGCCATGCTGCTGATGGACCAGGGTTTGATTGACAAATCGCTCAACATCGCGCGGAGGGCAAAGGTAGTGACCTTAAGCGGCAGCGCGCGTTTTTCTGAGTTGTTTATGGAGCGGATGCTGTTTGAGGCGTATTGATGTATGAAATCTGCTCTGACAGATGACGAACGCCGCTTTTTCATGTAAGATAGAAGGCAGGAACAGAATAAAAACAAGCGAGGTAGGCTATGGAATTCATCATGGAAACTGTCCCCAATTTCTCCGAAGGCAGAAACCCCGAAGTGATTGAAAAAATCGCCGATTGTTTCCGGGGCAAAAAGGGCGTGAAACTGCTGGATTACAGCGCGGACAAGGATCACAACCGCAGCGTCTTCACCGTCATTGGCGAGCCGGATCCCCTCAGGGACGCAGTGATTGCCGCCTGCGGCGTGGCGATTGAGCTGATTGACCTGCGCACACATGAAGGCCAGCACCCCCGCATGGGCGCAGTGGACGTCATCCCCTTCATCCCCATTAAAAACTGTGAACTGGCAGACGCTGACCGCGTAGCCAGGGAAGTGGGCCAGGCGCTGGGCGAGCAGCTTGGCCAGCCCGTATTCTTATATGAGCGCTCTGCCACCCGCCCCAACCGCGAGAACCTGAGCACCATTCGCAAAGGCCAGTTTGAAGGCATGGCAGAGAAAATGAAGGATCCTGACTGGGAGCCGGACTTTGGGCCGAAGACCATCCACCCCTCCGGCGGGGTGACCGCGGTCGGCGCGCGCATGCCCCTGGTTGCCTTTAACATCAACCTGGGCACGGACAAGCTGGAGATTGCCCAGGCCATCGCCAAGGTTGTGCGCCATGTAGGCGGCGGCTTCCGCTATGTGAAGGCGATGGGCGTGATGCTGGAGGAGCGCAGCCTGGCCCAGGTATCCATGAACCTGACGGATTACACGCAGTCTGCCATCTACCGTGTGTTTGAAACGGTTAAAATGGAGGCTAAGCGCTACGGTGTGCCGGTGGTGGGCAGTGAACTCATTGGCCTCGCACCCTTGCGCGCGCTGGTGGATTGCGCCGAATACTATTTGCAGATTGAAGACTTTAAAATGGACCAGGTTCTTGAAACCCGGTTATAGGAGGAAGACATCATGAACATGAAGGATATGACCGTCACCCAACTGTGTGATTTAACCGCGTCTGACAGCCCGGCACCCGGCGGCGGCAGCATTTCAGCGATGACAGGCGCCTATGCCGCCGCCCTGGTGAGCATGGTGGCCAAATTAACTGTGGACAAGGAAGGCTATGAGCACGCGAGGGATGAGATGAATGCCATCCATGATGAAGCGGAACTGCTGCGAAAAGACCTCTTGCAGGACATCCAGAAGGATGCCGAATCCTTTGACGCCTTCATGGCCGCGCTGAAATTACCCAAGGACACGGAGGAGGAAAAAGCGACCCGCCGCCAGGCCATGCAGGACGGATTAAAAGGCGCCAGCCAGATGCCGCTGAGCGTTGCCAAAAAATGCCTGCGCGTGCAGGAATTGGCGATTCGTGCAGTGGAGATGGGCAACATCAACACGGTGTCTGACGGCATGGTGGGCGTTTTGCTGGGCCGTGCGGCGGCGCTGGGCGCGGTGAACAATGTGCAAATCAACCTGGGCGGCATCAAGGATGAGCAATTTGTCGCGCGCATGCGCGCCGAATGTGAGGAGCTGACGGACATCGCCAACCAGCATGAGGCGACCGGCCAGGCTGCCCTCATAGCCCGGTGAGGTAGATCATGAAAACGAATGATTTAAATATTTCCGCGCTATTTGATGTGCTGCCGGAACAGCCCGCGTTTGAACCGGGCATCCGCCGCGCGCCCCGGCGTGAATCCCACCTGAATGCGGCTGACAAAAAACTGGCGGTTAAAAACGCGCTGCGCTATATCCCCAAAAAGCATCACAGCGCCCTGGCGCCGGAGTTTGCCAGGGAGTTGGAGGAGCATGGCCGCATCTACGGCTACCGCTTCCGCCCCGCAGGTAAAATCACAGGCCGTCCGATTGAGGAATATAAAGGCAACTGCATCGAAGGAAAAGCCATTCAGGTGATGATGGACAACAACCTGGATTTTGAGGTTGCCCTCTACCCCTATGAACTGGTCACCTATGGGGAGACCGGCCAGGTCTGCCAGAACTGGATGCAGTACCGCCTCATCAAGCATTACCTGGAACACCTGACCCAGGAGCAAACCCTGGTCATTATGTCTGGCCACCCGCTGGGCCTGTTCCGCTCTCATGCTATGTCCCCCCGCGTCATCATTACCAATGGGCTGATGATTGGCCAGTTTGACAACCAGGCCCAGTTTAACCGCGCGGGCGCGATTGGCGTGGCCAACTACGGCCAGATGACCGCCGGCGGCATGATGTACATCGGCCCGCAGGGCATTGTCCACGGCACCTACAACACCCTGTTGGGCGCCGGCCGGCTCAAGCTGGGCATTGACCAGCAAAGCGACCTGAGCGGTAAGCTGTTCATTTCCTCCGGTCTGGGCGGGATGAGCGGTGCGCAGGGCAAGGCGGCTGTGATCGCCGGCGCCAGCGCCATCATCGCGGAGGTGGATATCTCCCGCATCAAGACCCGTCACAGCCAGGGCTGGGTGACCGCTGTGCATGACAGCGCGCAGGCTGCTATAGAAGAAGCGCTGGAGCACAAGGAAAAAGGCGAAGCCTGCGCCATCGCCTACCACGGTAATATTGTGGATTTGCTGGCTTACCTGGATGAACAGGACATTCTGGTGGACCTGATGAGCGACCAGACCAGCTGCCACGCGGCCTATGAGGGCGGCTATTGCCCGCAGGGCATGGATTTTGCGGAGCGTACGCGCATGCTGGCGCAGGAGCCGGAGCGCTTCCGCCAGGAAGTGGACAGGAGCCTGATTCGGCATTTCCGCCTGATAAAGCAGCATGTCGCGCGGGGCACCTACTTCTTTGATTATGGCAACAGTTTCTTAAAGGCTGTGTTTGACGCCGGTGTGCGCGACGTCTGCAAAAACGGCGAGAACGATCTGGACGGCTTTATCTTCCCCAGCTATGTGGAGGATATCCTGGGGCCGGAGCTGTTTGACTATGGCTATGGGCCCTTCCGCTGGTGCTGCCTGTCGGGCAAGCATGAGGACCTGGTCAAGACCGACCAGGCCGCCATGGACTGCATTGACCCCAACCGCCGCTACCAGGACCGGGACAACTGGGTCTGGGTGCGCGACGCGGAGAAGAACGCCCTTGTGGTTGGCACCCAGTGCCGCATCCTGTATCAGGACGCGCTGGGGCGCATGAACATCGCCCTGCGCTTTAACCAGATGGTGCGTGAGGGACAGATTGGCCCTGTCATGCTGGGACGTGACCACCACGATACCGGCGGCACCGACTCCCCCTTCCGGGAGACCAGCAACATCAAGGACGGCTCCAACATCATGGCGGAGATGGCCACCCAGTGCTTCGCCGGCAACGCCGCGCGCGGGATGAGCATGATTGCGCTGCACAACGGCGGCGGCGTGGGCATCGGCAAGTCCATCAACGGCGGCTTTGGCATGGTGCTTGACGGCAGCGAGCGGGTGGATACCATCCTGCGCGCCGCCATGCCCTTTGATGTGATGGTGGGCGTCGCCCGGCGCAACTGGGCACGCAATACCAACGCGGTTGCTACCAGCGAGGAGTACAACCAGCTCTTCCCCGGCAGCGACCACATCACCATCCCCCAGCTTGCGGATGACCATTTGCTAAACGGGCTGTTCCAATGAGCAAACACCAACTTTCAGCCATCATCAACATCGGCGCCCTGGCCACCCCGCAGGGGCATGCCGCCAAAGCAGGCCCTGCGCAGGGGGAGATTGTAAGCCTGACAGACGCCTATGTGCTGATTGACAAGGGCATGATTAAAGAGGTTGGCACCGGACAGCCGGATTTGTCCGGCATCCCGCAGGATCATGTCCTAAACGCGGGCGGAAACCTGGTAACCCCCGGGCTGGTCGACGCGCACACGCACCTGGTTTTTGGCGGCTGGCGCGCCCATGAATTGCAGCAGAAGCTGGCAGGTGTGCCCTACCTGGATATCCTGGCTGCCGGCGGCGGCATCCTGAATACCGTAGACCAAACACGCAAAGCCACCCAGCAGGAACTGTTTGACAAGGCCGCCAAAGCGCTGGACGGGATGATGGCCCTGGGCACCACCACCCTGGAGGCCAAAAGCGGCTATGGCCTGGACCTGGAAAACGAGTTAAAACAGCTGCGCGTCGCCAAACAGCTCAATGAGAAGCACCCGGTGGACGTCGTCTCCACCCTGATGGCAGCGCACGCTGTACCCCGCGAATACAAGGACAACCGGCAGGCCTTTTTGGACCTCATCATAAATACCATCATTCCCGCAGCCGCACAGGAAAACCTGGCCGCGTTTTGTGATGTCTTCTGCGAAACCGGTGTGTTTGACGTAGAAGAATCAAAAGCGATCCTTCAAGCTGCGCAGGCGCAGGGGATGAAAAGCAAGATCCACGCGGATGAGATTGACGCCATTGGCGGCAGCGAATTGGCGGGCGATTTGCGCGCCATTTCGGCCGAGCACTTAATTGCCCTCCCTGACAGCGGCATCGCCTCCCTCAAGCAGGGCGGCACCATCGCCTGCCTCTTGCCCGCCACCTCCTTCTACCTGGGCAAGCCCTATGCCCGCGCGCAAGATCTGATTGCTGCCGGTGTGCCTGTTGCCATCGCCAGCGATTTCAACCCGGGCAGCTGCCCCTCCTACTCCCTGCAGTTTTGCATGAACCTGGCCGCCTACAACTATCGCCTGTCCTCAGAGCAGGTGCTCACCGCCGTCACCCTCAATGCGGCAGCCGCCATTGACAGGGCCGACCGCGTCGGCAGCATCGAGCCCGGCAAACTGGCTGACCTGGTCATCTGGGACGCGCAGGAGTTGGACTTCCTCTTCTACCGCTTTGGCAGCAACCTTGCAAAGACAGTTGTGAAGCGGGGGGAGGTAGTTGTGGAAACGGATAGGTGTTAAAAGGTACGTTGGGGAGTTCATCCCCAAGCCCCTGACCGGGGAGATTCTCCCCAAACCCCGGAATGTAATCGTAAAGATTTTCGACAAAGAAGGAGCCGGATTTGGCTCCTTCAAATCGTTGGTATAGAATTCGTTTATTTAAAGTCCCGAATCATCTCTTTGGTCAATTGTATGATGGCATCTTCTCTGATCAACACGTTCATCGCGATGACATCCGGGCGCAGCTCCCGGTCTTCCTCAATAAAATCGACCTTAGCGCGGATCAGTTGATGCAAGGCCTTGTGGTAGGCGTTTGGCTCCCCATCGCGCAGGTCAATTGCCTGGGCTGCTGCGTAGAATTCAAGCGCCAGGACGGAGAAGCAGTTCTCCACAATCTGCCGGGCTTTGCGCGCGGCCGTGGTGCCCATGGACACATGGTCCTCCTGGTTGGCGGAGGAAGGGATGGAATCCACGCTGGCGGGATGCGCCAGCACCTTGTTTTCTGACACCATGGAAGCTGCTGTGTACTGGATGATCATCATGCCGGAATTGACGCCCGGCGCCTTGGATAAAAAGGGCGGCAAGCCGTTTGACAGCTGATGATTGACCATGCGCTCCAAACGGCGCTCGGAAATATTCGCCAGCTCCGCCACCGCGATCCCCAGATAATCCAGCGCCAGCGCCAGGGGCTCGCCATGGAAGTTGCCGCCGGAGATGACATCACGATCCTGTGCGAAGATGAGCGGGTTGTCCGTCACCGCGTTGAGCTCCGTCTCAATCACACCGCGCACATGCGCCAGCGCGTCACGCACCGCCCCATGCACCTGCGGCACGCAGCGCAGGGAGTAGGCGTCCTGCACCCGCAAGCCTTCCGCTGCTTTGATCAAGGGGCTATCCATGCAAAGCGCGCGGACATTGGCTGCCACCGTTTGCTGCCCCTTGTGCGGGCGAATGGCGTGCACGCGCTGGTCAAAGGCGTCCACCCGCCCTTGCAGCGCTTCCATCGTGAAGCCCACCGCGATATCGGCCAATTGGCTGATGCGTTCCGCGTCATACAGAGAAAGCGCGCCCACTGCGCCCATGGCCTGGGTGCCGTTGATGAGCGCCAGGCCTTCCTTGGCCAGCAAGCGCTCTGTCGCAATCCCCGCCTTGTCCATTGCCGCTTGCCCGGGCATCACCTGGCCTTGGTACTCCGCCTCACCATAACCCAGCAGCACCAGCGCCAGGTGCGAAAGCGGTGCCAAATCCCCCGACGCGCCCAGAGAGCCCTTTTCCGGCACAATAGGATGAACACCTGCATTGAGCATCTGGACCAAGTTTTGTACCAGAAGGGGGCGGATTCCGGAATATCCCTGGCAGAGGGCGTTGGCGCGCAGCAGCATCATGGCGCGGACAACTTCCGTCGCAAAGGGATCACCGCAGCCCACCGCGTGGCTTAAGATAAGGTTGTTTTGAAGCGCGCTGGCCTGCTCCCTGGAAATCTGCACATTGGCAAGCGATCCAAACCCTGTGTTGATGCCGTAGACCGGCTGCCCAAAGTCCAGGATTTGCTCCACCGCGTCGCGGGAGACTGCCATCGCCGCAAGCGCTTCCTGTGCGATTTCGACCTTCGCCTGATGGCGCGCGACGGCGACCACTTCATTGAGGGTCAGCGAATGGCCGGTTAAGATGACTTGTTTGATTTGCTCCGGGTGCATAGGGTTCTCCCTTTCATGGCGAAGGGCAGGTGACATTTGACCTGCCCTTTTGATCGTTCAGTCCAATACGCCCTTGAGCGCTGCCTTTTGCATCTGCTGCGGGCGGTGGTAGGGCGTTTTCAAGTCCAGCCAGCCGCCTGCCCTGGCGCTTTGCTCAAAGCCGGTCAAAATCTCCAGCACGTGGTGGATTTGCTCCATGCCCGCGCGCACATCCCGGCCGGACTGGATGGCAGCCGCCATGTCCGCCAGCCCCAAGCCGCGGGAGTTTTCCTGGTAATCAAACAGCAGCGGCAGCTCATCAAACTTGCCGGTTTCCGGCCGGAAGATCTGGATAGGCCCGCCAAAGTAGTTAGGATCCGGCAAAATCATGGTGCCTTCGCTTCCGTAAATCTCAAACCGCGCCTGGGTTGGGTAGTGTACATCAAAGGTGGTGAAAATGGTGCCAATCGCGCCGGACGCGAACTGCATGGTGCCCGCGATATAGGTATCGGTGTTGACATCTACCTCTGTGCCCGCGTGCGGCTGGCTGGTAATCAAGCGCTTGTTGAAGGTGCGCTTGCTGGCGGATACCAGGCGGCTGACCGGGCCCAGCAGGCTGACCAGGGCGGTGATGTAGTAGGGGCCCATGTCCAGCATGGGGCCGCCGCCTGGCTGGTAGTAGAAATCCGGGTCCGGATGCCAGGTCTCATGCCCGCGGCAGATCATAAAAGCCGCGGCGCCCACCGGGTCACCAATCATGCCGGCGTCGATATACTTTCGGCAGCTTTGCAGGCCTGCGCCTAAGAAGGTGTCCGGCGCACCCGCAATCAGCAAGCCGCGCTCCTTCGCCAGTTTGACCAGCGCATTGCCCTCCTCCATGGTGATGCCCAAGGGTTTTTCGGTGTATACGTGCTTGCCGTGCTCCAGCGCCAGGCGCGTGACCTCAAAATGCTGGTGCGGACGGGTTAGGTTGAGGATGATGTCAACGCTTGGATCCAAAAAGGCTTCAAACATATTCTCATACACGCGCGGCAGCTTGTATTTTTCCTTGGCATGATTGGCGCGCTCGGGAATCAGATCGCATACGCCAGCGATCTCCACATCCCGGAACACCTGGGTTAGGTTGTCCAGATAAATCCCGCTGATGCTGCCCACGCCGATGAAGGCCACCCTCAGTTTTTTCATGAATGCTTCTCCTTGGCAATTGTTTGTTTTTTTCATCAAGGTTTCCCTTCTGTTATCCTTGTTCATCATAGTGAAAACAAGCGGAAAGGTCAACCGCTTTGTGATGATGTTTCTAATACTGACAGCGGGGTTTTGGCTGTTTAAGACAAACGCAGAACAAGTGATACATGAATATGGACAGGGAGGGCATTTGTATGAATATGAACAGGCACAGTGCCCTGGAAGATAAGATCAGCCGCTCCATCAGCCCGGAAAACTTCACGGGCAAGAAGGGTAAGGGCGGGATGTGTAAACTGGTTGACACCCACCGGGCGCTGGGCTGGCGGGAAGGCAGGCCTTATTTGCCCTTGCAGGATGATATTTCCTCCGTTGCTTACTGGCATCAGGCGCTGATTACTGCGCCTTTCCCCCGGTTGCCGGACAAAGACGATTTGGAAGTGATCTGAAGCGCTTTGATCTATTATGGATCGCGGTTGTAGAAAAAGCAGTCCATCTTTGCAGAATGAACACATTGACACTATATCGGTACATCGATATAATGAGTATGCTAGGAGGTGAGGAAGTTGATGGTTCCAGAATTGCTTAAAAAGAAGAACATGACGTTGTATCAGTTGTCGAAAAATAGCGGTGTTCCCTATACCACGGTCAATGATATCTACCATGGCAGAACAAACTTGGACAAATGTACAGCGGATACAGTGTATAGGCTATCCCAGGTGCTGGATCTTCGCATGGAAGAGCTTCTTTCCCCATATCTCCAAAAGCGAATCAGCTTCGAACTCTACAAAAGCAATGTTTGTCATCGGCTGAAAGAATTAGGCGATATCCAGTTCATCATTGAAACACTGAAAAAAGACGATATCAACAGGTTTTTTAAGCGCAAATGGTACCCGGAAAGCCTTTATCTGTTGGCGATGCTTGATTATGTAAGCCGTGAGAACGATGTCCCGCTATGCACAAAGTATGAGCCGCTGCGCACCATCAAGCTGCAGGAAACACTGTACCCTGCCGGCATATTGGCCATGGCGATGACAGATAAAGCTTCACGTGTCCAAGAGGACGCGTATGCTCAGTCCATCCCCGAGTTTTTGCGGCACAATATTGTTGAAAACGAGGTACGCAATGTCATCTGACATGACAAACACATTCAATAAGAACAACCTGGAAGCCTATCTGAAGGAACTGGCCAAGCTGTTCAGGAAGCAAAATGGCAAAAGCGCGACAGCAGAGATGATCCTGGTGGGCGGTGCAGCGATTCTTGCCAACTACAGTTTTCGTGACATGACAAGGGATATTGATGCTGTCATTCACGCATCCTCGTCCATGAAAGACGCGATCAACCAAATCGGTGACCAGTACAATCTGCCGAATGGTTGGCTGAATGCAGATTTCACGCGAACAACTTCGTATACCAGCAAACTCAATCAGTTTTCGCAATACTACAAGACTTTCTCCGGTGTTCTTCAGGTGCGGAGCATATCTGCCGAATACTTGATTGCCATGAAACTCAAGTCAGGCAGAAAGTACAAGAACGACCTCTCCGATATTGTAGGTATCCTGGCAGAACATCAAAAAAGAGGGGAGCCCATCACCTGGGATCGCGTAGACCTGGCAGTGCAGCACCTTTATCAAGGTTGGGAGGGCATTGCAGAAGATACCATAGCCTTCATTCAAAAGATTTTCGAAACAGGGAACTATGTTGAACTGTTTCATCAACTACAGGAACAGGAAAAACAAGCCAAGGATGTGCTCATTGAGTTTCAGCAGGAATATCCAAACATTGTCACGGAATCGAATGTAGACGCTATTCTTGAACAATTGCAAGCAAACAAGCCGAAAAACATCGCGCGTTGATGTAATCGGGATTTGTGGCAATCATTTGAGTGGCAAGCCCAAACATTCGTATTACATAATAAAATAGAACCGTCATGTTCGACGGCTCTATAGGTGGTGCGGGAAACAGGACTTGAACCTGCATGAACGTATTGTTCACTAGAACCTGAATCTAGCGCGTCTGCCAATTCCGCCATTCCCGCAGAACGCAAGGGTAAAGTTACCATGAAACCTGCGGGTTGTCAAGCATTTGACGGAAAATTATCACACAAAGCGGTCAGGAGGCTCTTTTGCTGCAATCTCTGTGAAACGCGGCCTGTCGCACTTATCCCAGCGGATGGAATATCCTTGTGCCGGGATGCGGCTGCCAGTCATAAAATGCCGGGGTTCATCCGGGAAGAGACGCTGTATGATGTGGGTGATGACGCTGCCATGGCAGGGCTGCGGTTGGGTTATTTGTTGGCGGGGGACCCCGCATTAATGCAGCACGTTGAAGCCTTTCACGCAACATGGAGTGTATCCAGCCCCGCACAAGCCGCTGGGCTGGCTGCGCTGTCCTGTAAAAACTGGGTAGATACTACACGGACATTGATGAAACAGGAGCGCGAAATGCTGCAGGACGCGCTGACCCAATTGGGCTTGCGCGTCATCCCGGGCGCAGCCAATCACCTGCTGACTAAAAGCGAATGGCCCCTGTATCAGCCCATGCTCACGCGCGGCATTCTGGTGCTGGGTTGCGGGAATTACACTGGCCTTTTAAGCCAGTACCTCCGCATTGGTATAAAGAAGCCGGGAATAAACAAGCGGCTGATTGCCGCCTGCACAGACATTCTGCGCGATACAGCACATCTTCATCAGGAGTAAAAGGAGCAAACAAGCGATGTTGGACAAGGGGAACGCGGTCGCCCATCAGCAATCCGTCAAGGATTACTTCACCATCACCTTAGCTATTTTTTTAGCTGCGGTTGGCGTGTATTTCTTTAAATTTCCCAACAATTTCTCAACCGGCGGCGTGACAGGCATTGCGGTGGTTGCGGCGAAAATCATCCCCGGCTTATCCTCTACCGGGCTGAGCAATATCTTAAACCTGCTGCTGCTGGTCGTGGGCCTGTTTGTCCTGGGGCGTGATTTTGGCGTCAAGACCATCTATAGCACCCTGCTTTTGTCCGGCCTGCTCTTCCTGTTTGAGCGGTTCTCCCCCATGCAGGCGCCGTTGACGGACCAGCCTTTTTTGGAGTTGATGTTCGCGATGCTCCTCTCCGCTGTGGGCGCTGCCCTGTTGTTTAGTGTGGGCGCATCCAGCGGCGGCACGGACGTTGTCGCGATGGTGCTCAAAAAACACAGCCGCATTTATAACATCGGCACCTCATTGATGCTGGTGGATCTGATTGCCACGCTCTCCACCTTTTTTGTGTTTGATATCAAAACCGGGCTGTTCTCCCTCTTTGGGCTGATCATCCGGGGCACGCTGCTGCAGGGCACCCTCAACGCCATCCGCCAGCAGCGCTTCTTCCATATCATTACAACAGATGTGGAACTGATCCGGGAATTCATCATTGGCAAACTGGGCCGCAGCGCGACGGTTTTTGAGGGCTACGGCGCCTTTACAAAGGACCCGCGCAGCATGATTGTGACCGTGGTCTCCTCCACCGAAGCTGTGCAGTTAAAGTCCTATCTGGAGAGAAAAAGCCCCCACTCCTTCATGCTGATTACCAATACCAGCGATGTGGTGGGACGGGGGTTTCGGAAGATGCTGTAAGGGACGAATAGACTATTTACAATAAAAAAGAGAGCCGCCGTGATGGTTGCTCTCTCTTTTTGACAGTCGCTTATTGCGACCGCCCCTTAATTGTGCTTGCGTCGCCGCAGGGTGATGAGGGCATAGACAAGCAGCAGGATACCGGCCCCGACGCCCAGCATCAGGGGCGTTTGCAGGTGCTTGTCCCCTGTGGCCGGCACGGGCTTGCGGTTGGTGAAGACAATGTCGCCCTTGACCTGCCCCCCGATCCTTGTGCCAGTTTCAGAGTTAGTTGAGATATAATCAAC
>CAYFUH010000040.1:0-12399 GCA_964346355.1 uncultured Christensenella sp. | reverse complement strand
CGTCCAGTTGCGCCGCTGTCCCTTGATATGGTATGATTATTCAGTACATTTCAAGCACAAAGGAGTCGATTATGGACATGCGACGGGCGGTGACGGACCTGCTGCGGGAGGCGATTGTGACCGCCTTTCCAGACATTGGGGCGGACAGCCTGCCCGGGCCGGAGATGCTGGAGGTGCCGCCGGACAGCAAGCTGGGCGATTTTGCCTACCCTTGTTTCCGCTTGGCCAAGCCCCTGCGCATGGCGCCGCCCAAGATTGCCGCCGCGATTGCAAAGGCAGCGAATCACCCAGAGGTGGCCACGGCGCAGCCCGTGAACGGCTATGTCAACTTCTTTTTCCACAGGGCCAATTTTGCCAAAAACACCCTGGAAAAAATCGATCAGGAGGGCGCGGATTACGGCAGCTTGCCGGACACCGGCAAGACGGTGGTGCTGGATTATTCCAGCATCAACATCGCCAAGCGCTTTCACATCGGCCATCTGTCCACCACCGTCATTGGCAACAGCTTAAAGAAGATATACAGCCATCTGGGCTGGCGCACGGTTGGCGTCAACCACCTGGGCGACTGGGGCACGCAGTTTGGCAAGATGATCGCGGCCTTTTTGCGCTGGGGCAACTGGGAGATGGTGGAGGAGGGCGGCATTGACGCGCTGACCCGCCTGTACGTGCGCTTTCATCAGGAGGCCGAAACAAACCCCGCCCTGGAGGACGAGGGCCGCGCCTGGTTTAAGAAGATCGAGGACGGCGACGAAGAAGCCCTGTCCATTTTTAACCGCTTTAAGGAGTTGACGCTCAAGGACGCGCAGCGGGTGTATGACCTGCTGGGCGTCACCTTTGACTCCTACAACGGGGAGGCCTTCTACAACGACAAGATGGGCCGCGTGGTGGATGAGCTGCGCGACAAGGGATTGCTTGTGGAAAGCGAGGGCGCCTATGTGGTGGACCTGGAAGAGTACAAGATGCCGCCCTGTCTGATTTTAAAATCAGACGGCGCGACGCTTTACGCCACCCGTGACTTGGCGGCCGCCCTCTGGCGCAAGGACAACTACCATTTTGACAAATGCCTGTATGTGGTGGCCTACCAGCAAAACCTGCACTTTCAGCAGGTGTTCAAGGTGCTGGAGCTCATGGGCTATGACTGGGCGCGCGAGCAGATGGAGCACGTGGCCTTTGGCATGGTCAGCTTTGAAGGCCAGGCGATGTCCACGCGCGAGGGCCGGGTGGTGCACCTGGATGACCTCTTGACCCGCGCGCAGGAGAAGGCCCTTTCCATCATGCAGGAAAAAAGCCCGGGGCTTTCAGACATGGAAGCGGCAGCGCGCGAGGTGGGCGTGGGCGCGGTGGTGTTTACCACGCTGCTGAACAACCGCATCAAGGACATCGACTTTTGGTGGGACCGCGCGCTCAATTTTGACGGCGACACCGGCCCCTATGTGCAGTATACGCACACGCGCTGCTGCTCGCTGCTGCGGCGCGCGCAGGAGGCGGACCTGAGTGCCCTGCCAGATTTTTCTGTGCTGACAGATGACGAAGCCCAGGCCGTGCTGCGCCTGCTGTCCCGCTTCCCGGAGGCAATCCGGGCCGCGCAAAAGGACAACGAGCCCTCCGTCATCACCCGCGCGACGCTGGAGGTGGCCAAGGCCTTCAACAAATACTATTATGAACACAGAATCCTGGACGGTGAGGCGCAGCAGGTTCAAGCCCGCGTGATGCTCACCCGCGCCGTCCGTGATATCATCCGCCTGGGGCTGTCCCTCATCGGGGTATCTGCGCCTGAGCGGATGTAAAAAAGGAGTAGATATGCGCTTTACCAAAATGCACGGCATCGGCAATGATTACATCTTTGTCAACTGCTTTGAGGAGATTGTGCAGGACCCGGAACGCATGGCGCTGGTGATGAGCCAGCAGCACTTCGGTGTGGGCGCCGACGGCCTGGTGCTGATTGAAAGCTCGGAGACCGCCGACTTTGGCATGCGCATTTTCAACGCCGATGGCACAGAGGCAGAGATGTGCGGCAACGCCGCGCGCTGCATCGGCAAATATGTGTATGAGCGCGGCATGACGCAAAAGACGGAGCTCACCCTGGCCACCAAGGCGGGCATCCGCCAGCTGGCGCTCACCGTGGAGCAGGGCAAGGTCTCCCGCGTGAAGGTGGACATGGGCTCGCCCGAATTAAACCCCCGCAACATCGCGGTGGATCTGCCGGGCGAGATCGTCCTGCGCCACCGGCTGCAGATCATGGGCCAAAACTGGTACATCACCTGCGTCAGCATGGGCAACCCCCACTGCGTCATCTTCGTGAAGGACCCGGAGGCCATTGACATCGCCACCTTGGGCCCGATGTTTGAAAACCATCCGCTCTTCCCCAGGCGCACCAATGTGGAGTTTGTGCGCCTGATCCGGCGCGACGCTTTGCAGATGCGCGTGTGGGAGCGCGGCGCGGGCGAAACCCTGGCCTGCGGCACCGGCGCTGCCGCCGCCCTGGTCGCAGCCGTGTTGGGCGGGCTGTGTGACCGCACCGTGCAGATGAAGTTAACCGGCGGCAACCTGGAATTGTCCTGGAACGCCGAGGACAACCACGTATACCAGTCCGGCCCCGCCGAGTATGTGTTTGACGGGGAGTGGCTGTTGTAATTGATTCGTTTTGGCCAGGGTTCTGGCTTT
The DNA here is from genome assembly GCA_964346355.1 of uncultured Christensenella sp. Classification (GTDB taxonomy): domain Bacteria; phylum Bacillota; class Clostridia; order Christensenellales; family Aristaeellaceae; genus UBA6115. Next base: position 9,735 of record CAYFUH010000040.1, on the reverse strand, counting down.
CTTTTTGTGCAAAACTATGGATAAGCTAACTGGGAGGGTTCATGAATCTTAATCACCATATCGCGGGGATGCCGGCCGGCTACCTGTTTGCGGAGATCGCGCGGCGCGTGAAGGAGTATGAGGCCAAGCAGCCGGAACCACGCGTCATCCGCATGGGCATTGGGGATGTCACCCGCCCGCTTGCGCCCTCTGTGGCGCGGGCCTTCGCAGACGCCGCGCTGGGTATGGCCACCGTGGACGGCTTTTTTGGCTATGGGCCTGATGGCGGCTATCCCTTTTTGATTGAGCAAATCATCCAGCATGACTACGCGTCCCGCGGCGTTTTACTGGACATGGACGAGGTCTTTGTTTCCGACGGTGCCAAGACGGACACCGCCGCCCTGCAGGAGCTGTTTTCACCGGATGCCGTCATCGCGGTGACCGACCCGGTCTACCCGGTGTATGTGGATTCCAACGCCATGGCCGGCCGCCTGGGCAAGTTTGAAAACGGCAGCTGGGGCAAACTGGTCACCCTGCCCTGCTCCTTTGAAAACGGCTTTGTACCGCAACTGCCCAAAGAGCGCGTGGATGTGCTCTACCTGTGCTACCCCAACAACCCCACCGGCACGGTGCTTTCAAAAGCGCAGCTGCAGGTGATTGTGGACTGGGCGCGGGCAAATGAGACGCTCATCATCTATGACGCGGCCTACAAAGCCTTCATCACCGACCCGGACATCCCCACCACCATTTATGAGGTGCAAGGCGCGCGCGAGGTGGCGATTGAGTGCTGCTCCTTCTCCAAAACCGCGGGCTTCACCGGCGTGCGCTGCGCATGGACGGTCATCCCCAAGGAACTGAGGGGCAGGCTGCAAGGCGGCGGGACCGCCGCGCTCAACAGCCTGTGGCGCAGGCGCTGCGGCAGCAAGTCAAACGGCGTGTCCTACCCGGTGCAAAAGGCGGCTGCGGCCATCTATACAACAACCGGGCAGCAGGAGATTGCAGACACCATTTCCTATTACCAAAAAAACGCGCGCCTGCTGCTTGACACGCTGCAAAAAACCGGCTTGAAGCTGGCCGGCGGCGTGCACGCGCCCTATGTATGGCTTAAAACACCCGGCGGGATGAGCGGATGGGACTTCTTTGACTACCTGCTCAAAACCGCTTCCGTGGTGGGCACACCCGGGGAAGGCTTTGGCACAAGCGGGCAGGGCTGCTTCCGCCTGACCGCGTTCTCCACCCGCGAAAACACAGAGGAAGCGGCCGCGCGCGTCTTTGACGCCATCAACAAACTGTAAGGAGACACAGCATGATTCGTGCAATCGTAGGCGCCAACTGGGGCGATGAGGGCAAAGGAAAACTGACGGACGTCTTGGCGGAGCAGACCGACCTGGTGGTGCGCTTCCAGGGCGGGGCCAATGCCGGGCATACCATCATCAACGAGTACGGCAAGTTTGCCCTGCACCTTTTGCCCAGCGGCATTTTCCACCCGGAGGTCTTAAACATCATCGGCCCCGGCGTGGCGCTGGACCCCACCGCCTTTTTGGGGGAGCTAAACAGCGTTCTCTCCCGCGGCATCCGGCACCCCCGCCTGTGCATCTCCGACCGCGCGCAGGTGCTGATGGACTTCCATGTGCTGCTGGACACCCTGGAGGAGGAGCGCCTGGGCAAGCACAAGTTTGGCTCCACCAAGTCGGGCATCGCGCCGTTTTACGCGGATAAATTTGCCAAGGTGGGCATCCAGGTGAGCCAGTTAATGGACAAGGACCTGCTGCACCAGCGGCTGGTGAACTCCCTGGTGAAGAAAAATGTGCTGATGGCGCACCTGTACCACCGCGCGCCGCTTGACGCGGACGAGTTGACCGAGAAGTACTATGCCCTGGGCCAGCAGCTGAAACCCTGGGTGCAGGACACCACCTGGATGCTGCATGACGCGGTCAAGACCGGCAAGCGCATCCTGCTGGAGGGCCAGCTGGGCGCGCTGCGCGACCCGGACCACGGCATCTATCCCTACACCACCTCCTCCTCCCCGCTGGCGGGTTATGCCGCGGTGGGCGCGGGCGTGCCGCCCTGGGCCATTACGGAGGTGATCGCTGTTACCAAGGCGTATTCCAGCAGCGTGGGCACTGGCGTCTTCCCCAGTTGTATTATGGGGGAAGAAGCCGAGGAATTGCGCAAACGCGGCGGCGACGCCGGCGAATACGGCGCCAAGACGGGCCGCCCGCGGGATGTGGGCTGGTTTGACGCGGTGGCCACCCGCCACGGCTGCCTGGTGCAGGGCGCGACGGACGTCGCCATGACCAACCTGGACGTGCTGAGCTACTTGGATGAGATCCCGGTCTGTGTCGCCTACGAGTTGGACGGCGAGCGGATTGACCACTTCCCCGCCACCCCCAGCCTGCAGCGCGTCAAACCCATTTATGAAACCTTCCCGGGCTGGAAGACGGACATTCGGGGCGAGACGCAGTATGACAAGCTGCCCGCAGCCTGTAAGCAGTATGTGGAGCGCATTGAGCGCCTGATTGACACCCCCATCACCATCCTGTCCACCGGCCCCCGGCGGGAGGAGATCTGCTACCGGAAGAAGTAAAAAAGACGCCGCTTGTCAGCGGCTCTTTTTCAAAGCGTTCAGACCACCAGAAAGAAGAAATGCCATGCGTGACATCAAGCAGTGTGACAGCCAAAAAACCCGTCATCACCGCCAACAACGCGCCCAATCTGTCCAAAGATTTGGGCGAATTGACACGGCATATCACAGCTGAGGGGAAGGAATCACCTGATGAAACGACGGATAGGGGAATTTGCATGACCAAAAAACGCCAGATCCCCGGCGCGCTCCTCATCCTGCTGGCGGGGGCCAGCTGGAGTTTTTCGGGCGTGCTCAGCAAGTGGGTGCCCTGGTCCTCCTTAAGCATCATTGGCGTGCGCTCGCTCCTGGCTGCCATCGCCTTTGGCATCTACAGGGGCAGCTTCCGCCTGCCCACCGGCCGGGGCAACCTGCTGGGTGCCTTGGGTGTCGCGCTTAACTCCACTGCCTTCATCATGGCGAACAAGCTGACCACCGCGGCCAACGCCGTTGTGCTGCACTATTTTATGCCCATAGTGGTCATCTTTGGCAGCTGGCTCATCTATAAGCAAAAGCCGACCAAACTGGACACCGCGGCCAGCCTGCTGGCCATCCTGGGCATCCTGCTATGTTTTGTGGGCGGCTTTTCCTCCGGCGGCCTGCTGGGCGACAGCCTGGCGTTGATCTCCGCCTTCTTTTTCGCCTTTATCTTCTTCGCGGCCAGGCTGCCGGGCACGGACCCGGTGGACTATTCCTACCTGGGCTGTCTGATGAACAGCCTGTGGCTGCTCTTCATCCCCTTTGATGCGGATTTTTCGCTGAAGGCGGAACCCATCATCGGCATTTTGTGCATGAGCGCGGCCTATTTTGGCGGTTATTTGATGTTCTCCCTGGGCATGCGCAAAAAGGTGAACCCGGTGATGGCCTCTATCCTCACCAACATTGAGCCGGTCTTAAACCCCATCTGGGTCTTCCTCTTTTTGGGGGAGCAGCCCAGCGCGCTGACCATCCTGGGCGCTTTCGTGGTCATTGGCAGCCTGACGGCTTACAGCATCTTAAAAGGCAAGGAACAGGCCAAAAAACCACCAATTGTTTCTGCTTGACAAGCCGCAAAATCCTTTGTTAAAATACGCCGACGCGGGGAGCGCCCGCGCAGAAAATGAGGTTGAACATGCGCTGTCTTTTGAAAGACGTCACCATCCACCAAGGCGGGGAAACAAAGCGCAGGGATCTTGTTTTCCAAAATGGCCGCCTCCACTTTGATGCCGATCTGGCGCCGGAGGACGCCGCCACCATTGTTTCAGGCCAAGATCTTCATCTCTTTCCGGGTTTCACCGATGCCCATGTGCATCTGCGGGAACCCGGTTTTTCGTATAAGGAAACCATCAAAACAGGCACCCGGGCTGCCGCGCGCGGCGGGGTGACCAGCGTCATCACCATGCCCAATGTAAACCCCGTGCCCGACACCCTGGCGCATCTATCAGAGCAGCTGGATGTGATCGCGCGCGATGCCGTCATCCGCGTCATCCCGCTGGGCGCCATCACCATGGGGCAAAAGGGGGAGCAGTTGGCGGATCTGCGCGCCATGGCGCCTTTTGTGGCCGGATATTCCGATGACGGGCGCGGCGTGCAGCAAAACCGGATGATGAAAGACGCCATGCAGGCTGCCAAAGCGCTTGGCAAAGTGATTGTCGCCCACTGCGAGGACGAGACGCTCATCAACGGCGGCTACATCCACGACGGGGTTTACGCTAAAGCGCACAGCCATACCGGCAACCCCTCCAAAAGCGAGTGGGTACAGGTGCAGCGGGATTTGGAGCTGGTTGCGCAAACCGGCTGCGCCTACCATGTGTGTCATGTATCCACCAAGGAAAGCGTGCAGCTGGTGCGAAAAGCCAAAGCCCGGGGGCTGGATGTCACCTGCGAGACCGCGCCGCATTACCTGGTGCTCACAGACATGGATTTGCAGGAGGACGGGCGCTTTAAGATGAACCCGCCCATCCGCGCGGCAGAGGACAAAGAGGCTTTGATCGAAGGCTTGCTTGACGGCACGGTGGACATGATCGCCACCGACCACGCGCCCCACTCCGCGCAGGAGAAGGCCAAGGGGCTTGCCGGCAGCATGAACGGCGTGGTGGGGCTGGAGACCGCGTTCCCCGTCCTGTACACTCACCTGGTGAAGCCGGGCATCATCCCCTTAGCGCGCCTGCTGGACGCGATGACTACCCGTCCCAACGCCCGCTTTTTGATTAAGCCGCAGGAGGACTGGACGCTCTTTGACCTGGGGGCGCAGGAGCGCATTGACCCGGCAGACTTCCTCAGCATGGGCAAGGCCAGCCCCTTTTCCGGGATGGCGGTTTTTGGCCGCTGCCTGTTGACCATCGCGGGCGGTCAGCTTGCCTACCTCCACCCCATGATTGCCCAAAAGGAGTTAGCGTGAAACAAACGACCTATGTGATTGCATCGCACACCAAGATCGCCAAACAAACGTATCGCATGCGCCTGTCCGGCGATACCAGCGCATTCACCCGGCCCGGGCAGTTTTTAAACATCACCCTGCCCGGCTACTACCTGCGCCGCCCCTTTTCCATCTGTGACTGGCGCAAAGGTGAGGCTGACATCATCTACAAGGTGTTGGGTGAGGGCACAAAGGACATGACCGCCTTTGAGGCGGGCATGGAGCTGGACGCGCTGACGGGCCTGGGCAACGGGTTTGACACCAGCACCTCGGGCGAGGCGCCCCTGCTGATTGGCGGCGGGGTGGGCGTGCCGCCGCTGTTTGCCCTGTGCAAGGAACTGCGCGTCCAGGGCAAGCAGGTTCAGGTTGCGCTGGGCTTTGGCAGCGCGGATGAGGTCTTTTTGGCGGATGCGTTTCAGGCGCTGGGTGCGCAGGTCACCGTGGCAACCATGGATGGCAGCGCGGGCATCAAGGGCCTGGTGACAGACGCCTGTGATTTTTCTGCCTGCAGCCAGTTTTACGCCTGCGGGCCCACCGCCATGCTCAAGGCCATCTGCGCTAGGGCGCCAGGGCCCGGGCAGTTAAGCCTGGAGGAGCGCATGGGCTGCGGCTTTGGCGCCTGCGTGGGCTGCACCGTCTTCACAACAAAAGGGCCTCTGAGGGTGTGCAAGGAAGGGCCTGTGTTTTCAAGGGAGGTGCTGGGATGGTAGATTTGAAGGTCACCCTGTGCGGTATCCAGCTGGATAACCCCATCATCCCGGCCAGCGGCACCTTTGGCTTTGGCCAGGATTTTGCCGGGCTGTATGACTTAAACCGCTTAGGCAGCTTTTCCTTCAAGGGCACCACACTGTCGCCCCGGGAGGGCAACCCCACGCCCCGGATCGCGGAGTGCTATGCCGGCATGCTCAACGCGGTGGGCCTGCAAAACCCCGGTGTGCACAAGGTCATCTCCGAGGAATTGCCCAGGATCGCCACCTTTTTTAACAAGCCCGTCATGGCCAACGTGAGCGGCTTTGCCATCTCTGAATATGTGGAGGTGTGCCGGCTGCTGGGCGCGCAGGAGCAGGTGGGCTGGCTGGAGGTGAACATCTCCTGCCCCAATGTGCACGGCGGCGGGATGGCCTTTGGCACGGACGCGAAGGCCGCGGCGGAGGTGACCCGTGCTGTGCGCAAGGTAACTGACAAACCGCTGATCATCAAGCTGTCCCCCAACGTGACGGATATTGTGTCCGTCGCGCGCGCCTGTGAGGACGCGGGCGCGGATGGATTAAGCCTCATCAACACCCTGCTGGGCATGCGCATTGACCTGAAAACCAAAAAGCCGCTGCTGCCCTTTGTTACCGGCGGCTTGTCCGGCCCCGCGGTCTTCCCCATCGCGCTGCGCATGGTGTACCAGGTGTATGAGGCGGTCAAAATCCCGCTGATTGGCATGGGCGGGGTGAGCAGCGCCCGGGACGTGATTGAAATGATGCTGGCCGGCGCGACCGCGGTGCAGGTGGGCAGCGCCAATTTGATCAATCCCTTCGCCTGCCCGCAGATTATCGACGCACTGCCTGAGGTCATGGACCAATACGGCATTTCAAATCTACAGGAGATTATAGGAGGTGCCCACTGATGCCCAAGGATGTTATCATCGCCCTGGACTACCCGGACCGCGAAGCCGCGCTGGCCTTTCTTGACCGGTTTGGTGAGGAAAAGCCCTTTGTGAAAATCGGGATGGAGCTGTTTTACGCGGCCGGCCCGGACATGGTGCGCGAGATCAAGGACCGCGGCCACAAGATCTTCCTGGATTTAAAAATCCACGACATTCCAAACACTGCCGCCGGCGCGGTGCGTTCCCTGCGCGCGCTGGGCGCGGACATGATGAACCTGCACGCCCAGGGCGGCATCGCCATGATGCGCGCGGCGGCGGAGGAGCTGCTGGATACACCGGGCACCGCGCCCAAATTAATTGCGGTGACGGTCTTAACCTCGCTCAATGAGGACGCGCTGCATGATGAGTTGCTGGTGCAAAAGACGCTGAAGGAAACCGTGCTGCATTACGCGCACAACGCCAAGACGGCGGGGCTTGCGGGCATCGTATGCTCGCCCCTGGAAGCGGGTATTGTACACCAGCGCCTGGGCGCGGACTTTTTGACGGTCACCCCGGGCGTGCGCTTCGCGGACGCGGAGGCGGGCGACCAGCAGCGGGTGACCACGCCGGGCATCGCGCGCGAATTGGGCGCGGACTATATCGTGGTGGGGCGGCCGATTACCAAGGCGGACAACCCGCTGGTGGCCTACAGGAGGTGCATGGATGAATTTGTCGGTGAGTGAGCAGATCGCGCAGGGCTTATTGGACATCGGCGCGGTCTTCCTGCGCCCGGATGAGCCCTTCACCTGGGCCTCTGGCATCAAAAGTCCCATTTACTGCGACAACCGCCTGACGCTGTCTGATCCCGCACTGCGCGGCGTGATTGAGGGCGGCTTCGCGGAATTGATCAAGAATGCTTACCCGCAGGCCGACTGCCTGATGGGCACCGCCACCGCGGGCATCCCGCACGCGGCGATTACCGCGCACCTGCTGGGGCTGCCCATGGGCTATGTGCGCTCCGGCAGCAAGGACCACGGGCGGCAAAACCGCATCGAAGGCCGGCTGGAAAAAGGCTGGAAGGTGGTGGTGGTGGAGGATTTGATCTCCACCGGCGGCAGCGTGATTGAGGTGGTGGAGGCGCTGCGCGAGGCGGGCGCCACAGTGCTTGGCATTGTGAGCATCTTCACCTACGGGATGAAGGCGAGTGCGGACAAGCTGGCGGCGGCAGGCATTGCCAACACCAGCCTGACGGATTTTGACACCATCGTGGCTGTGGCCGCGCGCGAGGGCCGCATCAAGGAAACGGACATCGCCCGCTTAAAAGCCTTCAGAGATAATCCCAGGGATGAATCCTGGATTGGAAACTGATTTAGAAATGGTCCTATTCTAAAGTCTTTTGGAAGGTTCGGAAACCTTTTCTTCAGAAAAGGTTTCTGAGATCCCCCCGCACCCCTCGTTAACCCCACATCCTACACCACAAGGAGAGAGCATGAGGCATATCACAAGCATTACGGACCTGAGCACGGCGGAAATTGACGAACTGATTGTGTTGGCGCAAGACATCATCAAAAACCCCCAGAAGTACGCGGAGGCCTGCCGCAGGAAGAAATTGGCCACCTTGTTTTATGAGCCTTCTACCAGAACACGGCTGAGCTTTGAATCGGCGATGATCGAATTGGGCGGGCATGTGCTGGGCTTCTCGGAGGCGGCCAGCAGTTCGGCGGCCAAGGGCGAGAGTGTGGCGGATACGGTGCGCACGGTGTGCTGCTACGCGGACATCATCGCGATGCGCCACCCAAAGGAGGGCGCGCCCACGGTGGCCTCGCTGCACGCGACGGTGCCGGTGATCAACGCGGGGGACGGCGGGCACAACCACCCCACACAAACCTTGACGGATCTGTTGACCATCCAGATGGAAAAGGGCAGGCTGTCGGATTTGACGGTGGGCCTGTGCGGGGACTTGAAGTTTGGCCGCACGGTGCACTCTTTGATAACGGCCATGTGTCGCTACCCGGGCGTGCGGTTTGTGCTGGTGTCGCCGGAGGAATTGAAGGTGCCCAGCTATGTGAAGATTCCGCTGAAGCGGGACAACGTGCGGTATGACCAGACGACGGATTTATGCAGCGTGCTGCCGGAATTGGATATCCTGTACATGACGCGCGTGCAGCGCGAGCGCTTCTTTAACGAGGATGACTACATCCGCTTGAAGGACAGCTATATTTTAACGCCTGAGAAATTGGAATACGCGAAGGCCGATTTATCCATCCTGCACCCGCTGCCCCGGGTGAACGAGATTTCTGTGGCCATTGACCAGGACCCGCGCGCCTGCTATTTCCGCCAGGCGCTGTACGGCAAGTTTATCCGCATGGCGCTGATTTTGAAGCTGCTGGAGGTGACCGTATGAACATTGATTCCATCAACAACGGCATCGTGATTGACCACATCAAGGCCGGGATGGCGATGAAGATTTATGATTTCCTGGAATTGGGCGCGCTGGACTGCCCGGTGGCCATCATCAAAAACGCGGCCAGCCCCAAACTGGGCAAGAAGGACATCATCAAGATTGATTCGGTCTTGAATGTGGATTTGAACGCCCTGGGCTATATCGACCCGGAGATTACCATCAACATCATCAAAGACGGCGTGCGCGTGAAGAAATACCACCCCGAGCTGCCGGAGAAGATCACCAACATCATCCGCTGCAAAAACCCGCGCTGCATCACCAGCATCGAGCAGGAGCTGCCGCATGTATTCAATTTGATTGACCGGGAGAAGGACGAGTACCGCTGCATGTACTGCGAGAGCAAAGCGAGCCTTTGATGGACGAAGCGGTCTGTCAATACTATGTCTACATCCTGGAATGCGGCGACGGCAGCCTGTATACTGGCTGGACCAATCATCTGGATAACCGCGTCGCCTTGCATCAAGCTGGCAAGGGCGCCAAGTACACCCGCTCCCGCCTGCCGGTGAAGCTGGTGTACCAGGAGGTCTTAAAAAGCGCGACGGAGGCCCGGAAGCGCGAGGCGCAGCTTAAACAATGCACCAGGCAACAGAAACTTTCGCTGATTTCCAATCAGTAAACCAATACAAAGAACGCAAACGAAACACAAACCCGTTTGCGTTTTTTGTTGTTGGAAAGGGCGCGGATTGCTACAATCAGCT
>CAYFUH010000039.1:0-13770 GCA_964346355.1 uncultured Christensenella sp. | reverse complement strand
CCCTCAGGCGCTGTATACAGCGAAAACTGATAGGGATACACCCCGCCCTGTACGCCCAGGCGGTACTCATACAGAATGCCGGGAAATGCCTTGTTGATGTCCCAGCTGATGACCGCAAGCGGCCAGGCTGGCGACTGAAATTCCGGGGACTGCGCCGCCTGGGCAACAGGAACCTGACAAAACAGCATCACCAGGCAAAGCCAGATACAAAGCGCCAACAGGCCAGTGGGACGGTTTCTTTTTTGGTTCATCGCCGTGCTCCTTCCCGCGGTTTTTTCACTTCGTCATCATTATATCATCCTCAAATACCAGGCATACAAAAAAGGAGCGGTTGCCGCTCCTCTTTAACCTAAAAGGTCTTCCGTAATAAGGCTGGCTGATTAGCCCAGCATGGCCTCAATGTTCTTTTTGGGTACGGCGCCGATGGTCTTGTTGGCGACCTCGCCGTTTTTAAACACATACAGGGAGGGAATGCTCATGATGCGGTATTTGCGGGCCAGATCCTGCTCCTCGTCCACATTGACCTTGCCCACTTTAATCTCAGGATGCTCCTTGGCAATTTCTTCAACCACCGGGCTGACCATCCGGCAGGGACCGCACCAGGGTGCCCAAAAGTCGATCAAGACCGGCTTGTCGGACTTGAGGACCTCTTCTTCAAAGTTCGCGCTTGTGATAATCATAACTGACATACTTGTCTCCACCTTTCAAAATCATGCTCGAAGCATTGTTATAATACCCAATTGGTCTTTGGAATAAACAGCGTTGCCCCAAAGGGATGGGCTGCGCCGGGCAGCCACATTTTACTTTACCACCAGGTTGAGGAGCCTGCCAGGCACGTAGATGCATTTGATGACCTGTTTGCCGGCTGTCTGCTCCTGTACCTCCGGGCGGCTGAGCAAGTCCTTCTCCCCTGTCTGTTTGTCCATATCAGAGGGCACCATCATGCGCATACGCACCTTGCCGTTGACCTGCACGGCGATTTCCACCTGGTCATCCACCAAAAAGGCCTCATCAAAGGCTGGCCAGGGCTGGTTGTGGATGTAGCCGCCAAAGTTTTGCAATTGCCAGATTTCCTCGCACATATGGGGCGCTACAGGTGAAAGCAACAGCAGCAGCGCCTTGAAATCCCCCGCCGTGATGCGGCCCTTGTCGTAGTACTCGTTCACCATGGTCATCAGCTGGGCGATGGCGGTGTTGAACTTCATGCGCTCAAAGTCCTCCCCCACCTTTTTGATGCTTTGGTTAATCAGCACGCGCAGGCTGTCGCTAAAGTCCAGGTTTCCAGCATCCAGCATATCCTGCAGGCGCCACACACGGTCCAAAAAGCGCTTGGCGCCCCGGGCGCCCGCCATGCTCCATGGGATGGCCTGGTCAAAGGCGCCCATGAACATCTCATACACGCGGAAGGCGTCCGCGCCAATCTCATCCACCAGCACATCCGGGTTAATTACATTGCCGCGGGACTTGGACATCTTTTCGCCGTTTTCGCCCAGGATCATGCCATGGCTGGTGCGCTTCTTGTAGGGCTCCGGCGCGCTGACCAAGCCCAAATCGTGCAGGAAGAGATGCCAGAACCGGCTGTAGAGCAAGTGCAGGGTGGTATGCTCCATGCCCCCGTTGTACCAGTCCACCGGCATCCAGTAGTCCAAGGCTTCCTTGGACGCAAATGCTTCCGTGTTGTGCGGGTCACAGTAGCGCAGGAAGTACCAGCTGGACCCTGCCCACTGGGGCATGGTATCCGTCTCCCGCTGCGCGGGCTGGCCGCATTGGGGGCAGGGCACATTGACCCACTCCGTGATGGCCGCCAGCGGGCTTTCGCCCGAATCCGTCGGCTCATAGCTGTCCACATCCGGCAGCAGCAGGGGTAAGTCTTCTTCCTTCAAGGGCACAATGCCGCACTCCGGGCAGTGCACCAGCGGGATGGGCTCCCCCCAGTAGCGCTGGCGGGAAAACACCCAGTCACGCAGTTTGAAGTTGACCTTGCGCTTCGCGATGCCCAGGCCTTCCAGGTGGTCCATCATTGCTTCCTGCGCATGCTTTACCTTCATGCCATTGAGCAATCCGGAGTTGATCAGGATGCCGTCGTCAATGTCGGTGTAGGCTTCCTTCTGGATATCACCGCCGGCGACCACCTCCACAATGGGTAGGCCAAAGGCGCGGGCGAATTCCCAGTCACGCTCATCATGCCCGGGCACCGCCATAACAGCACCCGTGCCGTAGCCCATTAAGATATAATCGCTGATCCACAGGGGGATCTCCTGCCCGGTGGCGGGGTTGATGGCCATGAGACCTTTGATCTGTACACCGGTCTTGTCCTTTTGCATCTCGGCGCGCTCAAAATCGCTCTTGTTGGCGGCCTGTTCGCGGTATGTGCGTAGTTCGTCGATGTTGTGGATGCGCTCCGCCAGCTTTTCAATTAAGGGATGCTCCGGCGAGAGCACCATGTAGGTGGCGCCGAACATGGTGTCCGCGCGGGTGGTGAAGATGCGCAGGCGCTCATCCGTACCCGCGATCTGGAAATCCACCTCACAGCCCTCAGACCGGCCGATCCAGTTGCGCTGCTGCGCCTTGACCGGCTCTATAAAATCTAGATTTTCCAGGCCGTCCAGCAGCTTTTGGGCATAGCGCGTGATGGCCAGCATCCACTGGTTTTTCACCTTGTGGGTGACCTCATGCCCGCAGCGCTCGCAGGCGCCGCCCACGACCTCCTCATTGGCCAAGCCAATCTTGCAGCGGGGGCACCAGTTGATGGGCATCTCGGCCTTGTAGGCCAGGCCGTGTTCATAAAACTTTAAAAAGATCCACTGCGTCCATTTGTAATAGGCGGGGTCGGTGGTATCGACCTCACGGGAATAATCAAAGGAAAAGCCCAGGCGCTTGAGCTGCGCGCGGAAGTGGTTGACATTGTCCCGTGTCACCTTGGCCGGGTGGATGTGGTTGGCGATGGCGAAGTTTTCCGTTGGCAAGCCAAAGGCATCCCAGCCGATGGGATAAAGCACGTTGTGCCCCTCCATGCGCCGCTTGCGGGCGATGATGTCCAGCGCGGTGTTACTGCGCGGGTGGCCCACATGCAAGCCCGCGCCGGAGGGGTAGGGAAACTCTATCAGACAGTAATACTTGGGCTTGCCCGGCTCCAGCTTTGCTGCGAATACCTGGTTGTCCTCCCAAAATTGCTGCCATTTGGGTTCAAAGGTGCTTGGATCATACGGCGCGGTCATCATGTTGAGCCCTCCTTATACATACTTGGAAAGTATAGGAGAATACGCCCTATTTGTAAAGCAGGGCGCGTGATTTGCTTTCTTGACACCGTCTGCATCCCTGTTTAAACTGAAGATGTTGAGACGGGAGGTTTGCTATGAAGAAATATGGCGTTTTGCTCTTGTTTGCCCTGATGCTGTTTTCCCTGCCCGCGCAGGCGTCCGAAATGCCCGATTTGACCGCTGAATGCACCATCACAGTCGGGTCCAAGGCCTTCACCAAGGAGCGCTTGTATGACCGGGATTACGCCACCTACTGGAACGGGGAGGACAGCGGCAAGACGGTCACCATTACAAGCCCTGAGGCGATATACGGCTTGTATATCTGCTGGTTGAGCGCACCGCGCGCCTTTGCGGTTGAGGAAAAAATAAATGGCCAGTGGCAAAAAACCAGTTTTGAGGGCAGCCCCTTCCAGCACGCCTATTACCCCCTAAGGGGTGCTAAGGAAATTCGCTTAAAGCCGGAAGGTAAAAGCAAGAAATGGTTTGGCATGTCCGAGATTTTTGTCCTGGGAGAGGGCGAGTTGCCTTCTTATGTCCAAACCTGGAAGGAAGCCGAGCGCGGCAGTGACCTGCTGCTTTTGTTCGCGCATCCGGATGATGAAGCGCTGTTCTTTGGCGGCACACTGCCCTATTACGCTGGTGAACTGGGGCTGAACGTAACTGCCTGCGCCTTTACACCTGCTACTACGCTTCGGGTGAGCGAGCTGCTCAACTCCCTGTGGACCATGGGGGTAAAAAACTACCCGGTGCTGGGGCCCTTCCATGACACCTATTCCCTCAAATTGGACAAGGCCTACCGGGACTTTGGCAAAAGCAAGGTGCAGCGCTTCGCGGTGGAACTGCTGCGCAAATACCAGCCCAAAGTGATTGTGAGCCATGATGTTGCCGGCGAGTACGGCCACGGCATGCACCAACTGTGCGCGGACATGATGCTGTATGCCTTTGACGCGGCAGCGGACGCGGGCAAATTCAGCCAGTCCGCCAAGGAGTTTGGCACCTGGCAGGCCAGCAAGCTGTATTTGCACCTGTACAAGGACAACCCCATCATAATGGACTGGGATAAACCCCTTCACGCCTTCTCCGGCAAAACGGGGTATGAGGTAGCCAAGCTGGGCTATGCCCAGCACCTGTCCCAGCACCGCTACGGGCAGTATCAGGTGGAGCCCAAGGACAGCGAGAACTCCAGCTATCACTTCGGGCTGGCAAAGACCACCGTTGGGCTGGATACCCTGGGAAACGATTTCTTTGAAAACATCGACCTGGGCACCTTCCAGGTAGAGGGCGAATAGCTAAGCGCTTACCCCTACAAATAGCCCCCGCGGGATCTTGGGTCCGCGGGGGCTTTGTTGTCAGATAAACGTGCTTAACGGTTGCTTATTGCAGCTTGAACTCCGCCCAGATCTCCTGGAATTTGCTCTCTGTCTCGCCGACGTCCATGATGAACTCGGTCTCGCCCAGGATTTCCTTGGGGATGCGGATGGCGGGGTTGTCACGCAGGTACTCGGGGATGAACTCATAGGCGGTCGCCACCGGGGACAGGTAGTACTGCATGCCCGCGGTGTTGCCGGCCACTTCACTGTCGAGCAGGAAGTTGAGCAGCGCGTGCGCGTTTTCCGGATGCGGCGCGTTGGCGGGAATCACCAGGGAGTCGATGCCAAAGCCCATGCCCTCCTTGGGGTAGACCACCTTGAGGTCCGGGTTGCTGTCCATGGCGATTAACACAAAGGGGGTAAACATGTAGCCTACGGAAACTTCGCCGGAGATCATGTCGTTGTGCGGGGTGTCATAGTTGAAGGAGCGGATATTGGGCCTGAGGCTCATCAGCTTCTCTTTGGCCTCCTCCAGCTGCTTTTCATCGGTGGTGTTGAAGGAATAGCCCAGGGTCTTGAGCGTGATGCCCACGATGTTGCGCGCGTCGTCGATGATGACGATGCTGTCCTTGAGCGCCGGGTTCCACAGGTCCTCATAGCCGTCAATCTCGATATCCACCAGGTCGGGGTTGTAGACGATCAGCGGGGTGCCCGCGGTGTAGGGCACGGTGTACTCGTTATTCTCATCATAATACTGGCTCATAAAGGCCGGGTCCAGGTTGCCGTAGTTGGGCAGCAAGTCCTTGTTGAGCTTTTGCAGTTTGTCCTGCTTGCGCAGGATGTTGATGGCATAGTCGCTTGCCAGGATAACGTCGTACTCGTTGCTGGACATGGACATCTTCAGCAGCATTTCCTCGTTGGTGGCAAAGGTGGTGTAGTTCACCTTGATGCCCGTTTGTTCCGTAAACTTCGCTACGGTGTCATCATCAATGTAGGTGGCCCAGGAGAAGAAATTGAGTACCTTCTCCTCTTCCGCAGAAACCCCAGGCAGGCTGAGGCCTACGAGTAGAGCCAAGGCTAAGATACCGGATAAAATTTTTTTCATCGTTTGTTCCTTTCTAAAACTAATAGTGGTGTTGACTGTTGAATTCCGCAGCCTGGATGATGTCAAAGCCGGAGGCGCGCGCCAGCCGGTTCATGACCGCCAGGCCGACGCCCTCAGGGCTTAGGGCCTTGACGAAGATGCGCTGCACCCCTTCCTCATCCGCCTGGCGCAGCAGATAAAACAAGCGGTGGGCGGCTTCGCCCGCGTCCCTGCCCAGGGACTTTACACGCAGGCCTTCGGTGTGGCTCAGTTCGCCATCAAGCGCCAGCACCCAGGTGTCCGCCTGGCCTTTGGCCAGGGTTAAAAGGACGCGTTTGACCGCTTCATCCTCCCCCTCCACCAGGGTAAGCCTGGCATTGGGGGCATAGTGCTTGTGGCGCATGCCGGGCGAGGGCGCGTACTCCCCTTCGTGCAACTCGCGCATGACAGCGTCCGCTACCTGGCATTCGCCGGCCACCGTCGCCAGCATCTGCGGGGTGATGGACCCGGGCCTTAGCACCAGGGGGCACATGCCTGTCGCGTCCACAACCGTGGACTCCAGGCCGACCTCGCTTGGTCCGCCGTCTAAAACCAGGGGAATACGGCCAGCCAGGTCGTCCATGACATGGGCTGCCGTTGTAGGGCTGGGACGGCCGGAGCGGTTGGCGCTGGGCGCCGCGATGGGGAAACCGCAGGCCGCGATCAGCGCGCGGGCCACCGGGTGGCTGGGCGCGCGCAGCGCGATGGTGTCAAGCCCTGCGCTGACAATCCTGGGGATGGTGGGCTTGCGCCTGACAATCAGCGTGAGCGGGCCGGGCCAGAAGGCCGATGCCAGAATCTGTGCCAGCGGCGTCCACTCCCCGCACTCCTTGGCGCCGGAAATACCCAGCACATGCGCGATCAGCGGGTTGTCTGCGGGGCGGCCTTTTGCCTCGAAAATGGCGGCGATGGCCGCTTCGTTGTACACCTTGGCGCCCAGGCCGTACACCGTCTCGGTCGGGAAGGCAACCAAACCGCCAGACCGCAACAGGTCCGCTGCCGTGAATATACCCAGTTCATCCGGGCGCATCAGTTCTGTTTGCATATTTCCACTTTCTTATGATGTAAAAACATCACAGTTCACTTGAAATACAAAATAAATACAGTTGTCCAAATCAATCCCGATCAAGGCCGGTTTGAATAGAAAAACGGTCATACCTGACCGCTTTCGTGGGATAGCCCAAAGTGCCGCTGCCTTCCATTTTTTCACCCGCTATGTTCAGCAGGCTGGTACCCTGCAACAGATTTTTGCCGTCCCCTATCGCTTGCGCGGGGGCGTGGCAGCCAACTCCTGACGCGGATTCCATTTGGTAAAATGTGGGTAAAAACGGAAAACTGGCGCACACTTCAGGGGTATCCCGTCGCATTCATCATAATATCGCGCCGCCTTACTGTCAAGTGGTTTTGTGTTGATTTGGCCTGTATATGCCCATTTTCGTCATGAAAACTGTTCAAAAACTGCTTTTAGCCGTACTGTACTTTCAGAATATAGGGATTGCCCCAGATGTAATAGCTGACCTGGATTTCCCGCACGGCGTGCAGGCTTTTTTTGGTCAGCAAATAGCAGCGCAGCATGGTTTCCCGTCCGTTGGGCGCGGTGATGCCCTGGTTGATGTCGCGGTTTTCCGCTTCCTGCTGCGAGAAGCACAGGACATCCCCGCGCACCGGCACCACCACGGCTTCGAGCATTTCAGCGGGGATAAAGCCGCGGTTGCCCACGGCGATGGTGTACTCCAGAATCACATAGTCATCAGCAATACCCAGCGGCTGGTCATCATACACAATGCCGCGCACAGCACCCATGCTCATCTGCTCGCGCAAGCGCGCAAAACGCGCCTGGAACTCCTGATCGCTCAAGGCGCGCACGTTGTCCACGCGCAGATCAAGCCGGGTGGCCGCGAAGCCGTACAGGGTGATGCCTGCGGCAAACAGCGCAAGCACAGCCAGCACAAAGGCAATCTTTCTCATCAGCGGCCCTGCAGAATCTCGTTCATCTTTTGGATCATCTCGCTGTCCTTTAGGCGGAACTGGATCTCCACCCGGCGGCTGGCGTCCATGTTCTCCCGGCCATCGGGGAAGAAGATCCGGTCTGAGAAGCTGCGCCCCTTGGCTGTCAGGATGGACTGCAGCTTTTGCCGCTGTACGCCGTCCAGTCCGGGCAGTTCCAGACAATAGGTAGCCACGCCAAGCGCACGCGCCTGGGACAGCTTCAGGTTGTGCAGATAGGAGCCTGTGGAGTCGGTATGGCCTTCAATCACGATCTCCGCCACATAGGCCTCATACTCCGGCCGCATCAAGACGCTCAGATACACCGGAATCAGGCGGGACAGCTGGTCCCGGCCGGCGGGCAGCAGCACCTCGCCGCCTTTTTCAAACAGCAGGGTGCTGTCCAGCATGATGTCGCCCGTGTCCTCGTTGACCTTGACGTTGAGGTTTGAGCTGGCAAAGGCCTGGCTTAAGTCCTGAATAATCTGAGTGCGCACGCCCAGCAGGTCGTCAATTTGCTGCTGCTGCGCGTTCATGGCCAGTTGCATCTTGTTTAAGTCCGCTTCCTGGGTGGCTAACTGCAGCTGCAGCACCGCCTGCTCATCCTTCTGGGTTTTGAGCGCGGCTTGCGCAGCCTTGAGCTCGTCCTCCTGCTGCTGCAACTGGATTTGGATAGAGGCCACTTCCTCCTCCTTGCCCATCAGTTCCGCCTGCGCGGTCCTGAGGTCCTCCTCCTTTTGCACCAGGGAGATCTGCACGCGGTCCAGCTCCACCTGCTGGACTTCCAATTCCTTGGTTTTAACATCCAGCACAGAAAAATACTGGTAGATGCTGACCATCAACGCCAGAATAAAGACCAAAAGGAGGCTTGAGAGCATATCCGAAAAGGAAATCCAGTGGCTGCCGCCATCCCCCTTTTGTATCAGCCTGCGCGGCGCGCGAACTGCCCGCATTTAGGCGCCCTCCGCCATCTGGTTGGCTGCCTGGGCCGCCTTGTTGAGCGCCTGGGTCATGTCCGCAAGCGCCTGCTGCACGCGGGAGAACTGCTTTAAGTCAACCGCGGCGCCGCTGCCGCCCTGGGCCAGGGCAGCCTTTAAGTCCGTCACCATTTTCTGGGTCATGTCGGTCATGTTTTCCTCAAACATGCCCATGGCGCGGGCCAAGCCTGTTGAAATATTCTCTACAAAGTTGGTGTAGCTGTCCTTGAGCAGCTGGCCGGAGCGGTTCATCTCGTTGGCAACTTCGTGCGCGCGGTCGCTCGCGGCGTCGGACTGCTTCTCCACCGCGTCCAGCACCCGGCCAGACCAGGAGGCGTACTGCTCCATCAAGTGGGACAGCTCCGCCTGCGCGTCCACCAGGGCGGCATAGCGCTCGTTTTGCACCTTCACATCCTTGTGCATGCCCCTGAGAATATTGGCTGTTTGCTCCGACAGCGCGGCGTTGGATGCCTGTGCCTTGGACAGGTCCTCAATATAGCTGTCAAAGCGGTCAATCACCGTCTGCGTCATCAAACCCGTTTTCTGGATGCTGTCCAAAATGCTGTCTGCAGCCGTCATGGTGCTGTTGACACTTTCCAGGTTGACCACCTGGGATTGGTTGATTTGCGACAGGGTTTTGCCCAGCAGCAGGAACTGGCCGTTTAAAGCCGTATTCATCTGGTCCACAAACTGGTTGACCACATGGTTGAGGCCCTCCACCTGCGCCTGGGTTTCAGACAGGATGAAGTGGTGCATGGACTGGCCAATGGGCGCGAAAGAGCGCTCCACCGCCTGGCTGATGCCGGACTCGAGCTTCAGGTTGACCTCACCAAAGGCGCTGGCCAAAAAGGCGGCCTGGTCTTCCATGTAGCAGGTCTGGCGCACGGACTCATCCAGCGGCCTGCGCATCACCACATCAGAAAACGCCTGGTTAAAATCATCCAGGGCACCTGTAGCAGACCCCTGCGCCGCGCGGAAGAGGATGTTGAACACCAGGGAACCCACCAGGCCCGCGATGGAGGTGCCGTAGGCAAAGGTCATGCCCGAAATCATCGTATGGATGGAGGTGACCGTGTTGCCCGCGTTACTCAAATCCAGGTTGCCAAGCCCTCGCATCAGGCCGATAAAGGTGCCCAGGATGCCAAGGCCGGTCAGCAGCCCCGGGATGACCTCCGCCAGCTGGAAGTGGGCGAAATCCCGCAGGGTGGTCTCGTCGTTGATGTAGTCCTCCACATCACAGGACAGGCCCCGCTGGTCCAGCTGCTCGGCGTTGACCAAAAAGCGCGCCCACTGTTTTTGCATGGGCTTGCCCAGAAACAGCACATCCTGCCAATCCGGACGCCCGGACTCATTGGGTTTGAACACCGCCAGGTTGCCGATGCCCTTGCGGAAGGCGCGCGCCGCGCGCTGCAAGGGGATGATGCACTTGCTGTACCCCACCACAAAGGTGAGGATGACCGCGCCGTACACCACCAGGTCAATCAATTTATCTGAAAGTAGCCTTAAAAAATCATCCAATCGTTTCACCGCCTTTGTGAACAGTATTGTAATCTTTATTTATTAAAATTGCAACAATTCTGTGATAAGCACCGCAAGCGCATGCTTTGCTTGAACCCGCAGGGCGCATGCTGTATACTGGCTATGCATTTCTGGCTGTTTATAGGAAAGGCGGTGCGCAGTGGTCAAATTATCAGAACTTATCCAGGGTCTGGAATTGCAAGTGCTGTCCCCCACCACCAAAAAGGTGCTGGACATCAAATCCTCCGAGTTTAACCGCCCTGGCCTTGAGCTGTCCGGCTTTTATGAGCATTTCGCGCTGGAGCGCGTGCAGATCATGGGCAACGCCGAAATGGGCTATTTAATGGGCCTCACCACAAAGGAGCGTGACAGCAAGCTGCGCCGCTTCTTCTCATACGAGATTCCCTGCGTTTTCCTCTGCCGCGGGCACAAGCCGCCGGAGGAGATGCTGCGCTTAGCCAGCGAGCGGGACATCCCCATTTTAGGCAGCGAGATGTCTACCACCGGCTTCATCGTGTCGGCCATCATGTTTTTAAACCGCGTCCTGGCCCCGCATGAGACCATGCACGCCGTTTTGATGGACGTCTACGGCGTGGGCGTCCTCATCACCGGGGACTCTGGCGTGGGCAAGAGCGAGGCGGCGCTGGAACTGGTCAAGCGCGGGCACCAGTTGGTCGCTGATGACGTGGTGGACATCTGCCGCGTCAACGAAAACCGCCTCACCGGCGAAGCACCGGAGACCATCCGTTTCTTTATGGAGATCCGGGGCATTGGCATCATCGACATCCGGCAGATGTTCGGCATTGGCTCGGTCTTGATGCGCAAGTCCATCGACCTGGAGATCCACCTGGAGCACTGGGACGAACAGAAGGAGTATGACCGCCTGGGGCTGGAAGAAAACTACATCACCATCATGGATGTGAAGGTGCCCAGCCTGGTTTTGCCGGTCAAGCCCGGACGCAACCTGGCCATCATCATTGAGGTGGCCGCGCGCAATCTGAGCCTTAAGCGCATGGGTTACTCCGCTGCCCGGGAGCTGGACAAGCGCCTATCTGACATGATGAACCAATAAACAAGGAGAGTATCAATGATTTACATTGGCATTGACCTGGGCGGGACCAAGATCGCGGCGGGCGTCACAGACGAGCAGGGCACCATATTGGCCGAAGCCTCCACCGCGACCATCGCGGAGCGCCACTACAAGGACGTGGTGCGGGACATGGCCAGCTGCGCGCTGCAGGCGCTGGAGCAATCCGGCAAGCTGATTGATGACGTGGGCAGCATTGGCGTGGGCATCCCCGGCGTCGCGGAAAACGAGACCGGCACGGTCATCTTCTGCACCAACCTGGGCTGGCACGACGTGCCCCTGCGCGAGGAATTGCAAAAATACATCAACAAGCCCGTGTTTATTGACAATGACGCCACGGTAGCCGCCTTGGCAGAAAGCATGGCCGGCGTCTCCAAGGGCGCCGCGTCCAGCATTTTCCTCACCCTGGGTACCGGCGTGGGCGGCGGCATCATCTTAAACGGCAAGCCCTGGACCGGCGCGCACGGCGTTGCCACCGAGCTGGGCCACATCACCATGGAAATTGACGGCATCCCCTGTACCTGCGGCAAAAATGGCTGCCTGGAGCGCTACTGCTCCGCCACCGCGCTCATCCGTATGGGCCGCGAACAGGTGCGCCTGCACCCGGACAGCCTGATTTTGCAGCGTGCCGGCAGCGAGGAAAACGTCAACGGCAAGCTCATCATCGACTGCGCCCGGGAGGGCGATCCCATCGCCCAGAAAGTCTTTGACCGCTACACCAAGTACCTGGCGCTGGCCGTCAACACGATGATCTCCTTTTTTGACCCGGAGATGATCGTCTTGGGCGGCGGCATCAGTATGGCCGGCACCTTCTTATTAGACGCGGTGAAGGAAAAGATCCCGCACTATTTGATGTTCAAGACCCTCCCCTACGGCCGGCTGGAATTAGCCGTGCTGGGCAACGGGGCCGGCATCATTGGCGCCGCGATGCTGGGCATGGTATTAAAGGAAGGTGAAACCCTGTGAAAATGATTGCGATCTCAAAATTATTAAAAGACACGCCGGCAGACGGCAGCGAGGTGCTGGTACGCGGCTGGGTGCGCACCCTGCGCGACAGCAAGGCCTTTGCCTTCATCGAGCTCAACGACGGTACCGCCTTTCGCAACCTGCAGGTGGTCTGTGACGCGGAACTGGCCAACTTTGAGGAGGTCAAAAAGTTCAGCCTCTACTCCGCGATTGAAGTGAAAGGCACCATCGTGCGCACACCGGAGATGAAGCAGCCCTTTGAGATCAAGGCGGCGCAGGTGACCCTGCTGGGCGCTTCTGAGCCTGATTATCCTTTGCAAAAAAAGCGGCACACCTTTGAGTACCTGCGCACCATTGCGCACCTGCGGCCCCGCACCAACGCGTTCTCCGCCGTGTTCCGCATCCGCTCCCTCGCAGCGCAAGCCATCCACGCCTATTTTGCCGCCAATGATTTCATCTATGTGCACACGCCCATCATCACCACCTCTGACGCTGAGGGCGCGGGTGAGATGTTCCGCGTGACCACCCTCAACCTGGACAAACTGCCCAAGGCCGCGGACGGACAGGTGGATTACACCCGCGATTTCTTCGGCAAATCCGCCTCCCTCACCGTATCCGGACAGCTGCAGGCCGAGGCCTATGCCCTGGCGATGAGCAAGGTGTACACCTTTGGCCCCACCTTCCGCTCTGAAAACAGCAACACCCCGCGCCACGCGGCGGAGTTCTGGATGATTGAACCGGAGATCGCCTTCGCCGACCTGGAAGACGACATGGACCTGGCGGAGGACATGGTCAAATCCGTCATCAACATGGTTTTGGAGCAAGCACCGGACGAGTTCGCCTTCCTCAATCAGTTTGTGGACAAGGAGCTGCTCGCCCGCCTGGACCACGTGCGCACCAGCGCCTTTGAGCGCGTCACCTACACCAAGGCCATCGAGATCCTGGAGAATTCCGGCGTTCCCTTTGAGTACCCCGTCTCCTGGGGCATTGACCTGCAGACAGAGCATGAGCGCTACCTCACCGAGAAGCACTTCAAGCGTCCCGTCTTTGTGACCGACTACCCGCGTGACATCAAAGCTTTTTACATGCGCGCCAACGAGGACGGCAAGACCGTCGCCGCCATGGACCTCCTTGTGCCCGGCGTCGGCGAGATGATCGGCGGCAGCCAGCGCGAGGAGCGCTACGACAAGCTGCTCGCCCGCATCCATGAGATGGGCTTAAAGGAAGAAGAATATGCCTGGTACCTGGACCTGCGCCGCTTTGGCACCGCCAAGCACGCCGGCTTCGGCCTGGGCTTTGAGCGCTTTGTGATGTACCTAACCGGTATCACAAACATCCGGGACGTCCTTCCCTTCCCCAGGACGGTCGGACACGCGGAGTTTTAGATAATTAAAGGGGACGTTGGACCTTTTCTTGAAAGAAAAGGTCCAAACCCCAAAAGAACTTTGGAATTGCTAATTAATTGAAGAATTGAAAAGCCACCTCTGGGTGCAGGTCACACCCGGAGGTGGTTTTATACTAAACGAACGAATTAACGCACCGA
>CAYFUH010000038.1:9149-13782 GCA_964346355.1 uncultured Christensenella sp. | reverse complement strand
ATATCGAAAAAGACGGTGTGCCCTTTGCGGGCGAGATGGTGTTTACCAACAAACTGCCCGCACCGCCCACCGGGGACCACAGCTTCCGGCTGCTGATGACGCTGGCTGTGATCGTGCCGCTCCTGTTTGCGGGCGCGTACCTTCTGCGGCGCAAGCGCGGCAGCTGATACGCATTTCGAAAACCAAACACAAAAAACCCGCCCAGGCACTTTCAAAACCTGGGCGGGTTTTACGCATTGGTTATGATCAGGTATGTTTACTTCTTATCCTTCTTAAAGCACAGGAACCAATCCAGGCAGGTCATGTCCTCGTCCTTGCTTTCCATGCGCTCCTTGGCTACGCCGCAGGAGCCCGCGGTGGGCACGATGACATCCTCGCCCGGGCGCCAGTCGGCCGGGGTCGCTACCTTGTCCTTATCCGCCTTTTGCAAGGCCAGCACGATGCGCTTGATCTCATCAAAATTGCGGCCGGTGGTGAGCGGGTAGTACAGGATGGTGCGGATGATGCCCTCCGGATCAATCACAAAGACGGCGCGCACGGCCTGGGTGTTGCTCTGGCCGGGCTGGATCATGCCGTACTTGTTGGAGACATCCATGCGAATGTCCTCAATGAGCGGGAACATCACTTCCACGTTCTTCATGCCCTTCCACTCGATCTCCTGGATGCGGCGCAGCCAGGCGATATGGGCGTACAGGGAATCAACCGACAGGCCGACCAGCTCGGTGTTGATGGCCTTGAACTCATCCGCCATGGTGGCAAAGGTCATAAACTCGGTGGTGCACACCGGGGTAAAATCGGCCGGATGGGAGAAGAGGATGACCCACTTGCCCTTATAATCTGCGGGGAAGTTGATGGGGCCCTGGGTGGTGACGGCCTCAAACTCCGGCGCCTTGTCGCCAATGAGCGGCATACGGTGATAGGTGGTGTTCTGAATGTTGTCCATAAATACATCCCTTTCTGATGTTTTTTCTTATTCTGGGCACATGCCCTAAATAAGAATAATTCTTATATAGCAATTATAACCAAAAAATCCGATTTGTAAACCTTTTCTGTAAAATAGGCACACTTGTAATAGAAATGAGGGGAATTGGGTATCATTCCAGTGCAGCGTTTTAATGGGTACGCGCGAAAGGAGAGCAACATGAAAATTACATCCATCAAAGGCCGTCAGGTGATTGACAGCCGTGGTTTCCCCACAACTGAAGCAGAAGTCGTCCTTGAAAACGGCGCTGTAGGTCTGGCTGCCGCGCCAAGCGGCGCATCCACCGGCCAGTTTGAGGCGCACGAGCTGCGCGACGGCGACAAGAACGCCTTTGCCGGCAAGGGCGTGTCAAAGGCGGTTTCCCACATCAACAACGAGATCGCAAACGCCCTGGTTGGGCGTGAGTGGGCCAGCCAAAAAGCGCTGGATGACGCGATGATCAAACTGGATAACACCCCCAACAAGACCAGCCTGGGCGCCAACGCCATCCTGGCTGTCAGCCTGGCGTATGCAAAGGCAGTCGCAAAAGCCAAGGGCGAGTCCCTCTTCTTGAACCTGGGCGGGGAAAAGGCAGCGGTGCTGCCCGTGCCCATGATGAACATCCTAAACGGCGGCGCGCACGCCGCGAACAACCTGGACGTGCAGGAATTCATGATCATGCCCGTTGGCGCCAAGAGCTTTGAAGAAGGCCTGCGCTGGGGTGTGGAGGTCTATCAGGCGCTTAAAAAATTGCTGAACTCCAAGCACCTGGCCACAGCAGTGGGCGATGAAGGCGGCTTCGCGCCGGATTTGAAGAGCGAGCGCGAGACGCTGGATTTGATCCTGGAGGCGATCAAAACTGCCGGGTATGAGCCCGGCCGCGACGTGGCCCTGGCCATTGACGCCGCCGCCAGCGAGTGGAAGGCGGACAGCGGCTACAAGATGCCCAAGACCGGGCTGACTTTCACCACGGATGAGTTGGTCACCTTCTGGGAAAATCTGCTGAATGACTACCCCATCGTGTCCCTGGAAGACCCGCTGGATGAGGAGGACTGGGAGGGCTGGCAGAAATTGACCGCCAAGGTGGGCGACCGTGTTCAGATTGTGGGCGATGACCTGTTTGTCACCAACGTCAGCCGCCTTGAGCGCGGCATCAAGGAAAAGGCCGCCAACGCGATTTTAATCAAACTAAACCAGATTGGCTCCTTGACTGAAACCTTGGACGCCATCCGCCTGGCGCATGAGAACGGCTTAAACACCGTCATCTCCCACCGCTCGGGCGAGACGGAGGACGTCACCATCGCGGACTTGGCAGTTGCCGTCAACGCAGGGCAGATCAAGACCGGCGCGCCGGCCCGCTCTGAGCGCGTGGCCAAATACAACCAGCTGCTGCGAATTGAGGAGGAGCTGGGCAACAAGGCCAGCTACCCCGGCAAGGATGCCTTCAGCATGAAGAAGAAATAAAAGGTTCACGCTTCAGCGCAAAAACCGCCGCAAGGCGGTTTTTGCATATTTTGGCACTCCGTCAGATGACATAATTGACATCATTTTCCTTTTTCGTTATCCTGCCTATGGTGTAGTATGGGAAAGAGTTTGAATCTGCACCGGAGGAAATGAATGAGCGTATATGATGTGTTCCAGCTGCTGGGTGGATTGGCCATGTTTTTGTACGGAATGCATATCATGGGCGAGTCGCTGGAAAAGCGCGCGGGCCGGCGCCTGCGCCCGATTCTGGAGAACCTGACCCGGCATCCCTTCAAAGCGGTGGCCTTAGGCGCCGCGGTGACGGCGGTCATCCAAAGCTCTTCCGCTACCACGGTCATGGTGGTGGGCTTTGTCAACTCCGGCATCATGCAGCTCTCCCAGGGCATCCCAGTGGTGATGGGCGCCAACGTGGGCACCACGGTCACCCCCTGGATCTTGTCCTTAACCGGCATTCAAAGCAACAATTTTTTCATGACCCTGCTCAAGCCCTCCACCTTCTCGCCCCTCTTGGCCTTTGCGGGCATCATCATGCTGATGGCGTCCAGGCGGCAGCGCGACACCGCGGGCATTCTGCTTGGTTTTTCCGTCTTGATGTTTGGAATGGAGCAAATGTCCCTGGCGGTCTCCGGGCTGGCGGAGATCCCCTCCTTCCGCGAGATGCTGGTTTTGTTCTCCAACCCCCTGTTTGGCGTGCTGCTGGGCGCGGTGGTGACGGCCATCATCCAAAGCTCCTCCGCCTCTATCGGTATCCTGCAGGCGCTGGCCAACACGGGCGCCTTGACCTATGGCGCGGCCATGCCCATCATCATGGGGCAAAACATCGGCACCTGCATTACCTCCCTGGTCTCTTCCATTGGCGCCAACCGCAACGCCCGGCGCGTGGCGATGGTGCATTTATATTTCAACCTCATCGGCACCCTGCTGTTTTTGAGTGTGTTTTATCTGCTGGATTATTTCATCGGCTTTGCCTTTACCGCCCTGCCTGTGCAGGCAGTGGGCATCGCAGTGGTGCACACGGTGTTTAACGTTGTGGCGGTGGCGGTGCTCTTCCCCTTTATCCGCCAGCTGGAATGGCTGGCCAAGAAGACCATCAAGGATTCCAAGCACGGCGAGGAACTGGAGCTGCTGGACCCGCGCCTTTTGGCGACGCCCTCCATGGCGATTGAGCAAAGCCGCAAACTAACCGGTGAGATGGCCAACATGGCGCTGGCGGCCTTTATTCAGGCGGATGGCCTGCTGGACCAGTACGACGCCAAAACCGCGGCAGGGGTGGAGGACCTGGAAGGCACCATTGACCGCTATGAGGACAAGTTGACCTCCTACCTGGTGCAAATCGGCGCTTCGCACATGACGGATGAGGAGAGCCGCGAGGTGTCCAAGATGCTCAAGATCATCGGGGACTTTGAGCGCATCAGCGACCATGCCGTCAATATTTCCGAGGTGGCGGAGGAGATGCACAGCAAGGAGATCAGCTTCTCCATAGAAGCCCAGCAGGAAACAAAGGTCATGCGCGCGGCGGTGCTGGAAACCGTCAACCTGGCGGTGGAGGCCTTCGTCAAAAACGACCTGTTTGTGGCGCAGAAGGTGGAGCCGCTGGAGGAGGTGGTTGACCGCCTGCGCAACATCATCAAGGCCAACCATGTGGAGCGTTTGCGCCTGGGCACCTGTACCATTGAGCTGGGCTTTGTGCTAAGCGACCTGCTTACAAACCTGGAGCGCAGCTCCGACCACTGCAGCAACATCGCTGTCAGCGTGATTGAGGTGGCGCACATGGGCGTGGCGGACGGGCACGAGTATTTGCAAAACGTGCACGCCGGCCAGTACGGCCCCATGTTTCAGACGCAGTATGAACACTATTTGCAGCAATATGACATTGCCTGCCCCGTTAACCAGGTAAATGGCGCACAGGACAAGCAGTACGCCACGGACGCGGAGGCTGTGCCGGATTTGATGGACGCGGATGAGCCCGCGGCGTTTAACACACCCGCGAAGGATTTCACCGGGGTTTCGGACGACACCTACCAGGAGTTGGACCCGAAATAATCAATGAAATGAATGGATGCAAGGCGCCCTGCCAGTCACGGCAGGGCGTATTGTTGATGTTGGAACCGTTCTTAATGCCCGGTTTTCCACATCTCCCGGTGGAAGAGGGTGAGCAGCGGGAGGAACTCCAGCCGGCCGGCCAGC
>CAYFUH010000038.1:4312-9049 GCA_964346355.1 uncultured Christensenella sp. | reverse complement strand
GGCCAGCGTCAAAATCAACACGCCCATGCCGCCCACCCAGTGGGTGAAGGAGCGCCAAAACAGCACCCCATGGGGCAAGCCTTCAATCTGGCTGAGGATGGAGGCGCCTGTGGTGGTGAAGCCGGATACGGTTTCAAACAGGGCGTTGATAAAGCCGGGGATGACGCCGGACAAGATAAAAGGCAGGGTGCCAAACAGGGACAGCAATACCCAGGACAGGGCCACAACCGCCAGGCCTTCCCGGGCGTGCACGTCCTTTGATGCGGGCTGCTTGAGCGCCATCGGCAAGCCCAGCGTCACAAGCGCCAGGATGGGCACACCAAAGACCAGCAGCGCCTGCTCCCTGTGCAGCAGGGATACGAAAAAGGAGGGCAACATCAGCGCCGCCTCCAGGACCATCAGCTTGCTTAAGAGGTTTTGGACCAATCGCCAGTTCATGGCAGGCCCTTGATGAAGATGTCGGACAGCCGCTGCACATTGTTGCCTTTCACAATCACCACCACCCGGTCATAGGGCTTGATGACATCCTCGCCAAAGGGGATGTACACTTGCCCGTCCCGCACGATGACGGCAATTAAGGCGCTGGGGTTCACAGTGAGCGACTTGAGCGGAATATTGATAAAAAATTCGTCCTTCTGGGCGATAAACTCCAGTGCTTCCACCGCGCCGTCCATCAAGCGGTACATGCGTTCCACCGCGGCGGCGGAATCGGCCGCGCCCCTGGTGCGCACGGTGCGCAGGATGGTGTTGCCGGTCACCTGGCGGACGCTGACCACGCTTTCTAAGCCAATCACGCCCAGGATGTCCATGTAGTTGTCCCGGCTGTTTTTGACAATCACCTTGCGCACGCCGGCGGACTTGGCGTACAGGCCCGTCATGATGTTTTCCTCATCCAGGCCGCTTAAGGTGACAAAGGCGTCAAACTGGTCCAGGCCTTCGCTCATCAGCAGCTCCTGGTCGGTGCCGTCACCCATGATGACGCTGGCTTCGGGCAGCATCTCCGCAAATTCCATCGCGCGCGCTTCATCCCGCTCAATGACCGTGACCTGCATGCGCATGTCCAAAAGCAGCCTGCATAAATAGTAGGAAATCCTGCCCGCGCCCAGGATCATCACGGATTTGATGTCCGAGGTGTTTTTGCCGATCTGCCGGAAAAACTGGGTGATGGTCAGCACGTCCGCAGCCACATAGATGTGGTCGCCTTCCTCAAAGACCAGGTTGCCCTTGGGGATGATGGCTTCCTCCTCCCGTTGGACGGCGCAAAAAAGGACGCGCGGCAGGTTGGGCTTTTTGCGGTACAAATCGCCCAGCGCCATCCCCACCAGCGCGTCGTCCCGGCCTAAGCGGAAGTCCATCATCTCCACCCGGCCGCGGGCAAAGGTTTCAATGGTGCCGGTAAAGGGGTAGCGCAGCATGCGGCTGATTTCCAGCGCCATGATGCGCTCGGGGTTGATGACGTAGTCAATGAGCAATTCCTTCATTAAGAAGGACAGGCTTTTGTTGTATTCCGGGTCCCGGATGCGGGCGATGGCATAGCGCGCGCCCAGACGCTTGGCGGTCAGGCAGGACAGCATGTTGATCTCATCACTCATGGTGACGGCGATTAAGATATCCGCGTCTGTGGCGCCCGCTTCCAGCAGGGTGTCCACATTGACGCCGTTGCCCTTGACCACCAGGGCGTCCAGCGTTTCCTGGCTGCGCTGCAGCGCGGCCTCGCTGCGGTCTACAATGGTGACCTCGTGGTCTTCTTTGACCAGGGTCTCCGCGATGGAATGGCCCACCTTTCCATCCCCGATGATAATAATACGCATGGTTCCTCCTGCCGGGTTGACGCGGCTTCCGATATTATACGCCTTTTGAGGGAATCTGAAAAGGAAGGGTACAATCATAAGACACGGCCAGAAAAAGCAGGGAGTGCAGCGGGATGACCATGCCCATATCCTGTCAAAATCTGCCGGTATTGGAACGGTTTTTACAAAATCATTGAAAAGAGCGCCTCATCGGGCTATAATAGGGCACGCAAACACAAGGAGGGCTTGAATGTACAAACTACTGCTGGTTACCAATCAGACCGAGGTGAAGGATGCGTACACCAGCATTCCGGACATGAACCGGCTGATGTTTGAGCCCATCGCGCTGGTGGATTCGGCGGAAGCGGCCATCCGGTTTTTGAACCACCCAGGCGCGGACGCGATCGCGATTGACCTGGACGGGGCAGACGCCGACAGCCTGCGCAGCCATCTGGATGAGCATCATCCCTATATGCCCATCATGCGCACCCACCGCCGGGGCGATGGCCTGCGCAATGAGCTGTCCCTTTTGCGCGAAGCGCTGGATCAGCTGCACGGCGACCACAGCGATTATGACTACAACCCCGGGCTTACCCTGGCACGGCTTCAAAACGAAGCCCTGCACCGGCTGCTGGAGGAGCGCATCGCCAACCGCGATGAGCTGATCAGCCGGCTGATGCTCTCGCGCTCACCCATCGCGGCGGACCGCGCCTGCCTGCTGTTTGAGTTTGATTTGCCCGATGGCGCCAACTTCCTGGAAACCCGCTGGCACCACGGCTTTGACCGGCTGGATTTGGCGCTGCGCGCCAACTTCTTTGGCCAGATTGCGGGGCCGCTTGCCTTTATCACGGCGCTGATCAGCCCGCTGCGCCTGCGCGTGCTGGCTTGCGCCACCACGCAGATTTCAGACAGCGAGCTGGACGTCCTCAGCTCCAAAGCCCAGCGCCAGGTGCTTGAGGCAGCCGCCCAGGTCAAGGACTTTATGGACCTGGATTTGGTGTGCACGCAGTTTCGCGTACTGGAACAGCTGGACGCCTTAATCCCCACCAAGCAATAAACCCAGGGCCAAGGGTGGCCTGTTGATACACGCCCAAGAAAAAGTAGGAGGATTGCCATGAGTTTCTTCAAGAAAATGGTTACCAGTCAATTTATTGATGTCATCGAATGGACCGATTCCAGCACCAATACGATGGTGCACCGCTATGACCGCAACGGCAAGGAAATCATGATGGGCGCCCAGCTCACCGTGCGTGAAAGCCAGGTGGCGGTCTTTGTGAACGAAGGCAAAATCGCCGACGTGTTCCAGCCCGGCCGCTATGAGCTGTCCACCCAGAACATGCCGATCATGACGGCGCTGAAAAGCTGGAAATACGGCTTTAACTCCCCCTTTAAGGCCGAGGTGTATTTCGTCAACACCAAGCAGTTTTTGGACCAGAAGTGGGGCACCAGCAACCCGGTGATGATGCGCGACGCCGAGTTTGGCATGGTGCGCCTGCGCGCCTTTGGCATCTACTCCTTCCGCGTGGCGGACCCGGTGGCCTTCTTAAAGGAAGTCTTTGGCACCACGGAGCTGATGACGGTGGAAGGCGTGGAAGGCCAGATCAAGCGCACGGTGGTGTCCGCGCTGTCTGACATCCTGGCGCAAAGCAAGATTCCCGCCCTGGATTTGGCCGCCAACTATGATGAGTTGGGCCAGTTTGCCTTAAACGCGCTTGCCCCGCGCTTTACCCCGCTGGGCCTGAAGCTGGAAAGCTTCGTGATTGAAAACATCAGCCTGCCCCAGGAAGTGGAAGCGGCCATGGACAAGCGTACCAGCATGGGCGTGGTTGGCGATTTGAACAAATACACCCAGTTCCAGGCGGCGGAAGCCATGCGCGACGCCGCTCAAAACGAAGGCGGCTCTGCCGGCATGGGCATGGGTATGGGCGCTGGCATGGCGATGGGCCAAATGATGCAAGGCGCGTTCCAGGCCAACCAGCAGCCGCAAGCGGCAGCCCCGCAGGCGGCGAGTGTGCCCTGCGTGTCCTGCAAGCAACCGATTCAAAAGGGCAGCAAGTTCTGCCCCGAGTGCGGCGCCAGCCAATCCGCCGCGGCCTGCGTGGACTGCGGCAAGCCTCTGGCAGCCGGGGCCAAGTTCTGCCCGGAATGCGGCGCGAAACAATAATGACTCAAAAGCGCCGGCAACGGCGCTTTTTCTTGCCCATGTCAGGACGAAGCGTGCACGCGCTCGACCGATAGTTAGAACGAAAAGAGAGTTGACATGACGATGGACACCCACACCATCAAGGATCTGTTTACCCGGCACGGCGCCATCAAGCAGGGGCATTTTTACCGCCTGTCCGGCCGCCATACCGATTGGTATGTGCAGTGCGCGCGGCTGTTTGAGGACCACAAAACCGGGGAGTTGGTCGGCCGGGAGCTGGCATCCCGCTGTGCTGGCTATGCGCCGGATGTGGTGCTGGCGGCTGCCGTGGGCGCGGTGCTGCCCGGGTACGAGGTGGCGCGCGCGCTGGGCAAAAAATTGCTCTACTGTGAAAAGCGTGACGGCGCGCTGATTTTGCGCCGCGGGTTTGAAATTCGCCCCGGCATGAAGGTGCTGCTGGTGGAGGATGAGGTGTCAACCGGCCAGAGCATCCGCGAGATGACGGAGATCGTGCGCGCCCTGGGCGGCAGCGTGGTGGCCATCGGGTGCCTGGTGGACAAATCCGGCGGGGACGTGCCGGCGGAGGCGCCGCTCATCCCGCTGCTGCGCTTCCGGGCGGAGCATTATCCGCCCGATGTCTGCCCCATGTGCAAGGAGGGCCTGCCGCTGCAGAATTTGCGGTAGCTTGCAAACCATACACACATCAACCGGCGCTGGACACAGCGCCGTTTTTTGTCTAATTCGGAAAAAATCGGGCCATATTTGTAAAATTCAGTGATTAACTGCCGCTGCGGAAGGGTACAT
>CAYFUH010000038.1:0-4212 GCA_964346355.1 uncultured Christensenella sp. | reverse complement strand
ATTGAAGGCATCGGCGGCTATGAGCTGTGGAAGGACTACATCGCCGATATGTCCGACGCCGAGTGGGCCAAGGACACCGACATGGCGTTTTACAGCCCAGAGGGCAAGGTTGTGGGCTTCCCCATCGCGATGGAAGGCTTCGGCCTGGGCTATAATGCGGAAATCCTGGAGAAAGCCGGCGTTGATCCCGCCACCTTGACCACCTTCTCCGCTGTGAAAGCCGCGTTTGAGAAGATTGATGGCATGAAGGACGAGCTGGGCTTGGACAGCGTAACCAGCGTGGGCACCTCCATCGCCGGCGGGCTGTGGTGGGTGACATCCCAGCACGTGTTCAACGCTTTTTATGCTGGCTATATGGACTACAACGATTCC
Source organism: uncultured Christensenella sp. (assembly GCA_964346355.1). Lineage (GTDB taxonomy): Bacteria > Bacillota > Clostridia > Christensenellales > Aristaeellaceae > UBA6115. The sequence continues at coordinate 3,840 of CAYFUH010000038.1, read as the reverse complement.
AGCCTGTATGACGCGCTGCGCAAGGGCGAGGTGGACACCGAGCGCTTGACCGCCTTTGCCAACTACCTGAAGCTGCTGTATGACTATGCTGATCAGAACGTGCTGCAAAACGGCAACTACGATGCCCAGGTGGCCGCTTTCGCTAACCAGAAGGCCGCCTTCATCACCCAGGGCAACTGGATTGACCCCAACCTGAAGCAGCTGGAAGCCAACTTCAAGATGGGCTATGTCTCCCATAACTTCCTGGAGGAAGAGTCCACCGGTCTGTACATGGCCGCCCCCTCCTGGTTTGTCGTCAACGCCAAGGCCACCCCTGAGCAGCAGAAGGCCGCTGTTGACTTCCTCAACTACATGGCGCTCAGTGAGGACGGCGCCAATTACATGGTGGCCGAAGCCGGCATGGTGCCTGCCTTCAAGTCCGTCAAACTGCTCCCCGCCGGCCCCTTCTCCAGCGCGCTGGTAGAAGCCAGTGCCCGCGGCGGCAACTTCAACTGGCGCTTTGGCCAAAACCCCGATGGGTTTAACCAGGGCACCTTGGGCCCGATCTTTGAGCTGCTTGCCACCGGTACCAGCGTCGAAGACTTCGTCACCCTGGTGACCGCTGCCTTTACGGAGATTGCGGATAAATAACAATCCCCCTGCCTGAACTTCAGGGCTGCCGTTTTCGCGGCAGCCCTGTTTTCAAAAAGAGAAAACCCGGCAGCGCCGGATACTTCACAAATCAGCGCCCGTGCGGTATACTGAAATAGATACAAAAAATATAGATATGTAAGGAATGGTTGGGTTTGAAAAGGCGCGGTATCGTGGACTTTCTGTTCATATTTCCAACGGCCTTCGCGTTTTTGATGGTCATCATCGTCCCCTTCTTTATGGGCATCTATTACGCCATGACCGACTGGGACGGCGTAAAAACGGTGCTGAACTGGGTCGGATTCAAGAATTTTGCAGGGATGTTCAGCGAGCCGCAGTTCATCTATTCCTTCCAGATTACCCTGCTGTACACCGTCATCAACATCGTGCTGGTAAACATCGCGGGCTTCTTGATGTCCCTGCTGGCTACCAGCCGGGTGAAGGGCCGTAATTTCTACCAGGCAGGCTTCTTTGTGCCAAACCTGATCGGCGGCATCGTGCTTGGTTACATCTGGCAGTTTATGTTCAACAACGTATTTGTGGACATGGGCAAAGCCATGGGCCTGGCAGCCTTCCAAACCTCCTTCATCGCAAGGAAAGAGACGGTCATCTGGGCGATGAGCGCGGTCAACACCTGGCAGTACGCCGGCTATATCATGATGATTTATGTGGCATCCATCCAATCCATCCCCGACTCGGTGATGGAGGCGGCCAATGTGGACGGTGCCAACTACATCACCCGGGTGTTCAAAATCATGATGCCCATGATGGCCAGCGCGTTTACGATTACCATCTTCCTGACGCTGACCAATTCCTTTAAACAGTTTGACCTAAACGCCACACTCACAAACGGCGGGCCGGCCATGCTCTATATGGGCAAGGCGGTCCGCGCCAGCCAGCTTTTGGCCATGGACATCTACCGCACAGCCAACCAGTTTAACCTGATGGCGCCGGCGCAGGCCAAGGCAGTTGTGTTCTTTGTCGTGCTGGTGGTCTTCTCCCTGGTGCAGGTGTACCTTAACAAGCGCAGGGAGGTGGAAGCATGAGCACCAAGGTCAAAACCAGCCATCAGCCGCATGCCAGCCTGGGTGAGCGCCGCGGCGCCGGGCTTTATGTGCTGGAGATTGTAGCCATCCTCATCTTCATCCTGTTTATGATGCCCTTTGTGCTGGTCATCATCAACTCCTCCAAAACCGCCAAGGAAATCATCAACAGCCCCGTCGCGCTGCCTGAATACTGGGGGCAGATCTGGACCAATGTGGTCACCATCTTCAACAATCCCAGCACGGATTACCTGGGCGCCTTCATCGATTCCACCATCATCACAGCGCTGTCGCTGACGGTCATCACCCTGTTTTCCGCCATGTGCGCCTGGGCGCTGGTGCGCAATAAAACCAAATGGTCCACGGTCATTTTCATGTTCTTCGTGGCTGCCATGGTCATCCCCTTCCAGGTGGTCATGTTCCCCCTGGTGCGGTGGTTTAAAATCATGGGCGACTTCATCCGTCTGCCCCTTTTAGGCACCTATCACGGCATCACCTTTGCCTACCTGGGCTTTGGCGCGTCCATGACCATCTTCATCTTCCACGGATTCATCAAGGGCGTGCCCCTGGAACTCGAGGAGGCGGCGACCATCGACGGCTGCAGCCAGACACGCACCTTCTTTGAGATCGTGATCCCGCTGCTGCAGCCCACCATCGTCACCGTGCTCATCTTAAACGGCATCTGGATCTGGAATGACTACCTGCTGCCCCTGTTGGTCCTAGGTTCCGCGGGCGCGGTGCAGACGATTCCGCTGGCAGTTACCGCCTTTGCGGGCAGCTACCTCAAGCAGTGGGATTTGATCCTTACCAGCACCCTGCTTGCGATGATTCCCATCATCGTCCTGTACCTCTTCGCCCAGAAATACATCATCAAGGGCATGGTCGAGGGCGCCATCAAGTAATCATCATCTTTGCCATAAATACACAAAAGGAGCGAACCATCGCTCCTTTCCCCTTTCCGCGGGTCTGCCCTGGTGCTACTATATAATGAAACTGCGCCGAAGGAGTGTTTGAAATTGATCGATTTAAGAAGCGATACCGTCACCCGGCCTACGCCGGCCATGTATGAGGCGATGGCAGCAGCTAAGCTTGGGGATGATGTCTATGGCGATGACCCCACGGTCAACCAGCTTGAAGCGCTGGCAGCAGAGGTGATGGGCAAGGAAGCTGCGCTGTTTGTGTGCTCGGGCACCATGGGCAACCAATTGGCCATTATGACGCATACCACCCCCGGGCAGGAGATCATCACGGCGCTGGACAGCCACATCATCCAGCATGAGGCGGGCGCGCATGCGCGCCTGTCCGGCGTGTCGGCGATGATTGTGGATACGCTGGGCGGTACGCTTATGCCGCACGACGTGAACCGGGCGGTGCGCTCAATGGATCTGCACCACCCGGTCACCCGCCTGGTGTGCCTGGAAAACGCGCTGGGCAACGGCGCTGTGGTCAGCCTGAAACAGATGGAAGAAACGGCGCAGGCGGCGCACCAGGCAGGACTGGCGGTGCACCTGGACGGCGCGCGCATCTTCAACGCGGCAGCTGCCCTTGGGGCGGATGTAAAAGCGCTGGTGAAGAGCGCGGATTCGGTGATGTTCTGCCTGTCCAAGGGGCTGTGCGCCCCGGTGGGATCCATGCTGTGCGGCAGCAGGGCATTTATTGACCGCGCACGCAAAAACCGCAAAATCCTGGGCGGCGGCTTGCGCCAGGCCGGCGTGCTGGCGGCCTGCGGTCTCATCAGCATCCAGCAGATGACCTCCAGGCTTCATGAGGACCACGAGAACGCCAGGGCGCTGGCGGAGGCGCTGAGTGCAAACAACAAGGTGTTCATTGATATGGACAGCCTGCACATCAACATGGTGTGGGCGGGCATACCCTCTGTCGTTCAGAATGATGCGGCCTTTGTAGATTATATGAAGGAATGCGGCGTGCTCATCAACGGGCAGATGGGCGGCCTGTACCGTTTTGTCACCCACCACGATGTCTCGCGGGCGGACGTGCTGAAGGCGGCCGACATCATCCTGGATTATTTGTCATAATGAACATGGCCTTGTTTAAACCATGACAGGGCAGCGGAGAACTGTCCTGCCGCGCGCCAGAAAGCACATGTTTTAAAATTGTTTGAAAAAACGCGTGAAAACGCGTTTTTTCTGCTTGACTCACCCGCGGG
>CAYFUH010000037.1:3904-14184 GCA_964346355.1 uncultured Christensenella sp. | reverse complement strand
GAAGGGAAAAAGGCAGTGTTCATCATCAACAGGGTTCCGTAAAGAGTGCCAATAAAAACAGGAAGGGCAGCAATTGTACCCTTCCTGTTTTGCCGTTGCTCTTATTTCCCCGAAATGGTAATCCCGTCCACTGCCAGCCAGGGCAGGGAGCCGGTGCCGTCCTCCACCGTTTCCTTGGAGATGCCGACGATCTGCTTGAGCATGCCGGCCAGGTTGCCGGAAATCATGGTCTCGCTCACAGCGCTTGTCACCTTGCCATCCTCAATGAGGAAGGAGTTCTTGGCCACGCCGGAGAATTCGCCGCCGGTGCCCGGCGCGCCGCCGGAGTAGCGGGAGACCAGGAGGCCCTTTTTGGTGTTTTTGATCAAATCCGCAAGCGGGGTATCACCCGGCTGCATGATCATCGCGTAGCTGAAGTTGGGCGCGCGGGTCTTGCCCACCTTGTTGGCGCCGTAGCTGGACAGCAAAAACTGCTTGAGCACGCCGTTTTTGATCAGGTCAAAATCCCGGCTGATGAAGCCTTCGCCGGTGTATTTCTCGCCGTTTACCACCCGGCTGTCCGAGGGGTTCATGGACAGGGTGATGCGCTCGTCCACCACCTTTGTATCAAGGGCGTCCTTCCACAGGCTGGTGCCGTCCAGCAGCACGCCGTCGGTCACGTAGTTGCCAATCAGGGCGTACAGCATGCTGCCCAGGCAGTCGGGCGTAAAGATGACGGTGCCCTCAAACTTGCCCTCAGCGGGCTTGGTGTGAATCTGGTTCTGGGCGTCCGTCAGGTTCTGGCGGATGTTGGACAGCTCCAAAAAGGGCGTGTCCAGGTTGTCCGTGATGAGGTAGGCACCGTTGAAGGAGGAGGATTTCTCGCCCTCCTGGCCGGAGAACATCAGGGAGACGGAATAGCTGCCCGAGGTGCTCTCATACTGCACGCCGTGGTTGTTCAGGTAGACGCTTTTGTGGGTGGTGTGCGCGGTGACCACCTGCTCCAGCATCACCTTGGGGTATTCGGCTTTCACGCTGTCCAGCAGTTCCTTGGTGCGCACAAACAGCTTGTCCATGTCCGGTTCCGGCGCGCCGGAGACGAAGCTGCCTTCGCCTTCCTTGGCGATTTCCCAGGCTTCATCCGGCTGCCCGGCCTCGGCGGAGGCGATGCAGTCACGCGCGGCAGCCTTGATGGCTTCTTCTTCAAAACTGTTGCCGGAGACCGTCCCGCGGCAATGCCCCTTGATGGCCATGAGGCCCAGGGAGTGGTCCAGTGTGGTGCGCAGCAGGTTGAATTTACCGGAATCAACGGTAAACTCGCTCTTGCGGCTGGTGGACGCGCTGACGCTGGCGTCATGGACGCCGTCCACCAGCAATTGTTCCATCGCCAGTTTGGCGGCTTGTAATTCGCGGTTCATTTATTTCCCTCCTATCATGACCTGGCAGCGCAATTCGGGCCCGCCCATGCTGACGGGCATGGGTTGCTTTTTGCCGCAAAAGCCCGAGGACGACCAGGTGAGGGTATCAGACACCATGTCCACCGTCTTTAACATGTCAAAGGCGACGCCGGAGATGGTGGTGTCAAAGATGGCTTTGCCCAATTTGCCGTCCTTGATTTCATAGCCCACCGTCACGCCAAACATGAACTCACCCGTGGTGTCAGCCTGGCCGTTGTTGGTGTACATCAGGTAGTAGCCGTCCTCGGTGGCCTTGATCATGTCCTCCAGCTTGCTCTCACCGGGATGCACCACGGTGTTGCGCATGCGGATCAAGGGCTCGTCATTAAAGGCGAAAGCGCGGGCGTTGCCCCTGGGCGCCATGTTAAAATGGCGCCCGGTCTCGCGGTTGACCATGAAGCCAACCAGCTTGCCGTCCAAAATCAGCTCGGCGTCATCGGCCAGCACGCCCTCGTCATCCACATACACGGGCAGCGGCACCTTTTCGCCAAAGGCGGTGTGCGCGAAGTCGGTCATGGACACCAGGGGGCTGGCGACCATTTTGCCCAGCATCGGCCCCGCGACAGAGCCGCCCAGCACCAGGTCGGCTTCCACCGTGTGGCCCACGGCCTCATGCGCCAGGATGCCGGACATCTCGCCGGAGAGGATGCAGGTCTTCAGGCCGGCTGTGGCAAACACGCCCTCGCGCTTTTTCATCAGGTGCTCATACAGCGCGTCAATTTCATCATGGATGTCTTCCGGGTTGCCCAGGGCCACGTCAAAGCTGCCCGGGCCGCCAAAGGCCTTGAAAACTTCCACCGGCATGCCGTCCTTGGTCTGGCTGTTGAGGGTGACATACACATAGGCGCGGGGCGCCAGGATGTGCGCGGCATAGCCGTCGCTGGTCAATATCTGCTTTTCCATGGAATCCGCGGTCGCGACGATGGTGCGGCTGGTGAGGTGTTTGTACTTGGATTTGATGTACTCATCAATGGGGTTGACGAAGTCCAGATAGCGCTTTTGCTCCAGGTCCAAAAAGTCGGGCTGGGCAGGCAGGCTGCCGCTTTTGATGTCTGGCAGCGCGCCCTTGCCGGGTTTGACGCGCTCATCCAGGAAGACCGCATTTTTGCTGGCGGTTTCCAGCGCGCGGCGGGCGGCGTCCTGGCTCAGATCTGCCGCGGAAGCAAAGCCGTATACGCCGTTTTTGTACACGCGGGCGCACACGCCCTGGCTGTCTGAGCGCGTGTTGCCCACCAGGTTGCCGCCCAGCAGCACCACGCGCCGGGCCAGGCTGCGCTGGGCGCGCAGCTCGGAGTGCGCACCCTTGGCAAAACTGCCCTGCAGGGAGGAGACGATGTCTGGAATCAAAATGAAGTCCTCCTTAAAAGTATTTTCTTCAACAGTCATAGATTATAGCATCTGTGCCTATTTTGCACAAATCTGAGATTTATAAACCCAGCATAAACTCAAAAATGAGGTCCTCGTTGCCGGGCAGGTTCTCATGCCCAAAGTCCGGCCACAGCTCATAGCGCTTTTTGGCGGTTATTTTATTGAAGGCCGCAAACTGGGTGGAGGGCGGGCAGATGGTGTCCATCAGGCCAATGCTCATGATGGTTTCGCCCTTGATCCGGTGCGCCAAATGCTGCAGGTCCACATAGCCCAGCTTGGTGAAAATTTCGTCCTCGCGCTTGTGCTGCGGGTCAAACAGGCGGAAATAATCGCGCAATTCACTATAGGCGCCCACGGCCAGGTCCATCTCCCACACGCGGCGGTAATCGCACATGAAGGGGAAGGTGGGGGCCAGGCGCTTGATGCGCGGCTCCAGGGCCGCGCAGGCCAAGGTTAATGCGCCGCCCTGGCTGCCGCCGGTGGCGCCCACGCGGTTTTCGTCCACAAAGGGCAGGTCCATCACCACGCGCGCCAACTGCGCCGCGTCCAAAAACAGGGCGCGGGTGAGCAGCTTGTCCGGGTCCGGGTCATCCAACCCGCGGATGATCTGCCCGTGGTAGGTGTTGCCCTTCACGCTGCCCATATCCTCTGATTTGCCGCCCTGCCCGCGGCAGTCCAGTGCGGCCACCACAAAGCCGGACTGGGCATAGGCCACATAGTTTACCCAGTCGCCGGAGTTGCCGGCATAGCCGTGAAAGCGCACCACGGCGGGGTTCTTATCAGCGCCCTTGGGCACCAGCAGCTTGGCGTATACCCGTGCCCCGCCCACACCCGTAAAATACAGGTCAAAGCAGTCCAGCCCCGGCGCTTTGAAATTTGCAGGGATCAGTTCGGCCTGGGTGCCCATGGCGTGCATCTCCTGGATGGCGCGGTCCCAATAAGCCTCATGATCCTGCGGTTTTTCATTTCTGCCCGCGTAGGTGAGCAGCTGCTCAAGGGGCATTTCAAATAATGGCATACTGTATCCTCCTTATAAAAACATAATTCCCGGAAGCCAGGAATTATGCTTTGTTCATGTTTATTTCTGTTTATTGTCCGACCACCGCGCGGATGCGGCGCACCCCGGCGGAGGAGCTGCCTTCCTTCTGGATCTTGAAGCTGCCCAATTCGCCCGTGCTGTTCACGTGCGGCCCGCCGCAGATTTCCTTGCTGAAGTCACCCGCTGTGTACACGCGCACCATCTCGCCGTAGCGGTCGCCAAACAGGCCGATGGCGCCGGAGTTTTTGGCCTCCTCTGCCGTCATCTCCTCATAGGTGATGGGCAGGTCATCCTTGATCGCTTTGTTGACGAGGGCTTCCACCTCATCCAGTTCTTCCCTGGTCACCTTGCGGCCAAAGGTGAAGTCAAAGCGCAGGCGCTCCGCTGTGATGTTGGAGCCGCGCTGCTCCACCTCATCGCCCAGCACCTTGCGCAAGGCTGCCTGCAGCAGGTGGGTGGCCGTGTGCAGCTTGGTGGTTTGCTCGCTGTCATCGGCCAGGCCGCCCTTGAATCGCTGCTGCGCGCCTGCCTGGCTGGCCTTCTGGTGCTCGCGGAAGCGCTGTTCAAACGCGCCCTGGTCCACCTTCAGCCCGTGCTCCTCGGCCAATTCCATGGTGATTTCCACCGGGAAGCCATAGGTGTCATACAGCTTGAAGGCGTCGCGGCCGGGGATGGTGCGCAAACTGGACAGATGCTCCTCCAGCACGCCGCGGAAGTCCTCAATGGTTTTAAAGGCGTCCTTCAGCTTTTGCACTTCCTTGGCAAAGCTGGCCAATTCCGGCACCGGGTCCAGGGTGGAGCCCACGTTGCTCATCACCTGCTGGGCCTCCTGCATGCGCTTGAGCATGTCGGTGGAAAACACGGTGTCCTGCAGCTTGTCGCGCATGGCTTTGAAGCTGTCCATGCCCTCCTTCATGTGGGAGAGCATCTTGTCAAACTCGCGCATGCCCTGGCTGATGGTGCGCGCGAAGCGCTTTTCCTCCAGCAGCAACTGCTCCAGCACAAAGGAGCGCTTGGCCTTTAATTCCGGATACACATCCTGGTACTGGTCGATGATGACAATGGCGATCTCGGCTGTGAAATCATCCCCCAAACCCAGTTGGCGGCCATAGCGCACCGCGCGGCGGATCAAGCGGCGCAGCACATAGCCCTGGTCCACGTTGGAGGGGGAGACGCCGCGCGGGTCGCCCAGGATGAAGGTGGCAGTGCGCATGTGGTCGGCCACCACGCGGAAGGCGCGCAGGGTGTCCTCATCCGCGCCCTCATAGGTTTTGCCGGATAATTCTTCAATCTTTTTGATGATGCCGGAGAACAGGTCGGTCTCATACACCGAGTCCTTGCCGGTTAACACCAGCACTGTGCGCTCCAGGCCCATGCCGGTGTCCACGTTGGCGTGCTGCAAGGGCTCATAGGTGCCGTCTGGCAGCTTGTTGTACTGCATGAACACGTCGTTCCAGATTTCAAGGTATCTGCCGCAGTCACAGGCCGGGCTGCAATCCGGGCCGCAGGGCTCCTGATCGCGCACGATGAACATCTCGGTATCCGGGCCGCAGGGGCCGGTTAAGCCCGCGGGGCCCCACCAGTTGTTCTCCTTGGGCAAATAGAAGATCTGCTCCGGCTTGGCGCCGGCTTTGATCCACAGGTTGTAGCTTTCCTCATCCCGCGGGGCGTGCTCGTCCCCTTCAAAGACGGAGAAGGCCAGCGTGTCCGGGTTTAGGCCCAGCCAGTCGGGGCTGGTCAAAAACTCCCAGCTCCAGGGGATCATCTCCTCCTTGAAGTAATCGCCCAGGCTCCAGTTGCCCATCATCTCAAAGAAGGTGAGGTGGCTTTTGTCGCCCACGTCGTCAATGTCACCGGTGCGCACGCATTTTTGCACGTTGCACAGGCGCTTGCCGGCCGGGTGCGGCTGCCCCATCAAATAGGGCACCAGGGGATGCATGCCGGCTGTGGTAAACAGCACCGTGGGGTCGTTTTCCGGGATCAGCGAAGCGGAGGGGATCACGGTGTGCCCCTTTTTCACAAAAAACTCGATAAACAGGCTGCGTAGATGCTTCGCGGTCAATTGTTCTTTCATATGGTGTTCCTTTTTCTAAAAATTCAGGCCAGGTCGACAAACTGCAAAAGCACCTTGAGGGCGCCTTCCATGTCGCGCATGTCGATGACTTCGTTGGCGGAGTGCACATAGCGGCAGGGGATGGACAGGGTGCCCGTGGGCACGCCGCCGCGGCTTAGCTGGATGGCGCCGCCGTCGGTGCCGCCATAGGCCAGCACCTCGCGCTGCACCGCGACGCCCGCCATATCGGCCGCTTCAAACAGCTTCTCGCGCACGCTGGGCGTGGCAATCATGCTGCGGTCCATGATCTTAACGGCCGGGCCCGCGCCCAGTTTGACGGCGGGCAGGTCGACTTCCGGCGTGTCGCCCCAGCCGGTCACATCCAGCGCCAAGCCGATGTCCGGCTGCACGGTGAAGGCGGCGACGGTAGCACCCCGCAGGCCCACTTCCTCCTGGGTGGTGAAGACGCCCACGATGTTGTGCTTCTGGTTGTCCGCGTACATGAGCAGCTCAACCAGAAGGGCGCAGGCGCAGCGGTCATCCATGGCGGGGCTGGCCACCTTGTGGCGGCCCAATTGGGTGAAGTCCGGCGCGTATACGGCGACATCCCCGATGGTGACCAGCTTTTCGGCTTCCTCGCGGCTTTCTGCGCCAATGTCGATGAAGACGTCGTTTAAGCTGGGCTGCGCGCCGGGGTTCTTCTTGTTGGGCTCAATGGCGCAAACGCCGGGGGTGCCGTCCGCGAAGACCACCTTGCGGCCGCTGACCAGCCGGGGGCCAATGCCGCCAATCGCGCTCACGCGCAGGAAGCCGTCTTTTTCGATGTTGGTCACCACCAGGCCGATGTGGTCCATGTGGGCGGCGATCATGATGGTCTTGGCGTTGTCATCCGCGCTGAATTTTTCCACAATCAGGTTGCCCAGCGCGTCGGTTTTCATGCTGTCCACATGGCCGGAGAGCAATTCGCGCACCTTGTCGGCGACGGCATGCTCGCTGCCGGAGGGCCCGTAGCAGGAAAGCAGGGTTTGCAGTGTATCGCGAAGCATGGTATTCCTCCTCTTGCTTATAAGCTGTTGAGAAACGCGGTGGCCAAATCAGCCTGCGCTTTGATGTCGCTCAGTTTTGCGACATTGTTGCCGGAGTGGATATAGCGGCAGGGGACGGAGAGCACACAGGTTCTGGCGCCCTTGCCGGCAGTCTGGAAGCTGCCCGCGTCGTTGCCGCCGGTGATGGCGCGCTTGATTTGGTGCGGGATCTTATGCCTGGCGGCGACCTCCTTCATCTGGTGAAACAGGTCACGGTCCGCGATGCTGGCATGGTCCATAAAGCTGATGGCCACGCCCTCACCCGGCACGCACACCTGGTAGCGCAGGGGCGTGTCGCCCAGGTCATTGGCGGCGGTGCCCTCCAGAATGATGGCGATGTCCGGCTGCAGCAGGAAGGCCGCGCCGGCGGAGCCGCGCAGGCCCACTTCCTCCTGGGTGACAAACACGCAGCACAGGTCGCCTTCGTAATCGCTGGATTTTAAAATCTCCAGCAGGTTCAGGCAGCCCACGCGGTCATCCAGGGCGCGCGCTGTGATAAAACCGTCGCCAAACTCGGTATACTCGCTGTCAAATACGGCGTAGGTGCCAAGCGGGCACAGCTTTTCGGCCTCTTTGCCGTCTGCGGCGCCAATGTCGATATACAGGCTGTCATAGCCCAGCACGCGCTCCCGGTCCGCTGCAGTCTGCAGGTGGATGGCCATCGCGCCGATAATGCCCTTGATGCGGTCTGGACCGATCAGCACCCATTTGGACACCACCACCCGCGGATCCACCCCGCCAATGGGGCGAAAGCGCAGCAGGCCGTCATCTGTATAACCGGTGATGATAAAGCCGATCTCATCCATGTGCGCGGCGAAGGTGACGGACGGCTTGGTGTGGTCACGTCCAGGCTTCCTGCACACCAGGTTGCCGCTGCGGTCAATGGTGATGTCATCGCAGTACTGACTGGCGGCATCCTTCAGCAGCTTGCGCACCTCGTTTTCATAGCCAGAGGGGCCAAAGGCTTCGGTCAGGGTTTTTAAGTCCATAGCTCATCCTCCCAGTCTTCCTTCACGGCGGCGGCAAACTGCGCAAGCAGGCGCCCGCCTTCCCCCAGAAGGTTCCCGTCCAGCAATTCCACCGTGGTGTGCATGTATTTAAGCGGCAATTCCAACAAGACGGTGGGGATGCCGTCGCGCGCGGCGCCGATGTCGTCCGCGTCCGTGCTGGTATAGCGCGGCACCACCGCGGTTTGCAAGGTGATGTTGTTCTCCTTGGCCACGTCCATCAGCTTGCCGCGCAGCACAGGGTGCAAATAAGGCCCCATGGAGGCGACCAGGGAATTCAGCTTCATGGTTCTGCCCTGGGGCACGCCGGGGGTATCCGCGTGGCAGACATCCAGCGCGACCGCGTAATCCGGCTCCAGCGCGAAGGCTGATGTCTTGGCGCCGCGGGAGCCCACTTCCTCCTGGGCGGTGGCGACAAAGTATAAATCCGCGTCATGGCGGATGTTCTGCAGGCGCTTGAGCGCGTCAAACATCATCGCAACACAGGCGCGGTCATCACAGGTCTTCACCGCGATGCGGTTGTTCTTTAACTCTGTAAACCGGTGCTCCAATTGAATCTGGTCACCGAGGCGCACCAGTTCCCTCACGCGCTGTGCCGGCAGGCCTAAGTCCACGTGCAGGTCCTCGCGGTTGTAGTTTTTGCCGCGCTCCGCCTCACTCAGCAGATGGGGCGCCTTGGCGCCGATGACGCCCAGCAAAGGCTCCCTGCCAAAAACGGTGACGCGCTGCCCGGGCAGGATGCGCGGGTCCACACCGCCAACCTGGCCCATGCGGATGCTGCCGTCGTCCTCAATCTTGACAACCATCAGGCCAATCTCATCCAGGTGCGCGGCGAACATCACCTTTTTGCCGGGGCCCTTCTTGCGCGCGATGACGTTGTGCATCACGTCCACCGTGACTTCATCGCAGTAGGGCTCAAACTGTTTGGCGACAAAAGCGCTTACGATGCCTTCATCCCCGGACAGCCCGCGCAGCCTTGTGATCTCCCGCAGGAAATCCACTGTTTTCATACATGCTTCCTTTCGTCAGTTCAGAGGCCAAACCAGGTTTGGCCCCGCAGAAAAACAGGGGCTGCGCGTAGCCTGCGCAGCCAGCCATGATGAAGTATAGCACCGCACCCCTTGTTTTTCAACCAAAACGGGGCTGGAAAACACAGGAATTGCAGGCTTAGGCGCGGTTGATCTTCCGGATTTTGGCCGGGTCGGCCTTGGGCACACGGTCAGGCCCCAAGAGGCCGTTGATCTCCTGCATGACATCGGTTAATTGCGTATAGCAGTAGCCCACGCAATAGGGGATGTCAAAGATGGCGTTGGTCACTTCCTCATAGCGCGCCAGGAAGGCATCCTCGTCCTCCGCCTTGTCGTGGTAGCCCCAGGTGGCCATGCCGCCCATGTCCTCCTGCGCGCCCTTGTTTTGCATGGCGATGCCGCCGTACTCGGTGATCATAAAGGCTTCCTTGCCGCTTGGCACAACGCCCCGGGCGTAGGCTAATCGCCAGTCGCAGCCGGTCTGTTCCACCTGCGCGCGCTCGGCAAAGTGCCGGGCGATGGTCGCGCCGTCCGCCGCGTAATCATGCAGGCCGCAGATGTCTGTCTCCGTCTGCTCCCAGCCGTCATTGGCGCTGATGATGCGGGTGCCGTCGGCTGCGTAACACAGCTGGGTTAACATGCGTGCTGCCGCTTGCTGTTTGGGATCGGCGTAAATTTCCCGCACGCCCCAGGACTCATTCAGCGGCACCCAGGCGATGATGCTGGGGTGGTTGTAATCCCGGTTGATGAAGTCCATCATCTCGTTGACATTGTTTTGAAGCATCTGGTTGTTGTAGGTATAGCTGGCGGGCAATTCGCCCCAGACCAGGATGCCCATGCGGTCACACCAGTGGTAAAAGCGCGGGTCCTCGATCTTCTGGTGCTTGCGCACTCCGTTAAAGCCCAGCTCTTTGATCCATTGTACATCCGCGATGATGGCTTCCTCATTCGGCGGGGTGAGCAGGGTATCAGGCCAGTAGCCCTGATCCAGCACCAGGCGCTGGTAGACGGGCTGGTGGTTGAGCAGCACCTGCCCGTTTTTAACCTCAACCGACCGCATCCCAAAGTAGGTGGTCACGCGGTCCAGCGTTTGTTCCTCCTGTTGCAAGGTGAGGGTGAGCTGATACAGGGCCGGGTCCTCCGGCCGCCAATAGCGCATGGAGTCCACGCCCGCCTCGCGCATATCCAGGGTTAAATTGGCGCGGGCTGTGGTTGTCTGCCACTGCCCGCGGTGGGTGGTCCTGCCGTCCAAGGAGACCTCATA
>CAYFUH010000037.1:0-3804 GCA_964346355.1 uncultured Christensenella sp. | reverse complement strand
CCAGCGGTCTTTGACGCCCACATCCGTATCATCAAACGCAAATTGCCAGCTGCCGTTGAGCAGCTGGAAGTCCTCCCGCGCAAAATCGGGACGGGGATGGGCAGTGTGTGACACCTTGTTCATCAAAAGGCCTCCTCAATATACATAAAATAAAATTATTCTTTTGCCATGGCGGCATCAGGCTGGGCTATTTTGTCGCCCTCCCTGTAAGCGGGCAAATGAATCGTGAAGCGCGTGCCCAAACCGAGGCTGGAGAACACGTCGATGTGCCCCTCGTGCCGCTCGGTGATCCATTTGGCAATCGCCAGGCCCAAGCCGGTGCCGCCGCGGGAGCGGGCCGGGTCGCTGCGGTAGAAGCGCTCAAACAAATGGGGCAAATCCTCCGCTTTGATGCCGGTGCCGTTGTCCTGCACGCTGAGGGTGGCCATGCCCTGGGGCGTGTAGTGCGCGCGCAGGGTGATGATGGAGCCCTCGGGCGAGTACTTGATGGCGTTGTCCGCCAAAATGCGCAAGGCTTGCTTGAGCATGGCTTCATCCCCAAAGGTAAACACCGGCTCCTCCGCCCGGATGCGCCAGACATGTTTGGTGCCGATGAGCTTATACTCATCCACGGCGGAAAGGATCAGCTCCCGCAAATCCACCTTCTTGGGCGAAAAGGCGGTGCGGCCCGCGTCGCCCCGCGCCAAGAACAGCAGCTGTTCCACCAGCCGCTGCATGTTGTCCGCTTCCGCCAGCATGGCGGTGACGGACTCCTCCATTACCTTGGGGTCGTCCTTGCCCCAGCGGTTGAGCAATTCTGCATAGCCCTTGATGACCGCGATGGGCGTGCGCAATTCGTGCGAGGCGTCGGACACAAAGCGCGTCTGCTGCCGGTAGGCCTCATGCATCCGGCTGATGAGGTTGTTGACCGCGTTTTCCAGGCCCATCAGCTCGCTGTGGCCGGTGGACAAGCGCGCGCCGGGGGAGAGCACGCTGATGTTCTGGATGGCGTCCTCCAGGCTGTGAAACTTCTGCTCGTCAAACTGGGTTTCGCTGAGGGCCTGCGCGGTCTGCGCGATTTTTTGCAGCGGGGAGAGCACAAGCAGGGTTTTTCGGCGGAAATCGCGGTACTGTGCGATGACAATAATGGCTTGCGCGATGAGCAGCACATTGAGTACAGGGACGAAGTTAAACAGCGTTTCACCCAGGGGCATGCGGTGTTCTTCACCGCCTAAAAGCGAGAAGGAATACGCCATACTTTCAAGACCGTTGATGACAGGCAGCGACTCATCAAAATGGAATTTGCGCGTCAAACCGGGCTGCCAGTCATTGCCCAGCGCGGCCTTCTCCACGCTGTAGGCCGACCAGCCCAGGACGCTGAAGAGAAGGACGATGTTGATCAGCAGCATGATGAACAGCAACCGCAGCACAAAGCTGGTGGACACCCGCCTTGTGATGGACTTCATGCGCTTGCTTTCGCTCATGCGCCCTCTTCCTCCCGCAGCACATAGCCCACACCGCGCACGGTTTGGATCAGCTTGCGGTCCGTCTTCTCGGCAATCTTGCCGCGCAGGTAGCGGATGTACACATCCACCAGGTTGGTCTCGCCCACAAAGTCGTAGCCCCACACGCGGTCCATCAGCGTCTCGCGGGAGAGGACGATGCCCTGGTTTTCAAGCAAGGTTTGCAGGAGGGAAAACTCCCGCCCGGTTAATTCCACCGTGTCCTCATCAATCATCACCAAATGGCGCAGCACATCCATGCTGAGCGGTCCATAGCTTAGCAGCTGGGTTTCCTGCTTCACCTGCTTGCGCAGCGCGGTGCGGATGCGCGCCAGCAGTTCCTCGATGGAAAAGGGCTTGGTAATGTAGTCATCCGCGCCCATGTCCAGGCCAGTCACCTTGTCCATCACGGCGTCCCGGGCGGTCAGCATGATCACGGGCAGCTGGCTGGACTTCCGCAGGCGGCGCAGCACCTCCAGCCCATTGAGCCCAGGCAGCATGATATCCAGCAGCATCAAATCAAAGCCGCCGCCCTCGGCCAACTTCAGGCCCTCACGCCCGTCCTCGGCCTTGGTGATTTCATAGCCCTCGTGGGTCAATTCCAATTCCACAAAGCGGGCGATGTTGGGCTCGTCCTCCACCAGTAAAATCTTGTACATGCTTCCTCCAGGTTGGGGCGTATTGCTGTTATACATCAGTATCACATGCGCATCATAAAAGCACAAGGGGATCTGCGCCCCTTGTGCCTGTTGATTGACTTATTCTTCGTGGTGATGCGCTTCGGTGTGAATGTTGCTTTTGATCTGCTCGGCGGTCTGCGCCGCCTTGTCCATGGCTTTGTTGACGGTACCTGTTATCTGGTGGCCGCGGAAGCTGTAGCGGAAGCCCAGGAAGAGCCCCAGCAGCATGATGGGCAGCACCCACCAGAACATGAAGATCAACAGCAGGATGAGCACAGTCAGCGGGATGGAAATCGCCACATTGCCCTGTTTGCTCACATCCATGTGGATGTTGTTGGCCTTGTTGATCAGCTCCGCGATGTAGCTGAACACCTTGGTGAACACGCCGCGCAGGTCTTCCTCCGCCGGGCGCTCCTGCTTTTCCTTCCGTGTGGTGAAGCTGTCCGCCGGCTCCTTTTTAATCTTGTCCTGGCTTTCCAGGTAGACCAGGGCGTCCAACAGGTCCCAGTCGGTTTGTTCCAGTGCGTTTTTGGCTTCCTCGTAGCTGATGTTTGCCTTCTGGCGCAGTTTTTCTACCATTTCAAAATGTTCCATTGTGTTTCCTCCTTCAACCTTGTGGTCTGATGGCATCATAACCGGGCTTGATTAAGGGATGTGCGCAGGAATCATTAGAAAATGATGAAAGCCCCGAAGCCGGGTTGGCTTCGGGGCAAAAGCGTGGTGTTTGATCAGACGCCGAAGTGCGCGTTGAGCAGCTCCGCGGTTTTCTTGGCGGTGTCGCCGGTCACGCCAGCGCAGCGCTCCTTGCGGGAGTCATCGCCCATGCGGGCACCGGTCTCTTCCAGAAACTCGCCCCATTTGGTTTTGAGGAAGCGTGTAAAACGGCCCAGGGCGCGCGCCACTTTGGGCAGGTCCCTGGGGCCGACAATTAAAAAGGCGACAAGCAGGATGAGGATGAGCTCGGACAGGCCAATGTTGAACATGTTTGCCACCTTTCAATTGATATGGGGATTGTAGCAAGGCGCCCAAATTTTGTAAAGGAAGCCCGCAGTTCCCGCTGGTAACAAAACCGTCCCAGGCAGGCGCCCGGGACGGCAGAGGGGTTGATGCGGTGTTAGGGTTTACTCAAGGTTGTTGCGGTTGATGAAGCCGCGCGCGGGCTGGCCGTTAAAGTCCGCTACCTCGATGTAGGCCCAGTTGTTGCCGTCCTCCAGGTAAGCCAGCACGGTCACGGTGCTGCCGGCAGGCAGGCGGCCGATCTGCTTGGCGTTGATGATGGGGTCATCATTCATGCGGGCTTCCTTGGTCAGTTTCACCTGGTTGGCGCTGAAGGTGAGCGGGCCGGTCTTGATGTCGTCGGGCAGCGCGTCCTTGGTGATGTAACCGATGCGGTAGCCGCCGTCGCTGGTGCCGTAGCCCATCAGCAGCCAATCGCCATCGCTGCCGTACAGGCGGCAGACGCCGCCGCCAACAGTGGCTTTATCCACCCGGTAGTAGTTTTTACCGGGGCCGGTGTAGACCGGGTAGTTGCCATCCTTGAAGCGGATGGACTGGTACTCCGGCAGCGCGGGCACCTTGGTGACCGGCGGCGCGGTGGGTTCGGGTGTATCGGTCGGGGGTACGGGCGTATCCGTCGCAGGAAC
>CAYFUH010000036.1:0-14308 GCA_964346355.1 uncultured Christensenella sp. | reverse complement strand
CAGCCGCGAATTGTTCGCCAACCCCAAGACGGAAGCCATGCGCCATTTCATCGCGGACAGCTTCCACTGGCTGCAATAATAGCGGCTGGTTTTTCCCAGCCGCCGCAGGTTTTTTTATTGGGGCTTTTCAGAAGCTTCCAGCCTGTGATGCAAGTCCTTCAACAAATCAAAGGTGGTCTGGCTGATATAGTGCTCCACCCGGCAGGCGTCCGCTACCGCGGTCTCCTCATCCACGCCCAGTTTAATCAGGAGGGCGCTTAGCACCTGGTGGCGCTCATACACCCGCTCCGCTTGCGCTATCCCTTTTTTTGTGAAGGTAATCAGGTTGTCCTCATCCATTTTGATCAGGCCTTTTTCACGCAGCCGCCTCATCTGCTGGCTGATGGTGGGCCGGGCGTAGCCGGTGTGGTTGGCAATATCGATGGACCGCACCGGCCCTTTTTTGGAGAGGACCAGGATGGTCTCCAGATACATTTCCGCTGATTCACGCATTGTGCTTCTCCTGCTTTGTTGTGGGGGTTGTTTGCTGCACGTTAGCGAAAACTAACAAATAATCAGGCGCTTGTCAAGCGCCTCACAATAGCAGTGAGCAGGAAGCGGGTTGATGGATAAAACGGTTGACATTCCCCCGTCCGTTCGGTACATTGGGGACAGCACGAAACGGCCAGACAGCCCGAACATATGCCCCGTACTTTACAAGAATTTTACACGCGGAAAGACAGCGCCGCGGCGTCATTTTTGTGGCCATGCTGTCCACCCTGATGATCCCGCTGCAGGTGATCATCGTGCCCATTTATCTGCAGTTAAAGGCGCTGGGCATGCTCAACACCCTCTGGGGCATCATCATCCCGCCCGCGGCCACGCCTACCGGCATCTTCCTGGCGCGGCAGTACATGGTCACGCTGCCCAACTCCATGATCGAGGCGGCGCGCATTGACGGCGCGCGTGAGTGGTACCTCTTCCGCCGCATCATCCTGCCCCTGTCCGCGCCCATCATCGCCACCATCACCATCTTCTCCTTCATGTGGCGCTGGAACGACTACCTCTGGCCCCTGATTGTGATCACCGACAACAAAAAGCAAACGGTGCAGCAAGCGCTGGCCAATTTCATCGGCCAGTTGCAGATCAACTGGTCGCAGCTGCTGGCCATGACCACCATCGCCATCCTGCCGGTGATTCTGGTCTTCTTCCTCTTCCAGCGGTATTTCATGGTGGGGATCTCTGCCGGTGCTGTGAAGGGCTGATCCCTATATCCTGATCCGCAAACGGGACGCCTGAAAGTAAGGCATCCCGTTTTGTTTTATCGCTTTTTACCCATCAGGCTCTTGATATAAAGCCTTGTGCACCGGACAGCTCTCATCACTGAACTGGCAGATGGCCAGGAAACTCTCGTTTGACAGGTCGTGCTCCATCTTGCAGGCGTCCGCGTAGGCCACCTCCTCGGACACGCCCAGTTTCATCAAAAAGCGGGCCAGCGTCCTGTGCCGCTCCAGCATGCGCTCCGCAATGTCCAGGCCGGACGGGGTCAGTTCAATCAAATTGTTGTCATCCATGGTGATATAGCCGCGCTCGCGCAGCTGCTTCATGGCGTGGCTGACGGAGGGCTTGGTGACAGAAAGTGCGCGCGCCAAATCGATGGAGCGCACCTCTCCCTTCTCCTTTGACAGCATCAAAATACGCTCCAGGTAATCCTCCCCGGATTGATGTACCGACACGCAAGCACCCCCTTTTTTTCATTGTACCCGCTCTGAGCCTTAGGACAATTGACAAAAAGTTTTGAAAAAAAGGCTTGACAGAAAAAGTTAGACGCATTAAACTCGCTGTGGTTAGTCATGTTTAACTCAAGGAGGATAAGATGCCGCTGACGCTGTTAAAAGCCGGGGAGGCCGCGCGGATTACGCGCATCACAGGCAACGACGCCACCCGCGCGCGCCTGGCAGAACTGGGCTTTGTGGTGGGTGAGTTGGTGCAGGTCATTTCCGACCTGGGCGGCAACCTGATCATCAGCCTCAAGGGCAGCCGCGTGGCGCTGGGACGGGACATGGCCGCCCGCATCATGGTTTGAAGGAGGACATATGAAAACATTAAGGGATGTAGCCATCGGGGACACTGCCGTCATCAAAAAACTGCACGGTGAGGGTGCGGTGCGCCGGCGCATCATGGACATGGGCTTAACGCGCGGCACACAGGTACAGGTGCGCAAACTGGCGCCCCTGGGCGACCCGATGGAATTGACCGTGCGCGGGTATGAGCTCAGCCTGCGCAAGGCGGACGCTTCAAACATCGAAATCGAGTAATTTTTTACCATCAGGTTAGTCATCTCTAACCCGCAAAAGGAGGATCATCACATGTCCATTCGCATCGCGCTGGCGGGCAACCCCAACAGCGGCAAAACCACCCTGTTTAACGCTTTGACCGGCGCGCAGCAGTACGTGGGCAACTGGCCCGGCGTCACGGTGGAGCGCAAGGAGGGGCGCATCAAAGGCAACAAGGACGTCATCCTGCAGGATCTGCCTGGCGTATACAGCCTGTCCCCTTATACCCAGGAGGAAGTCATCACTAGAAGGTACCTGGTAGAAGACCGCCCCGACGCCATCATCAATATCGTAGATGGCAGCAATATTGAGCGCAACCTCTACCTCACCACCCAGCTGCTGGAATTGGGCATCCCCCTGGTGGTCGCCGTCAACATGATCGACGTGGTGCGCAAAAGCGGCGATACCATTGATCTGGGCAAGCTGTCCTCCGCGCTGGGCGTGCCGGTGCTGTCTATCTCTGCCCTCAAAGGCGAAGGCTTGGAAGAGATCATGGCTGCTGCCATCCAGGCTGCGAACACGCGCACGCTGCCCCGCCTACCCCATGTGTTTGACGGCGCGGTGGAGCACACGCTGGCCCATATCGAGGAAGCGGTCAACCACCGTCACCACGGCTCTTTGCACCACCACCATGCGGACGGCAGCCAGCATGAGGGCGCGCTGACTGATGAGCACTTGAAGCGCTGGTACGCCATCAAGCTGTTTGAGCGGGACACCAAAGCCACAGAAGGCCTGCGCCTGCGCACAGAAGACCTGGACGCCATTGAAGAAGAGGTCGCCTTGTGTGAAGTGCACCTGGACGATGACGCGGAGAGCATCATCACCAACCAGCGCTATGCTTATATCCAGCGGCTGATGGAGGTGTCCGTGGTCAAAAAGCGCAAAGCGGGCGCGCTAAGCGTAAGCGACCGCATCGACCGCGTGGTCACCAACCGCGTGCTGGGCTTCCCCATCTTTATCGCGGTCATGTTTTTGGTGTATTACATCTCCGTCACCACCGTGGGCACCTGGGTGACCGACTTCACCAACGAGCAGCTGTTTTCCGACGGCTTCTTCCTCTTGGGCCGCGGCCGCACGGCGTACGACGCCGCGGTGGAGGAGCACGAGCTGGCCGCCCAAAAGGTAGAAGCCTATCTGGCAGCCGCGGGCTTACAGGAGTTGGACCCGGCGGCGTCAGATTTCGCCGAGCATGCAAAAAACCTCACCGCGCAGGTTGAGGTTAAGGGCGAGGAAGGCGAGAAAGCCAGGACCCTTACCGTTACCCTGGCGGACTACATGGCCGCAAAGGCGATTAAGGAGCCGGATGCCGCCCGCTTTGGCCCCTTCGTGCCCGGCATCCCCCACTTGGTGGAAGGCTGGCTGGACGGCATGAACACATCGCCCTGGCTCAAGGGCCTGGCAGTAGAGGGCATCATCGGCGGCGTGGGCGCGGTGCTGGGCTTTGTGCCGCAGATGTTTGTGCTGTTCTTCTTCCTGGCCATTTTAGAGGACATCGGCTACATGGCGCGCGTCGCCTTCATCATGGATCGCATCTTTCGCAAGTTCGGCCTTTCCGGCAAGTCCTTTATCCCGATGCTGATTGGCTCCGGCTGCTCGGTACCCGGCATCATGGCCAGCCGGACCATTGAAAACCAGCGCGACCGGCGCATGACCATCATCACCACCTCCTTCATCCCCTGCGGCGCCAAGCTGCCCATCGTGGCCTTGATCGCAGGCGCCATCATGGGCAACGTGTGGTGGGTGGGCCCGCTGGCCTATTTCATCGGCGTCGCAGCCGTGATTATCAGCGGCATCATCCTCAAAAAGACCCGTCTGTTTATGGGTGAGCCTGCCCCCTTTGTGATGGAATTGCCCAGCTACCACAGCCCCGCCATGGGCAACGTGCTGCGCAGCATGTGGGAGCGCGGCTTCAGCTTCATCAAGCGCGCGGGCACCATCATCCTGCTCTTTGCCATCGTCATCTGGTTTATGAAGTCCTACGGTGTGGTAAACGGGCGCCTTTTGATGGTAGAGGACATGGACCACAGCATCTTGGCCTGGCTGGGCGGGCTGCTTGCCCCGCTGTTTGTGCCCCTGGGCTTTGGCAACTGGCAAAACACCGTCGCCACCGTCTTGGGCCTGGTCGCCAAGGAGGAGGTCGTCAGTGTGTTTGGCGTGCTCTACGGCGTGGGCGAGGGCGCGCTGGATCTGGTGGAAGCGGGCGCGTTTGCTGATTTGGCGCCGATCGCCGCGCATTTCACCCAGCTGTCCGCCTTATCCTTCCTGGCTTTCAACCTGCTGTGCGCGCCCTGCTTCGCTGCCATTGGCGCCATGCACCGGGAATTGAACAACACCAAGTGGACCGTTTTTGCGGTGGGTTTCCAGACCGCGCTGGCCTACACCGTCTCCCTTATCATCTACCAATTGGGCGTCCTGCCCCAGGGCGGCTTTACAGCGGGAACTGCTGTCGCCATCCTGCTGCTTCTCATCCTGGCGTACATGCTGTTTCGCAAACCACACCGCGTAAAGCTTGCGTCGGCGCAGGCGTAAAGGAGGGTAAGATGGGCGATCTCCTCATCGGCGGCATCATCCTCATCCTGGTTAGCCTGGCCCTTTTTGCCATCAAACGAAGCAAAAAGACAAAAGGCGGCATGTGCGCGGGCTGTTCCGGCTGTGCAAGCCAGGCTGTGTGCCATAAGCCGCAAAGCACGAATCAATAGTACCAACACCAGCACCACCCGGATGTTGCTTTTCGCAGCCTGGGTGGTGTTGCTTTTGGCCCGTGTGAGTGATTCAAATCACTGACAGCATGCCCCGCCCTTCCTATACTGACCTTGTACAACGAGGAGGAGATGAAGGAAGATGGCACAACGCAAAGCATTCATAAAAGGCACCTGGTGTGATCACATTAACGTGCGCGATTTTATCCAGCAAAACTACACGCCCTATGAAGGGGATGAGGCCTTTTTGACGGAGGCTTCTCCAAAAACCCGCGCCCTGTGGGACTTAGCAAACAGCCTGATGCAAGAGCAGATCAAAACCGGGCAGGTGGATGTGGCGCTGGACCGCTTCAGCGGCATTGACGCCTTTGAGCCGGGCTATCTGGACCAGGACAAGGAGGTGGTGGTGGGCCTGCAGACAGACAAGCCCATGCGCCGCATCATGAACCCCTACGGCGGCTTCCGCATGGTGGAAAACGCCCTGAAAGCCTATGGCCTTCAGATGGCGCCGGAGTTGCATGACTTTACCAAGTACCGCAAAACGCACAACCAGGGCGTGTTTGACGCCTACACCCAGGACATGCGCAGGGCGCGCTCCGCGGGTCTGTTGACCGGGCTGCCGGACGCCTACGGCCGCGGCCGCATCATCGGGGATTACCGGCGCGTGGCCCTGTACGGCACAGACCGGCTGATTGCGGAAAAACAACAGGAAATCGCGCGGGAGGTGGGCCCCGCCCATGATGAGCGGATCCGCCTGCGGGAGGAATTGTCCGAGCAGATCCGCGCGCTGAAAGCCATGCAGCAGATGGCTGCGCGCTATGGCTATGATATTGGGGCGCCCGCGCAAAGCGCCAGGGAAGCCGTGCAGTGGCTGTATTTCGCCTACCTGGCCGCCATCAAAGAAAACAACGGCGCCGCGATGTCCCTGGGCCGTAACACCGCCTTCCTGGACATCTACCTGCAGCGGGACCTGGACGCGGGCCTCATCACCGAGGAGGAAGCGCAGGAGCTGATTGACCAGCTCATCATCAAGCTGCGCCTGGTGCGCCATTTGCGCACGCCGGAGTATGACGAGCTGTTCGCCGGCGACCCCACCTGGGTGACGGAGTCCCTGGGCGGCATGGGCACGGACGGCCGCACCCTGGTCACCCGCACCACCTACCGCTTTTTGCACAGCCTGACCAACCTGGGCCCCGCACCCGAACCCAACATGACGGTGCTGTGGTCAGCGAATCTGCCGCAGGATTTCAAGGAATACTGCGCCAACTTAAGCATAAAGACCGGCTCCATCCAGTATGAAAACGACGATTTGATGCGCGGCATCTACGGCGATGACTACGCCATCGCCTGCTGCGTGTCCGCCATGCGCATCGGCAAGGAGATGCAGTTCTTCGGCGCGCGCGCCAACCTGGCCAAGGCCCTCCTTTACGCCATCAACGGCGGGCAGGACGAGGTGATGCGCGATAAAACAACCGGCAAGCCCTTCCTGGCCATGGATGGCATCGCGCCCATCACCGATTCGGTGCTGGCCTTTGACACCGTGTTTGACAACTACAAAAAAGTGCTGGCCAAACTGGCCGGCCTGTATGTGGACACCATGAACACCATCCACTTCATGCACGACAAATACGCCTACGAGGCAGGCCAGATGGCCCTGCACGACGCGCAGGTGCACCGCTTTATGGCCTTTGGCATTGCGGGCTTATCCATCGTGGCGGATTCCCTCAGCGCCATCAAATACGCCAGCGTGCGCCCCATCCGCAATGAGGAGGGCATCGCGGTGGATTTTGAGATCAAGGGCCATTTCCCCTGCTTTGGCAACGATGATGACCGCGTGGACGAGCTGGCGGTGCAGGTCACCGAGCTGTTTATGGAAGAACTCAAAAAGCACCCCGCCTATCGCGGGGCGGAGCACACCCTCTCCCTGCTCACCATCACCTCAAACGTCGTCTACGGCAAAAAGACGGGCGCCACACCGGACGGGCGAAAAGCGGGCGAAGCCTTTGCCCCCGGCGCCAACCCCATGCACGGGCGGGATGTCTCCGGCGCCATCGCCTCCTTAAACTCTGTCGCCAAAATCCCCTACTGCCATGTGTGCCAGGACGGCATCTCCAACACCTTTACCATCATCCCGGACAGCCTGGGCAAAAACCCGGATGACCGCAGGCAGTACCTGGCCGGCATCCTGGACGGCTATTTCAAACAGAAGGCCTTTCACTTAAATGTCAACGTGCTGGAGCGCCAGCTGCTAAAGGATGCCATGGACCACCCGGAGAAATACCCCAACCTCACCATCCGCGTCTCCGGCTACGCGGTGCGCTTTAACCAGCTCTCCCGCGACCAGCAGGAAGAGGTCATCAGCCGCACCTTCCATACCCGGGTGTAGCGCATGACAGATACAGCAACACAAATCACAGGCAACATCCACAGCATCGAAACCATGGGCTTGGTGGACGGGCCGGGCGTGCGCACCATCTTCTTTTTGCAGGGCTGCCCCCTGCGCTGCGCCTACTGCCACAACCCGGATTCCCAGCCCATGAACAGTGCCGCCGCCCGGCAGATGACGCCGCGGGATGTGCTCAATATCGCGCTGCGGCAAAAGAACTACTACGGCCAGGAGGGCGGTGTCACCTTCTCCGGCGGCGAGCCGCTGGCCCAGGGCGCTTTCCTGCTGGCATGCTTACAACTGCTCAAAAAGGAAGGCATTTCAACCGCGGTGGATACCTCGGGGTTTGGGCAGCCTACATACTACCCCCGGATCCTGCCGCTGGTTGATACGCTCATTCTGGATGTCAAAGCCTTCCGTTCGGGTACATTCCAATCACTGGTGCAGGGCGCATTCCCGGTCTTCCTCCGGTTTATTGAGGAGGTCCTGAAGGCCGATTTTACCGGTCAATTATGGATTCGCCACGTCATGCTGCCCGGTTACACCGACAACGAAGCCGCCATGCGCGAGTTGGTCAAACTGGTGCGCCCGCTGGCCTTCCTCATTGACCGGATCGAGATTTTGCCCTACCACACCATGGGCGTGGGCAAGTACGCGGAACTGGGCATCCCCTATCGCTTAGTGGGCGTGCCGCCCATGGACCCGGACAAAGCAAAACAGCTGGAGCGCTACGCCCACCGCTACTACCTGCGCACCCTGCCCAAGGCACAGCTGCGCCAGACGCCTACACCCCTGCCGCTGCCCGCCTTCCCCCAACAGAAAGAGAGCCAGAACGCCTTGGAACGCAAGACCGACTTCAGAGCAGACCCCACCGCCGATGCCTCCCCCTATATCAGGGAGGGCATCGACCTGCGCAAGCTGCCGCTTTTGCGCCATTTAAGCGTGTCCGAGTTTGAGGAGATGGCCCAGGATGTGGCCATCAAACGGGTCAAAAAGGGTGAACTCATTTTCAAAAGCGGGGACAGCGCGGGCCGCCTGTTCATCTGCTGCGCAGGGCAGTTTAAAATCTTTACCCACACGCCCGACGGGCGCGAGCAGATCATGTACATCTACAGCCCGGGCGACTTTGTCGGCGGGCTCAACCTGCTCAAGGGGCACCAGTACCTCTACAACGGCCAGGCGCTGGAGGATGCCGTCATCTGCACGATGTCCAAAGCCTTTTTTGACCGGGTGTGCCTGCCCAACCCCAGAATTCTGCAGCAAATTCTTGAAAAAAGCTATGACCGCATCCGCTGGGCGGAGGAGTTGATGACCCGCCTGTACGCCACCAACGCGGGCATGAAGGTGGCGGAGTTGGTGCTGCGCCTGGCCGCGCGCTACGGCACGCAGACGGCGGAGGGCATGCGGGTGGAATTAAACCTCAACCGCGAGGAGCT
Source organism: uncultured Christensenella sp. (assembly GCA_964346355.1). GTDB lineage: Bacteria > Bacillota > Clostridia > Christensenellales > Aristaeellaceae > UBA6115. The sequence continues at coordinate 5,472 of CAYFUH010000036.1, read as the reverse complement.
GGGCAGCTACGCCGGATTGACCCGTGAGAGCATCACCCGCAAACTGGGCGAGTTTAAGGATCTGGGCTATGTGGATTTTGAGGGCAACCGCGTCATCATCATCAAGGACGAGCAGGCCCTGCGCGACCATATCCTGGCGGGCTAAGCGCGCGCGGCCTGGTTTTTCAAAAAAGCCCGCTTATGGGCTTTTTTTGCGGGCAAAAAGCCGCCTGCTTGCACCGCGGCATCCTTGACATTTCCTGTCTCTTTGAGTAGTCTATGGTTGCTTGTTAGTTTTCGCTAACAAGCGGATGAAAAAGAAGGAAGAAGGCATCACCATGGCAGTGCTTCGGCATCTCACAAAGGACATCATCTGGGTTGGCGGCAGCGACCGCCGGCTGGCCCTGTTTGAAAACCTGTTTCCCTTAAGCGACGGGGTCACCTACAACTCCTTTTTGATAAAAGATCAAAAAACCGCGCTGATTGACACGGTGGACGCAGCCATCGCGCGGGAGTTTTTGGACAACATCAAGGCGGCGCTGGATGGCCGCGGGCTTGATTATCTGGTCATCAACCATATGGAGCCGGACCACTGCGACCAGATCGACACCCTGCTGCGCCTGTACCCGGGCCTAACCTTGGTGGGCAACGCCAAGACCTTTCAATTGATCACCCAGTTTTACGGCGAGGGCCTGCTCACCAACACGCTCCAGGTCAAGGAGGGCAGCTCCCTGTCTTTGGGCGCACATACCCTGCAGTTTGTGATGGCGCCCATGGTGCACTGGCCCGAGGTGATGTTCACCTACGAGCAAACAACAGGCACCCTGTTCTCCGCGGATGCCTTTGGCACCTTCGGCGGCTTTACCGGCGCCCTGTTTTGTGATGAGGATGATTACCGGGCGCTTTACCTGGACGAATCCCGCCGCTACTACACCAACATTGTGGGCAAATACGGCGCCCAGGTGCAGCGCGCGCTGAATAAGGCCGCAAAGCTCACCATCAACCAGGTCTGCCCGCTGCACGGCCCGGTGCTGCGCGGGGAGGACTTGCGGCTCATGCTGGAAAAATACAGCCTGTGGAGCAGCTATACCCCGGAGGAGCGCGGCGTGCTCATCGCCTACGGCTCCATGTACGGCAACACGGAGCAGGCTGTGCATAAACTGGCGGCCCGCCTGTCTGGGCTGGGTGTGAAGCCCATCCGCCTGTTTGATGTATCCAAAACCCATGTCTCCCACATCGTGGCGCAGGCCTTCCGCTTAAGCCACTGGGTGTTCGCATCTCCCACCTACAACCTGGGCCTCTACGCGCCCATGGAGGCGCTGCTGCGCGATTTAGCCGCGCTCAATGTACAAAACCGGGACGTGGCGCTCATCGCCAATGGCTCCTGGGCGCCCGCCGCGGGCGAGGTGATGGCGGATTTGGTCAGCGGGATGAAGGATATGCGGCTGCATCCGGACATCCTGGACATCAACTCCGCCCTCACACCCGCGAAGGGCAACCAGCTAAACGCCCTGGCGGACAGTATCAAAAGCAGCCTTACAACACCTTCAACCAAGGCACCAAAAGCATACAGACAGGAGGACTTTCACCAGACAGATGACCACCACCATTCGAGCTGACTTTACCGAGTCGCTGATCACCTACTGCGCGGCCACCCTGGCCGGGCACAAAGCCGGCAGCTTGTTTTGCTACCGCAACCACCCCGCCGAGCGCTGGGGGCACATCCTGGACGAGTTGATGGCAGACCTTGGCAAAAGAGGCCTGGCGGCGCGCGTGTTGTGCCGCTGCAGCCATGCCAACCAGATCTATGTCTACCGGCCGCAGATGCTAAGGCTAACCCTGCTTGATCCCCAGGTCGCCCGCTTCCTCAAAAACCTTGGCTATGACAGGCTGGACGATCTAGACCATACCCTAAGCCAGCTGGCCGCGAATTTTCGGGATAAGCAGGAGTTCCCGCACGAGTTGGGCCTGTTTTTGGACTATCCCTTAGCGGACGTGCTGGGCTTTATCGCGTATCGTGGCCAAAATTACCTGGCGAAGGGCTACTGGAAAATCTACGACCAGGCGGACCGCACCCAAAAACGCTTTGAGCTGTTCAAAAAATGCAGCCAGGTCTACCTGCGCTGCTACCGCGCCGGCCAGCCCGTATCCCGGCTGGCTGTGTCCGCGTGAAACCATAAAAAATAGGAGGATTTCCCAAACATGTCAAAATACGCAGTTGTTTACTGGAGCTCCACCGGCAACACCGAAGCCATGGCGCAGGAGGTCGCGAAGGCGGCCGGCGCGGACCTGTTCACCGCTGAGGAATTCAGCGCAAACATGCTGGCGGACTATGAGGGCATCGCCTTTGGCTGCCCCTCCATGGGCGCGGAGGAGCTGGAAGCCGATACCTTTGCCCCCCTGTTTGAAACCTGCAAAACCCTGCTGTCCGGCAAAAAGCTGGCCCTGTTTGGCTCCTACGACTGGGGCGACGGCGAGTGGATGCGCCTGTGGCAGGCCGATTGCGAGGCCCTGGGCGCCAAGCTGGCCCAGGACGGGCTCATCTGCCACCTGGAGCCGGAAGCCGACGACCTGGCCAAATGCCGGGCGCTGGGGGAAGCGCTGAAGTAGCAATGTACCGGGAAGCAGGTTTTTCTGTCCCTGCAAACAGCGCGGATCAGTCCATCATGGTCCGCAAATAAACAGCGAAAACTTCGTTTATACAAGCACGCCCGGCCGTTTTGATTATTCGGCCGGGTTTTTGGTTATACTGTCATTAGCACGAATAAGGAGGTTGTGACATGATTGATATCCGAAAATTGAATGATTTTTTGGGATACGCAAGGGAGCAGGAGGGGCCAAAGATTTCGCTGCACCTCAAAACCCACCGCGCGCACCCGGACAACCGGGCAGACCCCATCAATTATAAAAACGCGGTGCAAAACCTGCAGCGTCAATTAATCGACAGCACCATCCCGCGGCGCGATTGGGAAAGCGCCATCAAGGCCATGGAAGCCCTGCATGATGACCAGAATTTCTGGGAGCACACGCAGGAGGGCATCGTGGTCCTGGCAGCCGGCGAGCGGATGGAGGTCTTCCAGCTGCAGCACAGCGTGCAAAACCTGCACAGGTATGGCAAGCACTTCCACCTGCTGCCCCTCTTCCACCTGGATGAGATTTTGGGCTATGTCTACCTGGTGGATTTAAGCCGGGACCGCTTCTCCATGTACCTGGTCAACCCGCTGGGTTCAAGCCAGGTGGCCACGCCGCAGATCAAGCAGTCCTTCCCCGAATTGTTCGATGATTTTGACGCCAACGCCAACCTGCGCGTGGGCGGTTTTGGCGGCAAGGCCGGCATGCACTACGGCCACCGCGCGCGGCCCGAGGAAGTGGAGAAGGACAGGGGCAAGTATTTCCGCTACCTGGCCGATTCCTTCACCCGGCTGCACAAGGAGACGGGCATGCACTTTGTCCTGGCCGGCACGACCGAGAACATCGCCCACTTCCGCCAGATCATGGGCGACCAGAAATACCTGGACGGCACCATTCCAAAGCCCCTGGACGCGATGGATGACAAGGCCATCCTAAAGGAAGTCACCGCCATCATGCGCCCGCTGGAGGTGCGCGAATTGGGCCTGCTCGCAACAGAACTAAACAACGCCAGGTCCGGCGGCAAGGCCGCGACGGTGCTGGGTGACATGTTAACCGCCGCGCGGGAGGGCCGCATCGGCAAGCTGGTTGCCGTGGACGACATCAAGGAAGACCAGCTGGACGCCATGGCCGAGGTGGTGGACCACGCGTTGCAGGGCGGCGCGGACATCCTGGTGGTCAACCCCAAGGACAGGCCGCTGGAATTGGACTATTCCGCGATTCTTAGATATTAACAGCTGCCTGATTTAATAACAAACCGCCGCCATGACCCGACATCATGGGGGCGGTTTTATGTTGACTTCTCAATGGGCCAAATTCACCTGCGGCATACAGGATAAATTCATTTGGTAGGCCTTGCAAGCTATGGTATAATTGCACAAACTGTTCCCTGGAGGTCTTTTTTTATGGTCTTGGCCCTGGTGCTTTTCCTCATCACCTATGTGGCGCTGCTGGTTTTCCCCAAGTACCGCGCCTACATCGCCCTGCTGTCCGCCGCCCTCTTTGTCGCCCTGGGCATCCTGCCCATCTCCCGGGTACCGGGGGCTGTGGACTGGAACGTCATCATGATGATCGCGGGCACCATGGGCACCGTGTATTTCTTCATCAAATCGCGCATGCCTTCCCTGATGGCGGACGTGATCATAGACAAAATGCCCAATGTCAAATGGGTCATCATCGCGCTGTCGCTGTTTGCCGGGCTCATTTCCGCCTTTGTGGACAACGTGGCCACCGTCTTGATGGTGGCGCCGGTGGCGCTGGTGGTCAGCCACAAGCTGCGCATCTCCCCCGTCTCGCCCATCATCGCAATCTCCATCGCCAGCAACCTGCAGGGCGCGGCCACCCTGGTGGGGGACACCACCACCATCCTGCTGGGCAAGCAGACCGGCATGAACTTCCTGGATTTCTTCTTTTACGAGGGCAGGCCCGGCCTGTTTTTCATCGTGCAAATCGGCGCTTTGATGGCGACCCTGGTTTTATTGATTGAGTTTCGCAAGCTGACCCAGCGCGTCACCGCGCAGGAGCGCACTTTGGTGACCGATTACTTCCCCACCCTGCTCTTGGGCGGCACCGTGCTGCTGCTGATCCTGGCCTCCTTCATCCCCCAAAGCCAGAAGCCCGAGACCACCAACGGCATCATCTGCATGTCCCTGATGGTCATCGGCTTAGTCCGGGAGATGATCAAAAGCGGCAACCCCTTTCAATCACTCAAGGAAACCCTGGCCGAGATTGACTTTTTCACCCTGCTCCTCTTGACCGGCCTGTTTGTGGTCATCGCGGGCATTTCCGAAGCCGGCGTGGTGGAGGAAATCGGCAAAGCTTTCGCCAGATTTGCCGGCGGCAACGTGTTTGTTGCCTACACCATGATCGTGTGGGCGTCCGTCCTCTTCTCCGCCTTCATTGACAACATCCCCTATGTGGCCACGATGCTGCCGGTGACAGCGGTCATCGCCAGCCACCTGGGCGTGCACCCCACGGTGATGTACTTTGGTCTCCTGGTGGGCGCCACCTTGGGCGGCAACATTACCCCCATCGGCGCGTCCGCCAACATCACCGGCCTGGGCATCCTGCGCAAAAACGGTTATGAGGTCAAAAACTGGGACTTCATGCGCATCTCCATCCCCTTCACCCTCTTAGCCGTCGTCTCGGGCTATGTGCTGGTCTGGCTGTTCTGGGGGATTGGCACCTAAACCCAAATTTATGTAAAAAACGCAGGGGACGGACCTCTTTGTTTTTGCGTTGTGCTATACTGCCGGGAGGGCGTTTGAATGCCCTCTGGAGGAATGAATGAACAAAAAAATGACGTCGCTGCTGCTGGCGCTGCTGGTGCTGGCAGCTTGTTTGCCTGCCCTGGCGCAGGGCGTG
>CAYFUH010000035.1:0-15042 GCA_964346355.1 uncultured Christensenella sp. | reverse complement strand
GGAAGCCCGGTCGCGCTGTTGACTGGTCCATCGGCAAATTTGCCGCGGGCGATGCCCGCCTCGCCTTCTGAGAGCAGCTCCACCCATTGGATTCGAACCTGGGCAGTCTCGGTCTCACCGCCTTTGGTCCTATACACAACGGTGGTTTTATCCCCGTTGTCCTTGCCGATGGCAAGCAGGATGGTGCCGTAATTGACGGTAGCGTTTTTGCCCCACAGGGTAAGCCCGTCCGTTTTGGACCGTACATACCCGCGCAGCGACGTCGAGGCAGTTTCCTCAACTGCCTCAGCCATGACCAGGCCTGAATGCGGCACGATGACGTTCATCGGCATCATGGTCAGCAGCATCACCAAAGCCAGCAACCTGGCGATGCTCTTCTTCCAACGAATCGTAGTTTTCATATCCTTCTCCTCCACCTATGCGTTAATTCGTGTCATCATGGCCGCATCAGCGCGTCGCATACAAAATCGCGACAGCGGCGCTGTTGTGGACTGCAGGCCTGTAGTTGTAAATATTGTCGCGGTACAGATCCACGTAGATGTTGCTGTACACCGGAACAGTGGGCAGTACCTCATTATATTCTTTTTGGTAGGCCATGAACCGCTCGACAAAGAGCGCGTGATCGCCCTCGGGTGTCTGGCGCAGCGCTTCTGCCAGCGCCAGCAGGTTCTCCTCCGCCTGGCCCAGGCTGTAGGCCTTGCTCTTACTGTTCATGAACATGTGGTAGGGATCGTATGCCTGGCCAAAGTTTGACGCGAGCAGGTACAGGTCGTGGCCTCCGGGTTCATTGCCATAGTAGCTGTTGAAAAACTCCTGCTGGCTGACTTTGGTGACATTCAGCTGGATGCCCGCGCGTTTGCAGTTTGCTTCAATTATATTTTGCGCCGTCTGGGCCAGTTTGCTGCCGTCAATCTGCAGCCAGGAGAGGGTCAGCGGCACAAGACCCTGGTCTGTTTTTTGGTGGCGGATTTGGCCGGCCTTGTAGGCTTCACCTTCTGCGTTATAGGTCCAGCCATCGCTTGCCAGCAAGGCAGCAGCGCGGCTGATATGGACGTCATAGTGATTGAAGGGCAGTTCGTCAAACGCTGCGAAGGATGTGCCATCCTTCGTCGGCAAATCGGTGATGGCTTTGATGCCTGCAGCTTCTGCGATCGCCCAGTGGCCAAAGCCATAATCGCCATAGACTGGCCAGCCAAAGCCCTGGGTGTATTCCTGCGTGATTTTTGCAGTGTCCACAAGGTAGGCAAAAGCCTGGCGCACCGCCTTGGAGGCCGCGACGCCTGATTGCGCATCAAAGGCAAAGAAGGCAAACCCGCGCCTGGCATAAGCCGCTGTGTTAACTTTGTCCATCTTCATGCCCTGGGTGATCAGCTTGCCGTCAACCAGCTTGTGAATGATATCGATGCTGCCGTTTTGCAGCCCCTTGAGCGCGGCATCGCCGCTTGCGTGGATGAATTTGATGCTGGGAATTGCCGGCTTTCTTCCTTCGTGATTACCGAGGAAGTGCGGGTTTGCTTCGAAAACGGCTTCGCCAGCTTCCGCGTTGTAACTGGCAAGCTTATAAGGGCCGCTGCCGGGGACAGGGCGCACCAGGTACCCGCTGACAGGATCCAGGATGGTTTGCTGCAGCAATTCCGCACTCAGCGCTGGTTCCAGCTTTGCCCCCTCATCTGTATCAACAACCTGGACACCCGGCGCCAGGACTGCCATGGGGTAGGGATCGACCATCAGGAAGGATTTTTCATAGAAGAAAGGAACCTTGTCCTTCTTTAGCACCAGGGAGAAGGACAGATCGTCCAGCAGGCGCACACCAGAGAAGACTTCGGTCTGTTCCTGGGCGTATTCCGCAAAGCCTGCCAGGTGGGACAGATCCGCCGGCGCGCCGCCCAGGGCGCGCATCGCCGGCGACGCCTGCAGCAGCAGGGAGAACACATAGTCCTTCGCGGTGATGGGCGAGCCGTCATCAAAAAGAAGACCATCCTTTAAATGGATGGTAAACAGCTTGTCCTCGCCAATGGGCGCCTCATTAATATCTGCCACGACCGTGGGGTTGAAAGCGGTGGTGTTTTGCGACGTATAAACGACGGTTGGGTAGCCGTTTACAAGCAAACGCACCTCCACATCTGAGGTGTTGTCACCCCACTGAGACGTGAAAAACGCCCCGGTCAGTCTGGTCGCGGAAGCAATCGTTACCGGTTGATCGGGCGCTGCGCTGACTGGTCCTGTCATCAGCACGCCCAGTACCAGTGCAACAAGAATTGCTGTGAGCCGTTTTTTCTTCGTGTTCATGTTACCCTCCCCGTGTTTTCAGGTTTTATATGGCGATAATCAAGCTGCAATGATCTTGCACCTGAATAAATAAATGATTGTTTTTTGAATACGAGCATTGTTTCAACCGGACAACGCGATAATAGAAGGGGACTGCCATTGTACAAATAATACTTCTCACGGCTATTTTATGTCCGCTTCGAGCAAAAGTCAAGAGGATTTCTGATAAAAAGTGCATCATCCGGATAAGTCAGTTAGATGTCATAAACAGTGGCTCATGCATGGACTTTTTCTGTAACAATCTCCTCTGTCAAGATAAGGTGCGTCCTTGAATCACTAAATTATTCGTCATACTCAGCAATAAAAATGATACAAATTTTATCTCCAAACGCAGGGTGACTATGACATTGGTTTTCTACCCGGCGATTTCAACTTCAAACACTTGTGATCTATTTGCATCGTTAACAGCAAATTACATCCTTTTGTCGCATATAAAACAAATCCTGGTAAATTAATAACAGGATTTGGTCCATAATTATGCCTGTCCTATGGCACCCGTTGATGCTACCCCTTAGGCGGACACGATTTCATTGTGATGCGGCAGCTTGCGCTGATATAGGGTAAACCACACAAACATCATAAGGCCCCGCAGGCTGGCTGATAAGGTAACGCCCAGCCAGAAACCGTTGAGCCCCATCCGCTGCGCCAAAGCCCAGCACAGGAAAGGGCGGATGAGGTTGGAGGTGATGCTGGAGATGCTGGGCGGCAGCGTTTGCCCAATCCCGCGAAAGGTACCCGCGCAGGTGCCTTCCAGCGCCATAAAGACCTGGCAGCCGGCCAGGATCATCAGGTATTCGCCACCCATCACCACAAGGTGCGGCGGTTCACTTAAAAACAGGGAAAACAAGAACCGGCCGCCGAAGATGAGCAGGATGGTTATCAGACCTTCCCATACCAGCATAAAACCCAGGGAGATACGGTAGCCCCGCCGGATGCGCGCCCACTGGCGCGCCCCATAGTTTTGGCCCATGAATGCTGCGACCGCGGAGGAGAACCCGCCGCCAATGAGCCAGGAAAGCGATTCGATCTGGCTGCCTACCCGCTGGACTGCCACCGCGTCCGCGCCATAGCCGTCGGAGACCATGCCGGTGACGACCATGGCCAGCGCTGTAAATGCGCCGCTTTCAAGGGCGACCGGCAAGCCCCAGGACATGATTTGCCGCACGCGCGCAGGATCAAACCGCCCAAAAAGGCGGAAATGCGCAAAGGGACGGCCCGGATGCCGTTTGGCGAAATAGAGCAACAGCCCGCACACAATGCCCTGGGCGATGACGGTCGCGATGGCAGCGCCCTCAATCCCCCAGCCCCAGACCAAAATCATCAGAGGATCCAGCACCATGTTGACGGCGAGGCCCGTGGCGTTAGCCCAAAAGCCCAGTTTGGAGTTGCCGGCGCCATTAAAGCCGCCTGTGATGGAGGCGGACAGATAGCTAAAGGGCATGCCGATCCCCGCGATGCGCAAATAGGCGCAGGCCCCTTGGAAAACATCCTCCTCCTGCACGCGCAGGAGGGACACCAGGGGGCCTGTGAACACCAATAAAACCAAGCCATAGATACTGCCAAATACCAAGGCGGTGCGGCCCGCGTCCTCCGCATAGCCCTGGGCAGCCGGAAGGTTTCCGGCACCCAGGTTTTGGGATACGCCGATCTCCGCCCCAAGGCGCCCAAAGATCAAAAGCGCCATGCCCAGCCACAAAAACATGCCGGCCAGGCCGCTGGCGGCCACCGCGGTGACGGAATGCGGCAGGCGTCCCAGCCAGAACATATCCGTCAGGTTGTAGGTCATCTGCAACAATTGGGTGCCCATAATGGGCACCGCAACCAGGAGGATCTTTTTTAAGATCCCGCCCTGTGTCAAATCCCCGCTGTGCGCGCTCATCCTTGTCCTGCCGCTCCCAAACCGTGATTGTGCCAGTATGCGGTGTAGGCTTTGGGCTGTCAAGCAGAGGCCACAGCCAACCCCCGGAAAACTTCAATGCGGCTGTGGGGACGACCAACCGATTGGCGACGCGGTGCGCCAGGAAGGGTATATAATTGTTTTACCGCCCGCTCCTGCACCAGTACGCTAAGTGGGCAGCTATCTAAAAGGATGCAGCGCGCGTTAAGCCAGCTATTGTGCTCCAAGAATCTGATACGGCCTTCCTGTGAGGTACACCATGCAAAACATTTATGGCGTCATCATTTCCTACATCTATATCCTGCTGGTGCTGGGTCTGGTCAGCCTGTACGCCAAAAAACAAAAGAGGGATCCGGAGATCCCGCGCAAGCTGATTCACATCCTGGTGGGAAACTGGGTCTTTTTAACCCCGATTTTTACAGCGTGGTGGGCGCTTGTCATCGTGCCGCTCAACGCGCTGCTGGTCAACACCCTCAACCACAAATACCGTTTTATTCCCGCCATGGAGCGGCAAAATGACGGCTTTGGCACCATCTATTACGCCATCAGCATGCTGGTATTAACAACTGCCGCCTTCTTTTTGAAATGGCCCACCTTATCCTTTATTGGGCTTTTCATCATGGTGTATGGCGATGGGCTGGCAGCCATTGCAGGCAAGCGCTGGGGCAAACGGCGCCCCTTTCCCTTCGCGCCGGAGAAAACCTTGCTGGGCAGCGCTGTGGTGACTGGTTTGGCCTTTGTGATTACACTGGTATGCCTGCTTGTCTTCCAGGGACAGGGCGCCCTGCGCACCGTGGACACGCCGCACATCCTCCTCATCGCGCTGCTCACTTCAGCCCTGTCAGGCTTCATTGAATTGACCGGGAAAGAAGGCTGTGACAACCTGAGCCTGCCGGTGGGCGCCGGTCTGTTTGCCACCTTGTGCCTGCAATTTGGCGAAACCGGCTTATATGTGTTTTTGTTGATTTGCCTGGTCATCATCTGGTTGGCCATGCGCTGGAAGGTGCTTACCGCTGCCGGTGCTGTGGCAGCCTTGCTGTCCGGGCAGACCTTGTATGCCCTGGGCGGCGCGTGGCTGGGGGCCAGCCTGCTCGTCTTCTTCCTGATTGGATCCATCGCCAGCAAACTGAAGAACAACCAGAAAAAAGCAGCGGAGGCGCTGCAGGCGCAAGGGGGCGCGCGCAGCTGGAAACAGGTGCTCAGCAACTCCCTGCCAGCCAGCGTCCTGGTGTGGCTTGCGTATATTTTGGGTGATCAGCGCCTGATTTTGCCTGCCTTCGCGGTCTTTGCCGCAGCGGCCGCAGACACCCTGTCCTCTGAATACGGCATGCTGTCAAGCGGGCAGGTGTTCAGCATCATCAACGGCAAGCCCCTCCCCCGCGGCCTGTCCGGCGGTGTGACCTGGATTGGCCTGATGGCGGGCATCATGGGCAGCGGGATGCTGTCGCTTTTCGCCCTGCCGCAGTTTGGCATCAAGGGCTTCATCCTCTGCAGCCTGCTGGGCTTTGTGGGCACGCTGGTTGACAGCCTGCTGGGTGCCCTTTTGCAAGCCAAGTATGAAGGCCAAAACGGCCGCATCCAGGAGGTGCCCGCAAACGAAGGGGACCCGGTGCTTTCCGGCTGCCCGCTGATGACCAACAGCGCTGTGAACCTCATCACCTTAAGCGTTGTAGCGGCTGTGGGTGTGCTGTTATTATAATTAAATTATAAACAATTCCTATTTTTCGGCCATCTTCGCCGATACCGCCGCAATGCGCTGGCTGAGGGTTGGATGGCTGTGTTCCAGCGTCACAATCAGCGGGTGGGGGTTCAAATCAGCCAGGTTGTCCTTGCACAAACGCTTGAGCGCGCTGATCAACGCCTCCCCATAGCCGTTTTGCACAGCAAACGCATCCGCGCGGTATTCGCAGGCGCGCATATAGGCCATCACAGGCACTCGCACTGGAAGCAGCACCGCCTGCATCAGGTGCCCCATCAGGATATATACCATGCCATAGTGCATGCCCGCAAAACCAAAGGCCTGGCAAAAGGCGGGCACAACTGACATCACCAATAGCAGCGCGATCATGGGCAGGAAGGTGAGCATGTTGGCCAGGTTGAGCATCATGGTGTCACGGAAATGGAAATGGGCCAACTCATGCGCGAACACCGCGGTGATCTCATCGGGCGTATAGTTTGCCACCAGGTTGTCATACAGGGCAATCTCTTTGTTTTTGCCAAGGCCGGTGCAATAGGCGTTGACCTTGCTGGTGCGCTTTGACGCGTCCATCACATAGACATGCCGCAGGGTGTAGCCGTGCTTCTCAAACAGGCCTTTTAGCCTGCTGCGCAGCTCGCCCTCCGGCAGCGGCTCATATTTGTTGAACAGCTTGCTTAGTTGCATGGAAAACGTGGTGATCAGCGTGATGATGACCGCCAGCGCCGCAAACAGCAGGATGAAGCCCCACAAGCCCAGCAACTCATAAAAAAGGATATAGAGGCACAGGATACTTGTCATCAAAACCAAGCCAATCATCACCTGCTTGATCTGGTCGGTGATGAAGGTTTTCTTTGTGCTGCGGTTAAAGCCGTATTTCTCTTCCACGCGCATCTGCTGGACCCAGGCGAAGTACACGCCGATTGGCACAGCGATGAGCATGTCTGCGACCACCAGTAGGATGCTGTTGGCCCACATGCCCTGGGGCAGGATGCCAGACAGCCTGGCGTGGACGTTCAACAGCAGCAGTAAAAAGCTCAAGGCGAACTGAACGCCTTGTTCTGTCAGGCCGACGCGGTTTGTTTCTGTTGAATAGGCCGACCAGGTTTGGTATTTCTGGGCGTCATAGATGTCCCGCACGTTCTGGGGCAGGCTGAGTTTGCGCTGGCGCGCGCTTAACAGGTGCTTATATACCTCAAACAAAAAGAATGCCGCCATCAAAAAAAGGATCATGAGCTTGATCAACATGCCAACCACCTCCGTCAATTGGCTCAATGATACCATATTGGGCACGATGGGTAGGTTGTTTTAACGGAATCCATCAAAAGAACAGGCTCTTTTCGCGCATCATTTGGACTGTCCGGTGTGTATGACTGCCCTGCAAATGTGACCTGCCTGGCTGCGCCGGCTTATTGTTGAGCGGGTACATTATAAACAGGAAAACAAATCAGGAGGTGCAGTATGAAACGACACAGATTTGTTCTTGCTCCCTTGTTGATGCTTGTCCTGTTGCTCACCTTGACGCTGCCAATCCACGCTGAAAACTTGCCGCCGGTGGAGGACCGTGACCCTTTTAGCAGCTACCAGCCCGCCTTCCCCGGCCAGACCCGGGCACCGGGCATGAAAACCCAAACCCCCTATTTTATCCGCATCCTCAGCCAGGACTTGGCCAGCCCCTGGGCTGTGTCCGTCCTGCCGGATGGACGGCTGATCATCAGCGAAAAGCGCGGGACGATGCGCATTTACAGCGAGGCAGGCGGCCTCTCCTCCCCCATTGAGGGCTTCCTGCCCGTAGCCTATGACGGGCAGGGCGGCCTGTTGGACCTGGTGCCCGCGCCGGATTTTGAAACCAGCAGACAGCTGTATTTCAGCTTCTCACGGCCGGTTGACGACATCGCGGTGACCGCGCTTGGCCGGGCCAGGCTGGCTGATGATGAGAGCAGCCTGGCGGATGCCGAATTGCTGTTTGAGGCACTGCCTGCCGTTCCTGGCGCCGGGCATTTTGGCAGCCGGATCTCGTTTGTGGACAATGACACGCTCTTTTTGTCCACCGGTGACCGCCAGCATGATTACAGCCACCTGCACCCGCATGACAAGGCCAGCGGCCTGGGCAAGATCCTGCGCATGGACCGGGACGGGAACCCCTTGCCTGACAACCCTTTCATCGCAAACAGCGGGGCGATGCCGCAATTGTACTCCATGGGCCACCGCAATGTGCAGGGGTTGGCCATCCATCCGGTGACCGGGGAATTATACGCCGGTGAAATGGGGCCCCTGGGCGGGGATGAGATCAACCTGATCAAGCCTGGGCTAAACTACGGCTGGCCAATTATTACCTATGGGCTGGAATACTCCCATGACCGCGTCCTGGAGGGCATCACCCAAAAGGAGGGCCTGGAGCAGCCCATGTACTACTGGGACCCGACGCCGGCCATCTCCGGCATGGATTTTTATGCCGCTAACGTCATCCCTGAATGGCAAAACAACCTGTTTATCGGCGGGCTGGCGGGCAACCATGTGGTTCGCCTGCGTCTGGACGGCGACATGGTATCCGGTGAGGAGCGCTTGCTGGCGGATCAAGGCCAGCGCTTCCGGGATGTTGCCGCCAGCCCGGACGGTTATTTGTACCTTGTCACAGATGAAGGGCGGCTGTACCAATTAGGACCTGAAAAATAAAAAGCCTTTTGTATAAGGCAGGGCATGCCGGGCGCTGAATGAACCAGCACCCGGCGTTTTTCGTTGATGCGCGGCTCGGGCACGCATTTTTTGCATATATATCCATCATATTCAAAATAAATACAGTTTTCCCCTGTCATAAATCGTTTTCTTGGTGTAGGATAAGCGAATAATATTCTAGACGATGACGGAGGGAATGAAGATGTTGAGAAAGATCCTAATCTGCATGATGGTCCTGATGTTGCTTGCGGCATCCGCTTCTGTTGCATCAGCGCAGGAGAGCGACCTTGCCTATGTCAAGGAAAAGGGCAAGCTGATCATCGGTTACACGGTTTACAAACCGATGAACTACACCGATGAGGAGGGCAGCTTTACCGGCTTTGATACCGAGCTGGCCATGGCGGTGTGCGAGTTGCTGGGCCTTGAGCCGGAGTTTTTGGAGATCAACTGGGAGACCAAGGAGGTCGAGCTGGCCGCCAAGGCGATTGACTGCATCTGGAACGGCCTGACGATCACCGATGAGCGCAAGGAAAACATGAGCATTACCATCCCCTATGTGAAAAACGCGCAGGTGGTGGTGATGAAGGTTGGCAGCGACTATGAAAATACCGCCTCCCTCGCGGGCAAAACCGTGGTGGCGGAGATTGCCAGCGCCGGCGAGGACACAATTAAAACGGACGCCGGGCTGCAGGAAGCCATCTACATTGGCAAAGAGGTGCAGACCGCCTGCCTGATTGAGGTAGCTGCGGGCACCGCCGATGCCGCCGTGCTGGACCTGACCTTGGCCAGCGTTACGATTGGCGAGGGCACCGACTACGCTCAGCTTGCGATCGTGGACAGCCTGAATGTGGAAGACTACGGCGTTGCCTTCCGCAAGGGCAGCGACCTGACAGAGGCAGTGAACAAGGCCTTCCAGACCCTGAAGGACAACGGCGTGCTGGAAGCGCTGGCAGAAAAATACGGGCTTGGCCTTGCCCTGTAAGCACATGCCTTTGGCGGCAGGAAGGGTAAAGCACGCCCCTGCCGCCTTTGCAAATTGAACGTATGACCAGTGTACAGACCATCATCGGCCGCCTGTTTGGCAGCTTTCAGCTGAACCTTCAGCTGTTTTTCCTGACGCTGCTTTTTTCGCTGCCGCTGGGCTTGCTGATTGCCTTTGGCGCGATGAGCCGCTTTAAGCCGCTTGCCCTTATGACCAAGGCTTTTGTGTGGGTGATCCGCGGCACGCCCCTGTTATTGCAGGTGCTGATCATCTTCTTCGCCCCGGGCTTGCTGGACTGGGGCGCGCCCTGGGGCACTGGCATGAGCGCCCGCTTCACAGCGGCGACGGTTGCCTTTGTGATCAACTATTCCTGCTATTTCTCAGAGATCTTTCGGGGCGGCATCCAGGGTGTGCCGCACGGGCAGATGGAAGCCGGGCAGGTGCTGGGCATGACCAAGGGGCAGATCTTCCGCCGGGTGACGCTGCTGCAGGTCATCAAGCGCATCCTGCCCGCGATGTCCAATGAGGTGATTACCCTGGTGAAGGATACCTCGCTTGCGCGCATCATATCAATTAAGGAAATCCTGATGATGGCCCAGGAGTATACCGGCCAGGGCTTGATCTGGCCCCTCTTTTCCACCGGCATCTTTTTCCTTGTTTTTATTGGCGTATTAACCATTGTATTTGGCCGATTGGAAAAGCGGCTGGACTATTTCCGTGTTTGAAGGGAGTTTGCCTTGCCCCTGTTAGTGGTTGAAGGAATTGAAAAGCGCTTTGATCAACTTGAGGTGTTGAAAAACATCAATTTTTCGCTTGATCAGGGCAAGGCGCTGGCCATCATCGGCGCGTCCGGCTCCGGCAAGACAACGCTGCTGCGCTGCCTGAACTTCCTGGAGTATCCCGACAGCGGGCGCATCTGGGTAGATGGCGAACTGCTGCTGGACGCCGGGCAGCAAAAACGCCTCAGCGAGGCTGATGTGCGCTTCCGGCGGCTCAACTTCGGCCTGGTATTCCAGTCCTTCCACCTGTTCCCGCAGTATACGGTGCTGCGCAACATAACGCTTGCGGTGGAACTGCTTAGCCGCGGCAGGAAGCAGGTTAAACACAGCGCCATTGTAGACAACGCCCGCGCGCTTTTGCATCAGATGGGGCTTTCCGACAAGGAAAACGCATACCCCCACCAGCTCTCCGGCGGGCAGCAGCAGCGCGTAGCCATCGCCCGGGCGCTGGCGCTTAAGCCCAAGATCCTCTGCTTTGATGAGCCCACCTCCGCGCTTGACCCGGAGCTGACCGGTGAGGTGCTGCGCGTGGTGCGCAGCCTGGCAGACAAACGCACCACCATGCTGATTGTGACCCATGAGATGGCTTTTGCCCGCGATGTGGCTGACCATGTGATATTTATGGACCAGGGCGTCATCGTGGAAGAAGGCCCGCCGGATCAGGTGTTTGGCCAGCCAAAAGAAGAGCGCACCCGGCAGTTTCTTTCCAGGTACGCGCAGGGGGCTTAGGCTCTATCTATTTTAAGCGGAAAGAAGTCGCAATCAATCTGAAGAGCGCCTGCGGCGTTCTTTTTTCTGATGGTCTATGATGCCGATGCCAATGGCAAGACGAAAGGTCAATCGGGCTCACCTTATGTTCAACCATAGATGGGTCCGTAGTGGCGGCAGGCGGCGTAGTCCGCGGCCTGGCTGTCCTGTGTGCCAAAGCCGGACCAGCTGTGCGGGCGGTAGATCTGCTCCTCCGGCACGTTGTGCATGTTGACCGGGATGCGCAGCATGGCGCACAAGGTCACTAACTGGGCGCCCACATGGCCATAGACGGTCACGCCGTGGTTGGCGCCCCAGTTGGCCATCACGCTGTACACATCGCGGAAAGCGCCTTCGCCGGTTGTGCGCGGCACAAACCAGGTGGTGGGCCAGGTGGGGTCCGTGCGTTTGTCCAGCGCCTGGTGCACATCATCCGGCAGGGTGATGGTTTGCCCCTCGGCAATCTGCAGGGTAATGCCCACACCGTCCACCACATTGGCGCGCAGCATGGTGACAGGCATTTCCGCCATGGTTTTAAAGTGGCTGGAGAAACCGCCGCCGCGGAAATATTCGTAGTTGGCGCGGCACCAGTCGGTCGCATCCAGACAAGCCTGGATGTTTTCCTCCGTCATCTCCCAGAAAGGCTTCATTTTGCCATCGGCAGCGCCCGTGCAATCCAGCGCCGTGGCGCCGGAGTTGATTAAGTGGATAAAGCCGCCAGCCGCTGCACCTGATAACTCCTTGCCGGCAACGCGCCTGACTGCCTCCGGGCTCCAGTAGGTGCGCACATCGTGGAAGCAGGGCGCTGTGTTGGTGAGCAGGGTCCCCAGCATCATGGATATGCCGTTTAAGGTGTCGTTCTCCGTGGCAAAGGGTGTGGGCTGTTTGGGACCGTTCCAGTCAAAGGTGCTGGCCATGATAGCCTCGGTAAAATCAGCATTGGGCAGCCAGTCTGTCCACTGGCGCTGGCCCTGGAAACCGCCCAGCAGGGCGTTTTTGCCCAGGGATTCCTCGTGCCAGCCCATGTCCGCCAGTTTGGGGTTCCCATACAGGATATCGCGCACAACCAGCGTCATCTTGGCGATGAATTCCCAGTCCTGATCCGGCGGGACAACCTTGGAGCGCGTGATGATCTCCGGCAGGTTTTTGCCGGCGTTGGTATCAAAGCCTTCCTTGCAGTTTTTGAGGATCCAGGCTATGGCCTTCTCGTACTCGTCCTGGTCATAAATCTTCAGGGTGATGCGGCGCAGCACCTCTGTCATATCCACCCACTCCGCGCGGATGCCGAAGAATTTTTGCAGCATGTTGGTATCGCAGTAGCTGCCGGCAATGCCCATGGAGATACCACCCAGGTTGACATAGGACTTGTTCTTCATCCAGCCCACAGCGACCGCGCAGCGGGCGAAGGTGAGGATCTTCTCCTGTACATCATCCGGCACGGAGGTATCCGCCGCGTCCTGCACATCCCGCCCATAGATGGAAAAAGCGGGCAGGCCCTTTTGCGCATAGGCGGCCAGCACCGCCGCCAGGTAGACCGCGCCCGGGCGCTCGGTGCCGTTGAAGCCCCAGACCGCCTTGATGGTGCCCGGGTTCATGTCAAAGGTTTCCATCCCATAGCACCAGCAGGGGGTGACGGTAAGCGTGGCGACCACGTTTTGCGTGCTGAAGAAGTCCTCGCACGCTGCTGCTTCCGCCCCGCCGCCAATGGTGGTGGGTGAGATAACGACCTGCACCGGGCTGCCGTCCGGATAGCACAGGGTTTCAATAAGCGCCTTGGCGGAAGCAGCCATGGCCATGGTCTGGGCTTCCAAGCCTTCGCGCACGCCGCCCCAGCGGCCGTCGATGGTGGGTCGGATACCGATTTTGGGATACAGCATGTCAGTCCTCCTTCTGTGTGGGGTATTTCTTGTAGCCAGGGTGCCGTCCGGACACCTTGTAATAGTTTTCGCGCAAGTCAAGCAGTTTATTGATCTGTTCTTCGGGAATCTCCTTAGCGCCGCCCAACTGGTGGGCGACCAGGCTGATCTTGGCAAACAATTCCAGCGTTTCCATGCGGTAGTAGGCTGTGAGTAAGTCCGCGCCCACAGCAAGCGCGCCATGGTTTTGCAGCAGCACCACATCGTGCTCTTGCAGATAGGGCGCGATGGCCTCGGGCACCTCATAGGTGGAGGGTGTGCCATAGGGTGTGAGCGGGATGGAGCCCATGGTGACCACGGTTTCAATCATCGAGTAGTCGTCCAGGCTCTTCCCCGCGACCGCGTACCCCGTGGCGGTTGGCGGGTGCGCGTGCACCACCGCGCCCACGTCCGGCCGCTCAACATAGCAGCGCATGTGCATCTTCATCTCGCTGGAGGGTTTGTAGCCGGGATTGCCCTCGATGATATGAAGGTCTTGGTCCACGCGCAAAAGCATGTCCTCTTTAATGAAGCTTTTGGAGATGCCGGTGGGCGTGCACAAAAAGGTGCCGTCCGGCAGCTTCGCGCTGACGTTGCCGTCATTGGCGGCGACCCAGCCCAACAGCCACATTTTGTGGCATACCTCGCACATCTGCGCCCTGATTTCCTGCTGATTCATTGGCAAAGGCCTCTTTTCTGTCTTTATGGCTAATATCTTACCATTTGTGATTTGTACCGTCCTCTGATATTATAGCAGTAAGTAGTACAAAATTCGCCTGATATCAAAAGAATCCGAACCCACTTGCCGATTCAGGTGCGGTTCGGATTTTTTGGATTCAGTTGATATTGAGCGCGTTGTCTGGCAGAAACATCGCGCGCATCAGAGAAGGCCCTCCTCAAACGGGTAGATGAGGCCGTTATCCCGGCGGATCTTGTCCATGGTTGCGGCCAGGGCGAGCGTCTCGTCCAGCGGCATGAGCGGGGATTCGGTCTGGCCGAATCGCATGCACGCCATCACCTCCATGGCTTCAAACTGAAAACCGCTTGCCTCATATGGTAATTCGAAGACCTGTTCGCCTTCGTGGTTGCTTAGGATGACTTGGGTGCTATTCCAATAAGAGGGCAGCTTGATATGGCCCTGTTCACCATAGATGACGGCCTCGTGCAGGGTGTTGAGCCGGATGGCGGACAGCACAAAGGCGGTCGCGCCGCCTTCGTATTGGAGCATGGCAGCCGCAACCTCATCCACGCCGGTTTGGCCAAGCTGCAGATGAGACGAAATATGGTCGGGCTGTCTTTTATAGATCATGCTGCAAAAAGCCAGGTTGTAAACCCCCACATCCAGCAGCGACCCGCCTGCCATTTGCGGGGCGAACAGCCGCCCGTTTGGGTCAATATCGCTCCTGAAGCCAAAGTCAGCGTTTACATGCCGCACCTTGCCAATGGCGCCGGCTTCCACCAGGCTGACGGCCTTCCTCACGGCGGGCAAAAAGCGCGTCCACATCGCCTCCATCAAGAAAACCTTGTTTTCCCGCGCGCGATTGACCATGTTCTGCGCCTGCTTGTGATTGACAGCGAAGGGCTTCTCACACAGCACAGCCTTGCCATGATCAAGGCAGGTCAACACGGCCGCTTCGTGCATTGGATGCGGTGTTGCCACATAGATGGCATCGACATCGCTGTCTTTTGCCAGCTGCTCATAGCTGCCGTATGCTTTATGAAAGCCATACTGATCCGCAAACGCCTTCGCCCTGCCCAGATCCCGCGAGCCAACGGCCCACGGTGTCGCGTCCTTGATGACTGCCAAACCCTGGCAGAAGCGGTGGGCAATGGTGCCTGGTGCGAGAACCCCCCATTTAAACGGTTTCATGTATATCTCCTCCGGCTTCATGGTCTGCAATGCGATTTTGTAGATAAGATAGCCTATCCATGGGGGATTGTCAAAAAGCCGCTTGTAGATGACAGCGTCAACATATTGTTTGATATCCAAGGTGAATCGTGTTAGTATCTTTTTAGAATTACGTATATTCCATGAACAGTTC
>CAYFUH010000034.1:0-16965 GCA_964346355.1 uncultured Christensenella sp. | reverse complement strand
GTTGGGCCGCCCGCACAGGCACACCCACACCGCGCCCTGGTCGCTGGGGTAGCCCATGGCGTCCGCGCCCGCCATCTGGCGCAGCAAATCCAATTGCCTGGACGGCTCCAGCCGGTTGGGCTTGTACTCGGACAACTCGCCTGTCCCGCGGCGCCACACGGTGCCGTCCTCAAACCACACCTTCTCGATGATGAAGTCCATGTAGTGCGCCAGGTGGCCATCCTCCACGGCGATCATCACCTCAAAGGCGCTGCGGGCATCGCCCGCAAGGCCGTTCACCCGCTCCACCTGCCGCATGAACTGGTTGCCTTCCTCATCAAAACTCAGCAGCGCCGCCTGGATGGAGGTCACCGCCTTGTCAGACAGGTTGAACAGGTTCAGCCGGACAACCGGATAGTCCCGCGTAGGCAGTTTAAAATGCCACAGCTCGACCGGGCAGGATAGGTTGATTTTCATGGCAACTCCTCTTGTCGTGTGAAAACAAGCGAAAAAAGCGCAGGCCGCGCTTTTTGTTGGTTACAGGGTGGTCAGGCTCATGTTGACCAGGATGTCCTCCACGAACTCCAGCACGAAACCCGCTTTGCCTGTTTCTGTGGCAATGGCGTAATACAGCATGGTGTTTTCCGGGTTGATGCGCATCAGGCCATAGGGCGCCTGCTGGTTTTGGGCGTCCCCATACAAGGCGCCGCCGTCCTCATCCAGGGTGCCGGAATGCTCAAAGCGGGAGAGCGCCTGCGCCAGGGTATCCCCCAGCCGCAGCCCGCGCGGGCCTTCAAAGACGCCTTCGCCCTGCGCAGTGATGCGAATCGCGCGGGAAGCGCCATCCTTTTGGCGGAACACCGCCTCCAGGCCCTGCCACTGGCAGGTGATGAGCGTGCTGCCGTCGCTGTCTTCGTGGCGCTCCTCATTGGCGGGCTCACCCAAAGCCAGGACCGCGGCGTCATAGTCTGTATCAAAGAAATCCAGGCCCGCCAGCACCATGTCCTCCCGGGCCAAGCGGCTGCCCGCCATGTCGCCAAAGGCGATGTAGGCGTTCTCCTCCTGCAAATCGCGCAGGGCTTGCAACTCATCCGCCGCGGCCTGCTGGCTTAAGGCTTCTTTTGCGGCAAAGCTGCGGATGGCGGTGATGTCGCCGGATTCGATGGTAAACTGGATGCCCTCGCGCATCACGCCCTCACCCGCCTGGTAGTAGACATCGTGCTCCACCATCTGCACGTTCTGGCCATCGCGGGTAATAAAGCCCACGGAAACAGCCGCGGGCAGTTCGCCGTCAATATAGAGCACCGCGCTGTCCGGGCGGCCGGCCAGGTACTGGTTGTCATTGGAAAAGCGCGCAAGCAGCGCCTCCAGGCTCAAGCCCGGGGCGGTATCCCGCGGCCCGGTCAGCTTGTTTTCCGCCGTCTGGGCGTGCTCGCCAATCCAGTGGATGGCCGCACCCAGCACCAGGCTGTCCGTGCTGACGTCCTCGCTGCCCAGCAGCAGTTCATAGCCCTCCCCGCGGACGATGTAATTGCCCTCGTCCAAAAAGGTGGGCTGCTCCTCCGCCACCGCGCGCTCAAGCAGCGTCTGGTTAAACAGCTCAATCTCCGCCAGCTTGATGGGGGCTGCTTCCTCCTCCGCCAGCGTTGGCATGGCCAGCATCAGGATGAGGGCAAGGATGATCATCAGTCGGTTTTTCATGGGTTCCTTCCTTTCATCGCGGGGGGATCACCCCCCCGCGTTTGTAAAGCGTATTAATCCGTGGGTTCAGCCTTCGGTTTTGCTGTCTTCCTCTTCCTGCATCTTCTCAAGGAAGCTGTCAATCGCTTCCGCCCAGCCTTCCTTGGTTTTGGCGCCGGGGATGATCTCGCGCACATAGCCCTCCGCGTCAATCATCCAGGTGGTGGGCAGGGCCGTCACCTGCAGGCCGTACTGCGGGTCATTCATCAGGATGAACAGCGTGCGGTCCGGGTTGATCAAGGCATAATTCAGGCTCATGTTCTCCTTCATTTCCTTTGCCAGGGCAATCTTTTCCTCATCATCCACCAGCTCGCCTTCCTTGGACACCGTCAGGCTTTCCGCGTGCAGGCCGATGATGGAGATCTTGTCCTCATATTCCTTCGCCAACTCGTCTAAAATGGGCATTTCGGTCACACAGGGCGGGCACCAGGTGGCCCAGATGTTGAGAAAGACCGGCTTGCCCAAAAACACGGAGGTGTCAAAGGGGGTGCCGTCCAAGTAGGTCAGCTCCAGCTGCGCGAAGAAGTGCTCCTGCTCAGCCTCGGGCTCTTCCGCTTCGGTTTGCGCCAAGGCAGGGATCATGGCTAGTGCCAGCAGCAGCGCCAGCAGCAGCGGCAGCCATTTCTTGTTTTTCAGTTCCATGTGGTTTCCTTTCCGTCCCGCGCGATTGTCGCGTGGATCAGCGCCTGTTTTTGCGGTTGATCCTTTGAAAACTGCAGGGCGTCTATCAGCATACTAGCGGCTTTTTCATGCGGCGCTGTCGCCTCATGATGCAGCACCGCGATGACCTCGCCCTTGTTCACAAAGTCCCCAATGCGCTTCTTTAGGATATACCCCGCTGCATAGTCAATGACATCTTCCTTGCGCAATCTGCCCGCGCCCAGAATTTGCGCAGCCAGGCCCAATTGCTCGGTCTTCATGCCGCAGATATAGCCTTCCTGCTGGGACTTTATCTCTGTCCTCATGCTAGCCTGCGGCAGGAGGCTGGTATCCTCGCACACCCGGGCGTCCCCGCCCTGGGCGGCAATCATCTGCTTAAATTTGTCAAGGCCGCTGCCGTCTAAAAGCGCCTGTTTCAGCTTCATGCGGGCGTCCTCTTCATTTTGTGCCTGGCCGCCGGCTAAGAGCATCTGCGCGCCTAAGGCCAGAGACACCTCCAAAAGCGGGCCCGTCACCCGGCCTGCCAGCGTGTCGATGGCCTCTTTGACCTCCAGCGCGTTGCCCACATGGCTGCCCAGCGGCTCATCCATGCTGGTGAGGAGGGCGGCCATCTCCCGCCCCGCGCGCCTGCCGATGTCACACATCGCGCGCGCCAAGGCCAGGCTGTCCTCCTTGGTTTTCATCAGGGCGCCCGTGCCCAGTTTGACATCCAGCACAATGCCTTTTGCCCCGCCCGCCAGTTTTTTACTCATCACAGAGGAGGCGATTAAGGGGATGCTGTCTACCGTGCTGGTGACGTCCCGCAGCGCGTATAGGCGCTTGTCCGCCGGCGCCAGCTCACCCGTTTGCCCCACCACGCAGCAGCCCACCTCCCGCGCGATGCGCAGGAAGTCCTCCTCTGACAGCTCAATCTGAAAGCCCTTGATGCTCTCCAGCTTGTCCAGCGTACCGCCGGTATGGCCCAGGCCCCGGCCGGACATCTTCACCACCTTGCCGCCGCAAGCCGCCACCAGGGGCGCCAAAATCAGCGTAGTGGTGTCGCCCACGCCGCCGGTGGAATGTTTGTCCACCGGCACGCCGCCCACATCGGGGCTGAGGATATCGCCGGTTTCCGCCATGGCCAGGGTCAATTCCGCTGTTTCCTGATCGCTCATCCCGTTTAAGCGAATCGCCATTAAGAGCGCGGCCAGCTGGTAATCCGGCGTCGCCGGGTCAGTGGCAGCCTTCGCAAACTCCGCCAGTTGCTCCTTTGTCAATTCGTGGCCGAATTTCTTGGCCGCGATCACATCGATTAGCGCCATACGCCCTCCACCATACAATTCTTTGCTAACAGTATAACACAAGCGCTTTATACGCGTAAAGAAAGGAAGGCCGCAGCCGGGCTGCCCGGGATTTACCCGCCCGTCCTTCGCCCATCAAACGCGCGGGCGGCGAATATTCATGCACAGCAATGTGTAAACTTGCACTTTTTTGCGTCTTTTTCGTTTGTCTGTTTTGAGAAAATCCCGCAAAACTTGTTGTATACAACCAAGTTTCAGGCCTTAATTCCCTGCATACTCATTGACAAGCGGCGGAGGCATTGCTAAGATAAAGTACGCAAATGAAAGTAGAAACCAATGAATCGTCCTGAAAGGAGGGGCTCCATGTCTGTTGCTCATCATCAGCAGCCTGTGAAGGAAGTCAAAGTGCGCCGCAAAAAATGGACACGTGACGACACAGAGCTGAGCATCCTCGCGCTTCCCACCAGCCTGTGGTACCTCATCTTCTGCTACCTTCCCATGTTCGGCATCATCCTCCCCTTCCTCAACTATAAAATCACGCCCGGGGCGTCCTTCTTCCGAAGCCTGCTCAACAGCCAGTGGGCGGGGCTTTCTAACTTTAAATACCTGTTCATGGGCGGCAGGATCTGGATTTTGCTGCGCAACACCATCGCCTACAACATCGTCTTTATTATCCTGGGCATCGTGGTGCCGGTCACTTTGGCCATCATCATCTCCATGCTGCGCAACCAGCGCGGCGCCAAGGCCTACCAGACCATGATGTTCTTCCCCCACTTTTTAAGCTGGGTTGTGGTCAGTTATTTTGTCTATGCCTTCTTAAACGCGCAAAACGGCATTGTGGTCAGTATGCAAAAGGCGGCGGGCATGGTGCCCACCAACTTCTACCGCACACCCCGCTTCTGGGTCTTCGCCTTTCCGCTGTTAAACCTCTGGAAGGGCGTGGGCAACGGCATGGTCATCTATTTGGCGGCCATCACCGGCATTGACCACAGCCTGTACGAAGCCGCGGTGATTGACGGGGCCACCAAGCCCCAGCAGGTGCGCTACATCACCCTGCCCAGCCTCAAGCCCATGATGATCATGATGTTCATCCTGTCCGTGGGCCGCATCTTCTATTCGGACTTCGGCCTCTTCTACCAGGTCACGCAGGGGATTCCGCAGTCCATTTACAATGTGTCCGCTACCATTGACACCTTCGTCTTCCAGAGCCTGCGCTCCTCCATGCCCTACGGCATGATTGCGGCGCCCACCTTCATCCAGTCGGTGGCCTGCTGCATCACCATCCTACTGGCCAACGCCTTGATCCGGCGCATCGACCCGGACAACGCCCTGATTTAGTGGGAGGCTGACATGGAAAAGAATTACGAAAAAGAAGTCCACAAGGACAACAAATTAAACCGCATCAAGGCCCCCACCAATTTGGCCTTCAATGCCGTCATGCTGTTTTTTGCCCTGGCCTGCTTCCTGCCCTTTGTGGTGGTGTTCTTAATCTCCATCACCGATGAGAACAGCATCAAGCAATTGGGCTACCAGCTCATCCCCCGGGATTTTTCCCTCCAGGCTTACAAATTCCTGTGGAACGAGCGCAGCCAGATTTTAAACGCCCTATTGATGAGCGCCACCGTCACCGCCATTGGCACCACCGTGGGGGTGCTCCTCACCACTGTACTGGGCTATGTGATGAGCCGGCCGGACTATAAGCTCAAGGGCTTCCTCACCTGGATGGTGTTCATCCCCATGATTTTCAACGGCGGCATGGTGGCCAGCTACGTCATCAACGTGCAGCTGCTGCAGTTTAAAAACGGCCTCCACGCGCTGATTTTGCCCCTGTTGGTGTCCAGCTTCAACGTGGTGATTTCAAAAACCTTCTTTCGGACCACCATCCCGGATTCCATTGTGGAGTCCGCCAAGATTGACGGCGCGGGCCAGCTGCTGATTTACAGCAAGATTGTCCTGCCCATTTCCAAACCCGTGCTTGCCACCCTGGCGCTGTTCCTCAGCTTCGGCTACTGGAACGACTGGTTCTTATCCATGCTCTACATCACCAACACCAAGATGTACACCCTGCAGTATTTGCTGCAGCAGATCGTCATGAACATCGAGTTTCTGGCCAAAACCCCCGGCGTGGGCGCCAGCGCCCAGGAATACATTAAGTCCATGCCCCGGGAATCCGCCCGGATGGCCATTGCGGTATTAATCGTGATGCCCATTGCCATGGCCTACCCCTTCTTCCAGAAGTACTTCATCTCCGGCCTCACCATCGGCGCGGTGAAGGGTTAATCTGGCGGCAGAAAGGGTATACTTACCAGTGGTTGATACAACCTGAAAATGGTTGATCACATATTCATAATTCAAGGAGGAAACCTCATGAGAAAACTTCTCACCCTGCTCCTGGCAGCTGTCATGCTGCTGTCCATCGCCCCCCTGGCACTGGCGGAAGCCGTGCCGGTGAAGTGGGTCTCCTTAGGCAACGGCATGCCGGAGAACGTGGACACCTGGAAGGCCAAGGTGGACGAATACCTGATGGAGAAAATCGGCGTCACCCTGGACATTGACATCTTAAGCTGGGGCGCCTATGGCGACCGGCGCAACGCCATCATCAACGGCGGCGAGTATTTTGACGTTGTCTTCACCGACGGCGGCAGCTACCCTGCTGACATCCAAAAGGGCGTCCTGCTGGACATCAAGCCCCTTTTGGACACAGTGCCCGCCTTAAAGGCGCTGATTCCCGAAGGCATGTGGGAAGCCATCACCATCGACGGCAAAATCTACGCCGTGCCCACTTTGAAGGACTCCGCCTTAGCCCACTACTTCGTGTTTAACCCCCTGGTCATGGAAGAGCACGGCATCGATGTGAGCGGCGCCAAGGATTTTGCCACCCTGGATCCCGTCCTGCGCAAGATGAAGGAAGCCGGCATTGAAGCCCCCTTCACCATGAACAAGGGCGGCGCCTACCACATGCTGGACGTGTATGATGGCGCTGGCCTGGGCTTCCCCGCTGTTGGCGTGCGCTATGACGACGCCGAGCGCAAGGTCGTCTCCGTGTTTGAGACCGAGGACATCATGGCCAACCTCAAGCAGCTGCACACCTGGTACAAGGACGGCATCATCAACCAGGATGCCTTCACCCTGGCCGAGACCCCCAGCGAGCTGCCCTTCTTTGTGGCCCAGGGCTGGCCTGGCGCCTGGCCCTACACCACGACCAATGACGCTGGCGAAGAAACCAAGGTCACCGGCATCACCAACCCCTTCATCGGCCCCATCTTCAGCGCGGGCTCCATCATGGGCTCCATGAACGGCGTTTATGCCGGCGCCAAGAACCCCGAGAAGGTGCTCCAGTTCCTGGAATTGGTCAACACCGACACCAAGCTGCGTGACATGATCTGCTACGGCGAGGAAGGCGTCAACTTCACCTACAACGAGGATGGCCTGGTCGTGAAAGATGCTGAGAAAGCCTGGCCGTGGGCCCGCTACACCCAGGGCAACCACGCCGTCTTAACCGCCGAGAACACCAACCCCGGCATGTTTGAGGAAATCGAAGTGGTCAACGAGACCGCCACCCCCACCGTACTGTTTGGCTTCAACCTGGATATGAAGGACATCGAAAACGAAGTCACCCTGGTGAAGGGCGTGTACGAAGATTTCGCATCCGAGCTGCTCACCGGCGCTGAGGATCCCGAGGTGCTGGTGCCCAAGATGATCGAAGCCATGAAGGCTGTCGGCCTGGACAAGATCATGGAAGAGTTCCAGAAGCAGGTTGACGAGTACTTCGCCAAGTAAGTTTTCACCCACCAACCAACCCAAGGGGGCAGCCATCCGGCTGCCCCCTTTTTTTACCTGCTTTTCACCAGTTTGGCCGCCTCCAGCAGGTTTATTAGAGGGTAGCTGATGCGGGGATTGTCCCCCCGGCCCTGGTTTTCGTCCAGCACCTGTTCGTTTGCGCTGTCCACCAGGATGGCCTTCACTAATCCGGGGGAGAGTTCCGGTTTCATGGACCAGATGAGGGCAGCCGCAGCCGCCACCATGGGGGCAGCCTGGGAGGTGCCCCCCAGGGACTGGTAGCCCCCGGGCACGGCGCTGATGATATCGTCCCCGGGCGCTGCGATGGTGACCGCCTGGCCGTAATTGCTTTCCATCGCCATCAGGTAGCGCCCCTTGATATCGGGCTTTTCAGAAGCCCCCACCACGATGATGCTGTCCAGTACCGCCTGGCAGGCTGCATCCAGCTTGTCCGCCACGCCCAGGGCCCTGCGGGTGGCCGCATCCCCCAGGCAGTTTTCCCGGTCAATCATGCAAAACAGACCGTTGCCCCGGTCATCAGGCAGCAAACCAAAAAGGCCGCCGCCAGCTGCTTCACTTGCTTCATCAACAATCGCTTCATGGCACTTGATTCTCCTTTGCGTTTGATACCTGTCCTCAGCCTGTGACAATGCACTGACCGGACACCTGCAGTGTAGCACCGGGTTTTCATCAAAATTTGTCCATTGTGTGAAAATTCTGCTCCCTCTTTTGTGAACAATGAGCCGCGGCTTCCCAGTGTGAGACGACACAGCCCGCCCCACCTGTTCGCCCCCTTCCCGGGTATGCTATAATCAGGTGGGTTCCTATCAAACCCAAACAGGAGGTGACGTTCATGAAAAACAAACCGGTCAAGCTGACCGTGACAGGAATGGCGTACAACAAGCACGACGAAGACGAGGCCATGCACATGACCACCTTCGGCACCCTCTCCGGCGACGCCAGGCAGTGGAAGCTGCGCTATACCGAGCGCCACGCCGGCAGCGAGGAAAAACACGACATTACCATGACCATGGGCGAGGGCATGGTCACCGTGGCACGCAAGGGCGCATTTGCCAGCGACCTGGTCTTCCGCAAGGGCCACCGCTTTGAGGGCAACTACCAGACGCCCTACGGCGTGCTCAGCATGGGCATTTACCCCACGCAGGTGGATTATTCTGTCAACAAAAACGGCGATGGCGAGGTCAGCCTGCGCTACCAGCTGGACATCCAGGGGCGCTACACCTCCGTCCACAAGCTGGACATCGCCTTTGAAACCAAGAAGAAGGATGGCAGGGCTTAAGGCGGTCCAGGCGCGCCTGCGCGCGATTGTGGGCCCCGGCCCCTTCATCCGGCGCGATACCTCCATGCGCGCGCTGTTTGCCAGTGACGCCAAAGCGCGCATGGACGCCAAAACCTATGAGGATACCGCACAAAGGCTGCGGGAAGCCGGGTTTATCATCCAGGACATGGACACCCACCTGCTGATAGACTGGCCCTATGCTGGCTACGCCGCGTTTTTTGACCAGTTGCTGGCAGACATGCCGGCACAGGCAAGGGAAGAAGCCCACGGTCTGGCGCGCATCTATGCCAGGCACCAGGGCCTGTTCACGCCCGGCATGCAAGATGACGCCAGGCTGGCCCTTCGCCGCTGGGACGCCGGGTACACCAGGGCGCTGACCAAGCAGGCAGGTGAACGCCTCGCCATCAGCCTGCGAACAAAACAGCCTGTCCCCAGCTACTACCTGCCACTGCTTCTCACCATGAAAGGAGGGCAAGCATGATCATCACCTATCACGGCCACGCGGAGTTTCTGCTGGAAACAGCGGACGGCAGGCGTGTGCTGTTTGATCCCTTCCCCAGCGAAATCGGCTTTCCGATGCGCAGGGTGAAGGCCGATGTCGTCTGTATCTCCCACCACCATTTTGACCACAACCATGTGGACAAGGTGGACGGCAAGCCCATCGTGATTGATACAGAGGGAACGCACACCCCCCTGCCCGGCATCCGCGTGCGCGCGGTGAAGGCCTACCACGACCAGGAGCAGGGCAGGCTGCGGGGAGAAATCCTGTGCACGCGGGTGGAGACAGACGGCCTGGCCGTCCTTCACCTGGGCGATTTGGGCGAGGTGCCCGGGCCTGATTTGGCCGAGCAGTTGTTCATGCCGGACATCCTGCTTCTCCCCATTGGCGGCACCTATACCCTGGACGCGGACATGGCGGCGCACACCATCAAGCTGCTTCAGCCCCGCGTCATCATTCCCATGCACTACAAGAGCGCGCAGGGCGGCATTGATAAAATCACCACGCTGGCGCCCTTTTTGGAGGCCATGGCCCCGCTGATTCCCTCCGTCCAGCCCCTCCTGCGCGTCACGCGGGAGGACTTGTCCTGCCAGCCCCACTTGGTGGAGCTGACTGTGCGCTAAGGAACACACGATGCACTACCAAGAGCCGCAGCAGGGAACCCCCAAAAAGCGCCGCCCCATCACCGCGCGCCGTTTTTTGGATGTGCGCATCCGTTGGCATACGCTGGTCATTGTGTGCGTCATGATCCTTTTGATGGGCTGGGTGCTCTCCCGCCAGTATGATGAGGGCATCGCCCGCATGCGCGCCATTGTGGACGAGGCGGATGACCTGGTGTTTGAGAAGGAGCGCGACATCCTGCGCATGGCGGAGCAGGTGCGCCTGGCGCAGACGGATCAGTTTATCGCCAACGAAGCCCGCACCAAGTACGGCTACCTCTTCCCGGGGGAGATCCGCTTTGTGGTGCAAAACCCGGAGGTGCTGGGCCTGCCCACCCGCGCGCCCGAAGCAAGCCCGCCCCCGCAAACCCCCTGATGCGCCCTGAGAACATCAAGCGGGCCGGCGTGATCGCCATTGGCTCCAACTCCACCCGGATGCTGTGCGCCACCTTGGGCTTGCCCCTGTCAGACCTGGTGCGCTCGCGGCTTGAGACGCGGCTTTTCCTCGCGCTGGATGAAGCGCGCGGTTTGTCCAACACGGCCATCAACCGCCTGGTTGACGCCGTTTTTTTGTTGAAACAGCAGGCGGCAGACGCCGGCGCGCAAGTGATCCGCTTAATCGCCACCAGCGCGGTGCGCGACAGCATCAACGCAGCCCAATTGCAAGAAGCCCTTCAACAAGAAACGGGGCTGTCCATGCGCGTGCTCACCGGGCAGGAGGAGGCGCAGTATTCCTTCCTGGGCGCTGCCTACCCCTATTTGAACAGCCCGCCCATCTGCGTGGTGGACATCGGCGGCGGCTCAACCGAAATCGCGCTGGGTGATGGTATGGGGCTGGATGTCTGCCGCAGCCTGCAGCTGGGCGCCTCCCGCCTGTTTTTAGCCTGCCCGGTGGATAGCCTCACGGCCATGGGGCGCGCGCTGGCAATTACCCGCCAGGTGATTAGGGACGGCCTGCGCGGGCTGCGCCTTCCCCCGGATGCCCGCTTTTTGCTGGTGGGCGGCACGGGCAGCGCCCTGATGAGCCTGATAAAAGGGCACCTGATGCAAACCGGCGCGATGGATGAAGCCTTTACACTTACCCAGGCGCGGGATACCCTGCGCAGGCTTTCGCCGCTCACGCAAAAGGAGCGCGCCAGCCTGCCCGGCATGATGCCGGGGCGGGAGCACATCCTGCCCACAGGGCTTGTCATCCTCACCGCGCTGATGGAGCAATTGCACATAAGCGGCATGCAGGTCACAGCCCGCAACAACACGGACGGCTATTTATTTGAGATGTTTCAACAACAAATGAACGCCTAACCATTCTAACCTCCGGGGCTTGTCCCGGGGGTTTTTTCACGTTCAAAAAACAGCCCCTTTTTCAAATTTGGGATACACCTGGTGCTGCCGCGTTGACAAGCGCCCTGCCGTTTTCTATACTCACAACAAATAAGAACACTTGTTCGCTTTAAGGAGTGATGAGGATGACCCAGGAACTGCGCGCGCTGCGTGCAATGATGAATCTGTACGGCATTACCAGGAGGGAGGCTGCCCAGGCGATGTATTTATCCACCAGCGCGCTCAACCGCAAGCTGCGCGGGGAGATCGGCTTAACACAGCAGGAAGCGGCCGCCCTGCGCCAATTGGTGGAGCAAAGGAGGCAAACCGCATCTTGAACGCCCGGGATTTATTGGAAAGCTACGGTGACCTGCTGGACAAATCCGCCCTCTTGGCGCGCGAGACCGCCATGTGCAAGCGGCACATGCAACAGGATGCCGCCAACGCCGCGCACTGGCAGCGCAAGGCCCAACGCAACCTGGCAGAGCACAAGCGGCTGCAAACGCAGCTTGGCCGCCGGCAAAAGCAGTTGAACTATCTGCTGGCTCATTTGCCGGACGAGGCCCAGCGCCAGGTGCTCACCCTGCGCTACATCAGCCTGATGAGCTACGCGCAAATCAGCGACGCGCTGCATTTTTCAGAGCGGCATATCTACCGGCTGCACCTGCTTGGCGTGCGGGCGCTGGACGCGCTGATGGCCTGATGGCGTCACAAAACTCCCTGCGCGAGTTGGCGCTTGAAGCCCTGCGGCAGATGATTTTGGACAGCAAGCTGTCCGCGGGCGACCTCATCAAGGTCATCAGCATGCAGGAGGAGGAAAGCCAGGGCCATGCCCCGCGCGACTTTGTCATCCAGGTGCTGGAGGACGCGCCATGAGCCGGGCGCCCCGCCTGCTGGTGAGCCCTTCCGCCTTCAACGCCTGCTACCTGCCGCATTTGCAGGCAAAACAGCGCACCCAAATCTTCTATGGCGGCGCGGGCTCGGGCAAATCCGTTTTTTTGGCCGCCCGCGCGGTGCTGGACGCCCTCACCGGGCGCAATACGCTCATTGTGCGCAAGGTGGCCCGCACGCTGCG
This sequence comes from uncultured Christensenella sp., assembly GCA_964346355.1. Taxonomy (GTDB): domain Bacteria; phylum Bacillota; class Clostridia; order Christensenellales; family Aristaeellaceae; genus UBA6115. The sequence goes on along the minus strand of CAYFUH010000034.1, from coordinate 4,673 downwards.
GGCCAGCTGCTTTGCAGAGGCGCAAAAGTGCATCGCCCGTTTTTCGCTGTCTGATTTTTTCCGGCTCAACAAGACGGAGATGAGCATCACCTGTGTGCATAACGGCGCGCAGCTGCTCTTTTTGGGATTGGATGATGTGGAGAAGATCAAATCCATCACCCCGCAAACAGGCGCCTTAACCGACATCTGGGTGGAGGAGGCCACCGAGACCGCCTACCACGACATCAAGCAGCTGGAAAAGCGCCTGCGCGGCATGAGTGCGCACACCAAGCGGCTCACGCTGTCTTTTAACCCTGTCTCCCGCGCGCACTGGATCTACCGCCAGTATTTTGCTGATTTTCCGGAGGACAAGGGGATTTTTACAACAGACAAGCTGCTCATTTTGCGCACCACCTACCGCGACAACCGCTTTTTGACGGCGGATGACCGGGCTGGCATGGAAAACGAGCGCGATCCCTATTTCCGCCAGGTCTACACCCTGGGTGAGTGGGGCGTAGTGGGCGGCGCGGTGTTCACCAACTGGCGCGTGGGCGAAGTGCCAAGCGACCCGCCCACAACCAGCCTGCGCTGCGGGCTGGACTTTGGCTACGCGCAGGACCCGGCCGCCGCGGTGAAGGCAAGCTACGACCCAAAATACAAGCGCCTGTACATCCTGCGGGAATTTCGCCAGACCGGCCTGACCAACGACCTGCTGGCGCAAAAGCTGCTTGCCCTTGCCGGCAAACTGCCCATCACCTGCGACTCGGCCGAGCCCAAATCCATCGCGGAATTACGACGCCTGGGCGTGTATGCGCTGGCCGCCAAAAAAGGGCCGGACAGCGTGCTGCACGGCCTGCAATGGCTCAACCAGCTGGAGATCATCCTCTCCCCCCATTGCACCCACCTGCGGGAGGAATTGCTCAACTACCGCTACCTGCCCGATCACGAAGGCGGCTACCTGCCCCGCCCCACAGGGCCGGATCACTTAATCGACGCCCTGCGCTACGCCATGGAAGGCGACAGCACCGCGCGCGCTGCACAGGCGGTCTTGCGATAGCGCAAAACAGCCGCTTCATTCAACCACCCTTTGCTTGAAACAAGTTGGGGTAGATTTTATAATAGCGCCAGGACAGGAGGTGAACAGCATGAAACTGGGCAAGCGTTTAGAGGAGCTGCGGGTCAACAAAGGGCTGACCCAGGCACAGTTGGCGGAGGCATTGGGCGTCAGCTCTCAGGCTGTTTTCAGCTGGGAGCGGGATGAGTCCCTGCCCGAAACCGCCAAGCTGTGGGCGATTGCCGCGGCGCTGGATACCACGCTGTGCAACCTGCTGGAGGAGGACGCGGGCTTTTACCCCCTGTTTGAATTGGACGACCGCATCTTCCATGAGGACCGCATGTATGCCTTTATCCAATCAGCCGCCAGCGCGCAGGACATGCCCCAAACCTTAAAAGCCCTTCCCTTCGCGCGTCAGGCGCACAAAAACCAGGTGCGCAAGGGCGAGCCGGGCATCCCCTACATCAACCATCCCCTCACCATGTGCTGCCATGCCCTGGCCATGGGCATCAGGGAGGACAGGGTCATCGCCGCCATCCTGCTGCATGACGTGGTGGAGGACTGCGAATTTGGTTTGTGTGACCTGCCCGTTACTGAGGAGGTGCGCCACATCGTGGACCTGCTCACCTGGAAGGGCGAGCCCCTGGTGGATGAGGACATCTACGACCAAAGCTACTACGCCGCCATCCAGCAAAACCCCCAGGCCGCCCTCATCAAACTGATTGACCGGTGCAACAACCTGGCCACCATGGCGGGCGGGTTAAAAAAGGAGCGCATGCGCGAATACCTGGAGCACACCCACCGCTTCATCCTGCCTTTGGCCAACACCCTGCAGGACAGCTACCCGCCCTACCAGGACGCCTGCTTCCTGCTGAAATACCACATCCGCAGCCTGATGTACGCCATCATCAAAACTGCGCAGCTGTAAAGCAATCCCCCAAGGCATCCACACACAAGGCCGCCGTATCACTTCAGATACCGCGGCCCTTTTATATCAGGGTTTGGGGTTGTCTTGTTTTTATGCCTTGCCCATCAGCAAATCCACATGCCTGCCAATGTGCTTGTAAAGCAGGGCGGCGTAGTCCTCCGCGTATGTATCCCACAGCTCATACAGCGCGTCCTGAAACAGCGGGCTGCCGTCTTCGCCCTTGGCGGTAAGGATCAGGCCATAGGTGATGTGCAGCACCTGGCGCGCGTCCTCCTGGTCCATCAGGTGGGGCAATTGCTCATCGGGCAGGTTGTCAATGCTGGGGATGGCCTGCGGATGGCCCTTGACGTGGTAGTACTTGCTGGCTGCCTCATAGGCCTCCAGTGCGAAGGCGTGGATTTTGCGGTAGAGGGCCGGGTCCTTCATGGCGATTAGGCGGACGGCCTCCAGCCAGTTGGTGCCGGCTGTTTTCAGGTGGAACACGCCCTGCGTTTGCCTGCCCACCGCCGGGAAGACAGAAAACTTGTCCGAACCCGAATGCACGCTGATCTTGTAGCCAAAATGGCGGGCGATGGCGGCGTGGACGCTCAGCTCGTCCTCAAACTGCGCCAGGTCCCCGATGTAATCAATGCCCTTTTGGAACTCACCGCAAAAGCGGGGCGCCAAGGATTGGTATGTGATGCCGCGGCGCATCAGCTCGCTTGCCACATAGAAGTGCTGCAGCGGGCTGGTGGGGGTATTGGTCTCATCAATGGAGATCTCAAAGTCAACAGGCTGCCCTTTGATGAAATCCCGATAGATCTGCTCAATAAACGCGATCGCCTTGTCATAGATAAGCGAAGCCCTTAAATAGGCTTCCTCATCAAAGGTCAGCCGCTGGCCGTCTTTAAGCGCAAAGGTCCGGTTCACATACCGCGCGCCGGCTTCCTGATCCGGGCTGTGTTCGCGCTTAATCTGCGCCAGGCTCATCCCCATCACGTCGCCTCGGATATACTCGCTGCAGTCCAGGGTAATCATGGAAAACCCGCAGTCCAGCGCGTAGGAAATTTCCTCCCTGGTTTTCAAATGATCCCCGTCTGCGCCAAAGCCGCGGGTGAAGCCTTCTCTGAAGACCGCGAAGCTGGCAGCATTCAGCACATCCTCATAGGTGCGTTTGGTCAGGTTCAGCTCCCGGATGGATTGCTGCGCCAACACGGGGAAGACATTGTGCCTGCGCGAAAAGACGCGCAAATGCCCCGGGGTTGCGATGCCCAGGCGGTCGCCCACGCCCACGGAACAGCCGTCAGCCAGGCCCTGCCTGGGTGCGGTGAAGGGAAACAGGGTACGCAAACGCGCCGCGTTGGCAGCGTTTTTGGGCGCTACCCACACGGAGGTATCCCCCGCCTGGTGCGGTTCACCCTCAAAGCCCAAGTCACCGCCAACCACCAGCAGCACGTCCCCCTCCGGGCCTTTGGCCATGCACAATGGGCAGCCATCTTTGTGCTGGATGGACTGGGGATAGGTGGTAAAGCCTTCCAAAGCGATGTTCATGGTGATGTTCCTCCTGTTGCCTTGATGTACACACGCTGGCCTGTCGCCCGGCTTTGCTCCGCGGCGTAAGCCATCAAATGGCTTTGCAGCGATACGCGCGCTGAGGTCCGGATATTGTCACGCTCCCCGCGCAGGGCAGCCGCAAAATCCGCCAGCAGGCGGGTGTCCCCGCCGCCATGGCCGGAAATCAAGGTCTGGACATCAATATGATGCGCTTCCTGCACATGGTCCAAAAACTTGGTGACCAAAATCTCGCCCTTGTCCAAATGCCCCTGGATGTCGCCCTTGGTGCCGTAAATCCGCAAGACGCGGGTGTTCTCGCTGGAAAACCCGGTCATCACAAAGGTGGCCAGCACATTGTCCTCCAGCACAAACAGCGCGGATTGCCGGTCGCACACGTCGTTGTCACTGCGGTACACGCAGCAACCGTAGGGACCAGTCTTAAGCGCCTCATAGCGCGCGGCAAAGGATGTGTCGGTGGAGATCACATTGGCCGGCCAGCCCACATAGCTGATGGGCTTGAGGTAGAGCCTGGGCGCGAAATAGGGGCAGGTCTGCTCATGCGGGCAACCGTCCAAACAGCGCGCGGGCGCGCCGGGCGGGGCGTTTTCCGCGGTAAAATGGCTCAGGCTGCCCTCGCTCATCACAGAGACGCAGTTCTTTTCGGTTAAATAGAGGATCATGTCCAGGTCATGGCAGGACTTGGCCAGGATGAAGGGGCTGGCTTGATCCTCCCGCCGGAAAATGCCCCGCACAAAGGAATGGGCAAAATGCCAGTTGGCGACGTTCTCGGTCAAAACCAGGTTGGTGATGTCCCCAATCGCCCCGCTTTGAATCAGCTCCTTGATTTTGTCAAAGAAGGGCGCGTAGCGCAGCACATGGCACACCATCACAATCAGGCCCTTCTCCTCCGCCAGTTCCACAATATGGCGGGTTTGCGCCTCATTGGGGGAGATGGGCTTTTCCAGCAGCACATGCAGCCCCTTCTTCAGCGCTGCGATGGTGGTCTCATAATGCGCGCGGTCCGGCGTCGCGTTGATGAGAGCGCTTGCTGGCACAGTATGTAGCGCCTGCGCCCAGTCTGAAAACAGCTGGTTGTCTAAAAGGCCGTATTCCTTGCCAAAGGCCGCCAGGCGCTCAGGTGGCGGAAATTGTGGTGGAGGAGTGATCCCACGATTCATA
>CAYFUH010000033.1:14039-17185 GCA_964346355.1 uncultured Christensenella sp. | reverse complement strand
GCGGTACAGGGTCTTGGTGCTGCCCTCAAAAACCACCAGCCCTTCCTCATCCGCAAACAAGTGCTCCATCCCCAAAAATGAAAATGAAGGGTCGCTGATGTCCTTGGCGGGAGGAGTCAACAGGCTTACACTGCCTTTTCCGGGGCTTAGCAGGTAAATGCCGCTGCCGCCCAGCGCATACAGCTGCCCCTTGTAGGATGCCATGGACATGGGGTAGTCCGCCCCAAAGTCCTCCTCCAGGAAGTTGGCGTAGGTTATGCCTCCCGCGCGCGCAAACGCAAGGTTTGACAGCAAAAGCACAAGCGCCAGGCAGAGCACCATCCATCGTTTTAACATGTCTGTTCTCCTTTGTGATACTTTTGTAACAACTATAAAACGCGGCGAATCGCCGGTTTCATGCCAGGCGCGTTTTACGCCTCTATCTATATAGACGCAGGCGGGGTGCGGGAATTTCAATAGAAAGGTCGCAGCATTGTACACAATAAAAAATACCGCCTCCTGATGAAGCGGCACAAAAGGTGATATGAATGATTAAAACAGCGCCACCAGCATGACCAACACCGGTGCTACGAGGATGGCGGGCAGCAAATCCGCTACTTTGATCTTGGTAACATTCAGCAGATTGAGTCCGAGCGCGATGATGATCAGCGAGCCCACACTGGTCATTTCGTTCACGGCGCTCTCGGACAAGAGGGGCGCGATCAAGCCGGCCAGCAGCGCGATCGCCCCCTGGTATACCAGAATTGTGACCGCGGAGAGAACCACCCCAAAGCCCAGGGTGGAAGCCAGCATGATGGAGGCCGCAAAATCCAGCGCGGACTTGGCGTAGAGGGTGTCAAACTTGCCGCTCAGCCCTGCCTCCAGGGAGCCGGTGACCGACATGGCGCCCACGCAAAACAGCAGGGAGGCCGTGACAAAGCCTTCAGCCACTTGGCCGTAGCGCTCGCGTGTCAGCTTCTGCGCCTTATCGCCCAGACGGGAGATGGCACCATCCAGGTTCAGCAGTGTACCAATGAGCGCGCCTGTCACCAGGGCGCCAATGGCGATGAGCACGTTCTCCCCGGCCAGTGCGCCGGAAAACCCGATATACAGCGTGCACAAACCCAGCGCAGTCATGATGGCGCTGGCAGTTTTCTCCTTCAAAAACCGGCCAAAGAGCGTGCCCAGCAGGCCGCCCAGGATCACCACCACCGCGTTGACCGCCACCGCAAACATGCCGGCACCTCCTGCTTTCGTTCTGATATCCCCTGCATCATACCCCAGACCTGCTGCCTTTCTCAAACAAAACCAGCGTTTGATACAGCAAACAAACAAATCCTCCGCATTGAAGGCGGAGGACTGTTTAGTTAAGACGAACTGGTTCAATCGTTTTCCAGCAACTCCAAAACCAGTTTGAGCGAGTCATTGGCGTCCATGTAGGCGTAGCGGCCGCCCTCGTACTCACCGGTCTGCAGCAGCTGCATCCCGTTTTTCTCCAGCAGAGTGATCTTCTCCTGCATGCCCTTGATGACAAAGGCGATGTGGTGGAAGCCCTCGCCGTTTTTGTCCAGATCATGCCGCCAGGTAGAGGGGTTGTGGTCGGGCTGGATGAGTTCCAGGCTCAGGTTTTCGCCGATGTCAAAAAAAGCCAGCTTGGCCCGTGCCTTTGAGGGCTGGCCCATGTACTTGGTCTGGGCTTTTTCCTCAATGTCGGTTTCCGTCCACTGCGGCACGTCCACGCCCAGGAATTTGGCGTATTCCGCGCTGGTCTTGTCAATATCATGCACTAAAATGCCAATCTGGGTGACCACCTTGGTGCCAAGGATGGGTTTATTCATGGTGTTCCTCCTAAAATATTGTTGTGCGTGGTTTTCCTTAATGCGCAGTATATCATTTGTCGCTTTCACACTCAAGGCGGTTGTAAAAAAGCCGCAAACTGTCTACAATGGCATCAAACAAAATGAAAAACAGGAGGAGCGCATCATGAAATTAGGCGGATCGGTCGTTGGGTCCTGGAAGACAAGCGAGGACTGGGCAAAGCTGCTGCAATCAACCGGTTTTGCCGCCATCCCCTGCCCGGTGGACAGCAACACGGACAAGGTGCTGACAAAAGAGGTCATCACCGCCACGCGTGAGATGGGCGTTGTGATTGCCGAGGTCGGCGTCTGGCGCAACGTGCTGGCAAAGGACAAGGGGGAGCGGGCGGCAGCGCTGGATTACGCCAAGGCGCAGCTGGCGCTGGCCGAGGAATACGCTATCCCCTGCTGCGTGAACATCGCGGGCGCTCAGGGCGAGCGCTGGGACGGCGCCTACAGGGAAAACTACACCCAGGAAACCTATGAGCTGATCATAAATACCGTGCGCGATATCATCGACAGCGTGCAGCCCAAGACCGCGTTTTACACCCTGGAGCCCATGCCCTGGATGCTGCCGGACGGGCCGGATGAGTATTTGCAGATGATTGCGGACATTGACCGTGCGCAGTTTGCCGCGCACATGGACTTTGTGAACATGATCAACAGCCCGCGGCGCTTTCTGTACGCGCAGGAGTTCATCGAGGAATGCATGCACAAGTTGGCACCGCACATCAAAAGCACCCATTTGAAGGACAGCCTGATGAAGCCAGACTTCACCACCGTGATCCATGAAACCGCGCCCGGCCTGGGCCAGCTGGATTTTGCCCTGGTGCTTGCCAGCATCCACCGCCACCTGCCGATGAACGCCCCTGTGCTGCTGGAGCACATGGACACCTTTGAAGAATATGACAAAGCCTTCCGGCATGTGCGCGCCATCGCGGAGGCAGCCGGCATCCCAACCGCCTGATTAAGACAAGGCAGGTATCAAACAGGCAAACGGGACGGATCTGTCCTGGGCTGGCCTATCTTTTGCCTTGTATTGATTGACGAAAGAGCGCATAACAGGTATGATGAACAGCGTAATCAATTTTTAGGAGGATTTCCCATGAAGAAAGGTTTAACCCTGACCGTTGTCCTGCTGATCATCGCAGCCGCTGTTGCTGTGTATGGTTTTGTGGAGAAGGGCAATGTGGACAAGAAACTGGACGCAGCCAATGTTGAGCTGAAGGCCGCGCAGGACGCGCTGGCCCCCGTGCAGGCTGATCTGGATGCCGCCAAGGCCGAGCTGGAGACCGTGAAGGCCGAGCTGGA
>CAYFUH010000033.1:0-13939 GCA_964346355.1 uncultured Christensenella sp. | reverse complement strand
AGGCTGATCTGGATGCCGCCAAGGCCGAGCTGGAGACCGTGAAGGCCGAGCTGGAAACTGCCAAAGCCGCACCCGCTGATGCCCCCGAAGACAAATACGGCCTGGGCATGGTCACGTCCATCGGCTCTGTCGCCGAAGCCACCGCAGAAAAAGCCGGTGCCGCGCAGGTCAACACCACCGTGTGCAGCCTGGTGCTGGATGCCGAAGGCAAGATCAAGTCCGTCACCTGGGACGTGCAGCAGAGCAAGATTCAGTTCTCCGCCGAAGGCAAGCCCGTTGACCTGCCCGAAGAGCTGCTGACCAAGCTGGAGAAGGGCGAAGCCTATGGCATGCGCAAAGCCAGCGAGATTGGCAAGGAATGGTTTGAGCAGATCGCGGCCTTTGCCGAGTACGCCACCGGCAAAACCGTTGAAGAAGTGCTGAACATCCCCGTGTACGAGCGTGACGCCAACCACAAGCAGGTTCCGGATGTGGAGGAGCTGAAGGCTTCCGTCACCGTCACCGTGGGCGACTATCTGGCTTCCCTGAAGAAGGCTGCCGACAACGCCAAGTAATCACCCCACAGCATTCGCTGATCACAAGCGCTGGCAACGGCGCTTGTTTTTTGTTATCACGTTTGCATCTATGGGCACTTTCTTGGTTTAGCCGAGCCCGTATCAAACTGCCGGGACAAAATCCGCCCATTAAGTTTTGTCCTTGTCCCATAAATCCTTGACCCGGGATTTTAAAAGGCATAAAATATGGCCGGACCCGAAGAAACGAGGAGGTAAACCCCATGAAAAAGATCTTAAGTCTGTCCCTGGCACTGGTGCTGGTGCTGTCCGTGCTGTCCTTTGCCGCTGCTGAGGCCCCCGCTGTGAAGCATGGCCTGGGCATGGTCACATCCATTGGCTCCGTCGCCGAAGCCACCGACGAAAAAGCCGGCGCCGCGCAGGTCAACACCACCGTGTGCAGCCTGCTGCTGGATGCCGAAGGCAAAATCCTGTCCGTCATCTGGGACGTGCAGCAGAGCAAAATCCAGTTTAACAAGGAAGGCAAGCCCGTCGACCTGCCTGAAGAACTGCTGACCAAGCTGGAAAAGGGCGAAGCTTACGGCATGCGCAAAGCCAGCGAAATCGGCAAGGAATGGTTTGAGCAGATCGCGGCCTTTGCCGAGTACGCCACCGGCAAAACCGTTGAAGAAGTGCTGAACATCCCCGTGTACGAGCGTGACGCCAACCACAAGCAGGTTCCGGATGTGGAGGAGCTGAAAGCTTCCGTCACCGTCACCGTGGGCGACTACCTGGCCTCCCTGAAGAAAGCTGCTGAGAACGCAAAATAATCCACCCCACGCATTGTGCAACAGCCCCGGGCAACCGGGGTTTTTATGTATTTGCCTCTTTGAATAAATCAAACAATGGAGATAGGAATGCAAAAAAACAACAGACACCTGCGGCAGGTGGGATGGATGTTGGCGCTGGCCCTCATGATCTGTCTTTTGCCATATGATGTGTCCCAGGCTCAAGCCCCAGGCTGTACCGTTTTATTGAAGCAGGACACCGCCATGGTGGGGCAGCCTGTTTATGCCATAGTACAGGTGCCAGAAGGCGTTACGGAGGACAGCCTGTCCTGCGTGTGGCTGTATAAAACGGGGTCCGAGTGGACGGAGATCCCTGCCCTGTTGGCGCAGCGGCAGGTGCAGTTCACGCCCGAATACACGGGCTGGCTGAAGCTGGAGGTGCGCCTGCACCAGCCGGACGGCAGCTATCAGTCCTGCGTCTCCAACACCATGCCTGTCCTGCACCCTGTCTCCCGCATCAGCTGTGAGATCACCTTGACGCCTGTTGATACCGAGGACGGGCCGGCAATCTTGGCGCGCTATGAAGTGCATTCGGATATCCCGCCGGAGGATGTCCAGGCCTATTGGATGGGCGAAGGCCGCCAGCTTGCCGAGGAGGTGGATGACGCAGCACAAAGCGGCACCTCCCTCTTTTTGCCGGAGCAGGACGGCAAGCTGCGCTTCAGGGTAAAAACCCGGGACAAGAACGGCCAGGTATTCACCTTTGAAGGCGGTTTGGTGCTGGCCCACACCGGGGTTAATCGGGTGCGCCGGATCGTGACTGATGCCATGCTCAAGGAAAAGGTAGCCAGCCTGGCTGCGCAATGTATGGCGGAAGCGGCGGATGACTACAGCCGCGCCAAGTGGCTGCATGACTACCTGGCACGCCACGCGCACTATGACGTTAGCTATACCATCTATGACCCCCACGGCGTGTTGCTGCTGGGCACCGGGGTCTGCCAAAGCTTCGCCATGGCCTATCAGCAGCTGCTGCAGGCTGTCAACATCAAAAACCGCTATGTGACCGGCCTGGGCAAGGGAAACGCAAGCTGGGAGTCCCATGCCTGGAACCTGGTTTGTCTTGACGGCAAATGGTATCACGTGGATGTGACCTGGGATGGGGCAGGGGGCCACCTCTACTTCCTGAAATCAGACAATTTTATGAAACCAAGCCACGCCTGGGCCTATGAGCTCTACCCAAAGGCGGAATCCAACTACAAATAGCGGAAGCCATCAAGCGGGTGTCTGCTTTATTTTATGATCTGCGGGGAAGTACCAATCCCGATAATGTCCTGCTGCCGCCTGGCCTGCTGGAAGCCATGATAGATGCCCGGATCCATGACCTCCCGCCCCATGAAGATCATGGCGGCGGTCTGCCCGCCGTCCAAGGTAAAGGCTTCCACGCAGCCGCGCTCAATTAAGCGGTCGGCCACAAACTGCAAATTGGCGCCGACAGAGCGCTCGTTGCGGCCCTCCACCATGATGCCCACAAAATGCCCGGGCCCAATTACGCCCAGCGCGCTGCGCGGCTCACGATGGGTGAAGGACTTGTCCAGGCGGTCATCCTTTTTGCCGTGTTGGAACAAAATGGGTCCAAAGGCCAGCACATCTGTCGCGCCCCGGTCCAGGTAATCCTGCGGGCTGTTGATGCCGGGCGTGGTCATCTCCACATGGCCGTTGGGGTACAGCGCCAGCTCATCCAAAGGCGGGATGGCCGCCAGCGCGCGGTTGTAGGTATCCTTGCTGATGATCTTGCCGCCCCGGATGATGAGGCCCATCTTCTTTTTATTGTAGTAGCGGTAGGAGAACAAATCCCCGTTTTGGGCGTAGACCACCTTGTTCTTACGGGCGATCACCGCCGGGCGCTCCAGCACGCGAGCGGGGTTTTTGGGGTCTGCCAGAAAGGCGCGGAAAGCGGAATCGCCCCGGAAGCGGATGTCCGCGATGAAATATACCACCTTTCGCTTCTGGTGCGTGGCGTGAAAGCGCTCGATCTCAACGCGCAAATCATGGGAAAGATAGAGCCAGCGCCCCTGTTCCTCATTGATATGGACAAATTCTTCCTCCAGCCATTCCAGGGCCAGGAAACCTTCGCTGTCAAGCGCCGGCCAGTCCAAAAACGGCGGCGGGCCGCTTGCTTCAATGGGCGCTGTTTGTAAGTCCGCAAACGCCGCGGGTGAAAAAAGCAGCAGGAACATCAGCGCCAGCAGGGCAGCTGCCAGCCTGCGCGGACATAATGATGTGATGGCATTCTTTGTTTTCATATCTCGCCCTCCCGCACCATCATACCCGGGGATAAGGCTACCAACAAGCCGGATGTTTGACCGTGCCCATCCCGCGCCGTATACTGAACGCGTCACACGATATCGCACAAAGGAGACAGCATGCGCTACCACAGCACGCGATCCCATACAAAAGAGGTTTGCGCCATGCGCGCCATCCTAAACGGCGCGGCACCCGATGGCGGACTGTATGTGCCAGCCCATCTGCCACAAGTACACCTGCCTGCCCTTGCCGGGCTGTCCTATCCGCAAGCAGCCGGCCAGCTGCTGCATGCCTTCTTCCCGGATTTTGATGAGGCTGGTTTGCAGACTGCTGTCAACCAGGCCTATGCCGCCTTTGATACGCCGGCTGTTACACCCCTTTTGCAGGTGGGCGACACCTGGGTGCTGGAATTGTTCCACGGGCCAACCGCGGCCTTTAAGGACATCGCGCTGCAAGCCCTGCCCCGCCTGATGGCTCAGGCGCGCAAGCGTCTGACGCCGGATACTGCGTATCTGGTGCTGACCGCCACCAGCGGGGACACCGGCTCCGCCGCGATGCGCGGGTTTGCGGACATCGAGGGCTTTTCTGTCCTGGTTTACTACCCGTCTGCTGGCATCAGCCAGGTGCAGCAGGCGCAGATGACGCGCATGCCAGGAAACAACCTGGGAGCAATCGGTATCCGCGGCAATTTTGATGACGCGCAGGCCGCTGTCAAAACCGCCTTTTTGCAGGGGGAGGCGCTAACGGGCAACCGCGTTGCCCTGTCCTCCGCCAACTCCATCAACATTGGCCGCTTGATCCCGCAGGTGGTGTATTACATCAAGGCCTGCCAGGAACTGATGGACAAGCAGGCGCTTTTGCCTGGGCAGGTGGTGGACTTCATCGTGCCCACCGGCAATTTCGGGGATATTCTGGCTGGCTACCTGGCCAAGCGCCTGGGCTGCCCCATTGGCCGTTTGGTCTGCGCCGCCAACGCCAACCGCGTGCTGATTGATTTTTTGCAAACCGGGCTGTATGACAAAAATCGGCCGCTTTTGCAAACCCTCTCCCCCTCCATGGATATCCTGATCTCCAGCAACCTGGAGCGTTTGCTGTATTACGCGTTGGAGGAGGATACGCAGCAGGTGAGCGCGCTGATGGCGGATTTGCAGCAGCATGGCCGCTATCAGCTGGATCAAAAACCGCTTGAATACATACAGGCCCATGTATTGGGCGCGTCGGTGACTGATGAAGAGACAAAGGCCGCGCTCCGCACCGTTTTTGATAAGCATGGCTATTTGATGGACCCGCACACCGCCTGCGCCTGGGCAGCGCAAACTGCCCTGGGCGATTCCGGCAACCCGCGCGTTGTGCTGGCCACCGCCTCGCCCTTCAAGTTTCCGGAAACCATCTTAAGCGCACTTCAGCTGCCGGTACCTGACACCTTAGTGGGCATGTGGAAAGCCATCAGCGAGGTATCCGGACAGGCGCTGCCCGCTGCCCTGCGCGCAGTGATGGACCAGCCCATCCGGTACACAGCCCTTGTTGATAAAACAGAAATCCTCACGGACATAAAGCGGAGGATGAAATCATGATCAGCATCCGCGTGCCTGCCACCACCGCCAACCTGGGTCCCGGCTTTGACTGCCTGGGCATGGCCCTTGATCTATTCGCCCGGTTCACCTTTGAAAAAACAAACCAAGGCCTTGATATCACCGGCTGTGACCAAGCCTTTGCGGGGCCTTGTAACCTGGTGTACCAGGCCTTTTTAGCTGCCTTAAAGCAGTATGATGCCAACCCCGGGGGCTTGCGCCTTCACATCCAGTCCGATATCCCGCAGGCGCGCGGCCTGGGCAGCAGCGCGGCCTGTATCATTGGCGGCATCCTGGGCGCCAACGCGCTGTACCAGCTTGGCATGGGGAACCAGGCCGTTTTTGAGTTGGCCTGCACCTTGGAAGGGCATCCGGACAATGTTGCACCCGCCCTCTTTGGCGGCTTGCGGGTGTCCATGATGGAAGACGGCCTGCCCTATCAACTGTCTTCCGCCATGCACCCATCCTGGCGCGTCGTGGCGCTCATCCCGGATTTTTCCCTGACCACCGCAGCCGCACGCGCGGCCCTGCCTGCCCTTGTCAGCCTGGCGGACGCTTGCTATAATCTCTCACATGCGGCGTTTTTGCTCAAGGCGCTGGAGCAGGACGACCCCGCCCACCTGCGCCTTGCCTGCCGGGATCGCCTGCACCAGGATGCGCGGTTTATGCTCATCCCAGGCGGCAGGGAACTAAAAGCAAAGGCGGAGGACCTGGGCGCCGCAGCCTGCTGGCTCTCCGGCGCCGGGCCCACGCTGATCTGTCTGTACCGGGACAGCAGTTTCCCAGCACGGCTAAAGCCCGTCATTGCGGCGCATTTTCCGCAGTTTGTTTTGACCCCCTTGGCGCTGTGTCATACTGGCGCGGTTGTTGAAAGGATAACGTGATATGAGCAAAGAAATCCAAACACTCATCGGCGTGCTGATTCCCTTTATCGGCACCACCCTGGGCGCCTCGCTGGTTGTCTTTATGAAAAACGAGATGAGCAGCAACATGCGCAAGGTGCTGGCCGGCTTTGCCTCCGGCGTCATGATGGCAGCCTCCGTCTGGTCGCTGCTGCTGCCCGCGATTGAAAAATCCGCGGAGATGGGCAAGATTCCCTGGCTGTCCGCCGCCCTGGGTTTTTTGGCTGGCATTGGCTTTTTGCTGTTGCTGGACACCCTCATCCCCCACCAGCACACCGAGGATGATGAGCCCGAGGGCCTGCCCTCCACCGCGCGCAAAAACACCATGCTGCTCCTTGCCGTGACCATTCACAACATCCCCGAGGGCATGGCCGTTGGCGTGGTCTTTGCCGGCTTTTTAACCGGCAACAGCGGCATTTCCCTGGCCGCCGCCATGGCGCTGTCCATCGGTATCGCCATTCAAAACTTCCCGGAGGGCGCCATCGCGTCCATGCCCCTGAAAAACAAACGAACCAGCAAGTGGAAGGCCTTCAGTATGGGCACGCTCTCCGGTGTGGTGGAGCCCCTTGCCGCCGCCATCACCATCCTGTTAACCTCCCTGGTGGTGCCCATCCTGCCCTTCTTGCTGGCTTTCGCCGCCGGCGCCATGATCTATGTGGTGGTGGAGGAGCTCATCCCCGAGCTGCAGGAAGGCGGGCACTCCAACATCGGCGTCATCGGCGTCGCCTTTGGCTTTGTGATTATGATGATTTTGGATGTCGCGTTAGGGTGACAGGTTAAAGAGGACGCAGGGGGGCATCCCCCCAAGCCCCCGACCGGGAAATGCTTCCCCGGAATGAATCAACATCAACATGCGTTCTTATTCGGATTGATTCAAAGACGCTAACTCCTCTTGCGTCATGGACACCATTACACTTTTTTCCCCCGTATAATGCACCAGGCCCGGCCCGCCGCCGGGCGTTTTTTTGACAAAGCGGCGCAGGGTGTAGTCCACCTGCGTCTGCCGCCCGCGCGCCTTGGAATAGCAGGCGGCCAGTTTGGCGGCCAGAACCAGCGTGTCCTCCGGAACGTCCTGCCCGCCTGACGTGATAAGCACGTGGGAGCCGGGGATGTCCCTCGCGTGCAGCCACACATCCTCCCCGCGCGCGTCCTTGAGCAGCGCCTCATTTTGCCGGCTGTTACGGCCCACATGAATCACAAAACCGTCCGGCGAAACATAGCGCAGCGGCTTCATGGGCTTGTCCTTTTTGCCTTTGCGCGCGCCGCTGCCGCGCTTAATCAGACCGCTTTCTGACAAGGCCTGCCTGATCTCGCCGATTTCCTGGCTGCTGGTGGCATCCTCCAGGAAATACAGGGCGTCCTCCAGCTCCATAATCTGGTTTTGCGCACTTTGCTTTTGCTCCGCCGCCAGCTTGCGCGCGGTATGCGCCTTGCGGTAGCGCTTAAAATACCTCTGCGCGTTTTGCGCAGCGCTCAGTGTGGCGTCCAATTGGATCACGCGCTCCCCGCCGGTGTAATAATCCGGCAGCGTCACCTGCTGTGCGCCCTTTTTGATCTCGTGCAGATGCGCTGTGATCAGCTCCCCGACAATGCGCAATTCCTCTGCCTGTTTGGGCGTTAGCACCTCCTCTTCCAGGAGCACCAGCTTGCGCTGTGCGCGTTCCTTCGCCTGGGTCAAAACGCGCCGTAAGCCTGCGGAGCGCTGGTTGAACCGGTTGCGCAGGTCGCGCTCAAAATACAGGGTTTCAATGGCCTCTGAATGCGCCGGCATCTCCCGTTGAAATTCCTTGGGGTAGGACACAAAGGCAAAGGGGAGCGCTTCGCGCGGGGTGCCGTCCTCCTCCAGCAGCAGCATTGGCCGGGAATCGTCCTTTATGCCATGTATCAAGGCAGCCAGTTTCCGGCTGGTCTGCTCCCGGTCTATCTCGCTGAGCAGGCTGTCTGGCTGCCCTGTCACGCGCTGGCTCAACTCCTGCGCGCTGTGCATTCCCAAGCCCGCGATATTGCGGAAGATAAACCGTTGCAGCGGGCCTTCCTCCTGAAGCATCCGGGTGTAAACCGCCGCTGCCGTCGTCTCCTCCTGCGTCAATTTGTCCTGCCGCGGCGGCATCACAAAGGGAAGCCCGGGCAGCATCTGCCGCACCCGGCTCATCTCCAGTGTGACATGGCGCATGGCGTCCAAAATCTTGCCCTCCTGCACTAAGGTGAGGTTGCTGTGCTTGCCCATGGCTTCAAAATAAAGCAGCGTCTCCCGCGGGTCACCTAATTCATCCAGGTTTGAAAACCGCAAGCGGAGCAGGCGGTCGGAATACAATTGCTCCACAGCCAGCAGCCGCCCGCCCACCAGGTGCTTGCGCGCCAGCATGCAAAACACGGGTGCCTGGGCCGGGTTTTCATAGGCTTTTTGCGTCAGGTGCAGCCGTGTATACCCCGGCGTGGCGCAAAGGAGCAGGCGGTGGCTTTGCCCCTGGTTTCTGACATGGATGATCAGCAAATCATCATCCGGCTGGGTCACGCGGTCCACCCGACCGCCGGACAGCGCCTGATCAATTTCACGGGCTACAAAGCCCAGCATCAAACCATCCAAACTACATACTCCTTTTAAAGGGCGCGTCAAAGGCGCCCGCGGCCTTCAGTATATCACAATCAACAGCCTGTATTTGACAGCAGGCAGACTGGTGCCTACAATTCTTGCATTGACTGACAACAACGGAGGTGTGCCATGTCCATCGCGCGGGTTCGTGAAGCCTTAATGCCCTTGGGGCTGGATCAGTTCATCATGGAGTTTGAGGTGTCCAGCGCCACTGTGCCCCAAGCCGCCGCGGCTGCCGGGGTGCCGGAAGCGCAAATCGCCAAGACCCTGTCCTTTTATGGACTGGAAGGCAGCACCATCCTGGTGGTGTGCGCCGGGGACACGCGCATTGACAACCCGAAATTTAAGGCTGCCTTTGGCACAAAAGCCAGGATGCTGGGCACGGCGGACGCCCGGGAGCGCACCGGGCACGCTGTGGGCGGTGTCTGTCCCTTCGCGCTCAAGCCCGGTGTTGAGGTCTATCTGGATGAGTCCTTACAGCGTTTCACGCACATCTACCCCTCCGCTGGCAATGATCAAAGCGCCATCAAACTTACCCCCGCGCAGCTGGCGCAGGCCACCGGCGGGAAGTGGGTGGATGTGTGCAAGCTGGTTGACGCGTAAGCGGCCGGATGAAAATGATCCTCTGTTTCGTTTGATAGGCAACGCTCAACCGGAGGAGGCATCATGAACAAAAGGCTGATCAGCGGGATCCTGACCCTCATTTTGCTTGTGAGCCCATGCGCTCACGCGCTGGGACAGCAAGATATGCCTTTTGACCCCGCGCAGCTTGCGGAGCTTGATCAGGCTACCCTTTTTATGAACCTGATCGTCCCGGATCTGCCCAACAGCGGCACCTACGTGCGCACCCTGACAAACCCGGACAAGCTGGCCACATTGGCGAAGCTGCTGAGCGAGGCGGAAAAACTGGACCATGGCTCGGGCTGCGGGTTTGAAAAAGACATCGCCTTTTTGGTGCTGCGCACAAAAAACGGGCAGGTCATCAGGCTGGCGCCTGCGCCTGACAGCTGCACCGTCTATCAAACAGGTGGGGCGTACTATTACTTTATGCCAAAAGAGGATCGGGGCAAGCCGAACCACCCGGATAACCGCATCCTGTACGACCTGTTTGACCCGTCGGATGCGCAGGTGACGGAAAGCGTTGACGCCGCGGCGGAATTTTCCCGCCTGATCGACACTGTCAAAGCGGAGCGGCAGGCGCTGTCGCCCATCTGGGGTCATCCCAATTTCAGCGCTGACGTCTGGGATTATTTGGCCTCCTCTCCCCATCGCCACCTGTCGCATGAACAGCTGCAGGCGGAGTTTGGCGAGCAGAAAGTGGGCGGCTTCACCATCGCCAAAAAGGGAGCGCAGGACGTGCTGCTCTTCTCCGACGCGAAAAACAGTCTGTATCTTTGGCAGCTTGACGGCAACAGCGCGCCTGAGGTGATGGAGGGCATCTCCGCCAGCGCGCTGAATGCGGATGAACACTATGCCTATTTTGCCAATGCCGCAGACGGGTACAAGGTGTACCAGCTGGACCTGGAAACAGGCGCTGCCGCCCCGCTGTCCGGGCACGCGGTGAAGAGTATCTATGTGTTTGAGGACTACCTGGCCTATGAGGAACGCGGCGACACCACGCTGTATGTGATGCCAAAGGCGGGCGGCCAGGCCGTCCGGCTGGGCAAATAAGCCAGCTTCATTAAAACGATTCCGGGGACGGGTCCCTCTGTTTCTGCGAAGAATCATGGTTAATACTGATGCCCGTCCCCATATTAAACCGGCAAAGTGTAAAAAGGCATATTGCCGGCTTTTGTTACGCCTTTGAAACTCTTCTGTTGGCGATTGATAAAGCGACAGCCCGCGGCACGGATGCCGCGGGCTGTGTTTTGCGTTTCGTATCTGTTAAATTTGTTCAAATCTTCCGGTGAAGAAGCGCAGCTGCTTGGGTTCATAGGCCCACTTCAGGCCGCGGATGTCTTCCTTGTGCTTGTACAGCTTGATGATGGTGTCAGCCACCAGGTCCATGTGGCGGTAGGTGTACACGCGGCGCGGGATGGTGACGCGCACGGTTTCCAGTTTGGGCGCGTGGTCCTTGCCGGTTACCTTGTCGCGGCCGGCGGAGATGATGCCGCGCTCCATGGTGCGCACGCCGCCTTCCACATAGATCGCAGCCGCCAGCGCCTGGGCGGGGAACTGGGATTGCTCCAGGTGCGGGCAGAAAGCGCGCGCGTCCAGGAAGACCGCATGGCCGCCCACGGGGCGGACGATGGGCACACCTGCTTCCACCAGCCTGTCGGCCAGGTAGCGCACCTGCTTGACGCGGTGCTCGATGTACTCCTCCTGCATGGCTTCCTTCAGGCCAATGGCCATGGCTTCCATGTCACGGCCGGCAATGCCGCCGTAGCTGGGCATGCCCTCAAACACCACGACCAATTCGCGCGCGGAGACGAACAGCTCCTCATCATTGACACACAGGAAGCCGCCAATGTTGGTGATGCAGTCCTTTTTGCCGGACATGGTGCAGCCGTCAGCGTAGGAGAACTGCTCGCGCACGATGTCCTTGATGGACTTGTCGGCGAAGCCCTCCTCCTGCTCCTTGATGAAGTAGGCGTTTTCCACGCAGCGGGTGGCATCCATGAACACCTTGATGCCCTTTTCCTGGCAGTATTCATAGACCTCCCGCATGTTCTTCATGGACACGGGCTGGCCGCCAGCCAGGTTGACGGTGATGGCCAGGCAGACATAGGCAACCTGCTCAGCACCCACCTCATCCACCAGCGCCTTCAGTTTATTTAAGTCGATATCGCCCTTAAAGGGGATTTCCAGCTGCGCGTCGTGCGCCTCGTCCCGGATGATGTCCACAAAAATACCGCCGTTGGCTTCCTGGTGGTAGCGGGTGGTGGTGAAATACATGTTGCCGGGGACATACTGGCCGGGCTTGATGGCCACGCGGCTGAGCAGGTTCTCAGCGCCCCGGCCCTGGTGGGTGGGCACCACGTGCTTGAAGCCGAACAGCTCCTGCACGGTGCTTTCCAGGTGTTTCCAGTTTTTGCTGCCGGCGTAGGCTTCGTCACCCAGCATCATGCCGGCCCACTGCTTGTCGCTCATGGCGTTGGTGCCGGAGTCGGTCAGCAGGTCGATGTACACGTCCTCGGAGTTGAGCAGGAAGGTGTTGTAACCGGCTTCCTTGATGTACTCCAGGCGCTCCTCACGGGTGTTCATCTTGATGGTTTCCACCGTCTTGATGCGGTATGGTTCTGCGGGATACCGTGTGTCAAACATGTTTCCTCCTTGTGCCAAGCGGCGTCCAGCCTTAAGCCGGATTGTATTTTTAATGTTTTTACTATACGCCAATGCGCGGCGCTTGGCAAGCATTAAAGTACCAAAAGATATTTGTCGCAAAGAAAAAGACCCGGCAAAAGCACGGGTCATGAAGATTTTTTTATTTGGCTGATCGCCGGTTAGAACGCCGGCCTGATTGCCTCAAAGACATGTCTTACTTTTTGGCCCGGTTCGCGCCCTTGGCGCGCTGCTCATGGCTCAGGACGCGCTTGCGCATGCGCAGGGACTGGGGCGTGACCTCCAGCAGCTCGTCCTCATCGATAAACTCCATGCACTCCTCCAGCGTCATCGCGCGGGCGGACATCAGGCGCATGCTGTCCTCTGCCGCCGCGGCGTTGCGCGTGTTGGTGACATGCTTTTTGCGGCACACGTTGACCACGATATCGCCCGGGCGGCTGGACTGGCCGCAGATCATCCCGGCGTAGACCGGCGTCTGGCTGCCGATGAAAAGCGCCCCGCGCTCCTGCGCACCGTACAGGCCATACTGGGTGGACTCCCCGGTCTCAAAGCAGACCAGGGCGCCCACGTTCCGCCTGGGGATCTCGCCCCGGTGGGGCTCAAAGCCGTCAAAGACAGCGCTCATGATGCCCTCGCCCCGGGTATCGGTCAAAAACTCGTTCCGGTAGCCAAACAGACCGCGGGAGGGGACGGAAAACTCCAGGCGCACGCGGTCCTGGCCGGTCATGGTTTTGAGGATGCCGCGGCGGCGGCCCAATTTCTCAATCACCGCGCCCGCGGCGACTGTGGGCACGTCCGCGCGCAGCAGCTCGATGGGCTCCATCACCTGACCGTCCATCTCCTGCAAGATGACCTCCGGCCGGGACACCTGGAACTCATAGCCCTGGCGGCGCATGGTTTCAATGAGGACGGACAGGTGCAACTCTCCCCTGCCCTTGACGATAAACTGATCGGGTGTCTCCCCGTCCACCACGCGCAGGGAGACGTCCGTATGCGTCTCCTTGTACAGCCTGGCGCGCAGGTGGCGGCTGGTGACATAGGTGCCTTCCCGGCCCGCGAAGGGGCTGTCGTTGACGGAGAAGGTCATGGATACTGTCGGTTCACCAATGGCCACAAAGGGCAGGGCCTCGGGCGTTTGCGCCTCACACACGGTATCGCCGATGTTCAGGTCCTCAAGCCCGGAGAGGGCAATGATATCCCCCGCGCTGACGCTGTCTGCCGGCAAGCGCTTCAGCCCGTCAAACACGGACAGCTCCGTCACTTTAAATATGTCGTGGACGCTGTCATCCAGCGCGTTCACGCGCACCAATTGCTCCTGCGTGTGCGCGCTGCCGCGGGTAACCCGGCCAATGCCGATGCGGCCCACATACTCGTTGTAGTCCACGGTGGAAATGAGCGTCTGGAAGGGGCCTTCGGGGAAGCACTCCGGCCCTGGGATATAGGTTAGGATCGCTTCAAACAGCGGCGCCAAATCGGTGCCCGGCACATCAAGGTCGGTGGTGGCCGTGCCCTGGCGCGCGGATACGTACAGGATGGGCCGGTCCAGCGTCTCCTCCCCCGCGTCCAGGTCGATCAATAAATCCAGCAGTTCATCCACCACCTCGGCGCTGCGGGCGTCCGCCCGGTCCACCTTGTTGATGACCATCAAGACAGGCAGGTTTAAATCCAAGGCTTTGGATAGCACAAAACGCGTTTGCGGCATGGGTCCTTCAAAGGAGTCCGTCAACAGCAGCACGCCGTCCACCATCTTCAGCACGCGCTCCACCTCGCCGGAGAAATCGGCGTGGCCGGGGGTGTCCACGATGTTGATCTTGGTATCGCCCCAGTGCACCGCGGTGTTTTTGGCCAGGATGGTGATGCCGCGCTCACGCTCAATATCGCCCGAGTCCATCACGCGCTCGCGCACCTGCTGGTTCTGGCGGAAAACGCCCGCCTGGCGCAGCATTTGATCCACCAGGGTGGTCTTGCCGTGGTCCACGTGGGCAATAATGGCGATGTTTCGGATATC
>CAYFUH010000032.1:5990-17427 GCA_964346355.1 uncultured Christensenella sp. | reverse complement strand
AACATCCAGGATAAAAAGGGCCTGACCAGCTACTGGCGCAAGCCCGGGAATTAAAGTAAATCCAGGGAAGCGACATATGCCGCCGCGTCAAACGGGTCAAACACGCTGTCCTTGCGCAGGTACAAGGGATGGTGCGGGTGGCCCTTTTTGCTGCGCTGCCCCGCCGTGTACCAGGCGGCACCCGCCTTTTGTCCCACGCGCACAAAGTCCTGCATGCAGCCCCGCAAATACCCGCGCGTTTCAATTACCGCGCCCCAGGCCGCCCACACGGTCTTTGTGCGCTTCAGCAAATCCTCAAAGGCAAGCAGGTTCTCCTGGTGCAAAAACGCACTGGATTCAAGGTCCATCTGCCCCGGAATCGTCGCCCGCTGCGCATACAAATTCATCATCAGGAAACTGTCAAACCCGTTATACTTCGCCACGCGCTCCACGCTCTTGAGCGTGTTGTCCAGTCGCCCCGGCTTCGCCGTTGAGGGGTTTAAGCCAATACAAATCAGCGGTCTTTCGCCCCTGGTGCCCAGCACATAGCGGTACTCGTCATAAAAAGGCGGCACATACAGCCAGGCTGCCTGGTCATACGCCTCATCCGCCTCAGCCGCGCAGGCATCCGCGTAACTTAACAGGTCCGTCTCCAGCATGCTGGCCCCGGGCACGTGCCGCGTCAATCTTGCCCTGTCCACAGCCTATCCCTTCTTTTCCTCCGGATCGAAGTACTCCACCTCCATCCGGTCAAAGCCCACATGCTCCATAAAGTGCTCCGGCAAAAACCGCACCTGACGGAACTCCTCAAAGTCCTTCTCATGCCGCTTGACCACCATGGGCGCTGCCACATCCAACTCCCGGCAGGCCGCGACCAGCGCGGTCTCCCAATCCCGGTTTTTGCATGGGACCACCACGTCTTTTACAATTTTATTCCGCTTGATCTCGCGGACCCAGATACTGCCTGCCATTGAACCTCCTTTGTGCGGGATGCGGACGGGGTTTTCCGGGGTATTTTTAAAAATACCCCAGACCCCAAACACCTTCAAATCAAATCTTTTTGCCGTGACTGTTCACGGGGCGCTGCGTTTTAACTCGAAGGTGCCTTCCTCAAAGCCGACGGATGTCATCGCCACTTTAATCGTCTGGTCATCGATTTTTTGAATCGTCACGCGCATCTTATAGGGCGCTTCCGGCATCACCAGCTGGGCTGTGAGTATCCCGTCCTTCACGCCAAAGCGGCCCAGCGTTTTTTGCGGGCGCTCGCCCGGCGCAAACGGCTGGAAGTGGCCCTTTTCGTCCTTCTTTTTGCCAAAGCAAAACCACAGGGGCTTTAGATCCTCCTGCTTGCAGAACTTCAGCCGCAGGCTGTCCTCATCCGGCGTTTCAATCCGCAGCATCCTGCCGTCATCCCCCATATAGGTGCCCTCAAAAAACACAGGCTCCTTCCCGTCCTTTGGCGGCTTAAACTTAAGGCTGGCCGTCTTTTTGAGCAGCTTCTCCTGGCCCGTTTTGTCAAGCTTGGGTAAATTCAGTAAGCCATTCATCAATTCATGGATTGCGTCCATCTCATGCCCCATCATGCTCAGCCCCGCGGTGCAGGACAGGGACAGGTTGTTTTTCTCATCAATCATCATCACCTGCCCGAACATCCCGTCCCCGCGGTAGCGCCCATATTGTGACATCCAGAACTGATAGCCATAGCCCAAGGACCACTCCGGGTGGAAATCCGGGTTCGTCCTGTCCTCATTCTCCACCTGCTTGTTTGTAGCGCGCGCCAAAAATTCTGTGGGCAGCAGGCGCTTTTTGCCCCACATGCCGCCGTTTAACAGCAGCTGCGCGGTCTTTGCAATATCGCTCACGGACAAATGCAGCCCAAAGCCCGCGATGTTGTAGCCCAGGGGGCAGCAGTCCCACTGCGGTTGATTGATCCCCAGCGGATGAAACAAGCGCGGCATCAGATAATCCCGCAGGCTCATGCCCACGCGCTGCGCCACCATCCGCCCGGCTAAATAGGTGCCCATGGTGTTGTAGTGAAAGCGCGTGCCGGGCGTGTGTTTCACCTGATAGCCCAGGGCGGCTTTCGCCCAGTCCGCCTGCGGGCGGCTGGCCTTGTCGCTCTCCTCATCCAGGCCCGAGGACATGGACAGCAAATGGTGCAGCCTGACCTCATGCAGCGCCTTGTCATACTGCGTTGGAAGGCTGTCTTTTAACACCTCCGCCACGCTGTCCTCATATTTGAGGTGGCCTTCCGCCACCGCCAAGCCCGCCGCCATGGCGCAAAAGCTTTTAGACAGCGAAAACAGCGTGTGCGGACTGTGTGCTGTGAACGGCTTCACCGCGAAGGAATACACCTTGTTGTCCCGCGCGATAGCCAGCGTATGAATCCCCAGGTGTTCATGCTGCTTTAAAAAGTGAAGCACCGCCTGGCCGGACAAACCCATGTCCTCCGGCGTCCTCACGGTTTTAATCTGCACTGGCATCCCTTTACCCTCCTTTTTCAAGTAGCACCAGTATAGCAGATTCACCGCGCTTTCCCCATGCGCAGCGCTGTTCTTTTTGGTGCAAAACCTTTCAAAAAACAGCATAACATGGTATAATCAGCCGGAATAGGAGGGCTAAAATGATCGTACATGTTTTTGAAAACGCAGCGCAGGTCGCGCGCGCCGCAGCCGCGCTGTTCACAGCACAAATCTTAAAAAAGCCGGACAGCGTGCTGGGCCTGGCCACCGGGTCCACGCCCATTGACACCTACCAGGAATTGATCCGCCTTTATAAGGACGGCATCCTGGATTTTTCCAAGGTCACCACCTTCAATTTGGATGAGTATGTGGGCCTTCCGGCTGATCATGAACAAAGCTATGACTATTTTATGCGCAAGCAGCTGTTCTCCCACATCAACATCAATAACACGCACCTGCCCTCCGGCATCGCCCCGGATATGGCCCGGGAATGCCGGGATTATGAGGACAAAATCCATCAGGCAGGCGGCATTGATCTGCAGCTGTTGGGCATTGGCAACAACGGCCACATCGGCTTTAACGAGCCGGCGGACGCCTTCCCCTACAACACCAACATCACCAGCTTGGCCGACAGCACCATCAAGGCCAACCGCCGCTTCTTCGCCTCGGAGGATGAGGTACCCAAGACCGCCATCTCCATGGGCATCGGCACCATCATGGAAGCCCGGTCCATCCTGCTGTTGGCCATGGGTGAGGGCAAGGCGGACGCCATCGCTCAGATGGTAGAAGGCCCCATCACCCCGCGTTTGCCGGCCTCCATCCTGCGTTCCCACCCCAGCGTCACCGTATTGCTGGACAAGGCCGCCGCGGGCAAACTAACCAGATAAGCCCTGTTGATGAGTTTGTTGGAAACCTGGGCATGCCTTTTTCGCGGGCGGTCAAACCCGCAAGATCAGGCTGATAAAATTGTGAGGGGATAAGTCATCCACACCCCGGGTATTCTGTGGATGAGCGGGTCAAACCGCGGGGCCTTTCGCCCGCCTTCGTCACCGGATTTGTCCAGGGTGATATTCCAAAAAAAGGCGATGCCAACGCGCCGCCCGCGCCCCGGCCTAAAGCGCCATTCACAGCGCGCATTCATCCACAGCTGTCCACACAAAAGGCGCACTTATCCCCAGGGCAAAAGGACAAAAAACCCAGCGCAGGGGCTGTGCCCCCGCCTTTTACACAGTTTCCACAGGCCCTACTACTACTACTGTTTATTATGTAAGTACTGCAAGTAAGCGTGCCGCGCAGACCGCTGCATGCGCAAGGAGGAGAACATGAAAGTCGCGTTTAACGCCGGCGATTTCAACCACGGGATGAGCATGGTCAGCCACGCGCTGCCCGCCCGGGTAATCAAACCCTATCAGGAAGGGGTTTTTCTGGAGACCATGGATGAGGGCCTGCGCCTGACGGTTACCGATGGCGAGGTCGCCATCCAGAGCATCATCCCGGCGGAGGTGTCAGAAGACGGCAGCGCCCTGTTGCCCGCGCGCCTTTTGGGTGAATTGGTGCGCAACCTGGAGGGCAATGTGGAACTGGAAACCCAGTCCAATGAGGCTGCCATCGTCAAAAACCGCGGGTCCAAAACGCGCCTGGTGCTCTTTAGCGCGGATGAGTTCCCCGATGTGGCAGAAATTGTGCCCGAGTCCGTCACCAGCATCTCCCAGCAGCAGTTCAAAAACGCGGTGCGCTCCATCATCTTCGCCATCGCGACGGATGAAACAAGGCGCATTTTAACCGGCTGTTTGATGGAAACCAGCGCCGATGAGGTGCGCTTCACCTGCCTGGACGGCTACCGCCTGGCCATGCAGCGCGTGTACTGCAAGCATGATATGCCCGCCGGCACGGACGTGCTTTCCTACATCCTGCCCGGCACCCTGGTGGGCAACATCAGCCGCATGCTGCCTGACAGCGAGGCGCCCATCACGCTCACCCTGTCCAAAACCCACATGATGGCGGAGTTTGGCAAGACCAAGGTGTATTCCCCGCTTATTTTGGGCGAGTACATCAACTACCGGCAGATCCTGCCCACCTCCTGGACGACGGCCATCCGCGTGGACAAGCCCACCATCATGTCAGCCATCCAGCGCGCAAGCCTCATCGCGCGCGAGGGCAGCAACAACCTGCTCAAGCTCAAGATAGAGGACCAGGCGCTCACCATCTCGGCCCTGGCGGACAAGGGCGACGCGACGGAACAGATCGCCATTGATTTTGACGGCAGCCCGCTTCATATCGCCTTTAACGCCAACTACCTGTATGATGTCATCAAAAACATTGACACGCCGGATCTGTCCATGCGCTTTAACACCAATGTCAGCCCCTGCGTGGTCTGCCCGGTCACCGGCAACCAGTACACCTACCTGATTTTGCCGGTGCGCGTGTCCGATTAAACAATAACCGCGCAATACACAAACCCCACCGGGCTGCCCGGTGGGGTTCGTATAATCCCTTTTGGATTATTCAGTCATGTCCATAAAAGTCTTCAGCAAGTTTTCTGCCTTCGTCTGCGCCTGCTCCATGCTCTTTGGATCGGAAATGCCCACATAGAACTTGATCTTGGGCTCTGTGCCCGAGGGCCGCGCGCAGGTCCAGGCGCCGCCTTCCAGGTCAAAATACACCACATCAGAGGGCGGGAAGCCCAGGTCGCTTACAACGCCGTCCTTCGTTTGCTTGCCGGTTAAATAATCGCGGATGGCAAGCACCTTCAACCCGCCAAGCGCCTCTGGGGTTTCAGAATGCATTTTTTTCATGATGGTCTTGATCCGCTCAGCACCCTCCTTGCCCGGGTAGGTGGCGGAGTGGGTGATCTCTGCAAAATAGCCATATTTCTGGTAGATCTGCTGCAGCTTTTCATACAGGGTGATGCCCTCATGCATGCACACGCAGGCGGCTTCGGCCAATAACAGGGCTGCGTTCACCGCGTCCTTGTCGCGCACGTCGGTGCCGGAGAGGTAGCCGTAGGATTCCTCAAAGCCCAGCAGGAAGGTGTGGCTGCCGCTTTGCTCAAAGGCGATGATCTTCTCGCCCACAAACTTAAAACCGGTCAACACCTCAAACAGGGTGACGCCGTAATTGGCGCAGATGCTTTGCGCTAAGTTGGTGGAGACGATTGACATCACCACCGCCCCGTTGTCCGGCAGTTTGCCCTCCTTTTTGAGGGAGGAGAGCAGATGGTCCAGCAGGATGGCCGCGATCTGGTTGCCGTTTAAGGTGATGAATTCCCCCTGCGGGTTGCGCACGCACACGCCCAGGCGGTCACAGTCCGGGTCTGTGCCCATGATGACGGTGGCGCCCACCTTCTCCGCCAGCGGGATGGCCAGGGTAAAGGCAGCCGGGTCCTCCGGGTTGGGGGATTTGACGGTGGAGAAATTGGGGTCGGGCAGCTCCTGCTCCTTCACCACCGTCACGTTTTTGATGCCCGCCTCATAAAGCGCGCGGCGCACCGGCAGGTTGCCGGAGCCGTGCAGGGGCGTGTACACAATCTTCAGCTCATCGCCCACCTGTTTGACCAGGTCCGGCTGCACCATCAGCCCCAGCACCATCCTGGTATAGGCGTCATCCACCTCTTTGCCCATGATTTCAAGGAGGCCTTTGTCAAGCGCTTCCTGCTCCTTCATCGGCACGCATTCCTCAAAGGTCAATTGGCGGATCTTCTCGGTCACGCGCTCTGCCATCTCCGGCGGCAGCTGCGCGCCCTCATGGTCGTACACCTTAAACCCGTTGTATTCCGGCGGGTTGTGGCTGGCGGTGATCACGACGCCGGCAGCGGCGCCCAGATGCCGCACCGCGAAGGAGAGCAGGGGAACGGGCCGCAGGCTGTCAAACAAACAGGCCTTGATGCCGCGCGCGGCCAAAATGAGCGCGGTTTCCTTGGCGAAGCGGTCGCTGTACTTTCTGGAGTCAAAGCCGATGGCGACGCACTTGCCGCGGCTGTTTTCATCGCTTTGCAGGTGGTTGGCCAGGCCCTGGGCTGCGCGGCGGATGGTAAAGATATTGATGCGGTTGCGCCCGGCGCCGATGATGCCGCGCATGCCCCCGGTGCCAAAGTCCAGGTCCTTGTAAAACCGCTCCTCCAGCGCTTTGGGGTCATTTTTTATCTGGCGCAGCTCCTCTGTCAGGTCCGCTTCATTGGCTGCCAGGTTCACCCATTGTGAATACAACTGTTCAAACGCCATGGATATTCCTCCTTCGCAGTGTATGTCTTCTTTTTTTCATTATAGGCGAGGCAGCGGATCCCTGCAAGCGTTTGCCTGAATCTGGCGTGAAACGCGCGCATTTTGATGAATTCTTGTATGCGAAATAGCATAAACTGGGCCTGTGCGGGCAGCAGGCAAAAAAAACCGGCCAAAACAGACAAATTACGCCATTGATTCATTGACTTTGTAATGATTTTGTAATAGAATGTCAAACAGATAATTGTCACTTGGAAAACCTGAGTGTGAGTGTGGAGGAAAAAATCATGCGCATGGAACAAAGCGAACCAACAAACGGCCTTCGCCGCCTTGTGTGTACGGTGCTGGCGCTGGCCCTGTTGTGGTCCATTATTCCTGCCTCGGCGGAGGTTACCCACGGGGTGGTCACCGGCGATAAGGTGCTGTTCCGCAAGGGGATCACGGGCAGCGACTATTGGGACCGCCTGGACAAGGGCTGGGTGGCCAAGGTGCTGGACGAGGTCAAGGACAGCAAATACACCTGGTACAAGGTGGAAACCAACGTCCCCGTCGCGTTAAGCCGCACCTATGTGGGCTATATCCGCGGGGATTTCTTCCGCATGCTCACCCAGGCGGAGGAGACGGCCTGGCTGGTGAACAAGCCCCAGCCCTACCCGGCTGCCATTGACGGGGGCACACCGCCCACCGCCAGCCCCGCCCCCACTGAATCAGACAAGGTAACCGCCAGCCCCGCGCCCACCACCCCGCCTCTAACGGGTGATTATGGCTTGGTCGCGGTCGCGGGCGCTAATTTGCGCGAAACCCCTGGCGGCACCAGCTTAACCGCGCTGCAAAAGGACCAATTGGTCAAGGTGCTGGGCTTCCCCACCGCCGGCAACCCCTGGTACAAGGTGCAGGTGCTGGGCACCGGCAACAGTGGCGCGACCCAGGTGGAAGGCTATTTGCAAACAGACCACCTGCGCGTATTAACCCAGGATGAATTGGACAAGATCCAGGCCACCCAGGCCCCCATCACCAGCACGCCCGCAGGCGCGACCGCGACGCCCGTCCCCGGTGATAAGGACGCCACGGGTACCCTGCGCATCACCAAAACCAGCACAAACCTGCGCAAAGAGCCGGGCGGCAAATCCCTCTGGCAGTACGCCATCGGGACGGAGCTGCCCTATTTCGGCGCGCCGGTCTTCTCCGGCGGCTACTACTGGGCCAAGGTGTCCGACAGCCGCCGCCACCTGGAAGGCTATGTGCGCTCGGACTGCTATGAGATCACCACCGGCGAGGTCATCACCCCGCCGGCCCCCAGCACAACGCCGGACACCGGCACACCCACCGGCAACAGCGTGCGCATCACCCTGGGCGGGACCAACCTGCGCCAGGCACCCGGCGGCTCTGTCGTAGCGGTCTTGGCGCGCGGCCGCGTGCTGCCCTTCTTTGGCAGCCCCACCGCGCAGGGCGGCTACAACTGGGTGTATGTCTACGATGAGGAGAGCAAGCTGTACGGCTATGTGCGCTCGGACTGCTACGAGTTTGTCTCCGGCGCGCCGGTTATCACCCCCGCGCCCACAGCCAGCCCTGCCCCGGGCGCCCCGGTGGTCGGCACGCTTACGTTAATCAAGGGCGGCGTCAACCTGCGCAACGCGCCCGCCGGCAAGACCATCGCGCAA
This sequence comes from uncultured Christensenella sp., assembly GCA_964346355.1. Lineage (GTDB taxonomy): Bacteria > Bacillota > Clostridia > Christensenellales > Aristaeellaceae > UBA6115. The sequence continues at coordinate 9,108 of CAYFUH010000032.1, read as the reverse complement.
CTGGAGCGCGGCCTGGTGCTCAGCTACACTGCCCATGTGCAGGAGGCGGGCTATACCTGGTATCTGGTCCAGACCCAAAAGGGCATCGGCTATGTGCGCTCAGACGTCATTAAGCTGACAACGCCATCTGAAACGGCAGGCCCCGGTGTGACCGAGCCTGTCATCACCCCGCCGCCTGCGGCCGGTGCTTTTGGCTATATCATCACCACCAAGTCCGCCATCAACCTGCGCCAGAAGGCCAACCCGCAGGCGCCTGTTGTGGGCAGGGTGGACAAAGCCCAGGTGTTGCCGCTCACGGGTGTCATCCAAAGCGCCAACGGCTACAACTGGTACCCGGTGAACATCAGCGGCACGGCGGGCTTCCTGCGCTCTGACTGCGTGCGCCAGCTCAGCAACGCCGAGGTGGCCGATTATTTGAACCACAACAAACAGCCCTCCATCACCCCGCCTGGCGGATCAACCGGCGAGGTGGAGACCGGCTATGTCCTCACCACCACCACCAGCGTCAACGTGCGCGCGACCGCCAGCCTGGATGCCCGCACCCTGGGCCAGATCCCGGCTGAAGGCACTGCCTTCCCGCTGCTGGGCACCATGACCGCCGGCGGCAGGCTGTGGTACAAGATTACCTACCAGGGCCAGCAGGGCTACCTGCTGGGCTCCGTGGCCCGCATGATGAGCCAGGCGGAATACCAGGCCTACTTGGCCGGCCTGCCCAGCCCCAGCCCGACGCCCGCGCCCACCCCCGTGCCGCCGCCGGAGTCCCTCAGCCAGACGGCCATCACCAACATCAAGAACGTCATCATCCGCTCCGGCGCGGGCAGCCACAACCGCAACCTGGCCACCGTGTACAAGGTGAACTCCGTCGTGAAACTGACAGGCGCCAGCGTGGCCCTGGGGACGGAGACCTGGTACCCCGTGCGCGTGAGCGGCATCAACGGCTGGATCCGCGGCGATCTGCTGCGCGTTTTGACCAAGGAAGAGGAAAAGCTGCTGGAGCAAGTGGGCGATCCGGACGCGCCCAAGCCCGCCACCTACCGCACCCTGCAATGGGGCGCAACGGGCGAGGACGTCACCCGCTTGCAGCAGGAGTTGAACCGCCAGGGCTACCTGCAGGCGGCCTTCGTCACCGGCGTGTATAACAATGAGACCGTGGAAGCGGTCAAGAGTTACCAGAAGGCTAACGGCCTGGTGGTGGACGGCGCGGCGGGCAGCAACACCCAGCACAAGCTGTTCAACACCGTGCCGGAGGATACCTACAACCCCGGCGGCGGCAGCACGGTGACCCCGTCCATCAACCCGGTGGAGATCGTGGACTGGTACACCGGGGACATTAACAAGTTCTGGGGCCGCGGCGAGGTGGCTACCGTCACCGATGTGAACACCGGCATTTCCTTCCGCGTCAAGCGTTGGGCCGGCGGCTACCACGTGGACGGCGAGCCGCTCACCAAGGCGGATACCGCCGCCCTGTGCCGCGTCTACGGCGTGAAGAGCGCGCAGGAGATTTTGGAAAAGAACCTCTACCAGCGCCGCCCGCTCTGGGTCACCTTAAAGGGACGCACCTTCGCGGCCAGCCTCTACGGCGTGCCGCACAACTACCCGCAGGGTGACACCATCCCGGACAACGACTACAACGGCCAGCTGTGCGTCCATTTCTACAACAGCCGGACGCATACCTCCGGCTCCGTGGACAGTGGCCACATGACGGCCATTCAAAAGGCCTATGACGCGGCACCCAGCAAGAAATAACCACCAAGTCATCATCATCGGCGGCGGGGCATCCGGCCTCGCCGCCGCTTGTATCTGCGCGCAAGCCGGCCTGCCCTTTTTGCTGCTTGAGAAAGAGAACAAGCTGGGCCGCAAGCTGCTGGCCACCGGCAACGGCCGCTGCAACCTGTTCAACACAGGGCCTGCCGTCTACTTTGGCGAGGCAGGCTTTGCCGGGGAGGTGCTCACCGCCTGCGGCGTACCGGAGGTCAGCGCCTTTTTTGAGTCCCTGGGCCTCACCTTTTTTGAGGAGGAGCTGGGCCGCGTCTATCCGAACACCCGCCAGGCGGTGACGGTGCTGGATTGCCTGACTGCGCGGATAACAGCTAATCCCTTCGCGGATGTGCGCACCGGTCTTGAGGCAACAAACCTGCAACAAACAAGGGGCGGGTACGCGGTTAGTACCAAGGCGGGTGAGCGCTTCACTGCGCCCGCGGTGATCCTGGCGACCGGCAGCCCGGCCGCGCCCAAATTGGGCGGCAGCGGCCAGATGGCAGAGGGGCTGAGCCGCCTGGGGCACAGCATCCATCCCTTTTTTCCCGCCCTGTGCGCGCTGCAGACGCAGACTGTGCCCATCAAGGGCTTAAACGGCCTGCGCGTGCCGGCCTATGTCACCTTGTACCATGATGATGTGCCTGTCTGCGCATCAGCCGGGGAATTGCTGTATACCGCCTATGGCCTAAGCGGCCTGTGCGTGATGCAGCTGGCCCGGGACGCGGAGCGCGGCCTGGCCGCGGGCAAGCGGGTGCACGTGGGCATCGACCTGTCACCGCTTGTGGGCATCCGCCCGGCTTTGATGCGCCGGCTGGCGCTTGATGAACTCACCCCACAGGAAAATAAAAACGCCGCTAATCAGCTGCTGCACGCGCGCAGGCAGGCTCTGGGCGCGGACTATCTGTACACAGGTCTTTTGCCCTATCAGATGGTGGGCAAACTGGCGCAGCTGCCGCTTGCAAACGCCGCGGACTGGCTGTGTGATCTGCGCCTGGCTGTCACCGGTACCCAGGGCTTTGAGCAGGCACAGGTAGCAGCCGGCGGCATCGCCTGTTGTGAGGTGGATCCAAAGACGATGCGCTCCCGCCTTTTGCCCGGGCTTTATGTGTGCGGGGAGATGCTCAACGTGGACGGCGACACCGGCGGGTTTAACCTGCTGTTCGCCTGGGCGACGGGGCTGCTGGCGGGGGCGGCGGCTAGTCGATTAATTTGATTTACAGAAAACGAGGGACGCATCAATATTTTTCTTAATGTACCAGAGCAAATGTACACTAACGCAAATGTGTTGATTGCCTTAGAAGCATATGTTACTATTCAACCAATATAAGCTTGTTAGAAGAACCAAACAGGAGTAATGAAA
>CAYFUH010000032.1:0-5890 GCA_964346355.1 uncultured Christensenella sp. | reverse complement strand
TGTTACTATTCAACCAATATAAGCTTGTTAGAAGAACCAAACAGGAGTAATGAAAAATGAAAAGATGTTCGGCTGCTCTGGTTTTCGCGTTATGTTTATTGCTTGCTACCTCGGCCTTGGCAAATGTTTCCTATTCGACAAATGACCGAACAACTGTAAAAAAGGGAAACGCTGGCGTTTACTCGTATAAGAGTTTGGGGAAAGCGTACGATATTTATTACATTATCGATTTTGACGAGGGTTATGTATACTGCTTCACCGAGGGAAACGGTAACGAAATCTGTGAAAGGGTAAAAATCGTTTCCGGGCATCTAAACAATGTCCTCATTGTTACATACCATGAAGGCAAAACCAAATGGTCGTATGGATTGCATTTTAAGTGGCGCAATCAACCAGATCAACTAATTGTTCAAGATGAAGATGGATATGAGGACAGCTATTATCCAACAATTCTTAAGAATGCCTTGAAAATTAGAGATACCAAACAAATAATGGATTACTGACCGGGTAAATCAATTGCCAAGACAAATAAGAACCATACCAAGAACATCGGGAACGTATCGTCTGTGTTTTCCTCGCGTGATAAAGAAGAGACACATTAACTTCCTCTGTTTTCCTGCGGGCAGCGGCTTATTTTTTACACCCATTTTACAATGAACCACCCGCCGCCGGGTACATTTTCCCTATGAACACCACACCTGACACCACCGCCTACAAGGCGCTGCCCAGGGCTGGGCGCCGCCGGCGTCTGCTGGAAATCGCCCTGGTCTTTTTGCGCCTGGGCCTTGTGGCCTTTGGCGGCCCGGCTGCCCACATCGCGATGATGGAGGAGGAGGTCATCGCCATTTGAGAGCTGTGACGTCAGGAGACCTCGTCCCGGTTTTGCCACAGCAGTTCTTTCCATTTGCGCCCGGTTTCGGTGGCCGCCAGGCCGCCCTGGGCGGTTTCCTTGAGTGAAAGCGGCAGGGATAGGCCGATGGTGTACATCGCCTGGATGACCTCATCCGGCGGCACCTTGGAGCGGATGCCCGCCATCGCCATTTCCGCTGCTGTCAGGGCGTTTGAAGCGCCGCCCGCGTTGCGCTTGATGCAGGGCACCTCCACCAGGCCGGCCAAGGGGTCACAGGCCAAACCCAGCATGTTCTTAAGCGCCATGGCCGCTGCCTGCGCAGATTGTTCAGGGCTTCCGCCCATCAGCTCCACCAAAGCGGCTGCCGCCATGGCGGAGGCGCTGCCAATCTCGGCCTGGCAGCCGCCGGCGGCGCCGGAGATCATGGCGTTGTTGGCGATGATATAGCCAATGGCGCCCGCGCAAAACAGGGCGTTTACGATGTCCTCATCGCTCTTTTTCAGCTTTTCCTGCGCCGCCAACAGCACGCCGGGCAGCACGCCGCAGGAGCCGGCGGTGGGCGTCGCGCAGATCAGCCCCATGGCGGCGTTCACCTCGTTGCTGGCCAAGGCAAATGCGATGGCGCGCAGGAAGGTGGTGTCCGTTAGGAAACTGCCGGCATTGATGTAGTCGAACAGCCGCTTGGCGTCCCCGCCCGTCATCCCGGAGTGGGAGGTCACACCCATGATCCCGCGCTGCACCGCCTGCTTCATCACCTGCAGGGAATGGGCCATGGCGGCCATCACCTGGGTCTCGTTCTGCTCGGTCTGAATCACTTCCTGGCGGATCATCGCCTGGGAGATGCTGATGTGCTCGCGCTCACACAGGGCCACTAACTCGCTGATGTTTTTGAACATACTCGCTCCTATAACTCCAGTTTGATGGTCTTGAAAATACGCGGCTGACACTGGATCAGCCGCAGGATGTCCCCGCTGATGGGCTGGTCGGTCTCAATCACCATCAGGGCGTTCTGGCCGCGCTCGGCGCGGGAGACCTCCATGTGGCTGATGTTGACCTGGGCATAGGCCAACAGCTGGGTGACTGCGGCAATCGCGCCAAAGGCATCCTGGTGGAAGATGAGCAGCGCAGGGGATTCGCCGGACAGGCGCAAATCAAAGCCGTCCACGCGCGTAATCTGCACCATGCCCCCGCCAATGGAGATGCCGGTGACGGAAATGCTGGCTTCCCCCGCGGTTAACTCAATGCTGACGGTGTTGGGGTGGATGGGGATGGCAGCCTCCTCAAAAAAGGTGTACTCAAGCCCGCGCTCCTTCGCCAGCGCGAAGGCGTCCGGGATGCGCGCATCATCGGTCTTTAAGCCCAACACACCCGCCAGCACCGCCACATCGGTGGCGTGGCCGCGGTAGGTGCGCGCGAAGGAGCCAAAGAAGTGAATGGCGGCGGTCTCTGGCTCCCGGTCAAAGAGTTTGCGCGCCAACTGCCCAATGCGCACCGCGCCCGCGGTGTGCGAGCTGGACGGCCCCACCATAACCGGGCCGATGATGTCAAAAACGCTGCGGTATTTCATCCAATCCCCTCAAATGTTCAAATTGTACGGTGACCGTCTCCATCTTATCATAAATCCCATCAAAAAGAGCCCAAAAGGGCTCCGGGTTGAAGGGATTTTTGGTTTTCCTACCAGGCAATATTATCCGGGTTCTGGGCGTAGCCGATCACACCGTCCAGCGCGTTGATGGCTGCCATGTCGGCATCTGACAGTTCAAAATCAAACACCTGGATGTTTTCCCTGATGCGTTCGGGCGTGACGGACTTGGGCAGGGGCAGGAACCCCTTTTGCAAGCTCCACCGAATGGCGATCTGGGCGGGCGTCTTGCCGTGCTTTGCGGCCAGGTTGTTGAGCGCGTCCACATTAAACAGTTTGCCGGTGCCAAAGGGGCTGTACGCCTCCAGCAGCATGCCGGCCTCGCGGCTGTCCTTCACCACCTGGTCCTGCGTGTCGCCCGGGCACAGGCGGATCTGGTTGACCACGGGCTTAATGCGCGCGGTTTTTAACAGTTCGTCCATGTGCTTTTTGTGGAAATTGGAGATGCCCAGGGACCTGATCTTGCCGGCGTCCACGGCTTCCTCCATCGCGCGCCAGCTTTCGGCGTTCTGCTTGGCCCAGTCATTTTTAAAGGCGCTGGGCACAGGCCAGTGCAGCAAAAACAGGTCCATGTAGTCGGTATCCAGCAATTTCAGGCTGTGGTCGATGGCCTTCCTGGTCTCCTCATAGCCCCTTATCTGGTTGGTCAATTTGGAGGTGATGTAGATCTCCCCGCGCGCAACGCCGCTGGCCTTCACCGCGCGGCCCACGCCCTGCTCGTTGCCATAGCCCTGGGCGGTGTCGATGTGGCGGTAACCCGCCCGGATGGCTTCTTTCACGGCGTCAACAGCCCCGGGGCCTTCCTCCACCTGGAAGGTGCCAAAGCCGATGCTGGGAATTTGTATGCCGTTTGATAAGGTGTAATGCTTTACCACGTTACTCATGTGTTTCCTCCTTGATGATTTGTCGAAAAACAACATCATGGACAACATAACCATTCCGCCCGCACATTAATCACCTGGGGCTGACTGGGTAAAGTAGAAGGGAATCACGGAAGGAGGATGTGAGATGTACTTGTACAATGTGCTGGTCTCTATGCCCATCACGGAGGAATATAAGCATCAGCTGCGCGCAGCGGTGCCGGAGGGAAAGGTCACCTTCGCCCGCTTTCAGGAGCTTAACGAGGCCCAGCTGGCCGCCTTTGACGCGGTGGTGGGCAACCCGGATGCCGCAACCCTGGGGAAAATGAAAAACCTGAAACTGCTGCAACTGTTCAGCTCCGGCGTTGCCAAAGACTATATCGCCCTGGGGCAGGCGCGGCCGGGTTTAACCATCTGCAGCGCCAGCGGCGCATACGGCCAGGCCATTTCCGAGCACATGGCCGCCACCCTCTTGATGCTGATGAAGCGCCTGCACGAGTACCGCGACGCGATGGCGCATGCCGCCTGGGAATCCCGCGGCAACGTGGAAACACCCGTGGGCAAGACCGTCTTGGTGGTGGGCGCGGGCAGCATCGGCACCGCCTTTGGCGCGCTGATGCAAAAGCTGGGCAGCAAAACCATCGGCCTGCGCCGTCAAAAGGATGGGAATCAGGACGGTTTTGATAAGGTCCATACCATCGACCAGCTGGATCACCTGCTGCCAAAGGCCGATGTAGTGGCCCTCTCCCTGCCCGAAACACCGCAGACCATCGGGATCATGAACGACGCGCGCTTTTCATTGATGAAGCCGGGCAGCTATTTCTTAAACGTAGGCCGCGGCAGCGCGGTGGACCAGGACGCGCTGCTTGTCGCATTGGAATCCGGCCGCTTGGCAGGCGCTGCCATTGACGTGACGGTGCCGGAGCCGCTGCCAGAGGACCATCCCCTGTGGCGGCAGCAGAACCTGCTGCTCACGCCGCATATCTCGGGCTATTACCACCTAAAGGCCACCCATGACGCGGTGGTGGGCATCGCCGCCCACAACCTGGCCGCCTGGCCACACGGGCCTTTCATCAGCCGGGTAGACTACCAGACAGGCTACCGTCAAAAAGAGACGGGCCGCTGACACCTTTTAATAAAGGAGCAAATGCATGACCATAAATAAACGGATTTTGCTGTATACCGCAGTAGTGACACTGCTGCTTATGGTGACCGGGGCAGCCGCTGTGCCGCCGCGGGAGCTGGAATACGCCTACCTGCATACCACCACAGGCTACCTGATTGTGGGCCGGGAGGCTGCCTTTGAGGTGGTGCTGCCAGAGGGGGCGGGCGGCTATACCTTTGAATTCACCCTGTACTACACCCATGACCGGGAGGAGACCCAGGCGTTTCAAAGCATTGACCAGGTGAAGGCCCAGGAGAAGAACACCTATGCCTTCACGCCCGAGAACCCCGGCCAGTATTTCCTGGAAGTGGTGATCATGGACGCGGACTACCGCAGCCTGACTTTGCAGAGCGAGCCGTTTTACTGCTATCCGGAAGGCTCGGAGGCCGACCCCGCCACGCTGCCGGGCAAGGTGGTGGAAATTGCGCAGTTAGCCGAGGGCCAGGGCTTTACCACGCAATATGATAAGGCGCTTTTCCTGCACGACTGGCTCACCCACAACGCCGATTATGACGAGCCCATGACCATCCACACGCCGGAGGGCGTGCTGCTAAAGGGTAAGGGCGTGTGCGAAAGCTACGCGCTGGCCTACCAGATGCTGCTGCGCCAGGTGGGCGTCACCAGCCAGTATGTGACCGGCTATTCCAGGGGGCAACTGCACGCCTGGAACCTGGTGCACCTGGACGGGGAGTGGACCTTCATCGACCCCACCTGGAACGACCCGGTGGGCGGCGGCAACGAGGGCTATGACTATTTTGGCATGACGGATACGCAACTGGCGCGCGACCACGATTGGAGCAGCGGCAAACAAAACCCGCCGGCGGCGACCGCCACACAGCACAACTATCTGCAGCGCAACGGCTGGGCGCCCTTTGACAGCCTGGAGGGCCTGCACGCGTTGTTGGCGCAGGAGATGACCGCCAAAAACCCGCAGATCAAGTACACCTACACCGGGGAGGACAAGTACCTGGATGTGCAGTATGAGATCAAAAAGTGGTTGGACAACAACGCGCACATCTATTTCGCGGAGTCCTACTCCTACGCCGGCAGTGCCTACTCCGGCACCATGGACGTCACCTATGGGGATTACGCGGACTACACCTTCTTTACGGATGAGGAGAGCTTCAAGGCAGCCATTGACGGCCTGCTGAAGGAGAAGCCCGCGCAGATCAAGATGTATTACCAGGGCACGGACCGCTTCTTCGACTTTGGCAGCACCCTGCGCCGCTTTTTGACCGATCACGCGCAGGAATACGGCATCAGCACCTATTCCTACACCTACTATCCCTTCCACGGGGTGGCGGACATTGAGTACAGATAATACTAAACTCATTCATTAACGCTTTGATGAACCGGTCTGCGTCAAGATTCAC
>CAYFUH010000031.1:0-17986 GCA_964346355.1 uncultured Christensenella sp. | reverse complement strand
CCGCCGTAGAGCAGCAGCTTCTCCGTCAGCGTGGTCTTGCCCGCGTCCGGGTGGCTGATGATGGCGAATGTGCGCCGCCGCGCGATTTCCTTTTGCCGCTCGTCCATGTTCCCTCCATAAGCGCATTCAATCAATGAAACTGGATTATAAATTTGTCATACCATTTTGTCAATCAAAAACGCCCCGGACATCAGCCCGGGGCGTGGTATATGCTTGGGTTTTAGTAAATCGCAGCGATAATCATGCCGCCCATATTATCGGTGGAAGCCAGGTAATCCGTCGCGTTTGCGGGCAGGCTGATGGTGGTGTTCTCGTTGCCGCCGGGCACGCGGTAGATTTCGTATTTGAGTTCGCCATCCAAATAGACCGCGATGTGCGGGTGCTTGATGAGGTAGTCGATATACTCCTCAAGCGAGAAGCCCATGTGGTGCATGACCGCCGCGTGCGGCACGCCCACATAGCGATAGGTGTCCATCTCCAGGTTGATGCCGGTGATATAGGACTTGTCCACCGTGTTGATGGAAGGATAGCCCTGCACCGGGAAGCGGAAGACAAAGCCGTACTCCCAGCTGTGCTCGTTGAGCCAGTCGGCCTGCTTGCTCTCCTGGAACTTCATGCTGGAGAGGGCCGAGTCATTGCGGTTGTAGACATCCACATTCACACTCATCGCGGTGTGGTAGTCGCTGGTGCCGGGGTAGGCCACGCGCTCCCGCGTCTTTTCGATCAGGGCGTCACCGGAATAGCGCGCCTCATGGCGCTTGCGCTCGTTCTCCCAGGTTTCAAGCTGGGTCTGGGCGGTGCGGTAGCCCTCCCGTATGATGTAGTACTCAAGCCCGGCCGCGCGCGCATCCCCGATCATCTTGTCCAGCGCGGTGATGACATTGTCCAACAGCTGGACGCTGGCGTTTTCCACCGGGATGCGGTAGTTGCTTTCCACGCCGATGGACTTGATGTCGCCCTCCACCAGGGTGAAGTCGGACGGCATCTCATGCCAGCGGTTGACCAGCAGCAAGCCGCCCTTTAGGAGTTCGGCCCGGGTGACTTCCTGTTCGCGGGTGGAGGTGATGGGGAAATCGCTGACGTCCACCACATCCCAGCCTTCCTGCTTGGCTTCGGGCCAGGTCTTGACCTCGCCGGAGGCCAAACTGGCCTGCTGCTCGGCGCGGGCGCGGTTGTTTTCTTCAATGATTTGCTGGTTTTCCTGTGCGATCCGCTGGGCTTGGCGCTCGACCTCGCCCTTTTGGTATTTATCCAGCAAAACAAAGCCTGTCGCGAAAACCGCAAACAGAATCAGCAGAATAACCGTCCACTTCAGCAGTGTGCGAAATGGGTCTGCTTTGCGTGTGTTTGACATCTCGACCATCCTTTCGCGCGGCAAGCGCAGGTGGACTCACGTGGAATCTGCTTCATTTATAACAGGAATGTTACAACCTGTCAATAAGATCCAGTGTTTTCAAGCGTTTTTATCCTTTTTTATGTCAGGCTGGGTTCGTTTTCCGCCGCCAGGGAGGCCGAGAGCGCGTCCACTGCCGCTTCCTCGTCCACGCCCTCTGCAATGAGCGTAATCTCAAGCCCGGTCAGCTTGCCCAAGGACAGCACGCCCAACAGGGACTTGCCGTTGAAGCTGCCGCGCCGGTCCTGCAAGAGGATATTGGCGCAGAAGGTATTGGCCAGCGCGACCAATTGCTGCGCACGCTGCGCAGTAAAGGGGACGGTGCCGCCTAAGGTGACCTTCCGTTTGATCATACAGCCCTCCTTTTTGAAATGATCTTCAATTTTTTATCCAAACGGGGGTTTACGCTTCCCCGCGCAATGCGTCGGCGCGCTTGACCAATTCGCGCATCTGGTGCTGGACGCCGGACTTGGACAGGGGCGGATCCAGCTGCGCGCCCAGGTCCACCAGCCGCGCGTCCGGCTGGCTTAAGCGCAGCCGCGCCAGCGCTTCCAGCCGGGGCGGCAGCGCGCTTAATCCGTGCGCCATGGACAGGGCTTCAATGGCCGCAATCTGCCGGCTGGCTGCGGACAGCTGCCGGCTTAAGTTGGCCTGGTCGCAGTTGACCGCGCGGTTGGCGCTTTCCTTGAGGCTTTTTTCAGCGCGGGTGTTCTCCAGGGAGAAGAGGGCGCGCGCAGCGCCGATGACCTTGAGCAGCTCCGCCACCTGGTCCCCGCCCTTGATGACCACCAGCACATTGCCGCGGCGGGCGGACAGCGTAGCCGCCAGCCCCGTTTGCGCCAGCACGCGCTTGAGCCGGAGGGCGCGGGCGCGGTCCTGGTAGACCCACTCGGCGTGGTAGCGTCGCTTAGGATCGGCGATATAGCCGCAGGCCAGGAAGGCGCCGCGCACATAAGCCCTGCGGCAGCAGTTGCGCCGCATCACCCGCTGGGGCGCGGAAAACCGCTCCTCCCCCGATTCGTCCAGGCGCAGCATGCCCTGGTCGCGCAGCAGGCGGTGGCTGTCTTCGCTGGATAACTGAAGAATGTACTGCCGCCTGCCGGCCATGCGCTCCCGCAGCAGCAGACGCGGGCGGGCTGCAGCCTTGCCGCTTTTGTTAAACAGCCACAAACAGCGGCGCAGCACGGTTGCGTTCTCGGTGCGAAAGCCAAGGCTGATGTGCCGGTGCTGGGATAAGGTAATGACGGAAGCGCCCAGAATGAAGGCCCCCAATTCCGCCGTCACACAGCAGTAGGACTGCTGGGTCTGCCCCGCCAGCTCCAGCTTGACCTGGGAGGTAAAGCTCATTTTTCCAAGCCCTGGATGATGCGCACCTCGGGCTCCAGCAGCACGCCAAAGCGCTCCTTCACCCGCCGCTGCACCTCTTCTTTTAAGGCGATAAAATCCGCCGTGGTGGCGCCGCCGATGTTGATGAGGAAGCCCGCGTGCTTCTCGCTCACCTGCGCGCCGCCGATGGTTAAGCCTTTTAACCCCGCCTGCTCAATTAAGGCGCCGGCAAAATAGCCGGTAGGCCGTTTGAAGAAGGAGCCCGCGCTGGGGTAGGACAGGGGCTGCTTGTCCCGGCGCATGGCCTGGAACTCCGCCATGGTGGCGTACAGGGCATCCTTGCTCCCAGGCGTCAGCCGCAGCACCGCGCCCAGCACCATCAGGCCTTCTGCCATCATGCGGGAGTGACGGTAGGATAGCTGCGCCTCCTCAAGGGACAGGGTGATATAGTCCCCCTCCTGGTTGACGCAGTGGACTTCCTCCACCACCTGGGACATCTCCCCATTGTAGGCGCTGGCGTTCATGATGAGCCCGCCGCCCAGGGAGCCGGGGATGCCGGCCGCGAAGGCCAGGCCCAGCAGGTCATGGTCCGCGGCGAAGAGCGCCAATTCCTTGAGCGTCACGCCGCTTTGGGCATGGATGCGGTCCCCTAAAAGGCGCAGGCCCGCGAACTGGTGGCCAAAGTGGATGACCAGGCCGGGAAAGCCCTCATCGGGGATGAGCAGGTTGCTGCCATTGCCCATGATCAATACGGGGATACCAAGCGCCCGCGCACTTGTCCAGGCGGCGGCAGCCTGCTTGCCGTCGGACACATCCATTAGCCAGCGGGCAGGCCCGCCGGTCCTTATGCTCAGCATATTGGCGAGCGGTACATTTTCTAAAAAAGATTCCTCGCACAGCGTCTGCCACGTGCGTTCGTAGTCCATGCTCATGAAATTGAAACTCCTCCGTCCCGGGAATTATACCATGTGGTTTTTGTCCGTGCAAGCGCCAGGGCTTACAGGAACAGCCTTTTGCGAATTTCTTCCTTCAGGACCTTGTTGTGCTCCAGCAAATACGCCATCAGCGCGATGACCACCATGGGCGTAGCCGCGTAGACCGACCAGGCCAGCCTGACCTCCCCCCAGATGCTCCGGTCCAGGATAACCTCCAGCACCACTAAAAAGGCGCCAAAAAGCAAGAGGAGCAAGGCGCCGCGGTGCAGCTTGACCATCTCTATGCGCCGGATAATCAGAAGCGCAAGCAGGATGGTGATGCCCATTAACACCAAAAGGGGCAGCGCGATGGTGGAATACCAGGAGAAATTGCCGCTCATCCAGGCGATGAGCGCCAGATAGCCGCACAAAGCCAGCACATCCAGGGTGACATAGATGTAGGGCCGCCTCAGGCGAAACACGATGGGCACCACCAAAAAGCACCACAGCATGACCAAAGCGCCGATCACATAGGGCGACCACATGCTGCCGCCGTCAATGATGTCAAGCAGCAGCACAATTAAAATGGGCACCATCATGATGATGACGGACAGCTGCCGCACGTACCCGCGGTCAATCTGGCCGATGGCAGCCTCGATCTGATCCGGGTAGGCGGGCTCTGCCTGCGCCTGCTTCGGCGCATTGGGGTTGATGACCGGGGTTTGGCACAGGGGGCATTTTTCCAGCTCCTGGGCCAGTTGCACCCCGCATTCTACACAATAGGACATTTATGCCCTCCTTGCTCTTTATTCGTTGCTTTCAATCTTCACCGGCACGCCCAGTTTGATGAGGGTGGTGAAAACATGGTGCTCCACCCCGGTTTGTCTGATGGTTTTTGAAAAGCTCAGGCAGGTGTGGCCGTTGCAGCTGATGACCGCGGCACCGATGGGCGTTTTCTGGGCGGGGCCCAAGACGACATCCATGCGCTGCACCTGCTTTGCCATCCCCTCCGGCAGTTTGATGTTGCCCAGGTTGGTGAGCGTGCTGGTGATGTAGCGCTCGCCCGTCATGCGGTACATCATGCGCAGCACCAGCACCTTGAGGAAGAGGGGCGCCACGCGCAGCAACTTGTTCTGCTCGGCCTTCACGTTGGCGGAAAAGCGTGCGTTGAGCTGGGGTTCCATGGTTTCCAGCCCCATGTAGTGGCTGATGTAGGTGATCAGGTCGTCCAAACCGTCCAGCCCACGGCCTGTTTGCACCGGGACGTTTACATAAAAGGAGAAATTGCGCAGCGTAAAGGAGCCATAGTACTTGCGCAGGTTGACCGGTAGGGACAGCTTGACCGGCCTGCGTTTCTGGCGTTTTGTGCCTTCTTTTTGGAGCATGAGGGCCTGCATGATGATGGCTGCTAAGAGGGTGTTGACGGTGGTCTTCTTCTCCCGCGCCAAAAAGAGCAGTTTTTCTGTTGGCATGATGCCCGTCACCACGCGCAAAAAACCGTCCTCTATCGGCGTGCCTTTTAACTGCCAGGCGCTTTGCTCGCCCCGGCTTTGGGTCAATTCACGCGCGACTTTGGGGAAGGAATCCACCCGCTCCTCGCGCCGGGGCGCCTCCCGGGTGTCCAGGATCATCCCTTCTGCCGGGATGCGCTTGCCGGTTTTAAGGTACAGGTATTCAGCAGCGAGCGTCAGCAAAAAGGTGGTGGCGCCATAGCCATCGGTGAGGACGTGGAAGACCTCCATCGCCACCCTTTTTTTGTGGCAGCGCAAGCGGAACATGAAGCGCTTGCTGCCCGCCAGGTTAAAGGGCAGCATGGGGTTGCGCGCGTCGTCCTCCACCTGGGGCATGATGTCCTGGTCCTCCAGGTAAAACCAGAAAAGGCCGGGCCGCAGGCGGTAGCCAAACTGGGGGATGCGTTTGATGGTGCGCTGCAGCGCCTTTTGCAATAAAGCGCGGTCCACCTCTTCCACAAAATTGATGGATACGCGAAACAGCGGCATCCAGCCCTGGGTGCGCGCGGCAGGATAAATCTTGGCCGCGTTGTCCAGGCTCAGCCAGGCGGGGGCGGTGGGGCGCTGTTTCTGGCTCATGGCACTTCCTTTAAGAAGTCACTGATGAGGCCTTGGGCGTGCCGCGCTTCCGGCACCGGGTAAAGGGGGTAGACATGCCACATGCCCTCCTCGATGTACAGCGCGGCATCCACACCCGCGTCCAGCAGTTTCTGGTGGATCTCCTCGGACTCCGGGCGCAGGATCTCATCCCCGCCGGTGATAATCAGGCAGGGCGGAAAGCCCGAAAACTCACCAAACAGGGGTGACACCAAGGGGTCTTTCGGGTCATGCGCATCCCGGTACCAGCCTGCCGCCTCCATGAGGCCTTCGCAGCTGAGGATGGGGTCCCGCCCCAGCGTCTGGCAAGCATCCAATGACTGGGACAGATCCACCCAGGGGGAGAGCGTCACGATTTTTTCGGGCATCGGCAAGCCCAGCTGCTTAATCCGCAGCGCCAGGGCAAAGCACAGCCCGCCGCCGGCTGATTCACCCGCGAGGGCAATTTCCTGCGCGGGGTAGCGGGTGAGCATGAGTTCATAGGCTTCCACCGCGTCATCAAGCGCGGCGGGGAAGGGATCCTCCGGCGCCAAGCGATAGCCCAGGCACAGGGTGGCCCTGCCGGTTTCCAGCGCCAGCAGGCTGCCAAAGCCGCGGGCGTATTCCAGGGTGCCCGCACAATACGCGCCGCCGTGCAAATAGAGGGTGGCCTTGTGCACCCGCTCATTGAGCGGAAACACCCAGCTGGCCTCTGCGTGGCGCAGGCTGACATCAGCGTGGCCAGCCCTGTTGCCCGCTGCGCGGGAGCCAAGCGCCGCCAGCCCGTCTTGCAGTTTGCGCTGGGTTTCAAGCGTCAGCGCGTTGAGCAGCGGGTTAAGCAGCGTAATCTGCGCTTTGATCAGTGAGCTGATGACACTGGGCACTGGCACCTCCAAACAAGTCGTATGGCCGTTGGTTCATGCTGGGATTGTAACACGGCAGGGCAAGAATAAACAGCGTCAGTGCGCCAGCTGCCAGCTTGTGACGCGGTTTTCTTGAAACCTTCAGCCGTTCACGTTATAATGAAGATGTATTGGCAAGTGACAATGTAAGGAGAAACATATGCGGAAAACAAAGATTATATGCACCCTGGGGCCGGCTTCCAACAAGCGGGACGTTATTATGGAGATGGTGAAGGCCGGCATGAATGTGGCGCGTTTCAACTTCTCCCACGGCACGCATGAGGGGCATCTGGCCACCTTCCAGGAGCTCAACTGGGTGCGCAACGAATTGGGCATCCCGGTGGGCACCCTGATGGACACCAAGGGGCCGGAGATCCGCACAGGTGTTTTGAAGGACGGCCCCGTCTACCTGGAAGAGGGGACGGAGTTTACCCTGCTGACGGAGGACATTGAAGGGGACGCCAATCAGGTGTCCATCTCCTACAAGGAGCTGCCGCAGGATTTGGGCGACAACCGCAGGATTTTGATTGACGACGGCTTGATTGAGCTGGAGGTGCTGGAGATTTTGCCCCGCAAAATCCGTACCCGCGTGGTGGCCGGCGGCGAGCTGTCCAACCGCAAGGGCATCAACATCCCGGGCACCCGCCTCTCCATGCCCTATTTGAGCGAGGCGGACAAGGAGGACATCGCCTTTGGTATCCGCACCGGCTTTGACATCGTCGCCGCCTCCTTTGTGCGCAAGCGCGAGGACGTGCAGCAGATGCGCGACTTTTTGGATCAAAACGGCGGCGCGCACATTCGCATCATGGCCAAGATTGAAAACGCCGAGGGCGTCTCCAACCTGGAGGAGATCATCCAGGTGTGCGATTCCGTCATGATTGCCCGCGGCGACATGGGCGTTGAAATCCCCTTTGAGGAGATCCCCATCATCCAAAAGGACATCATCAAGGTGGCGTCCATGGCCGGCAAACAGGTGGTGACCGCCACCCAGATGCTGGAGAGCATGGTGTCCCACCCCCGCCCCACCCGGGCGGAAATTACCGACGTCGCCAACGCCATTTTTGACGGCACCAGCGTCACCATGCTCTCGGGCGAGACCGCCAACGGCAAATACCCGGTGGAGGCGGTGAAAACCATGGTGCGCATCATTGAGCGCACGGAGAACGACATCGACTACAAAAAGCAGTTCTTCATTGACAACATGTACCAGGACGCGCACAACATCACCGACGCCATCTCCCATGCCACCTGCCTGATCGCCTACAACCTCAACGCCAAGGCCATCATTACCGTGACCAAGTCCGGCACCACGGCTTACATGATCAGCCGCTTCCGCAGCGATATTCCCATCATCGCCTGCACGCCGGACGCGACTGTGCTGCGGCAGATGAGCCTGTCCTGGGGCGTGACCGGGCTGATGGTGGGCGAGGAGCGCATCATGGAGGTCTTATTTGACAGCGCCATCAACACCGCCAAGCACGAAGGCCTGGTGGAAGCGGGCGACCTGGTGGTCTTAACCACCGGCATCCCGCTGTCCCAGTCGGGCAGCACCAACCTGGTGAAGGTGACGCACGTGCCGGACTAATACCTGGGCAAAGTGCCTGCTGACACGCCCCTGGAGCAAGTTCATGACCCGTTTAAAACCGTGCTGCCGGCGCGGTTTTTTCATGCCGCTGCCAAGCCTTGAATATTACGCATATTTTACAGTTTTGTTGCGCCATTGTGTAAGCATGGCTATAATGGGGATGCGCCAGGGATGAAAACCGGGCCGTCCCCCGTTTTTTATGTGACGGGGGAGAACCCCTTGATGATTTGCTTCGCGCAGGATTTCCTGAAAGGAACACAGCCTTATGAATTTTGACCCCCGCAGCCTGGTGCATGCCCTCATCAACAACGTCCGCAAGGTGATTGTCGGCAAGGACGAGGCGATTGAGCTAACCTTAATTGCCCTGTTGTGCAAGGGGCATGTGCTCATTGAGGACGTGCCCGGCGTGGGCAAGACCACGCTGGCAGCAGCACTGGCCCGCTCCCTTGACTGCAGCTTCAACCGCATTCAGTTCACCCCGGACGTCACGCCCTCTGATGTGACCGGCTTTACCATGTACAACGCCCAGACCGGGGACATGGAATACCGCGAGGGCGTGGTGATGACGCAGATCCTGCTGGCGGACGAGATCAACCGCACCTCCCCCAAGACCCAGTCCAGCTTGCTGGAGGTGATGGAGGAGGGCCAGGTGACGGTGGACGGCGTCACGCGCGCGCTGCCGCGGCCTTTTATGGTGCTGGCCACCCAAAACCCGATCGACTTCGTGGGCACCTACCCCTTGCCCGAAGCCCAGATGGACCGCTTTTTCCTGCGGGTGATGATCGGCTACCCATCCATTGAGGAAGAAATGGACGTGCTGGACCGCTTTTCCAGCCAGGTATCCCCGCTGAAATCCCTGCAGCCCGTGTGCGGCGCGGCGGAGATCATCGCCATGCAGGAGGTGATCGGCACCGTGTACGCCAGCCGCGAGGTACGCAGCTATGTGGCCACCATTGTTGCCGCCACGCGCGCCAACCCCTCCCTGCAATTGGGCGCCTCCCCCCGCGGCGCCATCGCGCTGGTGCGTGCGGCCCAGGCCTGCGCGGTGCTGGCCGGGCGCGGCTATATCCTGCCGGATGACGTGCGGCGCATGGCGCACAGCGTGCTTTCCCACCGCTTGATTTTGACGCCGGAAGCCCGGATGAAGGGCATCTCGGCGGAAGCCATCCTCTCCGGCATCATCGATACCCTGCCCGTGCCAGGCGCCAAGGGATGACAGGCAGGCTGTATGCCGCCCTGGGCGTGCTGATCATGACCGGCATGTCCGCCCTGTCCCTGGGCGGGCCGGTTTTTTATTTAATCGCCTGGGTGTTGATGCTTATGATTGCATATAGCGGCATCAGCGTCCTCCTGGCGCGGCAATGGACCGGCATCACCCAGGGCATGGACAGCCTGCAGGTGGAGCGCGGCGGCAAAGCGCGGCTTTCTGTGGGGCTTGCCACCCGCAACCCGCTGCCCGCAGGGCCGGTCAGCCTCAGCCTGAGCCTGCCTGACGGCAAGAGCGAGGTGCAGCTGTACCCCGGTTTTTTAGGGGAGAAAACGGCGGATTTTAACCTGCTGTTCAACCATGTGGGCGTATGGCCCTGCGGCGCGAAAACGCTTGTCTTCACCGATATTTTTGGCCTGTTTCACCTGAAAAAGACACTGAAAACGCCGCTGCCGCAGATGCTGGTGCTGCCGCGCGGCTTTGAGGTGCAGCCCATGCCCTTTGCCCAGATGGATGACGGGCGCGCGCTGCCCAACCGCACCGGGGAGGACGTGACCTCGCCCGAGGACACGCGCCCCTACCGCCAGGGCGACCCCTTCAAGCGCATCCACTGGAAACTGTCCAGCCGCACGCGCGAGTTGGTGGTGCGCCGCTTTGAGGTGCCCGCGCCGCCGGACACCCTGATTTTGATGGACTGTACCGAGCCCGTGGGCGGGGAGGGCAAGCAGGACGGCCGGCTGCGGCTGCGGGACACCCTGTGTGAAACCGCGCTGGCGGTGGCCGCCATGCAGATGGCCGGGGAGCACCCGGTGCGCCTGCCCTTATACGGCGCGACACAGACGGAGTTCCAGTCCGACCGCAGCGGCTCTTTGCACCTTCTAAAAACGGAACTGGCCTACCAGCTCTTCCGCGGCGGGGAGCCCTTTGAGCGCGTGTTAAACCTGGAGTTGCGCCGCATGCGCAGGACGGGCGCCACGGTGGTTATCACCACGCGGCTGGACGCCAGCATTGTGGAGGGCGTCAACAACATCCGCACCTCCGGCCCCAATGTGCGCTTTTATCTGATTACCTTTGACGCGGGGCATGAGCGCTACACCCCCTATATCCAGCGTTTGCAGCAGCATATGGTGGAGGTCAACTATGTCACACCTGCATAGGACCAAAAAAGGGCATGTCTTCGCCTTTTTACTGACCGCCTTCATCGCCTGGGCGCTGGCGCTGCCGCTGCTGTCCGCTTTAAATCTAAGCACTGAACATGTGATGGCGCTCATCTACGCGCTCCTGGCATCCGGCATTATCACCGCCTACGGTATCATGCCCCGCCGGCTGCGCTTTTTGGTGCCGCTTGGCGTCATCGCGGGCACGGTGACAGGCGCTTTGCTCTTCCCCGGCTCCATCCCCGCACGGGTCTTAAGTTTCGCGCGCAGCCTGGCTTCCGGCGCGCCGGTGTCCCATGCCCTCACCCTGTATATGGACGCGCTGCTGCCGCTTTTTTTGCTGCTCTTTTCTCTGTTCGCGCGCCTGCTGATGGAGGGCGACCCCAGCTTTACCCTGCCGCTGATGGTGACGCCCATGCTGATGCTGTGGTTTTTGGGCGCGCGAAAAGACATTGGTGTGTATTTGCCGGCGGTCCTCTGCCTGCCGCTACTTTATATCTACATCAGCCAAAGCCCGGATGAGCAGCCGCGCACCGCGCGGCCTAAGACGCTCCTCATCCGCGCCCTGGCCATCGCCTTGGCCCTGGTGTTTTTGGCCAGCGCCCTCACGCCCCAGG
This sequence comes from uncultured Christensenella sp., assembly GCA_964346355.1. Taxonomy (GTDB): domain Bacteria; phylum Bacillota; class Clostridia; order Christensenellales; family Aristaeellaceae; genus UBA6115. Next base: position 6,798 of record CAYFUH010000031.1, on the reverse strand, counting down.
AGCGCAAGACCCTGCCGCAGGCAGAGCAGATGGCCGATGACCTGCGGCGCTATATTGAGGATCTGTTCTTCTTCACCGCCACGCGCAACATGTTTACCCTGTCCTCCCAGGGCTATCAGCCCATGGGTGAAAAAGGCCTGGGCGGCAAGCCGGACATCTCCTGGACGCCCGTGTTAAACGTGCGCACCAGTGAGCGGCTCTACCTGCGCGGCACGGTGCTGGACACCTACACCGGCCGCTCCTGGTATGACTCCCTCAGCAACCAGCGCTACGGCTGGCTGTCCCCGCGCTATGCCGGGCTGCGCACCAGCCTGTTTAATGAGGACTTGCCAACATCCGAGCGCGTGGAGAGCAGGCAGGCAGCAGTCACGATGCTGGCGGACATGCCCTCCACCCTGTTTATGCCCCAGCGGCTGCGGGAGGTGGCCCTGGGCACCAACATGGTAGGGTATTTCAACGCCTCCAGCGAGATGTTTATCACCAGGGATTTAAAAAACGGGGACAGCTATTCCTTCCGCTATGAGCCCTATGTGGCGGGGGACGCGCGCACGGACATCCTGGCGCGCAAGCTGGCTGCCGGCACACCCCAGCCCTTGCCCGACCTGCCCCCGGAATACACCAGCTTGCCCAAGCACCTGCAGCCAGACGGCATCATCGCCGAATTGGCGCGGGAGATCGTGGGCCAGGAGAGCGACCCCTATTCCCAGGCGCAGGCCTTAAAAAACCACTTAAAAACGCGCTACGCCTATACCATTGATGTGCCTTTAGCACCAGAGAACCAGGACTTTGCCGCGCATTTCCTCTTTGATTTGCAGGGCGGATACTGCACCTATTTCGCGACCGCGATGACGGTGCTGGCGCGCTCCGTCGGCCTGCCCGCGCGCTATGTAGAGGGCTTTTTGGCGCTGCCCGAGGGCGCTGACAGCGTCACGCTTACCGGCATGAACGCCCACGCCTGGACGGAGATTTATATCGCCGGGCTGGGCTGGGTCATCTTTGACGCCACGGCGACGGACGGCAGCACCCAGAACCCGGGCGGTGACCAGCCGCCGCCCCCGCAGCCGCCCAGCCCCTCCCCATCCCCTACGCCCACCCCCAGCCCGGAGCCGTCGGAGGAACCCAGCCCGCAGCCGGAGGAGCAGCCGCAAAACACGCCCACCCCACCGCCGGAGGAGCAGCCCACGCGGGAGCCCACCGCCCAGCCGGATGACCCGCAGGGTGAGCGTCAACAGGACGCGCCTAACAAGCCCTTCCCCTGGTGGATTTTGCTGCTGATCGCCGCTGTTGCCTTCTTCATCTGGCGCATGATCGCGGAGGACCCGCTGCGCCGGGCACGCGCAATGCGAAAACCCGAGCAGGTGCTGCACCTGTACTGGGCCAGCATTCTCGGGGTAATGAAAGCAAAAGGCCAGGGCATGAATGAACAGGAAACGCCGCTGTCCTACGCCTACCGCATCGGCCGGCAACAGGCGGACCTGCAGCCCATCGCCAGCGCACAAAGCGCCCTGGTGTACGGGCACAAAAAGCCGGATAGCGAAGTGCTTTCCCTGGCACGTGACACCTACAAGGCGCAGTTTGACCAATTGCCCCTCCACAAAAGGGCGCGGCTGATGGCTGCGCGCGCGGCTGATGGCATCTGGCAGATGGCGAAGCGCCTGCCCGCCCTGCTGCTCAAAAAAATCCGCCAGCTGCTGCCCACCCGGCGGTGGCGGAGCCGGCGCGGGGTAGAATAACCTCAAACACCCCAAGGAGGCACCATGAAAGAGTTGAACAAGAACCCGCAGGCGCTGGATATTGACATCATCCACCAGGAGGCGGCGGGCATTTTGCCGGAGGAGACCGAGCAAGCCATCATGGCTGAAGCGGATCAGCTGGCACAGGAGGCCGGCATCACACTCAAAAACCCGCTTGAGGAAGCCCCGGCTGACGCGGCGGTTGACAACAAGGTGCTGCTGCAAGCTTTTGAATGGTATTTGCCTGATGACGGCCAGCATTGGAACCGCTTAAAGGACATGGCGCCGCAGCTTCTGGAACTGGGCATTGGCGGTGTCTGGCTGCCGCCCTGCTCCAAAGCGACCGGGACCAATGACGTGGGCTACGGCATTTATGACCTGTGGGATCTGGGCGAGTTTGACCAGAAGGGCGCTGTGCGCACGAAATACGGCACAAGGGAAGAACTGCAAGCCGCAATTGGGGCGCTGCAGGAGCAAGGCCTGCAGGTATACGCGGATGTGGTGCTCAACCACAAGGCGGGCGCGGATGAGAACGAACTGTTTCAAGCCGTCAAAATTGACCCGGACGACCGCAACCGCCAGTTAAGCGAGCCCTATGACATCCGCGGCTGGACGCGCTTCACCTACCCGGGGCGGGCTGGCAAATATTCGGACTTTGTCTGGAATTTCTCCCACTTTACCGCAGTGGATTATGACGATTTGCATCAGGAGGGCGGCATTTTCCGCATCCTGGGCGAGAACAAGGGCTTCTCACCGGGCGTGGACCAGGAAAAAGGCAATTTTGATTACCTGATGTTTGCCGATGTGGACTACCGCAACAAGGACGTCATTGCAGAGACCATCCGCTGGGGCGAGTGGTTTGTGGAAACGCTGGGGCTGGACGGCATGCGCCTGGACGCGCTCAAGCACATCAACAGCCAGTTCATGGCTGCCTTTTTACGCGCGATGCGCCTAAAAACCGGGAAACCCCTGTATTTCATGGGTGAGTACTGGCGCCGGGAAGGCCTGGAATTGGTCAGCTACCTGGACGAGACGGACGCGCAGATGGCGCTGTTTGATGTCGCGCTGCACTTCCGCTTCCAGCAGGCCTCCATCAGCGGGCGGGATTATGACCTGCGCACCATCTTTGACGGCACGCTCATCAAGAGCAACCCCTTAAACGCGGTGACCTTTGTGGACAACCACGATTCCCAGCAGGGCCAGGCGCTGCAAAGCTGGGTGGACGGCTTCTTCAAGGAGCTGGCCTATGCCCTCATCCTGCTGCGAAAGGACGGCTACCCCTGCCTGTTCTGGGGAGATTATTACGGCATTTCGGGCGGGCCCAACCCGCAGCCCGGCTGGGGGGAATACCTGGAGCCGCTGCTGAGGGCGCGCAAGGAAGCGGCCTATGGCGAGCAGGTTGACTATTTTGACCACGGCAACTGCATTGGCTGGGTGCGCCTGGGCGATGACACGCACCCGGGCAGCGGGCTGGCCGTGGTGATGAGCAACAGCGAGGACGGCAACAAGCACATGTCCCTGGGCGCGCTCAACGCGGGCACCACCTGGCAGGACATCACCGGCCGCATCACCGACCCCGTCACATTGGATGAGACCGGCTGTGCCACCTTTTACTGCAAGGGGCAGTCGGTGTCCGTGTACAAAAGGGTGTAATCCGCCAGCAGGCACCAAAACGCAAAATTTCAAAAAATAGGGCTTGCGCTTATCCTTTCATTGTGATATGGTATTTGGGCTGTCCCCGCGCGTGAGCAGTGAGCGCGCCAGGAGGACCCAAACGGAGGGAAGTCAAATGGGTAAGTTTTGTGAAGTTTGCGAAAAAGGGGCTATGAGCGGCCATAAGATCAGCCACTCCGACCGCAAGAGCAACCGTGTCTGGGCGCCCAATGTCCAGCGTGTTCGCGTGCTGTTGAATGGCTCTCCCCGCCGGCTGTATGTTTGCACCCGTTGCCTGCGCAGCGGCAATGTCCAACGCGCACTGCCGCGGATGTCCAGCAACACAGTAGCCTGAGCAGTTTTTCGCGCAAAGCCGTCCCGCTGGGGCGGCTTTTCTCTTTTGCACTGGCGCGGTTTTGATTGAATAAAACACGAAAAAACCGTATACTGATGACTGATTCAAAAAAGGAGTTCCTGTTGTATGAAGTTAGGCATCGTCGGCCTGCCCAATGTCGGTAAAAGCACCCTGTTCAACGCCATCACCAACGCTGGCGCGCAAGCGGCCAACTATCCTTTTTGCACCATCGAGCCCAACACCGGTGTGGTCACCGTGCCGGATGAGCGGGTCAGGTGGCTGGCAGAACTGTACCACCCCCGCAAGACCACCTTCGCCACGGTGGAGTTTGTGGACATCGCGGGCCTGGTGCGCGGCGCCAGCCGGGGCGAGGGCCTGGGCAACCGCTTCCTCTCCCACATCCGGGAGGTGGACGCCATTGTGCATGTGGTGCGCTGCTTTGATGACAGCAACATCGTCCACGTGGACGGCGAGGTGGACCCGGTGCGCGACATGCAGACCATTACGCTGGAGTTGATTTTGGCGGACATGGAAACCGTGCAAAAGCGCGGCGAAAAAGCGCGTAAGATGTTCAAGACCGGCGACAAGAAGTTTGAAGAGGAGGCGGAGCTGGCAGACAAATTGCTGGCCACGCTGGAAAAAGAACTGCCAGCCAGGCTCTGCCCCTTAACACCGTCTGAGCGGGAGATGGCCAACCACTGGTTCTTGCTGACGGACAAGCCGGTCATCTACGCCGCCAACATCGCAGAGGATGACATCACAAACAACCCGGAAACCCTGCCCATGGTGCAGGCCGTGCTCAAAAAAGCCCAGGAGGAGCAGGCGGAGACCGTTGTAATTTCCGCCCAGATTGAGGAGGAGATCGCCAGCCTGCCAGAGGACGAAAAACAGGCCTTTTTGGACGAGCTGGGCATCCGCCACAGCGGGCTTGACCGCTTAATTCACGCCAGCTACCGCCTGTTAGGCCTGATCTCCTTTTTAACGGTGGGCGAGGACGAGTGCCGCGCCTGGACCATCAAATCCGGCTTCAAAGCCCCGCAGGCCGCGGGCAAGATCCATACCGATTTTGAGCGCGGGTTTATCCGGGCCGAAGTCGTCCCCTTTGACACCTTGCGCCAATACGGCACCATGGCCGCCTGCCGCGAAAAAGGCCTGGTGCGCAGCGAAGGAAAGGAGTATGTGATGCAGGACGGCGATGTGACGCTGTTCCGCTTCAATGTGTAAGCGATGAGCAAACTGAGCTATTTTTTCAAGCGCCTGGTGCGCATTGACACCCAGCGCTTCCGCGAGACCTTCCGTGAATTGCGCAGGGTGACCGGCAAAAACCCCGTGTCCTTGGCGCTTGATCTGCTCATATGCGGCGTGCGCTACAACGCGGGCTATATGGATTACAAGATCGCGCGGATGGACCGGCTTAACCACGCCCAGCGGCAGACGGTCATCACCCGGGGCATCAGCAACGGCATTGTCGCGCGCATGAACGACAAGGCCTACTGGCACACCTTTGATGACAAGTGCGAGTTTAATGAGGTCTTCGCCAAATGGGTACAAAGACAGTGGCTGCGCTTTGACAGCGCCACCACCAAGGAGCAGCTGGCCGCGTTTTGTGAGGGCAAAGGCCCCTTGTTTATCAAGCCGCTGCAAGGCTCAAGCGGCGTGGGCGTTGAGCGGGTGGAGCCCGCGGATTTTGCGGACATGGACGCCTTTTACAAGCGCCTGCGTGACAAGGGCGACTGCATTGTGGAGGAAACCGTCATCCAGCATGAGGAGATGGCCAAACTGTACCCCGGCAGCGTCAACACGGTGCGCATCGCCACCCTGCTGGGGGATTTGGATGAGGGCCTCGTCTACGCCTTTGTGCGCATCGGCAACGGCCGGGTGATGGACAATGTGGACGCCGGCGGCATGGCCGCGCGGGTGGACATGGACACCGGCGTCATCAACACGGTGGCTGCCGACAAACAGGGGCATGAGTACAACCGCCATCCGCTCACGGACGCGGTCATCACCGGCTTTCAGCTGCCCTATTTTGAGGAAGCCAAGCAGATGTGCCTGGAGGCGATGCGCGTGATCCCCCAGGTGCGCTTTGTGGCCTGGGACGTGGCGCTGACGCCAGACGGGCCGCGGCTGATTGAGGGCAATTCTTTCCCCAGCCACGCGGTGCCGCAGTTTGCCGCACACTACCCCGACGGCATCGGCATCCTGACAGAATTTAAGCGTTTTATAACAATTTAAAGTTCATGCATGAAAGCGCACTTCCTGCGCGTTTGATGGTTGAACCAAACTGACACCAAAGGAGTGAAACAAGATGGATTTGGTCAAAACCTTATTGGTATATATGACCGTATTGGTCACTTCCTCTACCATGTTCAGCCCGGCGCTGACCCCGATGCCTGCGGATTACACGACGGCGACACCGCCCGTTGTGACGGCAACACCCTATATCCCGCCGGCGACGCTGTCCCCCACGGCGACAGCAAGCGTGACCGCCACCCCGGCCATGACCACCCTGTATGTGGGTGACCGGGGCGACAATGTGCGCAAGATGCAGACCCGGCTGAAGGAACTGGGCTACCTGACGGACAAGGTGGACGGCGTCTTCGGCAAGAACACCCTGCGCGCGGTGGAGCGTTTCCAAAAGTACAACAACCTGTCGGTGGACGGCATCGCGGGCGCCAAGACGCTGAACAAGCTGTACAACGACCGCAATGTGGTGTTTGCCCCGGTGGACGTCACCCCTTCACCCACGCCCACGCAGCGGCCGCCAGCCACCGCCAATGTGCCCATTTACTATATGTCCACCACTGGCGATCGCATCTATACCGATGTGGTCACCCTGTCTGAGGGCAGGACCACCCTGCGCGCCAACCCCGCCCGGGTGCCTGAAGGCTATGTGCTGACCAGCGCCGCTCAGGTCACCGTGACCGTATCCAGCAATGGCACGCCCACGCCTGGCTCTGTCACCTTTACCTATCAAAAACCGGCGGACCCGACCGCAGCGCCGACTGATCCGCCGACCACGGCACCGACGGATACGCCTGTCCCGCCAACGGATAC
>CAYFUH010000030.1:0-18035 GCA_964346355.1 uncultured Christensenella sp. | reverse complement strand
ACCAAGCCTGCGGATGTGGTGTTTAACAACATCGCGAAAAAGAAATGGATACCCACGTCGGAGACGACCATCACCGTCCTGTTGGGCAGCGGCCTGAACAACAACCTGGGTGACTGCGTCGACTGATGACCGGATGAAGACATCTTGAAAAAGTAATAACGATCCTGAACGACAAAAGAATTGCCGGGTCCTGCGGGCCCGGCGGTTTTTTTTGAATCATTTAGACGAACAACACGCAACGATCGCCAATGATGTATTCATCATGAGGGACCAGCGTAACACCAGGTCTCTTGTTTTTATCATGCTGCAAACCATCCAATTGACGTTTTAAGCGCTTTCGGCTATAAAAAGAACAGTAATACGCTGAAACGGCGCGTACCAACACCCATTAAAAGGGGGAGTCATCATGCTTCATCAACTGCACATGGCGGGTATCATTCCGGTGATTAAAATAGAGAAAGCGCAGGATGCGGTGCCTGTCTGCCGCGCGCTGGCGGATGGCGGTTTGCCGGTGGCTGAGATCACTTTCCGCACCCAGGCTGCAGCGGAGGCAATCCAGCTGGTCAAACAGCAGCTGCCGGATATGCTGCTGGGCGCGGGCACTGTGTTGACGGCCGCGCAAGCGGATGAAGCCATCAAAGCCGGCGCTGCCTTTATCGTATCACCCGGCTTCAACAATAAGGTGGTGCGGCACTGCCTGGATAAGGGGATGCCTGTACTGCCCGGGTGCGCCAGCCCAACGGAAATGGAGATGGCGCTGGACTTAGGTCTTGAGGCCGTCAAGTTCTTCCCGGCGGAGGCGCTGGGCGGGACTGCCATGATCAAGGCCTTACTGGGCCCCTACCCGCAGCTGCGCTTTGTGCCCACCGGCGGTGTGAATGCGCAGAATTTGCTGGATTATTTAAGCATCCCGCAGGTGCTGGCCTGCGGCGGCAGCTGGATGGTGCCACCTCAAGCGATCGCGCAGCAGGATTGGGCGCGGATAGCCCGCCTGACGCGCCAGGCGGTGGATGTGATGCTGGGCATGGAATTACGCCACATTGGCATCAATCACGCAGACGCAGACCAGGCGGACCAAACCGCGCACAAACTGGCCCAGTTGATGGGATGCGAACGCTCCCGTGACAGCGCGTTAAGCTGCTTTGTGGGCGATGGTTTTGAAGTGATGAAAATCATGGGCCGGGGCCAGAAGGCGCACCTGGCGCTGGCGGTCAATCACCTGCCACGCGCCAGATGGCACCTTAAGCGCCGCGGCTTTACCTTTGATGAGGACAGTTTGCTCACCGATGAATATGGTCAGCCGCGTCTGCTCTATTTAACGGATGAAATCGCAGGTTTTGCAATCCACCTGCTGCAAAAATAGGAGGAAACTGATGCGATACATCACCTTTGGGGAGGTCATGCTGCGCTTGAAATCCCCCGGACATGAGCGCCTGCTGCAGTCCCCGGTGCTGGAAGCCACCTTTGGCGGCGGGGAGGCCAATGTGGCGGTCTCGCTAGCCAATTACGGCCAGTCTGCTGCCTTTGTGACGGTGCTGCCGCAAAATGACCTTGCCAACCAGTGCATAGCACAGCTGCGCGGCCTGGGTGTGGATACCCGGCATATCGCGCGCGCGGGCCTACGCATGGGTATTTATTTTCTGGAGACCGGCTCCAACCAACGGCCCAGCAAGGTCATTTATGATCGCGCGCACAGCGCCATCGCGCAGGCGGCGCCCGGCTGCATCAATTGGGCAGAGGCCTTTTTTGACGCCGACTGGTTGCACATCACCGGTATCACGCCCGCCATCAGCCAGTCTGCGGCTGAATTAACCAGGGAAGCCCTGCAAACTGCCAAGCGGATGGGGCTGCATGTAAGCTGTGATTTGAACTACCGCAAAAACCTGTGGCAGTACGGAAAAACCGCGCAGGAGGTGATGGGGGAGCTGGTGCCTTTTGTAGACACGCTGATCGCCAACGAGGAGGACTGCCAGCAGAGTTTGGGCATCACTGCCGGCGCACACGATGTGGCAGCTGGACAGATTGATGTGGATGCCTATTTGCAAATCGCGCAGGCGGTCATCGCGCGCTTTCCCAATTTGACGCGCGTGGCCATCACGCTGCGTCAGTCCATCACTGCCGATCGCAATATCTGGCAGGCCTGCTTGTATGAAAACCAGCAGTTCTGCCTCAGCCGCGCGTATGAACTGAGCGATATTGTGGACCGCGTGGGCGGCGGGGACAGTTTCTGCGGCGGGCTGATCTATGGCTTAAACCACTATGAAGACAAGCAGGACGCGCTGGAGTTCGCCGTCGCGGCCAGCTGCCTCAAACATACCATCCCGGGGGATTTTAACCGCGTATCCCTACCCGAGGTGGAAGCACTGATGAAGGGCAGCGGCTCGGGCAGGGTTCAAAGATAAGCATATCCACCCACCAAAAAAAGGATGGTCCTGCGCAATTCACAGCCATCCTTTTTGCGATTGATCAATCGATTTATACGCCAAACCGTTCCTTTACAATGCCCATCAATTCCGGCACTTCGTCAATCAGCACATCCGGCTTGGCTTCCAGCAGCTCCTCCTTCGTCTGAAAACCCCAAAGCGCCCCAACGGCATAAATGCCCACGGCGCCCGCGCATTGCATGTCCATCACGGTATCGCCCACATACAGGCCAGCAGCCGGCTCCAATTCCAATTCTGACAACAAATCGCGCAGTGCGGTGGGGTCCGGCTTCAGCGGCACATCCGGCAGGCTGCCTACAACGGCTGCGAAGGGGATATCCGGGAAATAATGCTTGATTACATCCTGTGCTTCCGGGTTATCCTTGTTGCTGTACACAATCAGCGCAACGCCCTTTTTGTGCAGCGCCTTCAGCACGTCCACCACGCCCGCATACGGCTCTGTTTTCACGCGGCTGTTGCGCGCGTATTCGTTCAAATAGGCGGGGTAGACGTGATGCACCATTTCCTCCTGGCCAGCCAGCGCGCGCTGGGTTAATAACTTGGCGCCATTGCCGGTAAACTGCTTATAGCTTTCAATGGCGTGCTGCGGCATGCCAAAGCGGAACAGCACGCGGTTCATCGCGGTGGCGATGTCCGGCAGGGTGTTGAGCAGGGTGCCATCCAGGTCAAATACAATAAAATGCTTCATACGTCCTCCTGTTTCTACCAGAGGATTATACAAAATCCGGCGCGGCTTATCAAACCCCTGGCCGTTTGACAGGATTTCGCGGGGGTTTTATACTGTGTAAACAGCAAGGAGGGTGTATGAGCAACCAGCAAGCCAGGCGGTCAATCAGCGGATGGAAGGTTCTGCTGGTCTTTGTTTTACTGCTCATTGGCATCTTCTTTTTAATCCGCGCAAACCAGGTCAACCGGGATTATGAGGTATTGGCGGCCACCACGCCCGTGCCCACTCAGGCGCCGCCGCCCCTGGCCTTCAGGGAGTTGGCGCCCATGTACCGCTATGGCTCTGTGGGCCCGGAAGTGATTGCACTGCAGGAGCGCCTGACGGAATTGGGCTATTATACCGGGGAGATCGACGGCAAGTATTATGAGGGCACCGCCGCCGCGGTCAAGGTTTTCCAGACGCAAAACGGCTTGGATGCGGACGGCATCGCGGGCGAAAAAACCCTGGCTGTGCTGCGCAGCGACCAGGCCAAGCGCTTCACGCCGCCGGTTATGACGGATGCGCCGAGCGATGCGCCCACCAATCCTGACGGACAATACAACCAGCCGTAAATCCACTCAACACAAACTGCTGGCAACAGCATATAAATCAAAAGGGCTGGTACAAATTTATTTTGTGCCAGCCCTTTTACGTGCATTTTTGCGATCAGTTATTTCTCCGCTTCCTCGTCCAGGTCCTCCTGCGCGTCTTGCAGATCCTCTTTGGTGAGGGTCATCAGCTCATCCCGGGTCAGCACGTCCTTCTTGGCCAGGCGGTTGGCCTGGCGGGAGATGGCCTGTTCAAACAGGTTGCGCACGCCGCGCGCGTTGCCAAAGCCGATGTTGTCCTCGCTCTCCTCCAAAATGATGCGGCGCAGCACCTCGTCAGCCTGCTCATCCAGTTGATAGCCTGCCTTCTTGCAGCGCATCTCAAAGATGGCGGCCATCTCTTCCACCGAGTAATCCGGGAAATACAAAAAGCGGTTAAAGCGGCTTTGCAGCCCCGGGTTGCTGTGCACAAAGTCGTTCATCAGGTTCACATAGCCGGCCACAATCACCACAAGGTCATCCCGGTGGTCCTCCATGTTTTTCAGCAAGGTTTCAATGGCCTCCTGGCCATAGTCCTGCGGCCCGCGGGTACTGAGGGCATAGGCTTCATCGATGAACAGCACGCCGCCCAGCGCCTTGTCTATCACTTCCTTGGTCTTGATGGCAGTCTGGCCCACATAGCCCGCTACCAGGCCGGAGCGGTCCACCTCCACCAAATGCCCCTTGGACAGGATGCCCAAACTGTGGTAAATGCGGCTCATCAGCCGGGCAATCATGGTCTTGCCGGTGCCGGGGTTGCCGGAGAACACCATATGCAGGGATAATTCCTCAGTGGGCAGCTCATGTTCACGGCGCAGTTTGTTGACCTTCACCAGATTGATCAGGCTCTCCACCTCGGCCTTTACCACATCCAGGCCGATATAGCTGTTCAGCTCCGCCAGCAGGGTGTCCATGTCCTCCTTTTGAGGCGGGGGCTCCTGCTTTTTCTGGGCATCCGTTTGCTTGTCCTGCTCCTTTTTGCCCTCACCCAGCGCGTCGGGCACCGGCGGGTAGCCGGGCGGGGGCGTCAACTCCACTGTGTCATCGCTGATGGGGCCCCAGAGGTCATCGCCCACCTTCAGCAGGTTACGCCGGGTCATGTCCAGAATAATCTGGTTTTGAAGGCGGATGATTTCGTTTGTGCGGTTTGCCATATCACTTGCTCCGATCGCTTTGTTATGTTGAGTATACCACGCTTTGCGCGCGTGATCGTCAAAAAAATTGAGGAGAGGCAGGATATGCCGCAAACACCAGCACCCATTTGGCAAGCAAGTTTCAACTACTGGTTGAACTGATATGGAATTTCAGGTGAAAAATGCATCAAAAAGGCGTATGATAGGTTCATCACAAATGCAGGAGAACAGCTTGGAAGACAACCGGTCCATCAACAAGTATATTTCAGACAGCGGCTATTGCTCCAGGCGCGAGGCCGACAGGCTGCTTGAAGCGGGCAAAGTCACCATCAACGGCCGCCGTGCCCAAAAGGCGGAACGCGTGCCCTATGGCGCCAGCGTGACGGTCAACGGGGTGCTGCTCGACGGCGCGGGGCAGAAGGTCTACCTGGCGCTTTTTAAGCCGCGCGGCATCATCTGCACCACCGACCGCAGAGAGCCGCTGAATATTGTGGATTACATCAACTATCCCGGCCGTATCTTTCCCATCGGCCGGCTGGATAAGGACAGCGAGGGCTTACTTCTGCTGACCAGCGACGGGGACATCGTCAACCGCATCCTGCGCGCCACCGGCTTACACGAAAAGGAATACCTGGTTACGGTAGACAAGCCCATCACCCCGCGCTTTTTGCAGCGGATGGCGGCGGGCGTGCCCATCCTGGGGCAGATGACCCTGCCCTGCGTGATTCACCAAACAGGGCAACATTCCTTCCGGCTGATTTTGGTGCAGGGCTTAAACCGCCAGATCCGACGGATGTGTGAGTACCTGGGCTATCAGGTGACGCACCTGCGCCGTGTGCGCATCATGAACATCCGCCTGGGCGAGATGCAGCCCGGCCACTGGCGGGAGCTGTCCAAAAAAGAATTGGACACCTTGATGGCCAGCCTGGCAAAATCAACCGACGACACCAGCATCAACCTGGATGATGAAGAATAATCACACAGCCAAAACAGAGCAACGCCTCCCGGGAAACCGGGAGGCGTTGTAGTCGGTTCAGGTTTTTTTACGCTTTTTTCTCGTTGATGGCGGCATGGGCTGCGGCCAGGCGCGCGATCGGCACGCGGAAGGGAGAGCAGCTCACATAGTCCAGGCCCACCTTGTGGAAGAACTCGATGGAGGAGGGATCGCCGCCGTGCTCGCCGCACACGCCCAGTTTGATGCCGGGGCGGCCTTTGCGGCCCAGGGTGATCGCGGTCTCAACCAGCTTGCCGATGCCGTTTTGATCCAGGCGGGCAAAGGGGTCGGACTCCAGAATCTTCTTCTCGTAGTAGGAATCCAGGAACTTCGTCGCGTCATCACGGCTAAAGCCAAAGCCCATCTGGGTTAAGTCATTGGTGCCAAAGCTGAAGAACTCGGCCTCCTCGGCGACTTCGTCCGCGGTCACGCAGGCGCGCGGGATTTCGATCATGGTGCCGACCATGAACTCGATCTTGTCGTTTTGCTCCTTGAAGATCTTCTCCGCTGTGTCCATGACCACCTGCTTGACATAGGCCAGTTCCTTCCTGGTGCCAATGAGGGGGATCATGATCTCGGGCACGATCTTCATGCCGGTGTCCTTTTTCACCTTCAGCGCAGCCTGCAGCACGGCGCGGGTCTGCATCTCGGCGATTTCAGGATAGGTGACGGAGAGACGGCAGCCGCGGTGGCCCATCATGGGGTTAAACTCGTGCAGCGCTTCAATCTTCTCGATAATCTTTTCCTTGGAGGTGCCCAGCTGCTTGGCCAGGGCATCGATTTCCTCGGTCATGTTCTTCTGGGGCAGGAACTCATGCAGCGGCGGATCCAGGTAGCGCACGGTCATCGGGCGGCCTTCCAGCGCGATGAACATCTCCTCGAAGTCCTTTTGCTGCATGGGCAGGATCTTGCGCAGGGCCTCGCGGCGCTGCTCCTCGGTGTCCGCCAGGATCATCTCGCGGACCAGGGCAATGCGGCTGGCCTCAAAGAACATATGCTCGGTGCGGCACAGGCCGATGCCTTCGGCGCCAAATTCAACCGCTTGCTTGGTGTCACGCGGGGTGTCCGCGTTGGTGCGCACCTTCAGGCGGCGGGCTTTGTCGGCCCAGTCCATCAGGGTGGCGAAGTCGCCGGTCACGGCGGCATCCACTGTGGGGATCAGCCCGCGGTAGACCTTGCCGGACGTGCCGTCAATGCTGATGGTGTCGCCTTCGTGGAAGACTTCACCCTTGTTGGTGGTCATCTTCTTGGCGGCCTCATCAATGAAGATGTCATGGCAGCCAACCACGGCCGGACGGCCCATGCCGCGGGCCACAACGGCCGCGTGGCTGGTCATGCCGCCGCGCGCGGTGAGGATGGCTTTGGACAGATCCATGCCCTCGATGTCCTCAGGGGTGGTTTCCTCACGCACCAGGATCACGTTCTTGCCGTTCTTGGCAGCCTGGGCAGCCTCATGCGCGGTGAAATACACCTCGCCAGCGCCGGCGCCGGGGGAGGCGGGCAGGCCGGCTGCCACGGGGGTGGCTTCGCCTAAGGCCTTGGTGTCAAAATTGGGGTGCAGCAGGGTATCCAGCTGCAGGGGATCCACCTTCAAGACGGCCTCTTCTTCGCTGATCAGGCCTTCGTTCACCAGGTCCACCGCGATTTTCAGGGCGGCGGCAGCGGTGCGCTTGCCGTTTCGGGTCTGCAGCATGTACAGCTTGCCGCGCTCGATGGTGAACTCCATGTCCTGCATGTCGCGGTAGTGTTTTTCCAGCTTTTCGGCAATGCTGACGAACTGGTCATACACCTCGGGCATGCTCTCATGCATGGTGATGATGGGGTTGGGGGTGCGGATGCCCGCGACCACGTCCTCGCCCTGGGCGTTCATCAGGTACTCGCCGTACAGTTTGTTCTCACCGGTGGAGGGGTTGCGGGTAAAGGCAACGCCTGTGCCGGAGTCATCGCCCATGTTGCCAAACACCATAGCCTGGACGTTGACAGCGGTGCCCCAGTCATAGGGGATGTCGTTCATACGGCGGTAGTAGTTGGCGCGCGGGTTGTCCCAGGAGCGGAACACAGCCTTGATGGACTCCATCAGCTGCACCTTGGGATCCTGAGGGAATTCCTCGCCCTTTTCCTTCTGGTAGATGGCCTTGAAGCGGCGCACCACTTCCTTCATGTCTTCGGCGTTTAAATCGGTGTCACCGCTCACGCCCTTTTCTTCCTTGATCTTGTCCAGCTCGGCGTCAAACAGCCTGCGCTCCACCTCCATTACGACGTCAGAGAACATCTGGATGAAACGGCGGTAGGAGTCATACGCGAAGCGCTCGTTGCCGGTCAGCTTGGCCAGGCCTTCAACCGCAACGTCGTTTAAGCCCAGGTTCAAGATGGTGTCCATCATGCCCGGCATGGAGGCACGGGAGCCGGAACGGACGGAAACCAGGAAGGGGTCATTGATATCGCCAAATTTCTTGCCGGCGATTTTTTCCGCCTTCTCCATCGCGTCATAAATCTGCTGTTCGACTTCCGGCGCGATGGTCTTGCCATCCTCATAATACTTGGTGCAGGCTTCCGTGGTAACCGTAAACCCCTGGGGGACCGGCAACCCAATGTTGATCATTTCCGCCAGGTTGGCACCCTTGCCGCCCAGCAGGTTACGCATTGAGGCATTCCCCTCAGTAAACAGGTATACATATTTCGGCATTCGTTTTCCTCCTTAGGTTCTTCTCTTGTGGCAGTTGGCGCCTGCCGAGGCGCACACCACCTATTATCATACATAAAATTACCCGATTTTTCAATGATTCAAGCCGATATTTGTTGAAGATGTACAAAACGCGGCAGGAACACGTGACACACCGGGTTTTGGAAGGGTTTTTACGGGGTTTTCGGTTCATCCATCCTATAGACGCAGCCTGGCGGGTGATTTCCCGGGCGGCTGAGCCCGGGATAAAAAACGATCTGTTTTCTGGCGCGCTTGCTTGACGCCATCCGGATTTGTTTGTTACAATCAAACCGGCTCAAGACACAACTAAAAATAAGGAAGGATAGGTGATTGAATGCGTCAAAGCAGACGGTTGGCTGGCGCGTTGTTCTCCCTGCTCCTGTGCGTCTGCCTGCTGATGACCTTAAGCGCCGGGGCAACTACAGCAAGTTTGACGATGCGTCTGTCAACAAGGACGGGGCCGGGCACCCAATATGACGAGCCGGGCACCTATTTCCAAAAGGACTGGCAAACAACACAGGTGGAGGTCATCAGCGCGGCCTGGGACAACCACAACGACATCTGGTGGGTACAAGTCGACTTCCTGGTCAGGGGCACCCGCTACCGCGCCTACACTGGCTTAAAACGGGTGAACGTGGACATCAAAACGGTGCATCAGGATACGCTGCTTGGGATTGATTCAACAAAATCCGCTGCCAAGGCCTATTGGGGGCCGGGGACTGAATATGCCATGTCCAAATACAATGTGCCAAACGGTACCCAGGTCAAGGTATATGACGCGGAAAACGGCTTTGTGCAGGTGGAATTTTATGACGCGCGCACGGCCACAAGCGACCGGTCCATGAGGCGGGCCTGGATTAACGCGGTGACACTGCATGATCACTGGGTCAGCCAGCGCCTGGGCATGCCAAGCATTCCTGCGCCAAGCCCCTGGTTTGCCTTTTGTCCATCCTGCGGCAAACAGTTGACGGATGGGAACAATTTTAACTATTGCCCGTATTGCGGTGTGTTCCTCACCAGCGGCTACTAACAAAACGGAAGAAACCCACAGACGCTGAAATGAATGCTGGGCGGGCTGCGCAAGTTGCAGTCCGCCCCCTTTTCTGATACCTTAAACATGTGTTCTTGACTGGAATCATCCTGTTAAACGAAGAGCACAATGGAGGAAGACATTAACATGAAACGTTTGGCAACAGCCCTTGCGGCACTGCTGCTTGTCCTGGCTCTGCTGCCTGCTTCTGCCGCCAGCAAGCGCCCGCCCAGTTTGCACCTGCTCATCATGCAGGAAGGCGAGGCAAGCCAAGCCTTCGGTGCGGAAGGCACCTGGGAGAGCGAGCATGAGGACATCGCGACTGTCACCCAGGATGGCGTCATCACTGCGGTGGCGGAAGGCTATACGCTGGTTCTGTGCCGCAACAAGAAGGATGAGGTCATCATCCGCTGCGAGGTGCAGGTGGGGGAAAAACCGGTGCCGGAGGAGATCACCCAGGTAATCGACCGCGCCATCGCCGAGTGGGCGGAGGCCAACAACCAGGCGCTGCCCAAGTACAACAAATACACCCAGTGGTTTAACCCGCACGCCAAAAACGGCTTTGGCTGGTGCGGCGCCTTTGTGGGCTTCCAGTTTAGTGAAGTCGGCATCGAGATGGACAAGGAATACCGCGCCAAGTCCGCGCCGCCCCTGAAAGACGGCTCCTTATTCGCGGTACGCCAGGCCTCCCAGACCAAGCTGTTTGAAGGCTTCCAAAGCCGCAACCGGCTGTCCAACATCCCGCGCCCCGGCTACTACATCATCTACGGCCGCAGGGGCAGCACACCCTACACGCACGTGGCCTTGGTTGCCGCGGTGCAGCCGCTGGGTGAGGGCAAATACATCCTGGACACGGTGGAGGGCAACCTCAACGCGCGCATCCGCCGCTATCAGTACATCTATGACAGCCAGGCCGAGCGCAAGGAGCGCAACATCACCCCTGTGCCCAAGGACATGCAGACCCATCCGGACACCTACCTGTACGATTATGTGGACCAGTTTTACATCAACGTTTTTGGTCAAACCTGGTATTGAGTCATCAAACGCCAATGATAAAGCCGCCGTCGCGCGGCTTCTTTTTTGGGTATAAACAGATATGAAAAGCTGTTTGATGATTTCCGTCAAAACTTGCATTTTTGTTGGGAAACGTTTATTATCAGACTGTTTAACACACCTGAGAAAAGACAGGAGGGCCATATGTCCAAGAATTATATCCTCATGAGCGACAGCGACAGCGACCTGCATTTTGAGATCGCCAAGGAAAAGAACATTCCCATCGTCAGGATGCCCTACAACCTGGATGATGTCGAGTATTTTGATGACAACGGCGCCTCCGGCGCTGAGAAGGTGCTGTTTGACCGCATGCGCGCGGGCGCCAAGCCCTTCACCTCGCTTTTGCCCACCGCGGTCTACCTGGATTATTTTGAGCCAATCCTCAAAGAGAAAGATCTGCTGTTTTTGGCCTTCTCCTCCCAGTTTTCCGCCACCTACTTAAACATCCTGGAGGCGCAGAAGGAACTGCTGGAGAAATATCCTGCCCGGCGCTTCATCGTGGTGGATACCCTGTCCATCTCCGCCCCCCAGTCCCTGCTGATTTTGGGCGCGCACGCGCTGTATGAGCAGGGCGCGGACATCGACACGGTCGCCCAGTGGGTGATGGATCACCGCCTCAAAGCCCAGGCCTGGTTTACCGTGGGGGATTTGGCCTACCTGCGCCGCGGCGGCCGTATCTCCGCCACCAGCGCCATCATGGGCACAATGCTGGACATCAAGCCCATCCTCACCATCACCAAGGCCGGCAAGCTGGAGCCCCAGGCCAAGGTGCAGGGCCGCAAGAAGGCAATGAAGATGCTGGTGGACAAGACGGTGGAAAACATCGGGGAGAGCAAGGGCAAATCCATCATCATCATGCACGGGGACGCGCAGGAAGAGGCGGAGATGCTCAAAACCCAGCTTAAAAACCGCTTGAGCGATTTGGGCGAGATCCGCATCCAGATGATCGGGCCGGTCATCGGCGCCCATGCCGGCCCCGGCACCCTCAACATCAGTTTCATCGGCAACGAGCGTCCCGCCTGATTCCTCTTGCACGAGACGAGGACACCACAAGACAGCCTGCTTGTGATCACAGATATTGCCAGCGTGGGGCGTTGCTCCGCGCTGGTTGTGTTGCCTGTATTGACGCTGTCGGGAGCCAGCGTTTCCCTCTTGCCTACGGCCTATTTCAGTACGCACACAGGCGGCTTTGGCGCGGTGCACCGCCTGGACATGACACAGGACATGGAAGGCGCCATCGCCCACTGGCAGCGGCTGGGCCTCACCTTCAGCGCGATCTATCTGTCCTATGTAGCCTCCGCGCAGCAGCTGCAGCTTATTGAAAATGCCTTGCCCACCCTCTTGCGGGAGGGTGGTACACTATATATTGATCCTGTGATGGGGGATCATGGCCGCAGATACGCTTTTTGCGGGGAGGACCTGGTTCATGCCTTCGCGCGGCTGTGCAAGAAGGCGGATGTCATCTTCCCCAACCGGACGGAGGCTGCGCTGTTATTGGGCTTGCCGCTCACAGAAGGCCTTGAGCCGGCGGTGCCGGATATAGACAGCCTGCGCGCCCTGGGCGCAAAGCAGGTGGTGTTAACCGGGGTCGCGCGGGGGGAGGAGCTGGGCGTCATGGCAGTATCCAATGACGCCGCGCCCTGCCAGATTTTCCGCAAGCGCCAGCCAGGCGCCTACCCGGGCACGGGTGATTTGCTGGCGGCCAGCGTCATCGCGGCTTTACAAAAGGGCAAACCGCTGGCAGAAGCCTGCGGCATCGCGCTTGATTTTTTGCAGGCTGCGCTTATAAATACCGCGCGCTACGCGGCCGATTCACGCTTTGGTTTGGCGTTTGAAGAAGCGCTGCCGGGCCTTATACAAGGTTTATCTTGATTTTTTGGGAGTAATGCTGTGGACACAACGATGAACAATGTGTTGGAAGCTTTTTTGTTCACCCTGCTGGCGGGCATGTCAACCGGCATTGGCGGCGCCTTTGTCTTTTTTGCCAAGACCATCGACCGGCGCGTACTGGCGGTCAGCCTGGGGTTGTCTGCCGGTGTGATGATTTATGTCTCCCTGGTGGAGATGCTGCCCGAATCCCGGCAGATGATCGCGCAGGTGCATGGTGACAAGTCGGGCCTCTTGTATTCCCTGATTGCGTTTTTTGGCGGCATTCTTTTAATCGCCATCATCGACAAACTCATCCCTTGTGAGGAAAACCCACATGAGATGGTCTGCCCCGTGCCCGCAAAGCCCACCCTGCATGACAGCCGATTAAAGCGCACGGGCGTCCTGACCGCCATGGCGATCGCGATCCACAATTTCCCTGAGGGCATGGCCGCTTTTGTATCGGCCACCCAGTCCTTAAAGCTGGCCATCCCCATTGTTGCGGCCATCGCCATCCACAACATCCCCGAGGGCATCTCCATTTCCATGCCCATCTTCTATGCCACGGGCAGCAGACGGATTGCCATGCGCTATTCCATCCTGGCGGGTTTGTCAGAGCCCCTGGGCGCGCTGATCGCGTTTTTGATTCTGCGGCCCTTTATGACAGTGGTGCTGCAGGGGGTGCTGTTCGCGGGGACAGCGGGCATCATGATCTTTATCTCGCTGGATGAATTGCTGCCCAGTGCGCAGCTGTATGGCGAACATCACTACAGCATGTATGGCCTGGTGCTGGGCATGGGCATCATGGCCCTTAGTTTGTGGCTTTTTGCCTAAAATCATTCATTTTACGATAAGGAGGGACCGCGCGGCTTATGGATGAACAGCTACACGCACAGGTAGATTGCCAGGATTTGCTGGACGCCGCGCAGAACGTGCTGCCCGAAAGCGGCGTCATCACGCTCAAGCCCTTCCTGAAAATTCTGGATGACCGCACCACCATCAGCTTGAAGGCAGGGGAGGGCAGGTTAAGCTATATCCGCGATCTGCCCGCGTTTTTTGAGGCCATCAGAGCGCGTCAGCCCTTCCCCATCAGCAAAAACTTCACCTATTCGCCCGCATGGATGCGGCTGGACCGCGCCTCACAGGCTTTGTGCGATTTGTTGTTCGCCCACCTGGAAACGCTGGAGCAGTCAAATTCCCCCCTGGTGGGCCTGTCAAGGCGGGATATTCCGCTGTCTGGCAGCATGCTCAAACTGGTCCTGCAGGCGCTGGAGGACATGGATTTTGTCTTAACGCTTGCCGATAAACGGGAAAACGAACACCAGGGCATCGCGGAGGATACCCTGCCGCTGCTGTTCCGCCTGGGCTATGACATTCGGGGCGTGGTCTTAAGCGGGTCCTGGCAGGCGCAGGTGCATCCGGTGGTGGAGGACGGCAGCTTCGTTCTATTGAAGGATCAGTTGATCAAACTGCCGCCCTCAGACGCCCAGCTCCTGCGTGCCCTGCCGCCTAGTGGGGAAGATGAGGAATTTGTCATTCCCTTCTCCCGTTCCCAGACGCCGCGCGTGTTTTCGGAATTGCTGCCCTTTTTGCAGCGCGCCCACGCGGTGGTGATGGAGGAGGATTTGCAGGACCGCCTGCTCAAATACCCGCTCAAGGCCAGGGTCTACCTGGATTCAGAGGGAAGCGGCATCGCGGCCCGCGTGGTATTTGCCTATGGGGAGTTGGAGGCGGATCCCTTCTTGCACGAACAAAACTTGCCGGCCTACCTGCTGCGGGATGCCGCGGGTGAGCGCAAGATGATGGACCTGCTGGCCCAGTACGGCTTCCGCGCGCGCACCGGCCGCGC
This sequence comes from uncultured Christensenella sp., assembly GCA_964346355.1. GTDB lineage: Bacteria > Bacillota > Clostridia > Christensenellales > Aristaeellaceae > UBA6115. The sequence goes on along the minus strand of CAYFUH010000030.1, from coordinate 3,669 downwards.
TGATTTGCAAAACACCGATCTGATTTTTGAGTTTTTGATGAAGGGTGTGTCCGACCTGCATCGCCTGGGCGAAGTGTATTTAAGCCAGGCTTTCCGGCAGCTCACCCCGCGCGCGCCCTCCCTCAGCGCGCATATGCGCATGCGCTCTGGCCGCATCAGCCTGGAGCTGGCGGATGACGGGCAGGTGTCCGACGAATTGCTGCCCCTGCTGCAGGCGCTCAGCAAACGCAAAAAATACTTCCGCTACAAAAACGGCGCCTTCATCACCCTGGATGACGCGCGGGAGTGGCAGGCGCTGGCGGACGCCTATCTGGAAAGCCTGGTCCCGGAGCGGGACGAGCGGGATCTGCCGGCCATGCGCGCCCACTATCTGGCAGCGTTGATTGACAAAAACAGCCTGCCCGTTACCTTTGATGAGGGCACCCGCGCCGCGGTTGAACTGAACCCCGACCGCATCAACAGCCCGGTGGACGGCCTGTTTGAGTACCAGCTGCGCGGCTTCCGCTGGATTTGCGCGCTTAACATCCTGGGCTTGGGCGGCATCCTGGCCGATGAAATGGGCCTGGGTAAAACAGTGCAGATGATTGCTGCCATTGAGTATTTCGCGCGCAGCGAGCCTGTGCGCCTGCCCAGTCTGATCGTGTCCCCAACGACCCTTTTGTACAACTGGCAGTCAGAGATCGAGCGTTTCGCGCCCAACCTGCGGGCAACCGTTATTTCCGGCAGCAAAGCCATCCGCGAACGGCAACTCGAGGAGGCGCTGAAGGATGACGGCAACGACATCATCATCACCAGCTACCCCCTGCTGCGGCAGGACATCGCGCTGTATGAGGGGGTGCGCTTCCGCTTCGCGGTGCTGGATGAGGCGCAGAACATTAAAAACTTCACCAGCCAGACGTCGCGCACCGCCAAGCGCATCAACGCGCACACCCGCTTGGCGCTCACCGGCACACCCATGGAAAACAACGTGACCGAGCTTTGGTCCCTGTTTGATTTTGTGCTGCCGGGCTATCTGTTCTCCGCGCGGGAGTTTATCCGGCGCTATGAGGATGGCCGGCACGCGGAGGAGCTGCGCCTGCGCATCCGCCCCTTCTTAATGCGCAGGCTCAAGTCAGACGTCATGGCTGAATTGCCCGAGAAGTACAGCACCACCATGTACTGCGAAATGGGCACGGAGCAGCGCAGGGTCTACCAGGCTGCCCTGCTCAAAAGCCGCAGGTGGGTCAATGAGTTGATGGAGAAAAAGGGCTTAGACGGCAGCCGGATTGAGGTGCTGTCCGCCATCACGCTGATGCGGCAGATTTGCTGCCACCCCCTGTTGACCATGGAAGAGTACACCGGGGATTCTGCCAAGCTGGATCTGCTGATGGAGGTGCTGCCCGACGCGCTGAAAAGCGGCCGGCGGGTGCTGCTGTTCTCCCAGTTTACCTCCATGCTGAAAATCATCCGCGCCCATCTGGACGAGGCGGGCATCCCCAGCCTGTATCTGGACGGGGAAACCGCCGCGCAGGAGCGCATCCAGCTGGCCGACCGCTTCAACCAGGGCCAGGTGCCGGTGTTCTTAATTTCCCTCAAGGCGGGCGGAACAGGGCTTAACCTGACCGGGGCGGATATGGTCATCCACTATGACCCCTGGTGGAACCCAACCGCGGAGGACCAGGCTAATGACCGCGCGCACCGGCTGGGGCAGGAAAAAAACGTGCAAATTCTGCACCTCATCACCCGCAAATCCATCGAGGAGGCGGTGGTGGAAATGGGCAGGCGCAAGCGCAGGCTGTTTGACCGCCTCATCACGCCCGGGGAGGCCATGCCCCAGAAACTCAGCCAGGACGATGTCCTGCGGTTGTTTGAAAAATAACAAACACCTGGTATAAAATCAGGTATCTGGGTAAAATACCCATGAATTCGCAAAGAGGCGCAACACAGCTTAGGAGGTAGTCAACATGTCATTTTGGATTGTAACGGACGTTGGTTCGGATATTTCACTTGATTATTTTAAACGGCAAAAGGATTTGCGCATCCTGCCCATGCCCTACCGGGTGGACGGGGCAGAGAAGCTCTACAACGTGGAGGACGAGCCCACGCTATCGCGGTTTTATCAGGATCTGCGCTCCGGCAAGATGGCAACCACCGCCCAGGTTACGGTGGATGACGCCTTCACCTGCTTTGAGGAATTGACCAACCAGGGCCATCAGGTGCTCTACCTCGGCCTGTCCAGCGGTTTGTCCGGCACGGTGCAGTCCGCGCAGACAGCCAAGGACATGGTGCTGGAAAAGAACCCCAAAGCCAAGATTACCGTGGTGGATTCCCTCCTGGCCTCCGGCGGCGCAGCGCTGTTTATCCACTACGCGCTCAGGATGCGCGATGAAGGCAAAAGCATGGAGGAAACGGTGCAGTGGCTGGTCAACAACCGCCAGCGCTTCCTGTCCTGGTTCACCGTGGACGACCTGGATTTCCTCTTCCGCGGCGGCCGCGTCAGCAAGACATCCGCCTTGCTGGGCGGCATGATGCGCATCAAGCCCATCATGCACGTCAACCATGAAGGCAAGCTCATCCCGCGGGAGAAAACCACCGGCCGCAAGCGCGCCCTGCGCTTGCTGGCTGATAAAGTGATCGCGTTGAGCAACCCCAAAGAAGGCCAGTCGGTTTTCATCAGCCATGGGGATTGCCGCGAGGACGCGGAATACCTGGCAGGGCTGATCAAGGACGGCATGAAAGTCAAGGACATCGAATTCTTCACCCTGGGGCCCCTCATCGGCGCCCACGCCGGCCCCGGCACCGTCGCCGTCTTCTTCATGGGAGATGTCAGGTAATACCACCCAACCACATTCGCCCGGCACATGCCGGGCGTTTTTCGTCTGTTGACAATTGCGTCAGCTGCAAGTTATCCTCAAAGCGAATAAGCACAAGGAGTTTTGTTTGCCCTACAACACCTTCCAGGCCATCGTGCTAAAGCGCGTGGACTGGCGCGAGAACGACCGCATCCTCACCCTGTTTTCGCCGGAACATGGCAGGGTGGACGCGCTGTGCCGCGCCTGCAGGAAGCCCAAAAGCCCCTTGATGAGCGCGGCCGAGCTGTTTACCATGGGGGAGTATGTGGTGTTCTCCGGCAAGGGGCGGGACTATGTCCAGTCCTGCAACATCATTGAAAGCTTCTACCCCCTCCGGCTTGATTATGAGCGCCTGGCTGCTGCTGCCCTGATGGCCGCCTCCTGCCTCAAAATCATCCAGCCAGAGGAGCCCATGGGGCATTTATACATCCTGCTGGCGCGCTCCTTCCGCCGGCTGGCGTTTGAGGAGGGGGACATCGCTGCAGTCACCAGCGCTTTTTTGCTGCACTTCATTACCCTGCAGGGCTTCAAACCCCGCTTGAACCACTGCGTGCGCTGCGCAAAGCGCATGGGGGAAGGGGAGGGCGGCTATTTAATGACGCAGGAAGACGGCATCTGCTGTGCGTCCTGCGCCGCGCAGGCACAGCGCAGATCCTGGCTGTCAGCAATTCAGCTGGCCTGGCTGCGGGATGTGCTGGTGTTGGGCATTGATAAGACGCAGCGCGTGTTAGATGTTTATCCGCTTGATCACCTCAAGCAATACACGGAATACCAGCTGGAAACCAAACTGCCCGATATCCCGGCGCATTAAAACACCAGGCTGTTTGCCTGGTGTTAC
>CAYFUH010000029.1:0-18149 GCA_964346355.1 uncultured Christensenella sp. | reverse complement strand
CATCCTGGGCAACCTCCTGGGCGCCAACCTGGCCATTAAAAAAGGCGCGCCCTTTGTGCGCGCGCTGCTGCTCGTGGTATTGGCCCTGCTGCTGGTCAAGCTGGCAATCGACTTGCTGCCGATGCTGGGGGTGCTTGCCCCCTGAGCCCTGCTGATGACAGCATGTTTTCAAACATGGTACACTCCAGAAAACGCGCCGGTCGGGCTTTGCCGCCGACCCGCATCCGGATGAACAAGTTTGCCGCCGGCCTCTCCGGCGGCAGCGAGAAAGGATGGCCCCCATGACAGACACCCCCATGCTGCGCGCGGCGCGGCGGTTTCAGCTGCAAGGCAAGGTAGTAAGCTGCGAGCCCTATGGCGAGGGCCACATTAACCGCACCTATTTGCTGATCACGGAGAACGACACCTGGTACATCCTCCAGCAGATCAACCACCGCGTCTTCCTGGATGTGCCCGCCCTCATGGGCAACATCGGCCGGGTCACCCGCCACCTGGCGCAGGACGACCCCGACCCCCGCCACACCCTGACCATCGTCAACACCCTGGATAATCTGGATTTTTACCGCGATGAGGAGGGGGATTACTGGCGGGTGTACGTCTTTGTGCGCCAAAGCCTCTGCCTGCAAAGCCCGCGCGGCAAGCAGGACTTCTATCAAAGCGGCTACGCCTTTGGCCGGTTCCAGAACCGCCTTACCCAATTTGACGCAGCCAGCCTGCATGAGACCATCCCCAACTTCCACAACACGCCCAGCCGCTGTGAGAAGCTGAAAACGGCGGTGGCGGAGGATGTGAAAGGCCGCTTGCGTCTGGTCAGGGACGAGGTGGACTTCGCCATGGCGCGCGTTCAGCGCGCGGGCAGGCTGCAGGCGCTGCAGCGGCAGGGCAGGCTGAAGACCCGCGTCACCCACAACGACACCAAGCTCAACAACGTCCTGCTGGATGAACAGACCGGCGAGGCGCTGTGCGTGATTGACCTGGACACCGTGATGCCCGGCCTGGCCGCCCACGACTTTGGCGATTCCATCCGCTTTGGCGCCTCCACCGCCAAGGAGGATGAGCAGGATTTGAGCCGTGTCAGCCTCTCCCTGCCCATGTACGAGGCCTATGCCCAAGGGTTTTTGAAGGCCTGCGGCAAGAGCCTGCTGATGGACGAGCTGCGCACCCTGCCTGAGGGCGCCTGGGCGATGACCTATGAATGCGGCATCCGCTTCCTGACGGACTACCTGCAGGGCGATGTCTACTTCCGCATCCACCGGGAACACCACAACCTGGACCGCTGCCGCACCCAGTTCAAGCTGGTGCGGGACATGGAAGACCACTGGGAAGACATGGAGCGCATTCTCCTGGAACTGCTGTAAAACACTCACAAAAACAAGGCTGCCATCATTGTGACGGCAGCCTTTTGATTGTATCCTCCGGTATTACAGCACCAGCTGGGGCAGCATCTCCCGTGCCGCCCTGGCGATGAGGTCATGCCCCTTCTGGTTGGGGTGCATGCCGTCCACGCAGTAGAGGCTGCCCAGGTCGCGCTCCTCCAAGAAGAAGGCGCGCAGGTCAAACAGGCGGCTCTGGGTGAGGCGGCCCACCTTGTGTACCATCAGGGCGTACTGCTCCTGCCAGCGGTAGACATGGTGGACATCGCCCAGGTATTTGAGGATGTTCTGGGCGTTCAAGCCCCTGGACACCCAGGGCACAAAGCGCTCGGACACCAGGGGCGGCGGGGTCACCAGCACGGCGATCTTGCCCTTTGCGCGCACCGCCTGCACAAACCGGGTGAGCACCGCTTCAAAGTCCTTCAGGGAAATCCGGGCCGGGTGCACGCTCACCGGGTCCTCCGCCGCCGCCTTCCAGTCCGGAGTGCAGTCGTTGCCGCCGTACTGGATGGCCACGGCGTCACATTCCTCCGCCGGGTTTTCCTCAAAATCCTTCAGGCCTTCCGTGGCCAGCGCCCCAAAGCGGGAATGGTTGAGGATGCGCATGGCGTCCCCTTTATCCAGCAGCTTGTCAAAGCCTTCTTTCAGGTACACATAGCGGCCCCGCTCCTCATCCCAGGTCACGCCCCGGCTGATGCTGTCCCCGTACAACGCGATGGTTTTCATGTGTTCACTCCTTGCCTTCGGTTTTGGTAAGATAGGGCGCGCACAGCGCCTGGCTCCTGTCCCAGAGGGCTTTTGCCAAATCCGCGTCCCTGGCCTTTTTGGAGGGCCTGACCTGCTTGCGCTTGACGTAGTATTGGCCGCTTTGCCAGTCCTGCCCGGGGGTGGTCTTGGCCAGCCAGACCAGGGTGTCGGCTCCTTCCTCAGGGCTCAACATCCGCATGAGTTTCTGCAGCGCCGTGTGGTAAACCAGGCCCATGGGGGAGCGCTTGTCATTGGCGAAATTGGTGGCCACAAAGCCCGGGTGGTAGGCGGCGGACGCGATGCCCCTGTCGCCGTAGCGGCGGTGCAGCTCCTTGGTAAACAGGATGTTGGCCAGCTTGGCGTTGCCATAGGCCAGGTGCTGGGAATAGCGTCTGGGCTTGGCCACGTCCGAAACGTCAAAGCGGAAGCCCAGCATCTTGTGGGCGATGGAGGAAGTGGACACCACCTTGGCCCGGCTTTCCATCAAGCGCGGCAGCAGCAGGCTGGTCAGCAAAAAATGCGCCAGGTGGTTCACCTGGAAGGTGAGTTCAAAGCCGTCTTCGGTGGGCGCTTGCTTTGGGAAGATGCCGCCCGCGTTCAAGGACAGCAGGTCGACGCGCGGAAAATCATTCAGCAGCCTGTGAGCCAGCGCCGCCACCTGGCTGAGGCTGGAAAAATCGGCGATGTAATACAAGGCGCCCAGGTCCTGGGCCACCTTCTGCGTCTTGTCCGGGTTGCGGCCAATCACCGCCACCTGCCAGCCGTCCCCGGCCAACTGCCTGGCGGCTTGCTCGCCGATGCCGTCGCTGGCCCCGGTGATCAACGCTGTCTTCATGGCGCACCTCCTGATGGTGATGGCTTATTGTAGCACAGAAGTGTCTGCGGACACTTCTGTGGTTGGATAAATACGGGAATTTCTGCCTGTTCGCCAACGCTCAAGGTCGGCAGATATTCGCAGAACGTTTGGGCTAAAGCCCACCCCCTCAATTCAGCATCAATATTTTCTGCACTCGCAAGCATCGTTTGAAAATATCGTGCTTCATTGGACTTCATACCGCCTTTACCGCCCACTGGGCGCGGCGGTACTCAGTCCCCAAACCACCACACTTGGGCAGAGCTCACCGCCGCCAGTGGCGGGTGAAGGTGAGCGGCAGCCCAATGAGCAAAGGAAGGTGCCAAGCGCCGTCCATGGCGTGAAGGCAGCTGACTATTGCGAATTGAGACGCTGGTTTGGATTTCCATCAGAGGGCTTTGCCCTCCGATACCTCCCTGAGTATTCATGTTGTGAAAATCCACAATAGCCAAGTGACGGTTCCGGGCGATTACGTGTACTTAGCGTTGATGCTATCCACCAAGCGATTATTAAAAGAGAAGATGAACAAAAAAAGTGCCCGAAGGCACTTTTCATGAGTTAGGATGGCCGCTTGCGCGATCAGTCCTCGCGGCGGGCGAATTCCTTGTCCAGCAGGTACAGCGCGGTGCCGCCCAGGCCGACCATTTCCAGCTTGTCGATGTTGTTCTGGGCGTTGGTCTCTTCCTCGCCCTGTTCCTTGATGAACCACTGCAGGAAGTTGGCGGAGAGGTGGTCCTTGAGGGACACGGCCTTCTCGTAAATCTTATTGATGGATGCGGTGATGAACTGCTCGTGCTTCAGGCCTTCCTTGAGCGGGCCCATGGCGTCCTTGAAGCCCTTGACGGTGTCGCCAATGGGGGAGAAGGTGACGGTCTCGCCGGCTTCAATCAGGAAGTGGCGGATCCTGTCGGCATGCTCATATTCTTCACCGGCCTGGACCTTGTACCAATGGGCAAAGCCCGGCAGGTTCTGGGACTCGTAATAATTGGCGAACTCCAGGTAAATGTAGGCGGAGTGCAGCTCCAGGTTGATTTGATCATTCAGCATTTTTGCGATTTCTTTTTTAATCATGGGTTGGGGTATCCTCCTTTTGATGTTCAGATTCATTCTACCCGTTTTTGTCAGTCAAAAACGGCTTGAATGGCTTTCGCGGCCTTTATTTTTTGGCCTTGCTCAGCAGTTTGTTTTTCAGGTCCATCACCTTTTGATGCAGGGGATCGGGCAGCAGGCCAACCACCAGCACCACCAGGCCAACCAAGCCCAGCAGCCACAGGAAAAGGCCGGAACCCTGGAACAGGTATTTGATCACCAGCCACAGCCCCAGCAGGATGATCCCCAAAATGGCGTCCTTACGCAGGTTTTTCATGATGTGCCTCCTTGTTTTATCAGGATTTGAACAAATTATACCTTGATGAAGGTGCCTTCGTCCAGTTCATCAAAGGCTTTTTTCAACTCTTCGCGGGTGTTCATCACAACCGGACCGCCCCAGGCGATGGGCTCGTGCAGGGGCTTTGCCATAAACAGCATCAGGTCCAGCCCGTCATCACCAGCGGTGAAGGTGACGGAGTCCCCCTCCCCAAACAGCACAGCCCGCTTTTCTTCCAGCGCCTGCTGCTTGGGGCCAAACAGGCCGGATCCCCGGGTCAGGTAGACAAACAAGGTTTCGTTGCTGGGTGTTTTCATGGAAAAGCTGGCCTTGGGCGCAAGCGCGATGTCCAGCATCGTCATTTTAACATGTTCGCCGCTCATGACGCCCTGTGTGCCCTCGTACTCCCCGGCAATCACGCGCACGCTGGCACCGTCCTGCGTCACCACCTGCACGTCCTCATCACGGATGTCGTTGTACTTGGGCGGGGTCATCTTGTCGCTTGCGGGCAGGTTGAGCCACAATTGCAAGCCCAGCATCCGCTCTGACGCCTGCGGCATCTCCTGGTGCATGATGCCCGAGCCCGCCGTCATCCACTGGCAGCCGCCGTCCTTGATGTCCCCGCTGTTGCCCAGGCTGTCGCTGTGGATGATATGTCCTTTTTGCAAATACGTGACGGTCTCAATCCCGCGGTGGGGATGCCAGGGGAAGCCCTTGATATAATCCCTGGGGTCTGTGGAATCAAAGGCGTCCAGCATTAAAAAGGGGTCAAACGCCTTGGTGGTGGGCAGCCCCAGCACACGGACCAGGTGCACGCCCGCGCCGTCAATGGCGCGGCTGCCGGTGACGACCTGTGCGATGTCTCTCATTTAGTTGCCTCCTTGCGGTGATAGATCATATGTCCTTGACAGTATCGCATGAAACCGATTAAAGCAGTATTTCGCTGATGGGCTTGCGGGGGTTGGGGCGGTTGCGCGCCTGGTTGTGTTCGCTTAACAGCTTGACGTCGCCGGGAAAGCCCACCGCCATCACATGCACAATATCCAGGTCCTCATCAATGCCAAAGGCCTCCCGCGCCGCTTGTTTGCTGAAGCCGGCCATCGGGTGGGCGACCAGGCCGCGGCGCTCCGCCTCCAGGATGAAGAAACCCGCCGCGCAGCCGGTGTCGGACAGGTGCCAGAAATTGTCCTTGCCGCCCTCTGTAAAGGTTTTCTTGGCGCAGGTCAGCACCAAAGCAGGGGCTTTGCCCGCCCATTCCTGGTTTTTGGGGGTTAAGGTGGCCAGCAGCTGTTCTCTGCGCTCCCCGGTGGCGAGTAAAAAGCGCCAGGGCTGCTCGTTGAAGCAGGAAGGAGCCAGGGAAGCGGCTTCCACCAGCGCCTCCAGGGTGTCCTGCGGTATTGTTTGCTCCCGGATCGCGCGGTTGGCGAACCTGCGCTTGATCTCGGGCATGACATCGTGTTTGGTTTTTCTCATTGAATCCTCCGTACAACAAAATCTCTCATGTAAAGTATAACCAAACCCGCAGTGTTTTATGCAGCCGCGCGCCCTTTGCGAAAATTCACACAAACAAGGCAAATTCTGCCAATTATTGGCTGCGGAGCTGCCGTTTATTATCTTGCATTAAGCGGTCGGCTCATGCTATTATCAGCGCAAGAGGTGATGATATGGACGTGAAGAATCTGTTTACAAAACAGAAGATGATGCGGACTGTTTTACTGGCGCTGATCCCCATTGCCATCCTGGCCGTTTTTTTGTATGGCTGGCGCTGGGTGATCATGGGGCTTGTGGTGGCGCTTGCCGCCGTTATTTCCGAATACCTGGTGATGCGCTCCATCAACAAGGACAAGGCCAAGGTGTCAGAGGCTGTCTTTGTCTCCGCGGCGCTCTTTACCCTGAGTTTGCCGCCGGCCGCGCCCATGTGGGTCGCGGTGGTGGGCATTGTGTTTGGGGTGGTCTTTGGCAAGGGCGTATTCGGCGGGTTTGGGCGCAACATCTTTAACCCCGCCCTGGTGGGCCGCTGCTTTATTTATGTGGCCTTCCCCGCGCACATGACCATGACCTGGCCGCAGCCTTTCCTGGCGCTGCCGGGCGGGTTTGCCGCCTATACCACCGCGGTGGACGCGATCACATCCGCCACCCCCATTATTACCTACAACGCGACGGGCGAATTGGCCAACCACCTGCACCTGTTCCTGGGCAATGTCGCCGGCTCCCTGGGGGAGAGCAGCGCGCTGCTCATCCTGCTGGGCGGCGCCTTCTTGGTATACAAAAAAGTGGCCTCCTGGCAGCTGATGGTCTCCACCATTGTGTCCGGTACCGCGCTTTCTGCCATCTTCCATTACACGGGTGTGATGCAGGTGTCCGGCATGGCCTCCGCACCGCCCCTGTTCATGCTGCTGACCGGCGGCTTCCTCTTTGGCGCCATTTTCATGGTGACCGACCCCATCTCCGCCCCCAAGACCAAGCAGGCGCAGTGGATCGCGGGCACGCTGGTGGGCCTCATCACCGTGGTCATCCGCACCTTCTCCCTCTTCACAGAGGGCATGATGTTCGCCATCCTGATTGTCAACGCCTTCACCCCGCTGCTTGAATTGCAGCTCAAACAACGCCAGGACCGCAAAAAGCTGAAAGAAAAGGGGGCAGCCGCATGAAACGAGGGCATGTATATACCTTCCTGTTCATGGTCGTCATCACCGCGGTGCTTGTCTTCGCTTTGGCCGCGGCCTATGAGGGCTTCAAGCCGTCTATAAATCGCAACAAGCAGCTGCAGGAGCAGCGCGCGGTGCTCTTTGCCCTGGGCCTGGACGAGGGCTTAAAGGACAACCAGATCGCTTCTGTGTATGAAGAAAAAATCAAGCCCGGCAGCATCAACGGCTTTGAGGAAGCCTACGGTATGCCGGTCCTTGCGCACATCGAAAACGGGGAGACGCTGGCCTACGCCGTGCCCATTGAGGGCTCCGGCCTTTGGGGCGCCTTGCGCGGCTACCTGGGCGTCAATGCCGATAAAACGCAGACGACAGGCCTGGTCTTCACCTACCAGAACGAAACACCGGGCTTGGGCGGCCGCATCGATGAGGACTGGTTCAAAAACCAGTTCCGCGGTTTACCCATCACCCCGGGTACGCTCATGGCCTACGGACGCGCTCTTGACAAGGACATCGACGCCATCACCGGCGCCACCCAAACCTCCAGCGCCGTGATGCGCACCATCAACAAAAGCCTGACAGAGATCGTGTTTTCTGAGGAGGTGAAGTAAATGGCGCAAGAGAAAACATCCGCCATCATCAAGCGCAACCTGTTCACCGAAAACCAGGTGCTGCGCGCCATTTTGGGCATCTGCTCCTCCCTGGCGGTCACCAACACCATGCGCAACTCCCTGGTCATGGGCTTGGGCGTCGCCTTTGTGACGGGTCTGTCCAGCCTGACGCTGTCCGCCATGCGCAACATCATCCCCCACCGGGTGCGGATGCTTGTGCAAACGCTGGTCATCGCGGCTTATGTCATTTTTGTGGATCTGTTCCTGCAGGCCTTTTTGCCGGACATCTCCAAGCAGCTGGGCCCCTACGTCGGCTTGATCATCACCAACTGCATCATCATGGGCCGGGCGGAAGCCTACGCCCAGCAAAACCCGCCGCTGCCCGCTGCCCTGGATGGCTTGTTCGCCGGCTTTGGCTATACGCTGGTGCTGCTGGGGGTGGCCTTCATCCGTGAGGTGCTGGGTTTTGGCACCATCTTTGGGATGAACATCAACTTCATCGGCTTTGAAACCTGGACCATCATGATCATGCCGCCGGCCGCCTTCTTTATCATCGGCGCAATGATCTGGTTCATGTCCGCCCGCGCCGCGAACAAAGCGGCCAAGGCCAAGTAAGGAGGCGCGCATATGACACCTAATATCAATCCGCTCATCATCTTCATCGCCTCCATCTTCACCAGCAACATGATTTTGTCCAACTTCCTGGGCATGTGCTCCTACCTGTCTGTGTCGTCGGAGTACAAGACGGCCAACGGCCTGGGCATGGCGGTCACGCTGGTGCTGGTGATGACAACGGCTATCAACTGGCTTATCTACACCTACATCATTGTCCCGCCGGAATTGTACTACCTGCAGTACATCATCTTCATCATGGTCATCGCAGCCCTGGTTCAGATTTTGGAAATGGGCCTGGATCGCTATTCGCCGGACCTGCACGCCAAGCTGGGCATCTTCCTGCCGCTGATTACCGTGAACTGCGCCATTTTAGGCGTGACGCTCTTTATGGTCATCCGCCACTACAACTTTGTGCAATCCCTGCTGTTTGGCCTGGGCAGCGGCCTGGGCTGGTGGCTGGCCATCAATATGCTGGCAGCCATGCGCGAGAAGCTGGCTAGCGCCAAATTGCCTCCTGGTGTGAAAGGACCCGCGCTGTCCTTCATCATCACCGGCATCATGGCCATGGCCTTCATCGGGTTCTCCGGCATCTTCACCATCCAGTAAGGAGGCAGCATGGATTTTCAAGCGATTTTAAAAACCGTCGGCATCCTGAGCCTGGTATCCGCCGCGTTAAGCGTCATCATCTCCATCGCCGAAGGCGTGCTCAACAACTACGGCATTGTGGAGTTGGACATCAACAACGGCAAGAAGAAACTGCAGGTAAAAGGCGGCAGCAGCCTGCTGTCCACCCTGGCGTCGGAGAAGATCTTCATCCCCTCCGCCTGCGGCGGCAAGGCCACCTGCGGGCTGTGCAAGGTGGCCGTGCAGGAGGGTGCGGGCCCGCTTCTCATGACGGAGGAGCCCTACCTGACGCCGGAGGAGCGCAAGCAGAACATGCGCCTGTCCTGCCAGATCAAGGTCAAGACCAACATGAAGCTGTTGATCCCGGAAGCCCTGTTCAACATCCGCGAGTTCATCTGCGAGCTGGTGGAGATCGAGGACATGACCTATGACATCAAGCGCCTGCGCATGAAGTTGCCGGAGGGTCAGACCATTGACTTTAAGGCCGGCCAGTTCATGCAGTTTTACACCAAGCCCTACGGCAAAATCAAGGAGGAGGTCTTCCGCGCCTACTCCATTTCCTCCAAAGCCACAGAAAAGGACCACCTGGAATTGCTCATCCGCCTGGTGCCAAACGGCATCTGTACCACTTATGTGCACACGGTGCTCAAGGTGGGGGACAAGGTGCGCCTATCCGGCCCTTATGGGGATTTCTACCTGCGCGGCGACTGCGAGGAATTGATTATGATCGCGGGCGGCTCGGGCTTGGCGCCCATCCGCTCCCTGGTGTATGACGTCATCGAAAAAGGCCTGCCCCACAAGATGCGCTTCTTCTTTGGCGCCAACACCCTGCGCGATTTGTACTATGTGGACGAGTTTGAGCAGATCGAGAAAGACTACCCGCAGTTCAAGTTCATCCCCTGCTTGGCCCGGCCGGAACCTTCGGATAACTGGCAGGGCGTGACCGGCTTTGTCACCGTGGCCCTTCAGGATCAGGTGGACACGGGCGAGGGCAAGGAGGCGTACCTGTGCGGCAGCCCGGGCATGCTGGACGCCTGCATCAAGATTTTGAAGGAAAAAGGCTTCACCGACGAGACCATCTTCTACGACAAATTCTAAGGAGGGCCGCATGAAGCAAAACCCCAAAGACATCCCTGTGGTGGAAAGCCTCAGGGCGGGCATCCTCACCCGGGATGGGTTCATGGGCGAGGACACGCGCCCGTTTACGCAGATCATCATGGATGACGCGGCGCTCCTGGCGGCTGCTGGCACCACGCCGGAGGAGGTCGCCGATAAAATGGCAGCATTGACCGAAGCCGGCCTCACCGCCATCGGCACACCGGTTGATTACCAGGGTTTCACCGTCACGGTGGAGGAATACATGGGCAAGCTGGGCTGTCCCTTCCGCGATCACCGCGCGCCCAAGCGCAACACAGTGGTAGTTGGCAAGGATGGCAGGCAGATGGCCTGGACCGACCTGACCATTCATTTAATCAAACAGCACGGGTTCTTCCAGGGCAAAGGCTCGCCCTACCGGTTGGAGCCGGACCATCTGGCAGCATTCCTGTTTAACAAGTAATGAAAAGGGGCATGCGCCCCTTTTTAAGTGCGACAAGGTGCTAAAACCTCTTTTCAATTTGTTCGCAATCTGTTCATTGACTTTCAAGGCGGTACCGCGTACAATCATTACACAATTGTTTCAATTTTATGACACAATGAAGAAGGAGGACCCTTCATGAAGACATTGAACAAGCTGACCGCGCTCCTTTTGGCCCTTTTCCTGCTGCTGGGCACCGGCTTATATGCCCTGGCGGAGGACAGCCCCGAGTTCCCGGACGAGGACATCCCGGAGGACATGCTGGTTGAGCCAGCGGAAGAACCGGCACCCGACACCACGGAGGCACCGGACACCACGGAAGAAACTGAATCCGCACCCCCAACCGTCTCCACCCCAGCAGAAGCGGAGGCCAAGCCCTACGCCACCATGCCGCCTGTGAAAAAGGCGGACATGCCCAAGCCCAACAAGGACGCCAAGGCTGAGGCCATCGTCATGAAGCCGGAGGGCATCGCCCTGTTTGAGCTGCCCGCCTCCGAATCCGCGGTTCTGGCGCAGCTGGACGGCGGCAGCGTGCTTACCCTGGACATCCTGGGGCAAACCTGGAGCAAGGTGAAAACCGCGGGGCATGAGGGCTATGTGCCCACGCAGGATCTAAGCTTCGCTTTTGGCGGCGCGCAAACCGGCATCGGCATTGTGACCGCGCCTGGCGGCAAATTGACCATGCGCGCGGAGATGACCACCAAATCAAAGGCGCTGGCTACCATCAGAAGCGGGCGGGCTGTGGTCATCCTGGCCAAAGGGGATACCTTCTCCCTGGTGCGCCACGAGGACAAGGAAGGCTATGTTTTAAGCGCGCACTTAAAGGAAGTAGCGCCCAGCGCCAGTTTGGGCCAGTACACCCAGGTCATCAGCCTGTCCAAGGACCGCGAAGCCAACGTGCGCATGCGGGCGGAGCCCAAGCGCAACGCGACGGAGTACACCAAGGTGAAGTCCGGCCTGTCACTCATTGTGCTGGACATCAAGGATGACTGGGCACAAGTGGAGTACGAGGGCTATCACGGCTACATGATGGCTGAATACCTCAAGCGCTTTGAGTAATTGATCCATGACACATCCATTTGCCGGGGCTGCAAGCGCCCCGGCGTTTTTGTGTCCTGCAAAGACCAGCCAGATATGATATGATGGAAAAAACGATATGCGAAGGAGACGAACATGAAAAAAATACTGTTCTATGGCATGACAGGCGAAAAAAGCTGTTTTTTGCACGTCCTATTAAACGCAGCCCAATTGCACGAGGCAGGGCATGACGTCCGCGTCATTTTTGAAGGCGCGTCCGTCAAGCTGGTGCCCTTGCTGGAAAGCGAGAAAAACCCCGTGTATATGAAGGTCAAGGAAGCTGGCATAATCGCGGGCATCTGCTTGGCCTGCTCCAAGGTGCTGGAAGTCTACGAGGCCTGCGCAGCGACCGGCCTGCCCATGCTGTCTGACATGAATGGCCATGCCGGTATGAAGCCCTTTATAGCGCAGGGATTTGATGTAATCAGCATGTGAATCGTCCTATCAAATCAAGCGAAAACTTGTCTTTGATGGGACAATTGCACCCATAAATTAGAAAAATTTACAAAAAACGCTTTAAATTTGCGTTTATTGTGGAAGTGGCCCGCCTGGGCGCGTCCACCGGCACTGTTGGCCTCAACTACGAATTGGACGCCATCGCAGCCTGCGTCATCGGCGGCGTTTCCTTTGTCGGCGGCATTGGTAAGATCTCCGGCGTCATCCTGGGGGTGCTGCTGATGCAGCTCATCATGAGCGGCATGCTGTTTTTGGGCATCTCCGGCAACACCACCTTCATCATCAAGGGCGCTGTCATCCTGATCGCCTGCGCCATCGACATGCGCAAATACCTCACCAAAAAATAAGCACAGGAGGAAATCATTGCGTACCTTTACATGGATTAATGAAAGCACACTGGAAGAAAAGGACGGCGTGTTGACCATCCACGCGCCGGCTTTAACCGACTATTTCAATTTCGGTGAAAAGCTCAACGCGCAGGGCATGCCGGATGAGTCCGTGGGCAACGCGCCCTACTACTATACCGAGGTTGAGGGCGACTTTGTCCTGCGCGTCAAGGTGTCCCTGGAATTCAAGGCCGATTACGACGCCTGCGCCATCCTGCTGATGAAGGATGCGTTAAACTGGGGCAAACTGTGCTTTGAACAAAGCGACTTCGGCACCCGTGCCGTGGTCAGCGTGGTCACCCAGGTGCGCTCGGATGATGCGAATGGCTGCAACGTGGAGGGCAACGAACTGTGGCTGCAGGCTGCCCGCGTGGGCAACTATTTCTCCTTCCACTATTCCATGGATGGCGAACGCTTTGACATGACCCGTCTGTTTTACATGCAGACCGACCAGCCCCTCAAGGTGGGCCTGGTCGCCCAGTCCCCGCTGGGCGAGGGCGGCCCGCGCCATTTTGCGCACTTCACGCTGGAGAACAGGACGGTCAAGAACCTTCGCCAGGGCAAATAATCTGCGAATAAACCAAACGCCAGGGAGCTGCGCCATCTCCCTGGCGTTTTTCCTGTTTGCCCCTTGAACCAAGTCCGTAGATTGGCTATGATGAGCGCGATAATACCAGAAAGTGAGTAAGATATGGCCTCCATCAAAGCGCTGCTTTCACGCAACCAGCTGGTAGATACCTTGATTCACCTGCGCGGAAACGCGCGCGCCTGTGTGTATACCGAGCCCCTCTGGGGCGTTCCGGTCACCCTTTTTATGCCCCTGGCGGCCAAGTACATGCAGGCGCTGGGCCTGAGCGAATTGCAAATCGGTGTGGTGGCGACCACCTTTTTGCTCAGCCAGATGGTCTGTGCCCTCATCGGCGGTGCGATTACAGACAAACTGGGCCGCCGCACCGCGACCGCGCTGTTTGATTTGTTCGCCTGGTTTGTGCCCATGGTCATCTGGATGTTCGCCCAGAGCTTCGCCTGGTTTATGGTGGCGGCGCTGTTTAACGGCTTTTTCCGTGTCACAGAAAACTCCTGGGGTCTTTTGCTTGTGGAGGACACGCCGGATGACAAGCTGGTCAGCATCTACTCCCTGGTCAATATCGCGGGGCTGATCTCGGGCTTTGTGGCGCCGCTGACCAGCGTCTTTGTACGCAATTTTGCGCTGGTGCCCACCATGCGCGCCCTCTATCTGTTTGCCGCGGTGTGCATGCTCTCCAAGGTGATCATCCTGTATTTCATGACCACCGAAACCACCCTGGGTGCCAAGCGGCATGAGGAACTTAAGGGCAAATCCATCTTTTTCGCCTTCCGCGGCAGCCTGGCGGTGCTGAGGGCGATGTTCAAAAAGACCCCTTTGATGCTGGTGCTGGGCATCATGTCCTGTGTGATGGTCATTCGTTCTGCGACGGACAACTTCTGGCCGCTTTTGATCACCGCCTCCCTGGGCATATCAGAGGAGGCGCTGCCGCTTTTGTCCGGCTTGCGCTCCATCGTGATGCTCATTTGCTTTTTTGTGCTGGCGCCGCGCCTGCGCCCGCAAAATTTTCATAAACCGATGCGCTTTGGGCTGATGATCATGGCGGCTATCCACTTCATGCTCTTTTTATTGCCAAAGGAGGCGGCCTGGGCTGTCTATGTGGGCGTGGCGGCGGAGGCCTTAGCGCTGAGCATTTTGATTCCCCTGTTCTCCAGCCTGCAGATGATTTTGATCGACAAGGCGGAGAAGGCGCGCATGTTCGGCTTCTCCCTGGCTTTCTGCCTGTTTGTAACCTCGCCCTTTGGCACCATCAACGGCTTACTGTCCAAATGGGTTCTGGGCCTGCCCATGCTGCTGTCAGCCATTCTCTCGCTGCTGGCGCTGTATTTTGCCAGCAAGCTCAAAGCCAGCCTGGAACATGTGCGGCTGGATGAAGCGTAAGCGATGAACAGCGCGCTTGAAACCCTGCTCACCGGCAAAAAGCTGTATTTGCTGGATATGGACGGCACCCTCTATCTGGGGGACCGCCTTTACCCCTTCACGCTGGATTTTTTACAGGCTATAAGGGACGCAGGCGCTGATTATCTGTTCCTCACCAACAATTCCTCACGCGGGACGGACGCCTACCTCAACAAGCTGACCCGGATGGGCATCCCGGCAGTGGCGGAGGACTTTTTTACCTCCACCGATGCCGCCTGCAGCTATCTGCGCACGCACCATAGGCCCAGGCTGATCTACGCCTTGGGTACGGAATCCTTCAAACAGCAACTGCGCATGGCGGGCTTTCCCATCACCGATACACCAAGCGATGCGGTGGATTGCCTGCTCATGGGCTATGACACGGAGCTGACCTACCAAAAGCTGGTGGACGCGACGCAGTTGATCAACCGCGGTGTGCTGTACCTGGCTACCAACCAGGACTGGGTCTGCCCGATGGAGTTTGGCTATGTGCCCGATTGCGGCGCCTTTGCCCAGATGCTGGAGCATGCCACCGGCCGCCTGCCCCGCTTTTTGGGCAAACCGCAGCCGGAGATCGCCCGGCTGGCGATGGCAAAAAAAGGCGCAGTGCCTGCGGACACTGTGATGATCGGCGACCGCATCTATACCGACATCACCTGCGGCAAAAACGCGGATGTGTCCACCATCCTGGTGTTCAGCGGGGAAACCACGCGCGAAGTCTGGCAAAAAAGCGACCTGAAGCCGGACATCGCGCTTGACAGCGTAGCGTACTTGCTGCCGGTGCTGCGCGGTTTTGCGTGCGGGAAGATATAGTTGTTGGGTACAATCTAAGGCAATCATCAAAACATGGGCGCCATGCCCGGAAGGCGGACGCAGTATGAAATGGCAAGGCAGACGTAAAAGCAGCAATGTGAGTGACCAGCGCGGGCGCAGCTATTCAGGCGGCGGCCGGATCGCCCTGGGCGGCGGCGGGCTGGGCCTGGTGGGTATTGTCATCTACCTGCTCATCACCTTAATGGGCGGGGGTAACCTGGGCGATGTCGTGGACGGCGCGGTCTTGCCGCCAAGCTCCCAGCAGCAATCCAGCCAGCAGCAGGGAACATACCAGGAAACCCCGCAGGAAAAGGAGTTGATGGGCTTTTTGTCCGTCGCCCTGGCGGATATTGAGGACACCTGGTCGGAGCTCCTGCCCAAATCGCAGTACCAAACCGCGTATAAAGAGCCGCAGATGACCATCTACACCGGCCAGATCAATACCGCCTGCGGCGCTGCGGATTCGGGTGTGGGGCCCTTTTACTGTCCGGGCGATCACACCATCTACTTGGACCTCAGTTTCTATAACACGCTCACCAAGAAGTACGGCGCCAAGGAGGGCGACTTCGCCATGGTGTACGTCATCGCGCACGAGGCGGGGCACCATGTGCAAACCTTGCTGGGTGTCACCCAGCAGCTGAACACCCTGCGCCAGCGCGTCGCCCGGGGCACGATGAGCCAGACGGAGTTTAACCGCTACAGCGTGGCTTTTGAACTGCAGGCTGATTACTTAGCCGGCGTGGTCGCGCGCTATATGCACGAGCGCGGCTACCTGGAGCAGGGCGATTTATCCGAAGCCATGAGCGCGGCGGCTGTGGTGGGCGACGATGCCATCCAGAAGCGCTACCAGGGCTATGTGGACCCGGACACCTTCAACCACGGCACCAGCGCGCAGCGCCAGGAATGGTTCAAGCGCGGCTTTGAGGCGGGCGACCTGTCCGGCTGGGATACCTTCAAAGGACTGTAATTGATACAAAACGCACTCCTTAACGCTTCCATGCGCATGAGTGCCTTACCTCGTGTGTTCAGTATTCCTGACCAACCACCTTTTGGGAGGGACACGAATGACAAAGATTGTGCTTGGCATACTGCTTGCCACCATGCTGGTCTTTGGCATGCTGATACCAGGCCAGCAAACAACAGAAGGGAAGCAAACAGCGATGAGTGAACCGAACCTGCAATATACAAAACCCAGCGATGAGGAGCTGAAGAAAACCCTCACCCCGCTTCAATACCATGTGACCCAGGAATCGGGCACGGAGCACCCCTACACCAATGAGTACTGGCAGCTGGACGAGCCCGGCATCTATGTGGACATCGTCACCGGCGAGCCGCTTTTTACCTCCAAACAAAAATACCAGTCCTCCTGCGGCTGGCCCGCCTTCTTTGAAAGCATTGATGACACCCGCATTGTGGAATTGGAGGACCGCTCCTATTGGCAGCTGCGCACCGAGGTACGAAGCGCGCTTGGGGATACCCACTTGGGCCACGTGTTTGAGAACGATCCGGAATCCCCCAACGGGATCCGCTACTGCATCAACAGCGCCTCCCTGCGCTTCATCCCCAAGGACCGGATGGAGGCAGAGGGCTACGGGCACCTGCTTAATGACCTGGATTAGACGCTAACGTAGTAATGATAAGCTGCTCCCTGCCAATCTGATAAGGAGCAGCTTTTTTAATGAGTGAATGATTAGAGGAGAAACGGGATTATCGTACGATAATCACATTAGGGTTTTGAATCCACCAAGGCGCATCCTCATGGATGGTGTAAATCCCCACGATTTTTAACGAGTTTTGCGGTGCGTTGTCTGCCCAGTGGCTGGTATGTGTCAAATACATCAGGCTGCGACTGACATCCATGTTGCGGAGGATGTTCTCACCAAGCGCGATTCGCTCAGTAAACACCAGAGGATAGGCAGAGAAGTGAACTTCATCACCCAAGGACAATTTGTTTTGCTTGGCAAACGCATCGGACACCAGGCAGGAACCATTGCTCAGATCTGCCAAATCTCCTTGCTGCAGCTTGATCACATCGGCTGTGCCAAATGTATCAAGGGGGAGGGCAATCCCGCTTTGACGTGCCAGGGCAATGAAGCTTGGATAACGATGCCATGGGGTATCCTGGAGTGATTCAAGTGGGTTATCGGCATCGTCTGAGGATATTTCCACAAAGCATGGGGTCTCAGGCAGGGGATATTGATAGGCCCATTGCGCGTCATTGATGGTTTGTGATGCCGTGCCGGCCAATGTTAGGTGGAATCCTATGACCATCTGCATGTCGTCTGTCTTGTAGGGTTGCAGAAAACCAATCAACAGATAATGCCGCCCTGGGGTAAAAGGTTGCTCCCCCTGCGATGTAAACAGGGCACTGAAGCTGGCTAACTCTGTGTTCTTAGCGATAACCTCGCCATAAGACCAGCTGATTTTAAACGTGGCACGCTGGATCAAGCGGCCTTGATTGTCCAGATTGGCTGTTTTATCAAAAGGTTGGAAGTCCGTTTCAGCACTTAAACACTCTCCCGCTACAAGCACATAGTGGTTGTTGTTTTGTCGCAGGGCTTCCGTCCCCTGCTGTAAGTAAATACCATACGGTAACGGGGAAGCTAGCGCTGTGCCAGCAAGGCAAATCAATAGGATAAAAACTATAATGACTAATGTTTTTCTCATCATCACGTACCTGCTTTCAAACGATTAGTTGTCCCTATTTGGTATTATGAGGTTGTGAAAAAGGCGCTATGCTATGGGGCGGACCTGAGCAAGGAATGGTAGCATAAGGATAAACTGCATTGCAGTGAATGTCCTTGCATCGTGTAAAAAAGGTATGTAATCCGTTTGCACAGTTCTCCCTTACAACGATTGCATTTGATCTATGTCTTGAAGGCTGATGGTTTACTGAATGCATATATTGTCTCCCACTACAACCTTCTATCGTGCATAACCTATAAAAATATGTAACATACCAGTGATGCATATGAATTGTGAAGGCAAGGGATGCTTGTTTGTGCGTTAGATGGGATATGAGT
>CAYFUH010000028.1:0-19513 GCA_964346355.1 uncultured Christensenella sp. | reverse complement strand
ACCCGCATTCCTTCATAGGCTTGGCCACATCGTAACACAGGATGCCGAGGCGCTTAGGGCGCGACCACATCCACCAGCAAGGTGACCAGCAGCAAACCCAGGACAACCAGCAGCAGCGCGCGCACAAAGGGCGCGCCTTTTTGAATGGCCAGCCGCGCGCCCACCACATTCCCCGCGATGCCAAAGGCAGCTGCCGGCAGCGCCAAGGCATACAGCACATGCCCGGTGGTGATGAGGGTGATGAGCGCGCCCACATTGCTGCCCAGGTTGACCAGTTTGGCGGTGCCGGAGGCACGCAGCGCATTCTCCCCCATGAGCATCACATAGGCCAGGATTAAAAAGGTGCCGGTGCCGGGCCCCACCAGCCCATCATACAGCCCAATCACAAAGCCGATGACAAAGCAGGCGGGCAGGGTATACGGCTTTGGGATGAGGGCAGCCCGTACGGACAGGTCCTTGTTTTTGAGCACGATAAAAGCCACCACCGGCAGCGCAAGCAGCACGCCGATGCGGATAGAGTGGGCTGGCAGCACGGTTAACAAATAGGCGCCCAGCACGGCACCGGGGACGGAGCCCAGGACCGATGCGATGCCCGCGCGGTAGTTGATGAGCCCGCGTCCGCCATAGGTGATGGTGGACACCGTGGTGCCCATGACGGCGGACAGCTTGTTACTGCCGCCGGCCAGAGAGGGCGGCAGGCCGGCCAAATAATAAGCCGGCAGGGAAATCAAACCCCCGCCGCCCGCGATGCTGTCCACAAACCCTGCCAGGAAAATGAGCGGGCAGACAATCAGCATCATCTGCCAGGTGACGTCATGCATAGGAAACTCCAAAGCGTTTGCTGCGTGTGTGTTTTTTCGTACCAGACAAAGGCGTTCATGCGGAGGCGAAGAAAGACCGGCTCATCAAGCAATCACAAGTGTGTCTGGTTCTGATTACCAAAAGCCGAACCAGGCTTCGCCGGCAAATAACACCTTGCCGTCCTTGGTAAGCCCGGCGATAAACTCATCCCCGCAGGCGATGTCGATCAGGTCCGCCCAACCCGCGGTCTCCGCTGCCAGGGCGGGTTTGGTGCACACAAGCTTGCCGTCAGCTGTCAAACCCGCCAAAAAACCGTTGCCCAAGGCAATTTGGGTAATGTTCTGCCAGTCAGCCACCTGCGCCTGCAAGTCCTTGTGCGACATCAAAACACTGCCATCCGCTTTGAGCGCGGCTGCAACCGGCCGCGCAATTGTGCCGTCAACAACCTCCTGCCCCAGTTGGACGCGCAACACATCAGACCAGCTGGCCATCTCCTGCGCCACCTCAGCGCTCACCAGGTCTGTTTTTTCCAGCAGGCGGACCTTGCCTTGCCCGTCCACATAAGCCCCTAAACCATACATGGAGGTCCAGGCGGCGAAATCGCGGATTTCGCTGCCTTCTGGCAAGAGCTGGCGCGCGCTGTTGCCATTCAGCTGCAGCAATGCGTTTTCGCTTGTCTTTGCAAGGAACAGGTCGTCATAGCCGGAGATGGCGGCAAAGTGCTGATGAAAATAGTTGGCAGCCGGGCCGCGGATGCCTTCTTTCAAGAGCGCACCATCCGTTTTAAGCGCATAAAAGGTGTGATAACCGATGTCAATTGCCTTCACCTCCCGCCAGTGGGTGGGGTTTTCGTGGGAGATGTGCAAAAAGCCGCCAAAATGAGGAACGCCGTTATCATCAAGCGCCATGAACAGCGCCCTCTCGCCAGAAATTGCCGTGATGTTTTGGTACAGCTGGCTGGGCGGTATCACCATGTCCGCGCGCACCCAGGCTTCAATCTGTTGTTTTTGGGTTTCATTCATGGTGCTGACCCGATACCAAGTGTGTCCGCGGCGCGTCTCCTCCCCCAGGATGAACAAGGGATCCCCCTTTTGCTTTTTGCCAATGGTATCCCCCGCCGGGCTTTTCCTGAGGTTGACCTGGTCCATCGCGATCTCACCGAAGCCTTTTTCAAGGGCAAAAGCCGGCAGCACAAAGCAGCACAGCAACATGAGCCAGATGATCACTTTTTTCATCATGCGTGGATCCTTTCTTTTGCAATGATTTGTTCACCCAATCAAACGCCGCAAAAAGCCTGTTTCATGCCCGGGTATGGCATACAAACGATTGTATCACCAGAACAAGCCCCGGGGAACTGCCCGGGGCTTAATCAGGCTTATGGATTTACTCGAATTCTTCGGCCTGCCGCTCCATGTTCTCCACAACAATGTCATAGATTTCCCCCAGGGAGGCGCAGTACTCCAGCACTTCCCAGGGCCTGTTGGTGTGGAAGTGGATTTTGATCAGTTCCTCATCCCCCACCGCCAGCAGGCAATCGCCCTCAAAGTTGTTTGTGAAATATGCGGTAATCTTGTCCTCGTCCAGGTCCGTCCCCTCAATTAAGGTTTGCACGTCAAACTTGAATTCCAGCATAGGCCGCCTCCTGTTTTTTATTCCGCCGCTTTTTTCAGGTTGTCCAGGTAGTCCTGCAAGCTTAAATCCCCGGAAAAATGGTGTTTACCATCCACCACATAATAGGGCACATAGTCGATGACCATCTCGCGCGCGATGCCGTCATCCGCCAGCACCTCCTCATGAAAACGGTCAGAATTCAGTACCGCGCGGGCTTCCGCCTCATCCAGCCCCACCTCCCTGGCCACACGCAGCAGCACCTGGTGGTCGCTGAGGATGACGCCTTCTTCAAACAGCAGCTCCTGGGCGCGGCGGAAGAACGCGTTCCCCAGCCCCTTGGTTTTCGCATACTGCAGCAGGCGGTGCGGGTCCATCATGTGGGCGTAGCGCGCGGCGGCCATGTTCACTGTGAGGCCGTCGCCCCTGGCTTCTTGCGCCAGGTTAAAAAATCCCTTCAAAATGTCGTCAATGTCCCCGCCGTATTCCATCTGCACGTGCTCGGCCATGCTGAGACCATCGGGCCTGTCGCTGTCTTTGTTCAATAAAAAACTGCGCGGGATCACCTGCGCCTGCTCTTTAAGGCCCAGCTGCAAAAGCGCCACGTTTAACCGCTCCTTCCCGATAAGGCAATAGGGGCAATGAAAGTCTGCCCATGCTTCAATCTTCATCCATACACTCCTGCGCGCTTTGATTTGTGATAAGAAGCGCCACTCATTGTATACCCAAAGCGGGCAGGTGCCCAACCCCTCTTTCAGAAAAGCCCCTGATGCAAACAGCGGCAAGGGCTTGTGATGTATCCTGAAAACGCAGTTTTTTAATGAAAACCGCCCGCCAGGCGGTTGCCTGACGGGCGGTGCTTGGTTGGCAGGTGCTGCTTATTCGACGCCGGCCAGTTTCTTCAGGTTGGCCAGACGCGTGGCCGCTTCTTCCTCGGACTGCTCAAACAGGGGTTCTGCCTGGTCCGGGAAGGCGCGCAGCAGGGAGGTGTAGCGCACTTCGCCCTTGATGAAGTCCTGGTAGCTCTCGGTGGGATCTTTGCTGTCGATGATCAGCGGGTTCTTGCCCTCATCAGCCAGCTGCGGGTTGTACCGGTAGAGGTTCCAGTAGCCGGAGGCAACCGCCTTGCGGGTCTCCGCCTGGGAGAAGGACATGTTGATGCCGTGGTTGATGCAGGGGCTGTAGGCGATGATGAGGGAGGGGCCGTCATAGGCTTCCGCCTCGTTAAACGCCTTGAGCACCTGGTTGTAGTTGGCGCTCATGGACACATGGGCGACATAGACATAGCCGTAGCTCATGGCCATCATGCCCAGGTCCTTCTTGCGGGTGCGCTTGCCGGCCGCGGCGAACTTGGCCACAGAGCCGGTGGGCGTGGCCTTGCTGGCCTGGCCGCCGGTGTTGGAGTAGACTTCGGTGTCCAGCACCAGGATGTTCACGTCCTGGTTGGAGGCCAACACATGGTCCAGCCCGCCGTAGCCGATGTCATAGGCCCAGCCGTCGCCGCCGATGATCCATACGGATTTCTTGGCCAGCATGTCGGCATGCTTGAGCACGTAGCGCGCGTCATCGCAGGTGGCGCAGGTGCAGGGTTCGCCGTCCATTTCAACGCCGGCTTCACAGGCAGCCTTTAATTTCTCGCCAGCAATCTTGGAGGCGTCCGCGTCCCTCATGACGTCCAGCCACTCGCGGCCAGCTTCCTTGATGGCTGCGTCGGTGTCGTCTTTGTTGATGAGGGACTCCACCTTTTCAGCCAGCTTGGCGCGGCGCTGGGTGTAGGCCAGGTTCATGCCGAAGCCAAACTCGGCGTTGTCTTCAAACAGGCTGTTTGCCCAGGCGGGGCCTTGGCCCTTGCTGTTGACAGCGTAGGGCACCGTGGGCATGGAGCCGCCGTAGATGGAGGTGCAGCCGGTGGCGTTGGCAATGACCATGCGGTCACCGAACAGCTGGGTGGCCAGCTTGATGTAGGGCGTTTCGCCGCAGCCGGCGCAGGCGCCGGAGAACTCGAACAGGGGGCGCAGGAACTGGCTGCCCCGGACGGTGTTCTTGTTGTGCTTGACGCGGTCGTCCGGCAGGTTGATGGCGAACTCCCAGTTCTTTTCCTGATGGCGCTGGCTGTCCAGCGGCTTCATCTGCAGCGCCTTGGTCTTGGCGGGGCACACTTCGTAGCAGTTGCCGCAGCCGGTGCAGTCCAGGGGGCTGATCTGAATGCGGAAATCGTTGCCGGCATAGTCTTTGCCGATGGCGGGCTTGGTCTCAAAGCCTTCGGGGCGCTTGGCACCCGACTCAACCAGGAAGGGACGGATCACGGCGTGCGGGCACACCATGGCACACTGGTTGCACTGGATGCAGTGCTCAATCTGCCATTCGGGCACGTTCACCGCGATGCCGCGCTTCTCATACTGCGTGGTGGCGGTGGGCACGCGTCCGCCCGGATCAAAGGCAGAGACGGGCAGGGAATCGCCGGCCTGACCCAGGATGGGCTTGGCAACGCCGTCGAAATATTCGGTCGCCGCGATCTTCATGGGCACAGCGCCAGTCTGGGTGTCCAGCCAGGACGCGGGGATCTTGACCTCGCGCAGCTCGGCGGCGGCGCCGTCAATCACGGCCCAGTTGGCCTTGACAATCTTGTCGCCGCGGCGGCCGTAGGTGGCCTTGGCGTAGTCCTTCATGTACTTTTCTGCCTGGGCGTAGGGGATGATGTTTGCCAGCTTGAAGAAGGCAGCCTGCATGATGGTGTTGATGCGGGAGCCCATGCCGTGCTTGGCGGCCAGGGAGATCGCGTCAATCACGTACAGCTTGGCCTTTTTCTTGGCCAGTTCATTCTTCATGGAGGCGGGCAGGCGCTCGTCCAGCTCGTCTTCTGTCCAGGGGCAGTTGAGCAGGAAGGTGCCGCCGCGCTTCAAATGACCCACCATGTCATACTGGGTGACATAGGCCGGGTTGTGGCAGGCGACGAAGTTGGCGTCGTCAATCTGGTAGGTGCTCTGGATGGGATCCTTGCCAAAGCGCAGATGGCTGACGGTGAGGCCGCCGGACTTCTTGGAGTCATAGGCGAAATAAGCCTGCACGTTAAGCTTGGTGTGATCGCCGATGATCTTGATGGAGTTTTTGTTGGCGCCGACGGTGCCGTCGCTGCCCAGGCCGTAGAACTTGCAGGACACGGTGCCTTCGGGCGCGGCGTTGAACTGGCGGCCCAGAGCCAGGGAGCTGTTGCTCACGTCGTCGGTGATGCCCACGGTGAAGTGGTTCTTGGGGCGGGCCTTGGCCATGTTGTCATACACAGCCTTGACCATGGTGGGGGTGAACTCCTTGCTGGAGAGGCCATAGCGGCCGCCCAGGACGGTGATGTCACTGCGGCCGGCTTCCGCCAGCGCGGTGTGCACATCGGTGTAGAGGGGATCACCCAGCGCGCCGGGCTCCTTGGTGCGGTCCATGACGGACAGGCGCTTCACGGTCTTGGGGAGGGCCTTTAGGAAGACATCCGCGGCGAAGGGGCGATACAGGCGCACTTTGAGCACGCCCAGCTTCTTGCCCTTGCGGTTTAAGGCGGTCACGGTCTCGTGCACGGTCTCCGCGCCGGAGCCCATGATGATGATGACATCCTCGGCTTCCGGATCGCCCACATAGTCAAACAGCTTGTAGGAGCGGCCGGTGAGTTTTTTCACCTGCTTCATGCACTCCTCCACAATGCCGGGCACGGCCTTGTAGTAGGGGTTGGCCGCTTCGCGGTTCTGGAAGAAGACGTCCGGGTTCTGGGCGGTACCGCTCTGGTGCGGCTTCTCGGGGCTGAGGGCGCGCTCACGGAAAGCGTCCACCTTGTCCCAGTCGACCAGCTTCTTGATGTCCTCATAGGAGATCTCCTCGATCTTCTGGAACTCGTGGCTGGTGCGGAAGCCGTCAAAGAAGTGCAGGAAGGGCACAGAGGACTTGAGCGTGGCCAGGTGCGCGACCAAGGCCATGTCCTGGGCTTCCTGAACGGAGCTGGACGCCAGCATGGCAAAGCCGGTCTGGCGGCAGGCCATGACGTCGGAGTGGTCACCGAAGATGGACAGGGCGTGGGTGGCGATGGTCCGGGCAGACACGTGGAAGACGGTGGGCAGCAGTTCGCCCGCGATCTTGTACATGTTGGGGATCATCAGCAAGAGGCCCTGGGAGGCAGTATAGGTGGTGGTCATGGCGCCAGCCGCGAGGGACCCGTGCACCGCGCCAGCCGCGCCGCCTTCGCTTTGCATCTCCGCCACACGGACCGTTTGTCCAAACAGGTTCTTCCGTCCATGCGCGGACCATTCGTCCACATATTCCGCCATCGTGGATGAGGGGGTGATGGGATAAATGGCTGCTACGTCAGAAAACGCGTACGCGATGTGACTTACAGCACCGCTGCCGTCAATGGTGGTCATTTTTTTTGCCATGATTGCCTCCTGGTATTTCTATCTTTGAACCCGCAAACCGGGATTTCAAGCGGTTTTCAACCGTCTCAGTATAGCGAGTATTGGGGTTGATTGTCAAGGATTTCGCGTTTGGACACATGCGTCAATATGCGTTGATAACACTATCTTTTTTGACATTCCTGAAAACTTCCCATCAATATTTTACGAATTTTTGCGTGAATTTTTGATGAAAGCGGACACCGAAAACAAAACCTGCCGCAAAATTTGATTTTACAAAAATTGACTATCGTTCTCCGATATAGTAAACTGCGATTATTACGTCACAGAGAGGTTTTATGACAGCGATTCCAAAGCGCCTGCGCGCGATCTACTGCCCCATGAGCGAGCCCACCTTCTACCTGCTGCTTTTGATGCAGGAGCCCAACTACGGCTACAGCATCATTCAGGAGGCCAGCGACCTAACCGGCGGGGAGGTGGTTTTCAGCCCGGGCACCTTATATGGCGGCATCAAAAAACTGCTGGCGGACGGCTTGATTCAACTGGATCACGCGGAAAACCGCCGCAAGCTGTATATTTTAACCGAACTGGGCGAAGCCCTTTTGAAGATAGAAAAAAGGCGCATACTGCGCCTGTGCGCCAACGCGCAGGGGGAGGCTTACCGGGACTAGGCGCCCGGCAGAATAAACCGGACAGACAAAGGCAGCAGCTCCAAATCAAACTGCTTGCCTTTGATGATTTCACCATCCAGACACAGGACGGTTTCTTTTTGACAGGAGATGGCGGCGCGTTTGGCGCGGCGGTATAACCGGATGCCTTCAAAATCCGGGCTGTCCAGATGCCCGCCCTCTTGATAGGTACCCAGGAGCGACACCAGCCTGCGGCGGGAGACCGGGCGGATGGCGCAGACGTCCATCAGCCCGTCATCGTTGATTGCCTTTGGCGCGCAGTGAAAGCCGCCGCCGATATACTGGCCGGACGCGAAGGAGGCGGTAAGCAGGTTTCCTTCATAAAAGGGCTGCCCATCCAGGTGAATGGTGCAGTTGGTGTTTAAATGCTTTGTGACCGCGCTGATGGCGCCCACCCAGTAGGCGCGCTTGCCGCCCATCACAGGCGTGTTGCGAAAGCGCATCATGGTGGCGGCCGCGTGGGCTTCCAGCCCCAGGTTGACCACGTTGATGGCAGCATAGCCGTTCACCTTGATCATGTCCACCAGCACAGTGGGCGCGGTGGTTTGATGCTTTAAATCCAAAAAGCGGTCCACCCCGCCGTACATGCGCGCGTAGTCATTGCCGCTGCCGCAGGACCAGACCCCCACCGCGGCATCCGGGGTATGGATGAGGGCTGTGGCCACCTCGCCCAGGGTGCCGTCCCCGCCGGCTGCGTAAAACCGCAGGGGGCCGGTTTCCTGCGCGCGCACCTGGCGCACCAGGCGGGTTGCGTCCCCCGCGTCGCGGGTAATCAGTACGGTATAGGGCGTGGGCGACAGCGCGTCCAATTGCGCCTGCAGACGGCTTTGCGCGTTGCGGCTGCCGGCAGTTGGATTAAAGATGATGTAGTGCTTGGTCTCCACGCGAGCATCCCCCAAAAACATAATCGCAAGGAATGTACCCACTCCACAGAAAAAGCAGGAGACAAACGCTCCTGTTTGTGATCAAATCTGTAGGTTATCAGCCTTTGGCCAGCACCTGCGAAAGCATCTCATCCACCATCATCAGCATGCGCGGCAGGTGGAAGGGGCCCTTGAAGGTGCTGCCTTTGCAGGGCGGCTGGGTGGGTTTGCCGTCGCGGCGCAAATAGCCGTACCACTCGCCGTATTCCGGATCGCTGAAGTATTCCTTGCAGTAGTCAATGGTTTTGATGAACCAATCCAGGTATTCGGGCTTGCCGGTATCGCGGTAGGCCATCAGGGAGGCGATGGCGGTCTCATTATGCGGCCACCAGAGCTTCATATCATGCTCGTAGGCTTCCGGCGGCAGGCCCTTGCAGTCGATGAAGTACAAGAGGCCGCCGTACTCCTTGTCCCAGCCGGCATGGATGGCATCCAGGAAGAGATCCTGCGTGTCACGATGCAGCTGTTCGTCGCCCAGGCGGTTGGCCTCCTCCAGCAAAAACCAGGCGCACTCGATGTCATGCCCGGGGTTGACGACACGCCCGGCGGTAAACTCGTCCTGGAACTCGCCGTTTGGCCCGACGGATTCCAGTGTGCATTTTAAGTCCACCTTCCTGTGATAGGTGAAGATGTCGTGCACGCACTGCGCGGCGCGCTCATCATACAGCGCGGCGTTGTCCGGGTCCGCCTTGCGCAGCACGCTGGTGAGGTTTAAATAAATCATCGGGTCCGCCAGCGCGCGGCCGGTGCGGGTATCAGGAATCGTTTTGGGCCCCATGCCGGTGGGGTCTTTCATCAAGCCGTGGTTGAGCTGCCAGATGAGCTCATACGCCCGCTTGGCGCGCTCCAGGTGCTCCGGCTTGCCGGTTAAAATATAATATTCGGCGTTGGCCATGGCGTAGAAGCCTTCAGAAAAATTGTAGCGACGCTGGCGCAGGGGCTTGCCATCCTTGGTGACGGTGAAATACATGCGGTCACCCTTGTCGCGGTTGATGCAGTATTTCTCCATAAAATCAAGGCAGCTCTCCGCCGCTTCGCGCCACTTGGGCTGCTCCCCGTACTGGTTGCACAGTTTGGAGAAGGTCCACGCGCAGCGGCCCTGCATCCACACGCTCTTGTCGGTGGAGAACACGCGGCCCTGCCGGTCCAGGCAGGTATAGACGCCGCCATATTCGCTGTCCATCCCGTTATCCAGCCAGAAGCGGACGCAGCGGTCCAACTCATCCTTGATCCACTGATGAATGCCCTGTAGTTGTTCCTTCATATGAACCTCCTCCTCAATAAAACATCCATGCCCGGGACGGGATGGATGCTAAAATGGTTAAATCTCCTCAAAGCTCTTGGCTTTTTTGTAATACTTGCCGGAGGCGAAATGCGCCATCATCGCGGCGTAGAAGGCCTCTTCGTTGCCGGCTTCCAGCGCGCGCACGATGTTCTCGTGCTTGATGATGGTGTCGTCCAGGTGCTTGAATTTTTCCTCGGTCTTGAAGTTTTCGTCCACATCCCAGATGGCGTTCATCATGGAGGTGAGGGACTGGTTGCCGATGCGGGAGAAAAGGGCCATGTGGAACTCGCGGTCGTGCTCGGTAAAAATGCGCTGCTCCTCCCACTGCTGCTTGATGGCCTCCATGATCTCCCGGATGCGGGCGACGTCCTCGCCCTCCAGGGTTTCAAACGCCTGGCGCATATAGGCCAATTCCATCCGCTTTCTGATGTCCAGCATCTCGGCGACGGCGTTGTCCTCCTCCCCGGCGGCGGCGAAGATGACATTCTGGAACACAAAATCCAGGTTGAAGGCCTTGAGCATCGTGCCCCGGCCAGGCTGCGCGGACACCATGCCCAGCAATTCCATGGACTTGATGGCCTCCCGCAGCACGTTGCGGCTGACGCCCAGCATGTCCACCAGCGCCTGCTCTGTGGGCAGTAAATCCCCCGGCTGCAGGTTGTTTTGTAGGATATAGGCGCGAATCTGGCGGAATACCAGCGAATACAGCTTTTCCCCTCGTCTCTTAACCATGTGAACCTCCGTTAATCCTTGCCCTACAATATACAGCAATTTGTTGAATTGTCAACGATTTCAGGGCGGTTTTGACATCATTGTTCCAGAAAATTCACAGTTTGTCCTATGAAGCCAAGCTACGCACAGAAAACAGCCCCAGGCCACCGGCCTGAGGCTGTCACAAGGGTGCTGGCGCTTACTTTTTACCCGGGTCCACGACGGATTTGAGCATGCCCTCCAGGTCCAATCCCGCGTCCTTCAAGCCATCCAGCACGCCGCCCAGCAGGCTTTCTTCCTTCTTGGCGGCCGTCTTTTTGGTTGTGCTTGTCTTTTTGGCGGGTGTTTTGCTGGCAGTGGCGGTCTTCTTCGCGGTAGATGCCGCCTTGGTCGCGGTCTTTTTCGCGGTTGTTGTGGTCTTTTTCGCAGTGGTTTTGGCGGCGGTTGCCGTCTTCTTTGCGGTGGTGGCCGTCTTCTTGGCGGCAGCGGTGGTTTTGCCGGCCGCAGCCTTGGTCTTGTTGGCAGCCAGTTTGCGTTTCTCGCTCATCAGTTTCTTTTTGTCCTCGGCTAATTTTTCCATGCGTGTTTTAAGTTTTTCGATGTCATCATTGACCTTGGCGATGGACGCTTCCACCTGTTTGAGGGTCAGTTTTTTCTCAGTCATTCGGCACCTCCTTTAGAAATCCTTACCAGGATTGTACACGCAGCGCGCGAAAGTTACACGCGTTTGAAAGCCCACTTGCCGCTTTCAAAGCGTCGATAAAAGAAGATGAGCCGCAGGCCGATCTCCGCCAGACTGAGCAGCCACACCATGGGCAGATCCAGCATGAGCACATCAACCGCCAGCCAGGCCATCACCGGGCGGATGATGGACACGCACACCATCATCACCCCCGCTACATACAGGTTATCCCCAGCACCCCGCAGGCCACCGGACAGCACGACAGAGGACATCTGCAAGGGCTGCATGAGGGCGACCACCAGCATGGTCTGTGCCGCATACATGATGACATGGGCGGCGTCCGGTGTGCCGGGGTTGATGAACAGCTGGCTGACCGGGTAGCGGAACAGCGCCGTTAAAGCGCCCAGCAGCAGGCTGAGTACCAGCGCGATGCGCTGGGTGACCTTGCCGTACAGCAGGCTTAAATCCCGCCGGCCGCGGCCCAGGTTCTGCCCCACTAAGGAGGTGGCGGCCACGGACAAGCCATCGGCGAAATTGAAGGTGAGCGCCAGAAACTGCATGGCGATGTTGTGCGCTGCGAACATGGTGACGCCCAGGGAATACATGATGCGGCTGTAGAGGAAAAAGCCGATGCGCATGCTGGTTTGCTCCACCACCGCGTTGCCGCCCACCTTGAGGATGGCGCGCATGGTGTGCGGGTCAACCCGCCAGTTGTCCGTGAAGGAGATGCGCAGGTAGCTGTTTTTGTTATGCATAATGGCCACAAAGGACAGGATGAGGCCCACCACCATGCCGATGACGCTGGCAATAGCAGCGCCCCTGGTGCCCATGGCCGGAAAGCCCAGGTGACCGAAGATGAGCAGGAAGTTGAAAAAGACGTTGACCAGGTTTGAGACAACGTTGACCTTCATGGGGATCTTGGTGTCCCCCACGCCGCGCAGCGCGGCGCTGATGCACATGCTGACCGCGTTCACGGGCAGGGCATAAGCCATGATTATAAAATAATCCACCGCGCCGCGCAGCACCGCCGCGTCATCCGGCGTGCGGTCGTGCCCGCCGGCCAAGCGCATTAAGGGCTCCGAAAAAATGACGGCGAGTGCCGTAACAATGACGGAGAGGACAAAGCCCAGCACGATGGCGTTGCGCAGGGTCGCGTTGGCCGCGTCACGCCGGCCTTCGCCCTTCCTGCGGGCGACGATGGCGGTGACACCCACGTTGAGCGCGAAGAACAGCATCAGCATGATCATGCGCGGCTGGCTGGGCAGCGAGACCGCCGCCAGCGCGTTTTTGCCCAACTGGCCCACCATGATGATGTCAGCCGAGCCGATCAGGCTCATCAGCACCAATTCCAGGATGGCGGGCATGGCGATGGTGAAGACCTGCCCGTAGGCTTCCTTACTGTCTGGAATCTCGCCCAGGCGCCTGTTTTCCGGTACAAGCGAAGAAGAGGCGAACAGGCGCCTCAAATAATCCTTCACGTTCAAAGAACCCCCTATCAGTCGATGAATTGATCCTAACAGACGCTTTAATTATAAACAATCAAAGCACAAAAAACAAACACGCGGCCGGGTTGGCCGCGAGTCATCAGCAGGTCAGTCCCGGGAGCGCGAGTTGCCCGCGATTAGGATGAGACGCAGCAATTGCAGCATGGCGCCGATGGCGCTGGCCACATAGGTCATGGCGGCGGCGCGCAGCATGGCTTTGGCGCCCCGCTCCTCCTCCGGCGTGGTGATGA
Source organism: uncultured Christensenella sp. (assembly GCA_964346355.1). Lineage (GTDB taxonomy): Bacteria > Bacillota > Clostridia > Christensenellales > Aristaeellaceae > UBA6115. The sequence goes on along the minus strand of CAYFUH010000028.1, from coordinate 6,691 downwards.
TGCCGCTGGTGGTCAGCATCCGGAGTGCGCGGGAGGACGCGTTAAACTCTGTGGGCAGGGTAATCAGGGCAAACAGCACCGCCAGGGAAAACAGCACAATGCCTGCCCAGACCAGGGGCTGAAAGGACATGACGATGCCCAGGATAAACAGGGGCATGCTGAGGCTTGAACCGATGTTGACCACCGGCACAATGGCGCTGCGCAGGCCCAGGGGCGCATAGCCCTCGTGCTTTTGCATGGCGTGGCCTGCCTCGTGCGCCGCCACCGCGACCGCGGCCACGCTGGAGGAGTTGTACACCTCCTCAGACAGGCTGAGCACCTCGGTCTTGGGGTTGTAGTGGTCCGTCAGCGCGCCGGGCACCCGCTCCAAGCCCACGTTGTGGTTGCCGGCGTCATGCAGCATGCGCGTGACGGCCTCCGCCGCCCGGATGCCCTTTTGGGTGGGCAGGCGGCTGTATTTTTTATAGGCAGATTTGACCATGCTCTGCGCCCAGAGGGCCAGCAGGAAGGCCGGAATCAGCAGCAGGAAGGTGGGATCATAAAACAGCGGCATAACAGTCTCCTCTCAACAGCATAAAAACATGATTGCACTGCTATTATACCACCCAAAACACGGCATCATATCAATCAATGGTGAATAGCAAATGCCCGGGCAGCGCAGGCCGCCCGGGCCGGGGTTAACAGAGGGTGTTACTTGGCGATGGTGACTTGCTTGAAGTACTTGTACCCCAGCGGGATGGAGAAAAAGCCCTGCACGCTACTGTCCACCATGTACAAGTCGGTGTAGTAGTAAATCGGGATGAGGCAGCCGGTCGCCATCAGCATGTCCTCGGCCAGGTGCATCATGGCGAAGCGGTGCTCGGTGTTGGTGCTGCCCTTGATGGCCTTGATGAGCACGTCATAGGTCTGTGCCCAGGTGCCGTTCTCAACCTTCACATCCAGACCAAAGGGCGTCAGATCCAGGTTGTACATGGCGACATCCGCGTGGTCACCCTTGCCGAATTGCACGTCGTTGTTGCCGGATTCGCTGGTCCACATATCCAGGAAGGAGATGGGATCGTTGTAGTCACCAATCCAGCCGTTGCGGGCGACTTCGTAATCACCCTGTTTGCGGGTGTTGAGGAAGGTGGCCCACTCCTGGTTGACCAGGTTCATGGTGATGCCGATGCCGGCCAGGACGCTTTGCAGGTATTCCGCGATGGCCTTGTGGCCTGCGGAGGTGTTGTACAGGTACTCAAGCGTCGGGAAGTCCTTGAACATGCCGGTGGCTTCATCAAAGGCGTAGAACTTTTTCAGGGTTTCCATGCCCGCTTCGAAGTTGGCCATGTAGGCATCCTCGGACACGTTGTAGTAGCCTGCAAAGCCATCGTTGTTACCGGCGTTCTGGTAGAACTCGGTGGAGCCGTCCGCGTCGGTCAAGCCTGCCGCGACAAAGGTGGACGCGGGCTGCTGGCCGCCCTGGGCGATGCTGGTGACGATGTAGTTGCGATCAAACAGCAGGGTGATTGCCTTGCGGATTTCCTCGTTGGCCTTCTGGGCGTCCACGCCGGTCAATTCACTGCCCTGGGGCAGCAGGTTCTTGTTGACGTTCAGGTTGACATAGTAGGTGCCCAGCTGGCCGGCGATGACAAACTCGTTGGGATACTCTTCCTTGAGGCTGGCAATCTCGGAGACGGGCACATCATCAATCAGCAGCCAGGTTCCGTTTTTGAAGTTGGCCAACATGTTGTTGGAGTCATCAGACAGGAAAGCCTTGATCTCTTCCATCAGCACGGTGTCCGCGGCATGGTATTTGGGGTTCTTGGTCAGGGTGATGACGCTGTCATGTTCCCAGCCGGTCATGGTGTAGGGGCCGTTGCCAACATAGGTGGACGGATCGGTTGCCCAGGCTTCGTTGGACACCACGTCCTCGCGCACGGGGAAATAGGTGGGGAAGGCCAGCAGCTCATTCCAGTAGGGAATGACGTTGTTGATGGTCACTTCCAGGGTTTTGTCGTCCAGCGCTTTGACAGCCAGCTCCTCGCCATAGCCCTTGATAACTTCAAACATGTAGCCATAGTCAGCGCCAAGATCGGCGCTGGCGGCGCGTTTCCACGCGAACTCAAAATCCTTCGCGGTCAGCGGCTGGCCATCAGACCAGACCAGGCCATCCTTCAGGGTGTAGGTATAGGTGACGGTGTCGTCCTCGTTGAGGACGCCCTCGGGCAGTTCCACAGCCAGGTCCGGAACGATGATAAACTGTCCTTCGTCGTTCTTAGTCCAGGTGGACAGGCCGGCGAACAGATGAACGATCATTGTCGCGCCATCCACCGCGGAGTTGAGGGCAGGGTCCAGCGTGTCAGGTTCTGACGCCAGCGATACGGAGATGGACGATTTGCTTTCCGCGAAAACCGTTGTCATCACGCTGAGGGTCATAACCAGGGCGAGTAACAGTGCTACTACCTTTTTCATGGTGGTTCCTCCTTCTTTGTATATCCAATCGATGCCTTTAGCATCGCAGGAATCCGGTTAGTCGATGTAAGCCAGGCGGTGGCAGGCGACGAAGCGGCCGGTTTCCACCTCCTCAAAGGGGGGCATGGACTGCGCGCATTCCTCCGCCGCGTACTTGCAGCGCGTCCTGAAAGGGCAGCCGCTGGGGGCGTTGAGGGGGCTTGGGATATCACCCGAGAGCACAATGCGCTTGTTGGCCCGCGCCACCTTGGGGTCCGGAATCGGCACAGCCGACAGCAGGGAGCGCGAGTAGGGGTGCAGGGGTCGGTTGTAGATCTCCTCCGCCGGCGCCAGTTCCACCATCTTGCCCAGATACATCACCGCAATGCGGGTGGAGATATGGCGCACGACTAAAAGGTCATGGGCGATGAACAGATAGGTCAGGTCAAGTTTTTCCTGCAGGTTGTCAAACATGTTGATGACCTGCGCCTGGATGGACACGTCCAGCGCGGACACCGGCTCATCGCACACAATGAAATCCGGGTTGATGGCGAGCGCCCGGGCGATGCCGATGCGCTGGCGCTGGCCGCCGGAGAACTCATGGGCATAGCGGGCAGCGTGCTCGCTGTTGAGGCCCACATAATCCATCAACTCCAGCACCCGGGCGTTGCGCTCCTGCTTGGTGGCGTACATATGGTGCACGTCCAGGGGTTCTGCGATAATGTCGTTGACCGTCATGCGCGGGTTAAGGGAAGAGTAGGGGTCCTGAAAGACCATCGTGGCCTTCTTGCGCATCTGGCGGATGTCGTCCGCGGTTTCAATTTTTTTGCCGTCATACCAGACCTCACCGCCGGTGGGCTTGTACAGGTGCAGCATGGTGCGGCCCACGGTGGTTTTGCCGCAGCCGGATTCGCCGACCAAACCCAGCGTCTCCCCTTTTTGAATGCTGAATGTGACGCCGTCCACCGCCTTGAGCGGCTTGGTGCGGAAAAAGCCCATGTTGATGTCAAAATACTGCTTGAGGTCCTTCACCTCAACCAGGGGCTTGCGCTGATATGTATCACTCATGGGAATCACCTGCCTTGCTCGCGGTGAGGGTTTGCGCCTCTTGCAAAAGGCCTTCCGGATGCGCCAGGCCGTCCCTGACGTTGATCCAGCAGGCTGCGTAGTGATAGGGGTTGATGACCAGTTTCTCCGGCCGCTGGCTGAGGCAGATTTTCATTGCGCTGTCACAACGCGGCGCGAAGGGGCAGCCTTTTGGCATGTTGAGCAGGTCAATGGGCGTGCCGGAGATGGGCTGCAGGCGCTGATGGTTGTTGGACGCTGTGGGGATGGAGCGCAGTAAACCTTTCGTGTACTCGTGCCTGGGGTTGTAGAAGATCTCGTCCGCGGTGCCCTGCTCGCAGATGGTGCCGGCGTACATGACCACTACCTCATCACACATCTGGGCGACTACACCCAAATCATGCGTGATTAAAATGACCGACATGCCCATCTTGTGCTGCAAGTCCTGGATCAACTCCAGAATCTGCGCCTGGATGGTGACGTCCAGCGCGGTGGTGGGCTCATCGGCGATGAGGATATCCGGCTCACAAGCCAGCGCCATCGCGATCATCACACGCTGGCGCATGCCGCCGGAGAGCTCAAAGGGGTATTGCTTCATGCGCTTTTCCGGCTCGTTCACATGAACCAGGCGCAGCATCTCAAGCGCGCGTTCGCGCGCTTCATGCCGGTTGCGCTTGGTGTGCAGCAGGATGCCTTCCATTAACTGGTGCTCTACCGTGTAGGTGGGGTTGAGCGAGGTCATCGGGTCCTGGAAGATCATGGAAATCTTGTTGCCGCGGATGGTGTGCATGACCCGTTCATCCGCGCCCACGATCTCCTGACCTGCCAGGTTGATGCTGCCGCTGACAATGCGGCCGGTGGGCGCCAGGATGCGCATGATGGAATAGGCCGTCACCGATTTGCCGGAGCCGGACTCGCCCACAATGCCCAGGATCTTCCCGCGGTCCAGATAAAAGGACACGCCATCCACCGCCTTGATCTCACCCGCGTCGGTAAAAAAGGAGGTGTGCAGGTCTTTGACTTCAAGCAGATGCAATTTCCGTCCTCCTTTACGCGTTGAGTTTGGGGTCAAAGGCATCCCTCAGCCCATCCCCAAACAGATTGAGTGACAAGACAATCAGGCAGATGACCAGGGCGGGGAAGACCAGCCGGTGGGTGTAGGAGGAGATGCCGTTTAAGGCGTCGGAGGCCAGCGAACCCAGGGAGGGCATGGGCGCGTTGACGCCTAGGCCCAGGAAAGAGAGGAAGCTTTCCGTAAAGATGGCGTTGGGAATTTGCAGGGCGGTGGAGATGATGACCACGCTGATGCTGTTGGGCAGCAGGTGCTTCATGATGATCCACCTGCCCTTGGCGCCTGTCACCATGCTGGCCAGCACGTACTCCTGCTCGCGCAGGGAGAGGATCTGCCCGCGGATTAAGCGCGCCATGCTCACCCAGTACAACAGGCCAAACACAATGAACATGCTGATGATGTTGGAGCCGATCTTTTCAAGAATGGTGCCCTCGGTGTTGAGCACCTTGCCCAATACCACCGCCAGCAGGATGATGACCAGCATGTCCGGCAGCGAATAGATGATGTCCACAATGCGCATGATAATCAGGTCCACCTTGCCGCCAAAATAGCCGGCGATGGAGCCGATGGTCATGCCGATTAACAGCACGATGATGCTGGCGAAAAAGCCGACCGCCAGCGAAATACGCGTGCCGTACACGACACGGATAAAATAATCCCGCCCGTGGGAATCCGTGCCGAAGATGTGCGGGAAGACTTTTTCGCCGGCCTCAATCCGGGCTTTCTCTGTCTTGCCGTATTCAAAGGGCTTCAAGTTGTTGTAGCTGCTGTCCACCGGCCGTCCGGGGCTGACGCCCAGCATGCTTTCATAGGAATACGGCCAGACGGAGGGAATGATGATACTGGCCAGGGTAATCACCACAATCAAAACCAAGCTGACGGTGGCGACCCCGTTTTTAAGCAGCCGCTTCACCCCGTCCTTGAAAAAGGTGGTGGACGGGCGCAGCTGGCTGAAGTACTCCTTGTCCTTCTCGCTGGCCGGTAAAAACGCGTCCGCGTCAATGTGCAGGCTGAACGGTTTATGTTTGGGTGTCAAAGCACGCCTCCTGAATCAATCAAACTCGATACGGGGGTCGACAACCTTGTAGAGGATGTCGCTAATCAGGTTCATGATGACGATGAGCGATGCCAGGAAGATGGTGGTGCCCATGATCATGGTGTAGTCGCGGTTGGTGATGCTGGAGATAAACTGCCGCCCAATGCCGGGCACGGCAAAGATTTGCTCCACCACCATGGACCCTGTGACAATAAATGCCAGCATGGGGCCGATATAGGTGATGACGGGAATCAGCGCGTTTTTGACCGCGTGCCCGTAGATAACATTGCGCCCGGATACCCCCTTGGCCCTGGCGGTGCGGATATAATCCTGCCCCAGCACATCCAGCATGGAGGAGCGCGTGAGGCGCGTGATATAGGCCAGGGGGTAGAGCATCAGGGTGATTACCGGCAAAATCAGCCCCTGGGTGGTGCTGCCGTTGGCCGGCAGCCACTTCAGGTTGACGGATATCAAAATCAATAAAAGTGAGCCCATGATAAAGGAAGGCATCGATACAAAGGCTGTGGTGATGACCATGATGACCTTATCGATGAACTTGTTGCGGCGCAGGGCTGCCACCGCTCCCAGGATGATGCCGGTTGCCGCAGCGCCCGCGGCGGCAATCAGCCCCAGTTTGGCAGAGGTTTTCATGCCGGTTAGGATGATGTTGATGACGCTGCGCCCGCGCTGTTTAAGCGAAGGACCAAAATCAAACTTTGTGACAATATCGCCCAGGTAGGTGGTGTACTGCTCAAGCAGCGGCTTATCCAAGCCATATTTGGCCTCCAGCGCCGCCTGGGCCTCCTTGGAAATGGCCTTCTCACCGATAAAGGGGCCGCCCGGCACCGCGTGCATCAGGAAAAAGGTGATGGTAATCACCACCCAGATGGTGGTGACAGCCAGCAGAATCCGCTTTAAGATGTAAAACAAGGTCTTTGTGTTCAATCTAACAACTCACCTTCATTCCAATGATGCCAGGCATCTGTCATCTGCTGATAAAACCTTGTTTTTCCAGCAGACACCCTGCATATACCGGTTAATTATACGCAGGGTATAGATGTTTGTCAAATAACGATTACGCTGTTTCG
>CAYFUH010000027.1:0-19517 GCA_964346355.1 uncultured Christensenella sp. | reverse complement strand
CAGAGACGGAAGACGTGCCAAAGTCATCGCATCGATTTGGCGCATTTACAACAATATCGCAGGCGACCTGTATGCAAGCGGGCGTCCAGCAACGGGTGTGCGCGTCCTGCTCGTTGATGGAAACAGCAGAGATGCCGCTATCAGACCACGTCTTCTCTGATTGGAACACCGTGAGCGCGTCCACCTGCACCGCACAGGGGCAGCGTGAGCGTCTATGCAGCCTTTGCGGTGCTGCGCAGCAGGAAAACCTGCCGCTTGCCCGGCACCAGTATGGATTATGGGTGAACGATGACCGTGCGGATTGCACCGTATACGGCACACGGCACCGTACCTGTGTGCATTGCGATAAATTGGAAACAGGGCCCCTGGCGCCCAGGTACCATGCCTATGACAAATGGGAGGTAAGAAGCGAATCCACCTGTTTACAACCAGGCATAAGGGCGCGCAATTGCAAGTACTGCCAGCATATTGAAGAGGAAGCACTGCCGCAAAAAGCGCATCTTGCCGCATCCTGGCAGGTGATCACACAGGCTGCGCTCCACCGCCCGGGCGAGCGGAGCAGGTCGTGCAAAAACTGTGACACTGTTTTGGAAACGCGCTCCTATTATCCGGGAGACGAAGCCTTTGCCGTCAGCTTTTGTGTAATGGGCCTGCCGGTGGACGACCTGGTGCCGGACGTTTCGGAAAAAGGCTACCGGGCAGCCCTATTGGATACGACAGAGGACAGAACCCTTGTTCTGCCCCTGATCGCGGCAGATGCCTACTGCGTGGGGGAGGTCCATATCAAAATCAGGCAGGGCAGCATCTCTGCAAGCTATCTGCTGTACAGCACAAAAAGCCGGGTATTCAAAGAGCGCATGCAGCTGCTGGAGCCAGGCACGCAGCTGACGCAGGAGATCATCCTATCAAACCGCCAGGGCCTGAAGGTGTCCGGGGAGCAGGAGCTGTTTCATAAACTGCAAAACCTGGGCCATGTACTGATCTATCTGCGCTTTGACGGCATCTTTGATTTTAATGACCCCTTGAACGAAAAAATTAACTGGCAGGATGAAAAATGGCAAGCCTACGCTGCTGACCTGCAGGCGCAGGCGGATACAGCAAGGGAGCTGTTTCGGTAACTGCTTCCCTGGTTCTTTCACGTGATGATTAAACAGAATATAGGAATATTCTAAATCTATCATACCCCCTTGCCACATCGCCAGCATTAAGATAGGATATGGCGAGCCAAGGGGGTATTATTATGTTTGCAATTTTACTGCCGCTGATTTATCTGTCATTTATCAGCCTGGGTTTGCCCGACGCCATGCTGGGCGCTGCCTGGCCGTCTGTTGCGCCGCAAGTAGGCAAGACAGTGTCGGATCTGGGATTGGTATCTGCCCTCAGCGCGATTGGCGCGGTGATTTCCAGCCTGCTTAGCAGCAAATTGATTGCGCGCTATGGCACGGGCAAGGTGATGGTGGGCTCGGTGCTGCTGACTGCTGTGATGATGCTGCTGTTTTCTTACGCCAACACCTATTTTTTAGCCTGTGTGATTACGCTTGCGCTGGGCACGGGCGGCGGCGCGGTGGACGCGGGCTTAAACGGCTTTGTCGCGCGCAACTACAAGGCCAACCACATGAGCTGGCTTCACTTTATGTGGGGTGTGGGCGCGACGCTGGGCCCTGTGATTATCGGCGTCAACCTCAAAGGTGCGGGCTCCTGGCCGGCGGGCTACAGAATCGCTGCGCTGCTGCAAGCCGTCCTGTGCGCGGTGCTCTTCCTCTCCCTGCCCTGGTGGCGCAAGGCAGAGGGCATGGACGCAGGTGTAGCGGAGCAAACGCAGGGCGTTTCCATCATGGAAGCCATCAGGACGCCTGGCTTATTGTCCGTGCTGGCATCCTTTCTTTGCTTTGTGGGATTCGAGGCCACCGCGGGGGTATGGGCAGCCAGCTTCCTGGAAAAACAAAAAGGCTTTGACGCAGCCAGCGCTGCGCTTTACTCCTCTTTATATTTCTTTGGCACTACCGCGGGCCGGGGGATCTCCGGCTTTGTCGCCATGCGGATTGACAGCCGCCGGATGATTCGCCTGGGCTTTTTGCTGGCCTTTATTGGGGCAGTCATCCTGGCGCTGCCTCTGCCCCGCGGCGCGGCGCTGGCGGCCTATGTGCTGCTGGGCCTGGGCAACGCGCCCATCTTCCCGTCAATGACGTTCTTAACGCCGCAGCGCTTTGGCCACCGCATCAGCCAGACCGCGATTGGCCTGCAGATGGCGGCTGCCTACACCGGCTCCACCTTGATTCCGCCGCTGACCGGCATCCTGGTGCGCCTGATATCCTTGCAGGTCGTGCCTCTTGTCACCCTCTTTTTTGTCGTGGCGGGGTTTTACTTCAGCCAGCGGATCGATGCACAGATTCAAAAACACGCGGCCAAGTAAACTGGCCGTGCATAAATAGGCAATCTTTGCCGATCGTTCGTTATTCGATACAGGAGATCTCACGCTCGTCAAAAACCGGGATGCCCGCATCCAGCAGCTGCTGAGCGAACAGGCCCGCCCTGTCAGTCAGGGCCCCTGTGAAGCTGCCGTCATAGATGGGCCCTTTGCCGCAGGAAGGGCTGCGTGCTTTTAAGACAGCGGCAGCGCATCCACACATTGTATGCAGTTTGAACGCCTCCGCTGCACCCCGCAAAAAGGCGGCGGTATGGTCTGTGCCATCTTTGCTTAAGATGGCTTCACCTACACGTTCACAGGGGACACGCGGCGTGGGCAGCCCGCCCAATTGCTCCGGGCAGACGGGAACCAGGGTGTGGCGTGTGAGGAGGCGCATCAATTCCTCGTTTTCACAATGCCCGCCGTCATAGCGGGTGCATAGCCCCATCAGGCAGGCGCTGACCAGAATGCGCATCAGGCAATCTCCAGCGCGATCTCCATCATCTGGGTAAAGGTCTCCTGGCGGTCGATGCTGGGCAGGCCTTCACCGGTTTTGGGGTTGTCGGAGATGGTCAAAAGCGCCAGCGCTTTCTTGCCCGCGCGGGCAGCGTTCAGGTAGAGGGCATAGGCCTCCATTTCCACACACAAAACGCCCAGGTTCTCCAGCACCTCGCTGGCTGGCGGTGTGGATTCGTCATAAAAAATATCAGAGGAGAAGATCGGGCCGGCCTTCAAGTCGATGCCCAGCTTTTTAGCAGCCTCATGCGCCTGCATCAACAGGCCAAAGTCCGCCGTGGGGGCCAGGTTGCCCTTAAAGCCAAACTGCGCGCCGTAGTTGGAGTTGGAGTAGGCAGACAGCCCTGCTACCACATCCCGCAGCTTCAAGTCCTGGCGGATCATGCCCGCGCTGCCGACGCGGATAATCTGCTCCACCTCATAAAAATTGAACAGCTCATAGGAATAAATGCCCATCGTGGGCATGCCCATGCCGGAGGCCATCACGGAAACCGGCTTGCCCTTGTACTCGCCGGTATAGCCCTGGATGCCGCGCACATTGTTGACCAGGCGCGCGTTTTTCAGAAAGTTCTCGGCAATGAATTTGCTGCGCAGGGGGTCGCCCGGCATCAGCACGGTCCTCGCGAAATCACCCTTGGCGGAAGAAATATGAGCGGTAGGGATGTTTGACATGACGTCCTCCTTTATGTTTCCATGCGTTTTTTAGATTTGACGCGCAGGTTACCGGAGTATACCCCGGTTATCACTTCGTTGATATAGGCTTCCGCGTCCGGCAGCCCGACAGCCTGGCGCGCGTCCTCGGCTGCCTGCTCGTTGTCATAGGGAAGGGTAATCATACGCACTTCAAGCGGGGCGGGGTGTGCGCCTTCTTCCCCTTCCAAAATGGCGTACTGCACCATGGGGATGCCCAGCGCGTTCCCGACTGAACCGATGTTGACAATCTGCCCGTGCAGCGTGCGGATGCCCTGGCGGTGCGAGTCCGCGTAGATCAGCATATCAACGCCCGGGGGAAGGAAGGGGATCAAGGTTTCCTTGGGGTCGTGCGTGCGGTACAGCCGCTCCATGACGGGCCGCCCGTGGATTAAACGAATGTTTCGTCCGGAGAGCACGATGTTCTTTTCAAGCGGCAGGCTGGCCAGCGCCTTTAAACGCTGCTCGCCCAGTTGAGAGTGGTAGTAGGCATCGCGCCGGTAGTTGCGCTCGCCGACCCCGATATCCCAGTTCCCGCCCAGCAGCAAATCGCAGTGCTGCATTACCCAGTCATAGCACGCCAGGGAGCTGGGCCCCTTGCCCACCACGTCGCCCAGGCACCAGATTAAATCCGGCTGTACGCTTGTTAAATGCGCTTGCAGCGCCATCACGGCCGGCAGGTTGCCGTGCAAATCCGCGATGAGGGCAATCTTCATTTTCGGTCTTTGGCCGCCTGCACCAGCCAGTCAAACAGGGCTTGATGCCGCCTGTCCGTCCCGGCCAGGTTTTCCGGATGCCACTGCACGCACAGGGCGGGGCGGCCATCCTCAAACTCAATGGCTTCAATGATGCCTTCTTCGCTCACAGCCGTGGCTTTCAGGCCATGGCCCAACTGCTTGACCGCCTGGTGATGCCGGCTGGTCACAGGCATCTGTGTCGCCCCGGTGACCTGGTGAAGCAAGGACTGCTCGGTGATGGACACCTGATGGGCCTCCAGAATATCCGGCAAATTATGGTTGTTTACCTTGGGCAGTTGGGTGGGCAGGTCCTGGTACAGGTTGCCGCCCATGACCACGTTGCACACCTGCATCCCGCGGCAGATGCCCAAAAAAGGCTTGCGCACCGAAAGCGCGCGGGAAATCAGCGCCAAGTCGGCCTTGTCCCGGTCGGCCAGCGCTTCCTGGCAGCCGGGCAGCCTGGCTTCTTTATAGTAGACGGGCTCCAGATCCGGCCCGCCGGTAAAAACAATGCCGTCCACGATGTTAATCATCTTGTCCATGAACTCATCATAATTGGGGTCATCCTCGGGGATCATGGGCAGAATGACGGGCAACGCGCCGGCGCGCAGCACGGCTTTCACATAGTCCTTGGGCATGCTGTCTGCCTGGGTTTTGGTGTCCTTATTGGTGCTCAGTCCAATGACGATCATGCAAATACCTCGCCTTATTTATTCAATCCGCAACGATTATACCATAGAAATACCAGATGAAAAGGTCAAATCATGGTCAGAATGCAAATCTTTCGTGAACGTGCGCGGCTTTTATCTGCGCTGTGCCACAGGGTTCCTTCCTGGGCAGACTTCCTTGTGCGTTCACAAGTTTTTCTCATCAAGTTTTCATTTGATGGAATAGAAACGGGTATGTTATACTTGCACTGGCGAAACCGCCGTTTTCACGTGCTTTTCTGTCTGATTGGAGGACGCATGGCAAAAAAAATCAAGCAGTCCACTTCCCCCGGCAAAGGGTGGGCAGCAGCCTTTTTAACAGCGGGTGGCAGCGCGCTTTTGTATTCCCTGTTGTTTCCCCTGTACCGCGTTGGCCATTTCGCCATCGCGGGCGGCCTGGCCCTGCTGCTGGGCAGGGTGGCCTATATCATGTTCTCCGGTCTTGACACCTCGCAGACAGCCCCTGCCATGGAGGACACGCCGCTGACCGGCAACGAGGCGGTGGACAAACTGATCGCCAGGGGCAACGACATGCTGGCGCAGATTCGCCGGGAGGATGAGCTGATTCCCGACCCGCACCTGTCCGCGCAGATTGTGCAGATGGAGCAAATCGCGGGGCGCATCTTCATGACAGTGATTGAACAACCCGCCAAGGCACCGCAAATCCGGCGCTTCATGGATTATTATTTGCCCACCACCCTCAAGATGCTGGCGGGCTACCGCAAGCTGACGGACCGCGGGGTGCAGGGGCGGGAGGCCCAGGCCACCAAGGAGCGCATCGAGTCCGCCATGCAGGTGGTCATCGGCGCGTTTGAAAAACAGCTGGAAACCCTGCACCGCAACGACATGCTGGATATCACCACGGACATTGACGTGTTGGAAACCATGCTCAAGCAGGACAGCCTGCTGGACAGTGAATTTACCATCTCTGGACAATCAGGCACAGGCGCGCAGGCAGGCGCGCAAGCGCAAATGAAGGAGGAAATCAAATGACGGATCATGCGGACACCAACAAACAGGCACAGGACGCGATGGAGCAGCTGGACGCTGCGGTTTTAGAAACCAGGCAGGCGCTGACGGAAGAAGCCATCCCCACCCTCACGCTTTCCAGTGAGGCGGCGGACAAGCTCAAGGTCGCGGCGGTGCTGGACCAGTTTGAGCAGGCTGAGCAAAAAGCCCCCACCACACCCGATGTGCAGGCCAAATTGGCAAGCGACCTGGACAGCAAGCTCTCCCCGCAGGAGCGCAAGGCGGTGGATGAGTTTTCTGCCCGCATTGATTTGTCAAACCCCCAGCACGTGATGCTCTATGGCGCGGACGCGCAAAAGAAGGTGTCCACCTTCGCGGATACCATCCTGTCCGAAGTGCGCAATATTGACGCGGGCGATGTGGGCGACAGCCTGTCAAAGCTGATTGGCGAGCTCAAATCCTTCGAGCACACAGCCGAAAAGCCCAAAGGCCTGCGCGCACTGTTTTCCAGCGGCAGGAAGCATTTAGCCCAGGTGCAGGCCCGCTTTGATGATGTGGCAGGAAATGTCGAGGGCATCGCCGGCACGCTTGAGAACCATCAGGTGCAGCTGCTCAAGGACGTGTCCATGTTCAACCACCTGTATGACATGAACCTGGAATACTTCCGCGAGCTCACCATGTACATCATCGCCGGCGAAAAGCGCTTGAAGGAAGTGCGGGAGAACGACATCGTGAAGCTGAAGGACATCGCCGCCAAAAGCGGGGATACCCTGGATGCCCAGAAGGCGAGTGACCTGGAGCAGGCTGCCGACCGGTTTGAGAAAAAGCTGCACGATCTCAAGCTCACCCGTCAGATCAGCCTGCAGATGGCGCCGCAGATCCGCCTGCTTCAAAACAACAACTCCCTGCTGATTGAGCGCATCCAGTCCACCCTGGTCAACACCCTGCCGCTTTGGAAAAACCAGATGGTGCTGGCGGTTGGCATGGAGCATTCCCGCCAAGCGATGCAGGCGCAGCGCGCTGTGACCGACATGACCAACGAGCTGCTCAAGAAAAACGCCGAAACGCTCAAGCAGGGCACCATAGAAACGGCGACGGAAGCCGAGCGCGGCATCATTGACATCGAAACCCTGGTACAAACCAATAAGTCCCTCATCGACACCATGAACGAAGTGGTCCGCATCCAAACCGAAGGCCGCCAGAAGCGCGCCGAAGCCGAGAAGACCCTCCGCCGCATGGAGGATGAGCTCAAAAACCGCCTGCTGAACGGATAACCGGGGAGTAACGCATGAAAACCAAAGCTGTTTTGGCGTTTATTGTGATGCTCATCTTAATGGTGGGCGCGTTCGCGATTGGCTCATACCGCGTGTACCTGGATGAGCGCCTGCAGGTGGAGCTGGCCTTGGGTTCACTGGGTGATGTGCTGGTGTCCCGGATTGAGATGGGCCACAACCTGCTGACGGTCGCCAAGCGCCATCTGCAGCAGGATGATCCGCTGCTTCGCGCGGTAGAGAAGGACATGGACGTGCTGGAGGAAGCGGATACCCTGCACGAAATCGCGCAGGCCAACGAGCAGCTTTCCATCGACAGCAAGGCGCTGCTGGACCACCTGCAAAAAGTGGACAGCGTTATTCAGGATGACCGCGACCACCGATATGTAACGGGGCTTTTGCCCCGGGGTTTTGAGCAAAGCGCCCAGTGGGCGGACGCCAAGCAGTACAACGAAGCGGCGGCAGAGTTCAACAAGCGGCTCAACACCACCTTAAACGGCCAGGTGGCTAAGCTGCTTGGCGTGGATGAGGCGGAGCGCTTTGGGCTGGAAGGAGCGGAGCTATGAAACGTGTTCTAAGCCTGCTGCTTTTGCTGGCTGTTTTTATCATGCCACTGTCATCCCCGGTTCTTGCGCAGGAGCAGGCGGCGGAAGACCTGGCCTATGTGCTTAGCCCGGATTTGATCAAAGAAATCAACCGCCTGGGTGAGCAGATTGAAGCCCAATTAGGATTTCGCCTCAAAATCATCACCCGGGATTTCCTGGGCGGTGTAAACGCGCAACATTACACTGACACCAACTTCGCATATAAAGACATGCAGGGCGGCATCCTGCTGGTAGTGGTCATCGGTGAGGAGGACTATGCCATCACCCTTGGTGAGCGTGCCTCAAAATTCCTCACCAAAGGCAAGGCAGAAAACCTGCTGACTACGCATTTCCGCACACCCTTTTTAAAGGACCGGGATTATGATAAGGCGCTGGCTGCCTTTTTGGTCAACCTGGCAGAGCACTTTTCTGTCCAGGGCGTTTGGGACATCAAGCCCAGTACCGCCCTGCGCGCCATCGCCGGCATCAGCGGGGAGGACATCAACAAGGCAACCGCTGCGCCCGCCAGCGAAAGCTCGTGGCTGGACAGCATCTTCGCCGACAAGAAGGAGATAGAGGAGCAGGCACGCCAATATGGCGAGGACGTGAAGGACGCGGCCAAGGAGGACGAGAAAGGCTTCAGCCTGTTTCAAATCGCGCTCATTGGCTTCATCCTCTACAAAATCTTCGGTAAAAAGCGCAATGGACGCGGCGGCTGCGGCCCCCTGTCCTGGATCTTTGGCACCTGGGGACTGAGCAAGTTCTTCGGGTGGCGCAAGTAAGATGCGCCTTGTCATCATCAGCCTGGACGCAGTGTTCGCGCAGGACGCGGACCATCTGCTGTCCCTGCCCAACCTTGGCAAGCTGGCACGGGAAGGCGTTTTTTGTGACAATGTGCAAACCATCTATCCCAGCCTGACCTATCCCATCCACGCCAGCCTCATCACGGGCTGCTATCCGGATGTGCACGGCATCAGCCACAACGAGCCCTTCCAGCCCGAGAAGGAGCCCGCTATGCGCGCCTGGTACTGGGACGAGAAGCACATCAAAACGGATACCTTGTTCTCCCAGGCCAAAAAAGCCGGGCGTGAGTGCGCCAGCATCCTCTGGCCTATCACCGGGCACAGCAAACAAATCAAGTTCAACCTGCCGGAAATCATCGCCCTGCCGGGTGAGCACCAGGTGCTCAAGGTGCTCAGCTACGGCAGCACCTGGTGGCTCATCAAGTCCGAGCTGCGCTACGGCAAACAGCGCGTCAGCACCAAGCAGCCGCATCTGGACGATTTTTCAGCCCTCATGGCGCGCAAGGTGATTGAGCGTCAATATGTGCCCGTCAAGAAGGAAGGCAGCAGGGAGGTCCGCCTGGCTTCCCGCCGCAAGCAGCAGCGGCACATGCCGGATCTGCTGGCTGTCCACTTTACCGATACGGATACCATGCGCCATACCTACGGCACGTTTTCGCAGGAGGTCACTGACAGCTTAAACCGCCTGGATGAGCGGGTCGGCAGCATCCTGGACAAACTGGCGGCGCATGATGTCCTCAAGGATACCATCGTCGCGGTGGTGAGCGACCACGGCCACGCGGACATCACAGGCAGCCTGCCGCTGGATGCCTGGCTTGTGGCCAACCATATCCCCGCCCGCGCGCAAAGCCTGGGCCTGGGCGCCTATTTGCACCTGCGCCGCGCGGATTATCTGCCCGTTTTGCGGACGCTTCAGGACAACCAGGAACTGCTGCAGATTGCCCACATCTACACCCGCGAGGAGCTGCGCGCCATGCACGCGCCGGAGGACATCCTGCTGGCGGTGGAGCCGACAGAAGGCCTGGTGTATGTGGATGGGGAGGAGGAACCCCACCATGTCGCCACCCATGGCTTCGGGCCGCATCATCCCGCCGCCAAAACGCTGCTGTGGCTGTCGGGGCCGCCCTTTGCCAAAGGGGAGCGGTTATCCGCTTGCAATATCGTGGACATCGCGCCCACACTGGCTGCCGCTTCCGGCTTAAGTTTGCCGCGCGCCCAGGGGCGGGTGCTGGAGGAAGCCTTTTTGTGGTCACAGGAGCAGCAAAGGAGGAAAGGGGAATGACAAAGCAGGCTTTGGTCAGCTATTTTTATCACTCTGCTTTCACTGTGTCCCTTAAAAAAACGCTGCTGGTGTTCAGCTACCGCCAGCAGGATGTGTCGCAGTTGCCCGAAGCCTCCCACTTGACGGAGAAGGACTTCCAAGGTTTTAACAGCATCCTTGTGTTTGTGCCCAGCGCCTCCGCTGCCCACCACGACCCGGCCATCTACAAGTGGAAACAGTCCTTTCCCATCACCTACATCATGCCGCAGGAAGCAGCCAAGGCCGCCCCGCGGGCAGCCAATGTGCGCGTGTGCCGCGAGGGGGATACCTTCACCGTCGGCTACAGCGAAATCAGCGTCTTTGGCTCCACCGACGCCGGCGTGTCCTATCTGGTGTCCGCCGAAGGCCTCAACGTCTTCCATGCGGGGGACCTCAACCTCTGGCATTGGCGGGAGGAAAACTCCCTGCGCGAGATCGCCCGGGCGGAGACCCTTTTTTATGAGAAGGTGAAGAAAATCCCCAAGGACAAGATTGACATCGCTTTCTTCCCGCTGGATCCCAACCAGGGCGGCTTTTATGATGCCGGCGCCAATCATTTCATTATCGCGCTGCGGCCCCGGGTGTTCTTTCCCATGCACTTTGGCCCCCGGGGCGAGATCGCGGGGGAATACGCGCGCCGCACCATCTCCCGGCGCACGACGGTTTTTCCGCTCACCCATGTGCGGGAGAGCGCGCTGATTGACTTCTCCGGGCCAGCGCCCATTGTGCGCCCCAGCGCCCAGCAATGCAGGGACAAAAGGGAAGAGGACGCCAGCGTCAACCTGGCAGCCTACGTCCAGGCTGATCCCTTCGCGCAGACCGACCTGCCCGTACAGATATCGGACGAAAAAAGCACGGCCAAAGAATAATAAGTCGCAGCCCCGGTTTGTCCCAATCCACCCGGCAGCCTTTTACTACTGGGTGGTTTTGTGATATAATGAAGTCCGATATCACAGTTCGTACACTGCCAAACATACCATGTGGTCCAGCGCGGACTGATGTCAATATGCACACCTGGGGGAAACATGAACCTGAAGGACTTAAACGATAGACAACGGGAAGCAGTATTACATACAAAGGGGCCTTTGCTCATCATCGCGGGCGCCGGCAGCGGCAAGACCCGCGCGATGACCTATCGCATCGCGCATCTGATAGAGCAGGGCGTCAAACCGTGGCATATCCTGGCGCTCACCTTTACCAACAAGGCCGCCCGGGAGATGTTCACCCGTGTGGAGCAGCTCACCGGCGTCACGGCGGAGGACATCTGGATTGGCACCTTCCACGCCATCTGTGTGCGCATTCTGCGGCGCGATATTGAAAAGATCGGCTACGCGCGCTCCTTCACCATTTATGATGATGACGATCAGCAGCGCGTGCTGAAGGATCTGTTTAAGCGCTTTGATATCGACGACAAGGAGCTCACCCTGCGCGAGGTCAAAAACGTCATCGGTGACGCCAAAAACAAGCTGATGAACGCGGACGACTGGTTCGCCCAGTCCCGCAGGGATCGCAGGGCCCAGGTCATCCATGATCTTTTCGCCGCCTATGACGCGCGGCTCAAGGCTGCCAACGCGCTGGATTTTGATGATCTGCTCAACAAAACGCTGGAGCTCCTGCTGGATCACCCGCCCGTCTTGCAGCACTACCGGCAGCGCTTCCAGTACGTGCACGTGGATGAATACCAGGATACCAACCTGGCGCAGTACACCCTGGTCAAATTGCTGACAGAGGAAAGCCGCAACCTGTGTGTGGTGGGCGATGACGACCAGTCCATCTACGGCTGGCGCGGGGCGGACATCCGCAATATTTTAGAGTTCAACAAGGATTTTCCGGAGGCCAAGGTCATCAAGCTGGAGCAGAACTACCGCTCCACCCAGACCATCCTGGACGCCGCCAACAGCGTCATCAAAAACAACGAGAACCGCATGGACAAATCCCTGTGGACCGAAGGCAAAAAGGGCGAGAAAATCAAGTTCGCCGCCGCCGGCGATGAGCGGGAGGAATCCGCCTGGATTTGTGAGCATATCCGCCGCCTGCGCAACCGCAAGGTGCCGCTGTCGGAGATCGCCGTGCTCTACCGCATGCACGCGCAAAGCCGTGTGATGGAAGAGATGTTCATGCGCGCCGGCATCCCTTATAAGGTCTACGGCGGCACCCGCTTTTATGACCGCAAGGAGGTCAAGGACGCCTTAGCCTACCTGCGCACCCTGGTCAACCCGGATGACGATGTCGCCCTCAAGCGCATCATCAACGTGCCCAAGCGTGCCATCGGCGACGCGACGGTTGCGGTGCTGGAGGAGCAGGCGGATTTGGATAACTCGCCCATGTACGCCGTGCTGCGTGATCTGCCCGACAGCCTGGGCTCCCGCCCGCGCAAGTGCGTGGAAGCCTTTGTGGAGTTGATGGACAAGCTGGATGAGCAGCGCAAACAGCTGCCCCTGGGCGATTTTGTCAAACTGATGCTGGAGGAAACCGGCCTGCTTAAGCAGTATGAGGACACCACGGATGAGGAGCTGCTCACCAAGCGGGACAACCTGCTGGAGTTTTTGGGCGCGGCCTATGAATACGAAAAATTAACCGAGGACGCGACGCTTGAATCCTACCTGGAAAACGTCGCCTTGGTGACAGATCTGGACATGCAGGAGGATGCGCCGCAGTTTGTCACCTTGATGACGCTGCACTCCGCCAAAGGGCTGGAGTACCGCGCGGTCTTCATCGCCGGCATGGAGGACGGCCTGTTGCCCAGCGCGCGCGCCAAGCAGGAGGAAAACCGTATGGAGGAGGAGCGCAGGCTGTGCTATGTCGGCATCACCCGCGCCAAGGATTACCTCTACCTTAGCCGGACGCGCCACCGCGCCATCTTCAACCAGGCATCCTACAACCAGCCCAGCCCCTACCTGGCGGAGATCCCCAAGGCACTCATATCTGATGCCTATGGCAAGGCCATGAAGGAACACTTTGGCGAGTACAAGCCCCCCAAGGAGCGCGTGCGCCCCTCCCAGCGCCAGCCCAAGACCAGCTTTGGCATCCCGGGCATGGGGCAGGACCCGGCGGATATCCCCGGCGTCACCAAGGGCTTTTTCCCGTCCGTATCGGTGGAGTTGGACGAGCCGGTGCAGATTTTCAACGAGGGCGACAAGGTGCTGCACAAGAAGTTCGGCACGGGCGAGGTCATCGGCACCTCCGGCGAAGGCGCCGAAGCCCGCGTATCCATCCGCTTTACCGCCTATGGCGACAAGGAGTTTTCGGTGGCCATCGCGCCCATCGTCAAGGTGGAGTAAATGACAGAGCTCCCCCAGCGCATGCGCGAATTGGTTGACCGCATCAACGCGGCCAGCCACGCCTATTATGTAAAAGACCAGCCCATCATCAGTGACGCCCAGTGGGATCAACTGTATGACGAGTTGGTGGTATTGGAGCGGCAAACCGGCACCATCCTGCCGGATTCGCCTACCAGGCGGGTAGGGGGGGATCCCCTGCCCGTCTTTGTGCAGCACACGCATATCAACCGCTTGTGGAGCATGGACAAGGTCAACAGCGTAGAGGAGTTGAGCGCCTGGTTCACACGCGTGCGGCAGTTGCACAGCCGCTCACCCGGTTTGGCGCAGCTGGCTTTCGCAGTAGAGTATAAATACGACGGCCTGACGCTGAACCTCACCTATCAAAACGGCCAATTGGTGCAGGCTGCTACCCGCGGCAACGGCATCGTGGGGGAGCAGGTGCTGCCGCAGGCGCAGACCATCCGGGGCATTCCCTTCCGCATCCCCTATCAGGGCCTGTTGGAAATCCACGGCGAGTGCATCATGCGCCTGTCCGTGCTGTCCAAATACAACCGCACCGCAAATGAACCGCTCAAGAACGCGCGCAACGCCGCAGCCGGCGCGCTGCGCAACCTGGATCCGAAGGTCACAGCGTCCAGGAAGCTGGATGTCCGCTTTTATGAAATCGGCACCATAAAGGACCCGCCATATCAGGATCAGGTGGGGCTAAACCGGTTCATCACACAAAATCACTTTCCTGTCTCGCCCCTTTTGTATGTGGGCAGCGATGAGCAGGCGGTCATCAAGGCCATTTTGGACGTGGAAGCCAAACGGGAGGAGCTGGATTTTCTCATTGACGGCGTGGTCATCAAGGTGATAGACCTGGCTACCCGGCGCGTGATGGGCTATACGGACAAATTCCCGCGCTGGGCGGTCGCCTACAAGTTCGCTGCGGAGGAAACCACCACCACGCTGGAGCGCGTCACCTGGGATGTGGGGCGCACCGGCAAATTAACGCCGCTTGCGCATGTTGACGCTGTGGATTTTTCCGGCGTCACCGTCAGGCGCGCCACGCTCAACAACTATGGCGATATCTCCAGAAAGCGCCTCACCCTGGGCAGCACGGTCTTCATCCGCCGCTCAAACGATGTGATACCGGAAATCCTGGGCCGGGTGGAGGACGGCGTCGCGGGGGAAGCGATTGAAAAACCGGTCAACTGCCCCGCCTGCGGCAGCCTGCTGGAAGAAATCGGCGCCCACCTGTTTTGCCCCAATCGTTTGGGCTGCAAGCCCCAGGTTATCGCGCGGCTGACGCATTTTTGCTCCCGGGAGGCCATGAACATCGAAAGCCTGTCCGAAAAGACGCTGGAAGTGCTGTATGACCACCTGGGCGTCCGCGCCCCGCAGGATCTGTACCGGCTTACCCCGATGGAACTCATCGGCCTGCCGGGCTTTGGCCAAAAGCGGGCGGAGAACATCATCGACGCGCTGATGATCAGCCGGGATTGTGAGCTGGATGCCTTCCTGCTGGCCATCGGCATCCCCAACATCGGCCGGGCTACCGCGCGGGATCTGGCGCAGGCCTTCCATAACCTGGACGCTGTGCGCGCGGCCAACATGGACCAATTGCTGGCAGTCCCGGCTGTGGGTGAAGTCATCGCCGCGGGCATCCTTTCCTTTTTTGAGGACCCCGTCAACAATGAAATGGTAGACGCCCTGCTGACGCTTGGTGTGCGCCCGCGAGAGGTGCAAAACCAGGCTGAGGGCACCGCCTTTTTAGGCAAAACCTTTGTGTTAACAGGCACCCTGCCCACGCTGACGCGCCAGCAGGCGGAGGAATTGATTACCAAAAACGGCGGCAGCATCTCCTCCTCCGTCAGCAGAAGGACCAGTTTCCTGCTCCTGGGCGAGAACCCGGGGAGCAAGGCGCAAAAAGCAGCCAGCCTGGGCATTCCCTCCCTGAGTGAGGAAGAGCTGCTCCAAATCATCAACAATCCATAAACAAGGCCGGGCGACCGGATGAACGCATCAAATTCATGGTATATTTCAGGTTAGCGGGTCGCTAACCTGTTATTTTATGTAAGGAAAACTGGTACAATGCTCGAATTAAGAAACATCAAGAAGATTTACCAAAGCGGCGCCCTGAAGGTGGAAGCGCTCAAGGACATCAGCCTCACGTTTGAAAAAGGGGAATTCGTTGCCGTATTGGGCCCGTCCGGCTGCGGCAAAACCACATTGCTAAACGTCATTGGCGGACTGGACCGCTACGACGCGGGTGATTTGCGCGTCAGGGGCCGCAGCACCAAAGAATACACAGAACGGGAGATGGACGCCTACCGCAACCACAGCGTGGGCTTTGTGTTCCAGTCCTACAACCTCATTTCGCACCAGAGCGTGCTGGCCAATGTGGAGTTGGCGCTTACGCTGTCTGGCATCAGCAAAAAGGAGCGCAGGCAGCGCGCCATGGACGCCTTGCGCAGCGTAGGGCTTCTAGACCAGGTGCATAAAAAGCCAAACCAGCTCTCCGGCGGCCAGATGCAGCGCGTGGCCATCGCCCGCGCCCTGGTGAACGACCCGGCGGTCCTCCTGGCAGATGAGCCAACAGGCGCTCTGGACTCCGTCACCAGCGAGCAGGTGCTGGATGTACTGAAGCAACTGGCCAGTGACCGCTTGGTGATCATGGTCACCCACAACCAGGAGCTGGCGGAGCGCTACGCCACGCGCATCATCGAGCTGAAAGACGGCAACGTCTTAAATGACAGCCAGCCAAACGCCGCGTCCAATCAAACCGTAGCGCCCGATGCCCAGAAAAAGAAGGCGATGGGCTTTTCAACCGCTCTGTCCCTTTCGCTCAACAACCTGCTTACCAAGCGCGGACGCACGCTGATCACCGCCTTCGCGGGCTCCATCGGCATCATTGGCATCGCGCTGATTCTGTCGCTGTCAAACGGTGTCAACCAGTACATCATCAACGTGCAGCGCAACACCATGTCCTCTTATCCCATCACCATCCAGGAGGAAACCTTCCAGGTGGAGGGCATGCGCGGCGCCATGCAGCAGGCCTGGCAGGAAAAACCAGCGCATGAAAAGGACGCGGTCTATCTGAACGCTGAGCGTTCCGCCCACCGCGACTCGATGCGCACCACCATCACCCGCAACAACCTAACTTCCTTCAAGGCCTACCTGGATGGCCCGGACAACGCCATCAAGCCCTATTTGACGGACATCCGCTATGGTTACAACGCCAGTTTTGACCTGTACACCTTTGATCAGGATGGCCAGATGCGCAGCCTGTCAAGCGGCTCCAACATGGGCGCCTTTGGCCGCGCCTTCTCCGGCTTCATGTCCTTTGGCGATTCGGAATTGACGGAGATCACCCCGTCCTCCAGCGATGGTTTGGCGGGGGAGACTTACCAGGAAAAAAACACCCTGCTGGCGGGCAGCTGGCCCAAAAGCGCAAGTGAGGTTCTGCTGGAGCTGGACGCCAACAACGAGCTGCCGGAATTCCTGCTTTACAGCTTAGGGCTGTTGACTGAAGCGGAGCGGGAAACCCTGTCTTTGGAGGAAGGCTTGCAAACATCCCGCTCCTGGGCTTATGAGGACCTTCTGGGGCTGTCCATCCGGCTCATGGCCAGCAGCGATTACTATGTGCCCGATGGCAAGGGGCTGTACGCCAACCTGAATACCGATCAGGATGCCCTGCGGGCAGCCGTGTCGCAGGCGCCCGTCCTCAGCATCTGCGGCATTATCCGCTCAAACGAGCAAAACAATCAGCGCCGCGGCGGCATCGCCTACACCCGCGCGCTGACAGACCTGGTCATCGCGCGCGCCGCGCAAAGCCCGGTGGTGATGGCGCAGCAGGCGGATGAAACAAAAAGCGTGCTCACAGGGCTGCGCTTTGCGCCTGAAACCGCGGCAGAAAAATCAGCGGATTTAACCCGCTATTTTGAGCGCCTCCCGATTGATCAAAAGGCGGAGTTCGCCAAGAAAGCCTTCCGCCTTTTTCCCGAAGCCTTTGGCCAGGATGCGCCTGGGAATGAGGGAGAGACGCCGTCTTTACCCATCCCAGAGGGCATGAGCATGGAGCAAATCATGAGTATCATGAGCCAGTTTACGGGCGGCCAGCATGATAGCACAGGCATGCCCACCATGCCCGAGGGCGGGATGGACCTGCTTGCCCAATGGGCGCAGATGTCCGGCATCACCATGGAATCCCTGGGCGCGGGGCAGGAGGCGCAGACGGTGCTGCTGTTTGAGCGCCTGCTGAAGGATCTGGATGACAGCACCATCGTGGGGCTGTATGACCAGCTGGTCGCGCCGCAAATCCCCAGCCTCCAGCAGACCTATGCCGATTTGGGGCAGGTCAACCTGGATACGCCCACCTCCATCACCCTGTATATGGACACCTTTGAGCATAAGGAGGAGATCGCCCGGCTCATTGAGGAATACAACCAGACGGTGCCCGCGCATGAGCAGATCAATTATACGGACTTTGTCGCCCTCATGATTTCCGGCGTCACCAACATCATCAACGTGATCTCCTATGTCCTCATCGCCTTTGTGGCGGTCTCACTGGTGGTGTCCTCCATCATGATTGGCATCATCACCTATATCTCGGTGCTGGAGCGCACCAAGGAGATCGGCATCCTGCGCGCCGTGGGTGCTTCCAGAAAAGATGTCGCGCGCGTGTTCACGGCGGAGGCCTTCATCATCGGCTTCACCGCGGGTGTCCTGGGCATCGCCATCTCAGCCCTTTTAATCATCCCCATTAATCAAATCATCTTCATGCTCACGAGCGACGCCTCCGTCAAAGCCATCCTGCCACCGGTTGGCGCGGTCATCCTCATTGGCATCAGCGCGCTGCTCTCCCTGCTGGCGGGCTGGCTGCCCTCCCGCATCGCTGCAAAAAAAGATCCTGTTGAGTGCCTCAGGGCGGAGTGACAGGTTAAACAGGGCATCAAAAAACCCGCAGGAGCAATTCCTGCGGGTTTTGTGCAAAGCGGTTCTTACTTGATTTCGACGGTGGCGCCGACTTCTTCAAACTGCTTCTTGATCTTCTCGGCATCGGCCATGGCCAGGCCTTCCTTGATGGTCTTGGGGGCAGATTCGACGAATTCCTTCGCTTCCTTCAGGCCCAGGCCGCTCACGACTTCGCGGACCACTTTGATGACCTTGATCTTCTCGGCGCCGGCGTTGGTCAGCACGACGTCAAACTCGGTCTTCTCTTCAGCGGGAGCAGCGGCAGCAGCGGCAACGGGGGCAGCGGCGGCAACGGGGGCAGCGGCGGACACGCCAAACTTCTCTTCCAGGGCCTTCACCAGCTCGGCCAGCTCCAGCACGGTCATCGCTTCGATTGCGGACATAATTTCTTCGCGGTTCATTGAATGTTTCCTCCGTAAATTTTTAATGTGTTTTGTGGGGTATCCCCGGGGTTACTCGATGCCTTCTTTTTGTTTGCGGACTGCATCAACCGCATAGACCAGAGAGCGCAGGGTTGCGCTGAGGACGCCGACGAAGTTCGTGACCGGTGCGTTTAAGCTGCCCATCATCTTGGCGATGAGGACCTCACGCGGCGGCAGCTTGCTCAGGGCGACAATGGCGCTGGGCTCCACCACCTTGCCTTCCAGGATGCCGGCTTTAATCGTCATCTTGTCGGACTTGGTCTGGGTGATGAACTCGTCAATGACCTTCGCGGGGCCAACCTCATCCTTCATGCCAAAGGCAAAGGCGGAGGGGCCAACCAACAGCTCGTCCAATTCCGTGATGCCCGCGTTGTTCAGCGCGCGCTTCACCAGGGAGTTCTTCAGGACCACATAGTCAACACCGGCCTCGCGGAATTTCACGCGCAGGGCGTTGATTTCTTCCACTGTAATGCCTTTGTAGTCAACCATGACCATGCTCTTGGCGTTGTTTAACCGCTGGGTAATCTCATCCACCTTAAGCATCTTGTTTTCCAGGTTCTTGTTGATCTTCTGTTCCATGCTTGCTTGTTCACCTTCCTTCCGGCTCAAAGTAAAAGCCCCTGTGCAAGTGGCACAAGGGCATTAAAACATCATGCTCTCGCGCCTCGGCGGGCGGCTTTCGCCGTTATGCGCTTGCGCGCGGCCTGCTGTCTTTGGCACTGGCTTTAAAAGCCACAAGCAAGATACCACACATCAAAGGGGCTGTCAATCACAGATTTTATTTTCTTTGGTTCATTCTATAATAAGGAAGTAATGCCAAACGGTACCAGTTCCATCTAAAGCCCGCTTGCCTGATTTCAATCAAGCTTGG
>CAYFUH010000026.1:0-20468 GCA_964346355.1 uncultured Christensenella sp. | reverse complement strand
GAAGACGGCACAAGGAACCTGGCCCACCAGCGGCGGGAATTAGGCGATATTATCTACTATGACCGCGGGGACATCACCGGTGAGAGCGGCCGGCGCTACGCGCGCTATGCCATCAAGACGCATTTCGTCAAGCCCCATGAAGACCAGGCGCAATTGCTGGAGCGCTATGTCAAACCCCTGTACCAGCCCGGGGATGTCCTCTCCTTTGGCGCCAAGGTCATGGGCATGTGCGTGGGCTCGGTCAAAACCAGGGAGCAGGTCAAGCCCGGCTTCTGGGCCAATTTGCTGTGGCGCTTCGCCGGCCACAACAGCACGGGCATCGGCATGCACGAGCCCTATAAACTGCAAATGACCATTGACATCGCGGGCCTGCCCCGCGTGCTGCTGGCCACCTTCCTCTCCGCCATCACCAAGCCCTTTGGCATCAAGGGCGTGTTTTACAAGGTGTGCGGGCATGATGTGGCCGGGATTGACGGGTTTTACGCGGCCAGTGACTTCCAGGAATATCACGAATTGGCGGTGGTCAACCCGCCGGACGCGGACAAGCTGTGCGATGACTTGACCCAGAAAACTGGCATCCCGGTGGTGATTATGGACGCCAATGACTTTCACCGCAACCAGCTGGGCAAAAGCAGCCATTTTCCGCTGAGTGATGAGGAAATCCAGGAGGCGATGGCGGACAACCCCTCCGGCCAGGGCAAGGAGCTGACGCCCTTTATCTTAATCCGCCCGAAAAAACAGGACGCATGAGCGTGCCTGTTATCATCATTGATTCACCCGGCATCGCGCGATTTGAGGGCGAGGCGGGCAGCATCAACAGCGTGGATCAAATCAAGGCGCTGATGCAGGAGGTCAACACCACGCATCAGTCCGCCAAGGTGCTGCTGCGCCGGGAGATGATTGACGAGGGCAAGTTTGATTTGCGCAGCGGCTTTGTGAAGGAACTAAGCCAGCTGTTTACCCAGCTGGATATGCGCCTGGCTTTGGTGGGTGAGTTCAACCTGCTGGAGCGTGCGGCGCTCAAAGCCTATGCCCGGCAAACAGGACTGGGCAAAACGGTCTACATCACCAAAACAGAGCAGGACGCCCTGCGCTGGCTGCGCAGCGTATAGATTAAAAAACAGGCGCTTCAAGGGCTGCCTGTTTTTTTATGGGGATAAGCGCCTGTCGCTTAGCCCCTCACTCAAAATTGTAGGCTGTCACAATGGGTTCCCGACCCTGCGCCTTGTCCTGGTAGTACTCATGCCAGCACAGCGCCACAAAGGAGCCGGCCACGTTGTACACATCATCAAAGCCCAGCTGCATCAGCGCGCGAGCCGCATTGTAGCTGCGCTGGCCGGAGCGGCAGTGCACATAGAGGGGCTGGTCATTAGGCAACTCATCCAGGCGCCCGCGCAGCTGGCTTAAGGGGATATTTTTAGCGCCTTTGATGTGCCCCAGCGCGAATTCATCCGCCTCCCGCACATCAATGATGAGGGCGCCCTGATTCCGCAAATCGCGCAGCTGGGTAAACATCACCTGTTTGACCAGCCCGTCGCTGATGTTGCAGGCGGTGAGGGCAGCCATGGTGACCACATCCCGGGCGGTGGAGAACACCGGGGAATAGCACAGTTCGAGGTTTTTCAAGTCCAGAATCGTGCCTGAAAAGCGCAGCAGCGTCGCGATGACATCGATGCGCTTGTCCACCGCGCCCTGGCCAATCGCCTGGGCGCCCAGCACACGGCCGCTGCCTTGTTCATAGATCAGTTTAAAAAACACAGGGCTGGCCCCGGGCATGATGCCCACCTTGTCCATGGGCACCACAAAGGCCACCTGGTACTGGATGCCCTCCGCTAAGCAGGCGCGCTCCGACAGGCCGGTGCAGGCTGCGTTCTGGGCGAACACGCGCAGCGCGCTGCTGCCCACCACGCCGGGCACCATCTCCGCCATGTCGTTTTCGGAGTTGGCCGCCACCCGCGCCTGGCGCAGGGCCGGGCCTGCCAGCGCCAGTTTGGTCTTCTGACCGGTTTGAAAATGGGTGAGCTCCACCGCGTCGCCCACCGCGTAAATGGATGGGTCACTGGTGCGCATGCGGCGGTCAACCAGGATGCCGCCTGTTTCGCCGATCGTAAGCCCCGCTTCTTTTGCCAGTTTCACCTCCGGCAAGACGCCGATGGCCATGATGACCGCTTCTGCAGCCACCTTTTTACCGGATTTGAGCGTGACGCCGTCCTCCTGGATGCTGTGCAGGCCGTCGCCCAGGATGAGCTCCACCCCGTGATCCACAATCTCCTTGTGTAAAAACTGGGCCATGTCGCTGTCAAAGGGCATCATCACCTGGGGCGCCATGTCAATCAGACTGACTTTAAGGCCTCTTTCCACCAGGTTTTCCATCACCTCAACCCCAATGAAGCCGCCGCCGATGACAGCGGCTTTTTTAACCTGTTTGGCATCAAGCCACGCGGCGATTTTCTCCACATCCTGCACATTGCGTACGGAAAACACGTGCGCAAGATCGATCCCCTCGATGCTTTTTGGCATGATGGGTGAGGCGCCCGGGGAAAGATACAATAGGTCATAGGGCATATCGGTTTCTGCATTGTTTTTAAGATCTAATACCTTGACGGTCTTCTCCCTGCGGTTGATAGTCAGCGCCTCATGCAGGGGCAGCGCCTTGATGCGGTAGTGGTCCCAGAAGGTTTGGGGGTCCAGCAGCCTGAGGGTGTCTGCCTCCTCGATGTCCCCGCCCAAAAAATAGGGCAGGGCGCAGTTGGAGAAGGACACGTCAGGCCCCCGCTCCAGCATGGTGATGTCCGCGTGCTCATCCAGCCTGCGCATGCGCGCGGCAACGGAGGCGCCGCCAGCGACACCCCCAATGATCAGAATTTTTCGTGGGTTTTGCTTTGTCATGTTGTCTGTTTTTCCTCGGTAATCTCCACTGTCAGTGTCTTTTGGCGCACGCGGGAGAGCATGTCCGGGGTCAGCTTGACCTCCGCCATCTCACCCGGGGTGAGGATGAAACGCCGCTGGGACAGCAGCACCTCCTCCGGTGTGCGCACAGTGACAAAGTGGTTTTGATAGACCCGGTCGGGCCTGAACATTAATTCTACCCCGTCTGTCACCTCTTGGATCGGGATATCCAGCCGCTGGGGCACGGTGCCGCGCACGCCCTGGCCGTCCTTGACCTGGGAGCGCAGGAAGGGCGCCTTCTCCCCCTTCAGGTACAGCGCGGCCGCCTCGCCTGCCTGCATGCTCTCCCGGCTGACATAGTCCACCAGGTCATGCACGTGCAGCACATTGCCGCAGGCGAAGATGCCCTTCACATTGGTTTCAAAATGGTTGTTGACCACCGCGCCCTGGGTCATGGGTGAGAGGCGCACCCCCGCCTGCAGGGACAGTTCGTTCTCCGGAATCAAGCCGACGGATAAAAGAAGCGTATCGCACTCAAAGTCCTGCTCTGTTCCCGGAATGGGCCGGCGGTCCTCCCCCACCTGGGCGATGGTGACGCCGGTCAGTCGCTCCCTGCCCTTGATGTCCACCACCGTGTGGGAAAGCATCAGCGGGATGTTATAATCCTGCAGGCACTGCACGATGTTACGGTTCAGCCCGCTTGAATAGGGCATCAATTCCACACAGGCTAACACCTGGGCCCCCTGCAGGGTCATTCGGCGCGCCATGATCAGGCCGATGTCGCCGGAGCCCAGGATGATGACGCGGCGGCCGGGCATAAAGCCCGCCATATTGACCAGCTTTTGCGCGGTGCCGGCGGAATAGATGCCTGCCGGGCGGCTGCCGGGGATGGCCAGCGCGCCGCGGGGGCGCTCCCTGCAGCCCATGGCCAGGATGACGGCTTTGGCTTGGTAGACCTCGATCCCCCGCTCGCGGCTGACGGCGGTGACCTGCTTGTCACGGGTTACGGATAATACGGTTGTGCCGGTTAAAACGGGGATGTTTAAATCCCGGGCTTCCTTGATGTCGCGCTCGGCGTACTCAGGCCCGGTCAACTCCTCCTTGAAGCGGTGCAAGCCAAAGCCGTTGTGGATGCATTGGTTGAGGATGCCGCCCTGCTCGTCCTCGCGCTCTAAGACCAAGAGGTCCATGACGCCTGCGCGCTTGGCCGCGATGGCAGCTGCCAGGCCTGCTGGGCCCGCGCCGATGATGAGCAGATCAATGGGGATGCGCGTGTTACTCATGGCTGTCCTCCTTGCCAATGCCGCCGGCTAAAAGCCAGCTGTTGCCGCCGGACTTGGAAATCTGGCGCAAATTTTGACCTAACTCCTCGGCCAATATCTCCATCACGCGGGTGGAGCAAAAACCGCTCTGGCAGCGGCCCATGCCGGCGCGGGTGCGGCGCTTGACGCCGTCCAGGCTGCGCGCGCCCATGGGGCGGCGGATGCTGCGGCGCACCTCGGCCTCGGTCACCTGCTCGCAGCGGCAGACGATGCGGCCGTAATCCGGGTCGATCTCATAGGCGGCCCTGCGCTCCTGCTCGTTCATGCCGGCGAAGGCTTTGGGCAGGGGTGTGGGCGCAATATAGTTCAGGTTTTTCTTGAGTTTCAACGAATAGGCCACCCAGTCGCCCAGCTCCTCGCCAATGGCGGGGGCAGCGGACAGGCCGGGGCTTTCAATGCCGATGGCTTCAAAGGCGCCATCCGGCGCGCCCTCCACCTGGCCGATCAAAAAGTCGCCCTCCACCTCATGCGCGCGGATGCCGGAGAAGGTGGTGATCACCTGGCGCAAATCCGCATTGGGGTAAGTGAGGCGCGCTTTGGCCAGCACATCTGTTAAGCCGTCCCGGCTTGTGGCGGTGTCCAGGCCATCGGGGATGTCCTCCGCCGTGGGGCCCAGCAGCAGGTTGCCGTGGGTGGTGGGCGATACCAAAACGCCCTTGCCCATCTTGGTGGGCACCTGGAAGATGGTGCGGTTAAACAAAAGCGGCGCGCTGCGGTCCAGCAGGTAGTACTGGCCGCGGCGCGCGATGATTTTGACCTGTTTGGTGGAAATCTGGTTGTGCAGCACATCGGCATACACGCCCGCGCAGTTGATGACCGCCCGCGTTTTGACCTCGCCGTTTTGCGTTTTGATGGTCCATACGCCATCTGCAAAGGACAGCTCTTCCGCCTTGGTCCCCAGCAGGAAATCAAAGCCGTTTTCCTTGGCGCTGTCAGCCAGGGCGTGGGTCAACTCATAGGGGCTGACCAGGCCGGAGGCGGGCACATCCAGCGCCAGCAGCACCTCCGGGTTGATGTTGGGCTCCATTTTTAAGATTTCGTCCCGCTCAATCAGCCGGCAGCCGGGCACGCCGTTGACCTTAGAATTCTCATACAGCGCTTCCAGGGCCTTGCGGTCCTCCTCATGAAAGCCCAGGACCATGGCGCCGGGCTGCCCATAGGGCACGCCCAGCGTGCGGCACAAATCCTTCATCATGCGGGCGCCCTTGACGTTCAGCCTGGCCTTTTCTGTGCCAGCCTTGGCGTCATAGCCCGCATGCACAATGCCGCTGTTGGCCTTGCTGGCCCCCTCGCTTACATCGTGGGCAAAATCCATCACCGCGAACTTGCCCTCATACTGCCCCAGGCGGTAGGCGACTGCGCAGCCGATGACCCCCGCGCCAATGATTACAATATCGTACATGTACCCCTCAACCCTTCGTCAATCGTGCATGAAAGGCCGTTTTATCCGTAAAACAGCTCGCTGAATATTGTATCACGCCCACAGCGAAACGTCCACAAACACAAGGCAGACGCTGAATTTTTTAGCGGGCGTGCGCATCATGGGCGGATTTTGGGCGGACTTCTCTGATTCAAAACAAAACAATTTAAGTTTTAGAACAAACAATGATGAAATTATTATCAAATTGTAGCAAAACCCCCTTGACATTGTAATAACTTTGTAATATATTGTGGTTGACACCCTGAAAAACCCATCGGACTTCGTCAGGAGGCAATCATGAAAACTGTCCACCGTGCCGGATCAGCCCTGCTGGCCGCGCTCCTCTTTTTCTCCCTGTTTACGTTTTCAGCCAAGGCTGCAAGCTATGCTGGGACGGTCAACAAGGACAAGGTCTTCTTCCGCTCCAAGCCCAATACGGACAGCATCTATTACGCGGTGCTCAAAAAGGGCACCAAGGTCACCATCACCGGCACCAGCGGGCAGTTTTACAAGGTGGACTATAACAAGCAGTCCGGCTATATCATGAAAAGCCTGGTGAACACCTCCTCCTCTGCGAAGCAGGCGTTTGAAGAGAAAGAAAAACCAAAGAAGGATAGCAAATACGCCCGGGTGGACAGCATCTCAGGCCTCGGGTCCCTGCCCCGCGCCACGCGCCGCGGTTCCTATGGCGATGATGTGGAGAAGTTGCAGCGGGCGCTTCAGATCAAAGGCTTCCTAAAGGGCAGCCTGGACGGCAAATACGGCAATGGCACCGCGGACGCAGTGCGCAGATTCCAAAAATCCGTCAAATTAAGTGAAACCGGCCGCGCGGACAAGGCGACCATCAACATGCTCTTTGGCAAAACCAAAGAGGTAGCCGCCAAGGATGATCCGGGCATGAAGGGCATCACCTCCATTTCCAAGATTGAGGTGCCCAACACCACCAAGCCCGGCAATTCCGGCCGGCATGTGAAGGCCCTGCAGCAGGCGCTGAAGCTGCGCGGCTACTACAAGGGAACCATCGATTCCAGCTATGGCAAGGAGACGGTGGACGCGGTGAAGCGCTTCCAGAAATCCCGCGGGCTGTCCCAGGACGGCATCGCCGGCAACAGCACCATCAAAAAGCTGTTTGGCAAGAACGCTGCCAACTACACCATCCCGACTTATTCCAAGGACTGGTTCAAGGGCGGCAAGGACACCATCCCGAAGTGGTCCAGCTTTGTGGTGAAGGATGTGGCCACCGGGCTCACCTTCTCCGCCCGGCGCTGGAGCGGCTACAACCACTTGGACGCGGAGCCGCTGACCAAGTCCGACGCGGCCACTTTGAAAAAGATCGCCGGCGGGTCCTACTCCTGGGCGCGGCGCGCCATCCTGGTCAAATATAACGGCAAGGTCTATGCCGCCTCCATGAACACCATGCCCCACGGCGAGCAGACCATCCGCAACAATGATTACAGCGGCCACTTCTGCATCCACTTCCCCAACTCCAAAACGCACGGCACCAACCGGGTGGACAGCTCCCACCAAAGCGCTGTGCGCAGGGCGCAGAATTCGGACTGGTAAACAGAAGCACCACTCAAAAACGGGCAGTCATGATGATTGCCCGTTTTCTAAACCCTGCCGCCCCCGGCAAAGCCGTCCCCGCCCTCACGAAATGGCTGGCATGTGGTCATAACAATGATTTTAGATGAACAATGCGCTTGTGCAAAATACGAGGGGTTAACATTGAAGGTGAAGGAATCGAACCTCCGCATGTGCCCCTGTCACATGTAGACCATGCACTACCGCTGTTTCATGCCCGCGTCCAAATCGCTACACCAAAGAATGCGTTTAGTGTAAATCAGTTGTCCAGTTAAAGCCCTGCAGCCGGGTGTCCAGCTCGCGCAGCGCTTTGGCGGCTTCGTCCGCCTGTTTTCGGATGTCTGCTATATTTACGGTGCTGATGATTTTGATTTCCGTCCCGCGCACGCGCTGCACCAATTGCCCTGCTGTATTTGCCAAATCGCGCAGGATGCCGGCCTTGCGGCCCAGCATGTCACGCTGTGCCAGCAGTTCGGTCACCGTTTTGCCGTCCAGGGTGCTGTTAGAATTGGTCAGGTTGATGCGGGTGATGAGCGATTGCAGCTCCCCCGTCATGCGGTCCAATTCCAACAGGAGTTCCTGCGGGTCCTCCGCAGGCTGGTCGCCTTCCTGGACCTGGGCAGCGTTCATCAGCCGCTCCTCCAAAATCATCAACCGGGTTTGCAAATCCTTGCGCAAAATCAATGCCTCTGCCAGTTTCATACGCGCCTCCTTGTTTCGTTTGCCTTCTGATGGTACCACCAAGCGGCCCTGAATTAAACATCAAACCTGAAAACAAACCGTGAATGCCACAAAAACGCCCCGGACGCGGTGGCCGGGGCGCGGGTTTGGTTCGTTTTAATCAGAAATCATACAGCGAAAGAAGCACGTAGGCAAAGTCGGCGCGGGTGGCCAGCTCCTTGGGGGCCAGCATGTCCTCCGCAAACAGCGGGAAGAGCTCATTGCCCAGCAGGAAGCGGAAGGTATCCTCATTGCCCTCGGTGATCTGGTCGATGTCGGACAGTGCCGGCAGATCCTGCAGGTCCGCCTTCACATCGACCTGAACAGCCGTGAGCATGGCGATGAGGTAGCCCGCAAATTCCTCGCGCGTCATGGTTTGATCGGCCGCGGCATCAGGCGGCAGCATGCCGTACTGCTTGAACACATTAAAGATTTCCTCCGCCGGCGCGCCAACGCCCAGGAACACGTTGAGGGCTTTGGCGTAGACATCAACGGTCAAGGGCTCCAGCGGGCCAAAGGTGGTTTCAGTCAGGGGCTCAATGAAATTGTTGTCCACAGAGAAGGCGATGGCTTCGGCGAACCAGTCATCCTCCGCCACGTCGGTCAATTCTGAGGGAGGCATTTCCTTGATGGCAAAGGGGTTGAGAATCACTTCGTACAGGTTTGCGTTCTCGTTGATGACGGCCGCGCCGCCGGAGGTGGACTTGAGGCCCTTGTTATACAGCTCCTCATACATCTGGGTGTAGGACTTCACCTTCTCCACGGTGACGCCCTTCAATTCCTCCATGTAGGTGAGGAAGCGCTCCTGCTTGCGGCCGTCAATGGTATCCACCAAGGCGTTGAGCGCGCCGGCCAATTCGCCGCTGGAGGCAGCATAGCCGCTGTAGGCGGAGAGGATGTAGCCTTCCAGCGACTCCTGCTCAATCTGGCTGTCTGTGAGCATCTTGGACAGTTCGCCGTACACATCAAAGGTTTGGGTGACATTGGGGTCGCGGTAGGAGAAGAGGAAGACCCCGTCCTCGGTCGCGGCGTGCTGCACGCCGTAGGCGCCGTACTGGTCGCGCAGCTGCGGGTAGAGGAAGGCATCGCTCATGAAGCTGGTGAGCGCGTCCATGGCGCCGGAGTAGCTGTCAATGCCCAATTGGTCATAGGGCGCGAACATCAGGTTGTACTGCACAGCGGAGTCCACAATCAGGGCTTCTGACCGCGCGATCTTGGGCAGGTCATACACCGCGCGCTCGCGCGCTTCACGATCCAATTTGGCAAAGAAGGCGTCCGCCGTCTTTTGGTTTTTTGCCTGGCTGTCCGCGTTGCCGGCAAAGCCGGACACGGCGCCCACACTGTTGTGCAGCAGCTTGCGCACGCCTTCCAGCTTAGCCAGTGCCTCATCCGGGTTGTCCGCCAGCAGGGTTTGTACCTGCTCCAAAAAGGCGTAGTAGTCCAGGAAGTTGGCGTAGTTGAAGTAGGCAAAGCCCGGGTTGACGGAGGCGAAAGCGCGGTAAATCTGGACGTTGAAGGGCTGGTTGGTGATGGTCTGCTTTAAGGAGGTCTTCACCTTCTCCACCCGGTCGGCGATCAAACGCACATCGTCCAGCTTGGACTCAAACAGCACCTCATACACCAGGTCATAGGCGGGGGCCAGGTCCTCGTCCAGCGCCTTGAAGCTGACGCGCAGGAAGGGCAGGCACTCCTCCTTGGTGGGGCCGGTGAAAATGGAGATGCGCATCTGGCGGTCATACAGGTAGCGGGTCATGCTGGAGGACAGGGAGGCGTTGTCGCGCTGTTGCGTATCCATGGTGCCCAGCAAATCGGTATACAGTTTGAACCAGTGGATGTCCTCCTGCGCAATCGCGCCGGCGGAAAGCAGCAGCAGCACCTGGCCCACGCCGTTGACCTCGGCCGTGGCGTTTAACCTGCGGATCTTGTCCTCCCCTGTCTCATCGCTCACCTCAAAGATGCGCGCTTCAACGGGCAGGCTTTCCACCGTCACCGCCTGCAGCTGTTTGACATACTGGGAGGAGTCGTCCTGCTCCTTGCCAAACGCTGCCGTGGCTTTTACCAGTTCAGTGATCTCCTCCGGCGTCATCTGCGCCTTTTTCACCGCCAGGCTTTCGGCCAGCACGTTGTCCTGCTGCTCTTTTAGGCCGGGGACGGGTACGGTGATGCTCATCGCGGTGCGCTGCGCGTTCATCAGGAAGCGTTCAATCAGCTCCTGATAGGCGCCGTTTTCCGCGAATTTGACATAGTTGGCGGTGTTGTCCACATATTTCTGATAGGCGTTGACATCCCCGTCCGCCGTCCAGGAGTAGGCCAGGCTGGGCAGCAGGTTGGGGCCCACGTTGGGCTCTTCCGCTGTTAACAGGAGATCAAGCCGGGTGGCGGCGGCGACCGCTTCCACGGCCTCCTTGTCAAAGCCGTTCTCACGGATGTGGATGAGCGCGCCATCCACCAGATTGTGGAAGTCCTGGGCCTGTTCGGCATTCATGCCGGTGGCGGAAAACACAACCGCGGTCTCCGGCGTGGTGTTGTCGTAATAACAGCCAGCGCTGGCCGCGGGCAGGCGCTTTTTCATCTCCTGCTGGAAGTAGGAGGACGGCTCATTCAACAGCGTGGTCAGCAGGTCCAACACGTTCTCGTCTTCCTTGGTGACGCCATCCAAAACATAGCCCACATAGACGACCGCGCCGTTTTTGGTGTCAGAGCCCGCTTCCACTGCGAACTCATGGGTGGCTTCGGTATGCTCGGTGATGGGCACATAGTTTTCATCCGTGAAGGTGAACTCCTTTTTCTCAAACGCGGAGAAATAGCTGTCCATCAGCTGCATGAACTCCGCCTTTTGGGTGAGTTTGCCGTACAGGATACTCAAGGAGTTGGAGGGATGGTAATAGGCATCGTGGTAATTGGTTAAATCCGTAAAGGTCATCTCCGGGATGTGCTGCGGGTTCCCGCCAAAGGAGTTGCCCGACACGCTGCCCGGGAACAGCGTTTTGAAGAAATTGAACCGCGCCGCGGTATTGATGGTGTAGGCGCCCTTCATCTCCGTATACACGGTGCCGGCCAGCTCCAGGGGCGCATCCTCGCTGGGAAGGGAATAGCGCCAGGCCTCTTCGGAGAAGATGCTGGCGTCCTCCATCAGCATGGGGTTAAAGACGCTGTCCAAGTAGTAGTCCGCGTAGCGCAGCAGCTGATCCTCCGACAGGGACGCGATGGGATAGGTGGTCATGATGTCGGTGGTCATCGCGTTCATGTAGGTGTTGTAGGTTTGGTGAGAAAGGTTGAAAAACAGGGACTTGGACGGATACTTTTTGGAGCCGCCCAGGGTGGCGTGCTCAAACACATGCGGCACGCCTGTATCGTTCAAGGCCGGTGTGCGGAAGGAGATATCAAAGGTGCGGTTGGTATCCTCGTTCTCAAGCAGGAGGACCAGGGCGCCTGTCTGCTCATGCTCAAACAGCGTGGCCTGCGCGTTCACCAAGGTGAACTGGGATTGCTCCTTCAAAATAAACCCGGGGTAAGCAGGCGCTTCGGCTTGCTCTGCAAGACCGATGCCCGGCAGCAGGCCAAAGAGCATCACAAGGGCTGTCAGCCACACAAGCGGGTGACGGGTTTTGTGTCTCATCATTCGGGGTACCTCCTTGATGGTTGGTTCTATGCGTTCATCTTCTTCACCCCCAGCCCGTGCTGTGATGAGGGATCGGAAGCTGCACCCGGTCAATGGACAATACATGGGTTGATGCACCTGTAATCTGGTCAATTATACACCTGTGCATAGGGCAAATGTCAAGCAGAACAAGGTGCCCGCCGCCCGCATCCAGGCGTGCGGGGCGTATAAATCATCACCGGTAAAAGCCTCAAACGCGCAAACTTGGTTCCGTTGATGCAACACTTTCTGATTTCAGGCTAAAATCTTGTATTTTTATAAAATTTGTCTTGACTTGCGCAGTTCATGCTGTCTATACTTGGTGCGGAATTGTCAGAAAGGAGGCCGCGGCAAGATGACCAATGGAATCAATAGGGAAAACAGGGCATCTGTACAGGGATCTCTGCCATGGCCCGGCCGGCTTTTCTTGCGCTGAATTGAACACCAGGCAATCAAGGCGGCTCCTGCATGGCACAGCACAATGCGGAGCTATTTTTATGCTCTTAAATATGTAGAGGTAACATGAAGAAACGAAAACATCACCTGATGTGGACACTGATTAAGGAGAACGCGCGCTACTTCCTGGGCGCGGCCCTCCTCACCGTGATCAGCGTATTGCTGGGCTTTTTCACCCCCGCCGTATTGGCGGAGGTGCTGGACAACTACCTGCAGGGCATGCCCTCCCGGCTGCCCGGCTTTATCGCAAACTGGGTCAACAGCCTGGGCGGGCGCGCGTTTATGCGCGCCAACTTGTGGATTCCGGGCGTCGCCATTGTGGCAATCAGCGTTTTCTCCGGCGCCTGCAACTTCCTCAAGGGCCGCTTGACCGCCATTGGCTCTGAGCGCTCAGCCCGCAGGCTGCGCAACGATTTGTACAGCCACCTGCAGGAGCTGTCTTTCTCCTACCACTCAAAAACCCCCACCGGCGACCTGGTGCAGCGCTGCACCCAGGACGTGGACACGGCGCGGCGCTTTTTCGCGATGCAGCTGCTCAACATTGTGGATGCCCTGATGATGGTGAGCATCGCGCTGGCCTTGCTCATCCCCATTTCGCTCAAAATTACCATGATCAGCCTGATGATCATGCCGCTGCTCTTCCTGTTTGCCTGGCAGTTCTTTAAATTGGTGGTGAAGGCCTACCGCACCGCGGACGAAGCCGAAGGCCACATGACCACCGTGATGCAGGAAAACTTAACCGGCGTGCGCGTGGTGCGCGCCTTTGGCCAGGCCCAGCGCGAGATTGAGAAATTTGACACCGCTGCCGGGGACACCCGCGACAAGTTTATCAAATTAAGCTGGTTGGACGCCATCTACTGGTCCACCGGCGACCTGATGGGCATGGTGCAAACCCTGCTGACGCTGGTGTTTTGCCTGATGGAAGCGCGCGCCGGGCGCATCAGCGTGGGCGACATCGTGGTGTTTACCAGCTACATCGGCATGCTGCTTTGGCCGGTGCGCAACCTGGGCCGTATCCTCTCCCAGGGCGGGCGCGCGATGGTCTCCCTCAACCGCATTGACGAGGTGCTGCGCCAAAAGCCAGAGCAGGATGTGGAAGGTGCCATCACACCCCCCTTGTCTGGCGACATCGTGTTTGACAAGGTGAACTTCCAGTATGACGAGGGCGGCGAGGTGCTGCGCGACCTGTCCTTCACCATCAAAGCCGGCCAAACCGCGGCCATCCTGGGCGCGACCGGCTCGGGCAAGTCCAGCATCGCGCTGCTGTTGCAGCGCCTTTACACGCCGCAGTCGGGCCGCATCACCATTGGCGGGCACGACATCAACCAGGTGGCCCGCAAGCACCTGCGCAGCCGCGTGGGCCTGGTGCTGCAGGAGCCCTTCCTGTACAGCAAAACCATCTACGACAACATCCGCATCGCAGCGCCCGACGCCACCCGCCGGATGGTGGAGGAGGCCGCGCAGGACGCGCAGGCGCTGGCGTTTATCGAGGAAAGTGAAAAAGGCTGGGAGACCATGGTGGGCGAGCGCGGCGTGACCCTCTCCGGCGGCCAGAAGCAACGCGCCGCCATCGCGCGCACGCTGCTGAAGGACAACGACATCCTCATCTTTGATGATTCGCTCTCGGCGGTGGATACCACGACAGACGCGCGCATCCGCGAGGCGCTGGCACGCAGGAGCGAGCATGTCACCACCATCATCATCAGCCACCGCATCCTTACCTTAAGCCAGGCGGACATCATCTTCGTGCTGGAGGACGGCCGCATCAAGGACGCCGGCAGCCACAGTGAGCTGATCAGCCGGCCTGGCCTGTACCAGCGCATCCACCAGATCCAGTCCGGGCTTGCGGATGAGCTGCAGGCGCACACCAATCAGGAGCACATCAATGAGTAATACATCCTTTATAGAAGAGCAGGACTATACCAAAAAATTTGACCCGGGGCTGTTTAAAAAAATATTTGTGCGCATGCGCCGTCACTGGAAAGCCATGGGCTTTGTCGCCCTGATGATGGTGGTGCTGGCGGTGACAGACGTGTTGATCCCCCTGCTGACCCGCCACGCGATAGACAACTACATCATGGTGAACGAGGCAACTCAGTCCCTGTGGCCCTTCATCCTGGTGTATCTGGTCATCATCATCCTGCAGGTTGCCTCCATCTTCTTTTTCATCCTGGTGGCAGGCTTTATTGAATCCCGCGTCAACTACGACATGCGCATGCTGGGCTTCAAAAAACTGCAGGAATTGCCCTTCTCCTACTACGACCGCACCAGTGTGGGCTTTTTGATGAGCAGGCTCACCAGCGACGTCGTCCACCTGGCGGAAGCCTTTGGCTGGGGCTTGGTGGACCTTGTCTGGGCCAGCATCTTCCTGGTGTCCGTCACCATCGCCATGCTGATCATCAACTGGCAGCTGGCCCTTTTGGTGCTGGCAGTGGTGCCGGTATTGGCCATCATCACGGCCTGGTTTCAAAAGCGCATCTTAAAAGCCCAGCGCGAGGTGCGCAAGATCAACTCCCACATCACCGGCAGTTTCAAC
Organism: uncultured Christensenella sp.; assembly: GCA_964346355.1. Lineage (GTDB taxonomy): Bacteria > Bacillota > Clostridia > Christensenellales > Aristaeellaceae > UBA6115. Next base: position 5,904 of record CAYFUH010000026.1, on the reverse strand, counting down.
GAGGGCATCATGGGCGCCAAGACCACCAAGACCCTGGTGCGCGAGGAGCAAAACGTAGCCGAATTTGTGGACTTAACCGGCACCATGAAAAGGGCAGCCATCCGCGCCGCCACCCTGTCCGCCCTGTTTATGCCGCTGGTCATCGCCGTGTCCTCCATCGCCTCCGCCCTGGTTTTGGGCGAGGGTGCCAGCCGCGTGCTGGGCGGGGTGATCTCCCTGGGCACACTCACCGCCTTTGTCAGCTACTCGGTGCAGTTTTTTCACCCCATCCGGGACATCGCAGCCGCGTTTTCGGAGCTGCAGCGCATCCAGGCCGCGGCCGAGCGCGTGGTGAGCTTGCTTGAGACGGAGCCGGACATCAAAGACACCGCGGAGGTCGTCGCCCGCTACGGGGACAACTTCCACCCCAAGCGGGAGAACTGGGAGCCCATTACCGGGGAGGTGGCGTTCCGCGATGTCACCTTCCGCTACAAGGACGGCGAGGAGGTGCTGCGCAACTTCAACCTGAAGGTTAAGCCGGGTGAGACCATCGCCATTGTGGGGCCCACAGGCGCCGGAAAATCCACCATTGTGAACCTCCTCTGCCGCTTTTATGAGCCCACCTCTGGCAGCATCCTCATTGATGGCCGTGATTACAGGGAGCGCAGCCAGCTGTGGCTGCAGTCCAGCCTGGGTTATGTGTTGCAGGAGCCGCATCTGTTCTCCGGCACCGTGATGGACAACCTGCGCTACGCCCACCCCGAGGCCAGTGAGGAGGACGCCATGCGCGCCGCCAAATTGGTGAACGCGGACGCCTTCATCCAAAAGATGGACAAGGGCTATGACACACCGGTCGGCGAGGGCGGCAGCCGCCTGTCCACCGGCGAGAAGCAGCTGATCTCCTTCGCGCGCGCCATTTTGCACAACCCGCGCCTGTTTGTGCTGGACGAGGCCACCTCCTCGGTGGATACCGAGACTGAGGTGATGATCCAGCACGCCATTGAGCAGACGCTGGCCGGGCGCACCAGCTTTATCATCGCCCACCGCCTGTCCACCATCAGGAAGGCCGACCGCATCCTCCTTTTGGAAGACGGCATCATCACCGAGGAAGGCAAGCACGAAGAATTGCTCAAGAAGCGCGGCGGCTACTACAAGCTGTACACCAACCAGTTCCGCGAGGAAGCGGCCAGCCAGGTGCTGGGCAAGGCAAAACCGAAACAATAACATTCAGGAGGTATCGCGATGTGGTTTATTCTGGCACTGGCGTCGGCGGTGTTTGCCGCGCTCACCTCCATCTTTGCCAAGATCGGCATTGAGGGGGTCAACTCCAACCTGGCCACTGCGCTGCGCACCTTTGTGGTGCTGCTTCTGGCCTGGGGCATTGTGTTTATGACCGATGCGCACAAGGGCATCAGTGAGATCAGCCGCAGAAGCTGGATCTTCCTGATCCTCTCCGGCCTGGCCACCGGCGCGTCCTGGCTGTGCTATTTCAAGGCCATTCAGATCGGCGATGTCTCCAAAGTTGTGCCGATTGACAAATTAAGCGTCGTGTTCACCCTGGTGCTGGCCTTCCTCTTTTTGCATGAGCAGTTTGACACCAAGTCCATCATCGGCACGGCGCTCATCGGCGCGGGCACCCTGTTGATGGTGCTGTAAAACAACAACTATGGTATGATGTGGGCAGAAAATATCCGTAAGGAGGCAGATATGGACCGGACAGCATACGAGAAGCGCATGGCGTGGTTTCAGGAGGCGCGTTTTGGCATGTTCATCCACTGGGGGATTTACGCCATCCCGGCGCGCGGGGAATGGATCCGCTGCAATGAGCGCATCAGTGTGGCGGACTACCAGCAGTATTTTGACGAGTTTGACCCCAAAGACTATGACCCCAAGGCCTGGGCAAAGGCGGCGCGTGAAGCGGGCATGCGCTACGCCGTCCTGACCGCCAAGCACCATGACGGCTTCTGTCTGTTTGACAGCCAGCATACCGACTACAAGGCCACCAACACCAAAGCCGGGCGCGATTTGGTGCGCGAGTATGTGGACGCCTTCCGCGCAGAGGGCCTGAAGGTGGGCTTTTACTACTCCACCATCGACTGGCATCACCCGGATTTCCCCCACTTTGGCGACCGCCAGCACCCCATGCGCGACAACCCGGCGTTCAAGGACATCATACACAATTTTGACAACTACCTGGATTATATGCACGCCCAGGTGAAGGAGCTGGTCACCAACTACGGCCAGATTGACATTTTGTGGTTTGACTTCAGCTATGATCACCTGCACGGCGAAGCCTGGCGCGCGACCGACCTGGTGAACATGGTGCGATCCTATCAGCCACATGTCATCATCGACAACCGCCTGGAGGCCAGCGGCGAGGGCTTTGGCAGCCTGATTACGGAGCACCCCAATGTGTACAGCGGAGACTTTTTAAGCCCCGAGCAAATCATCCCGCCCCATGGCATCGTCAACTACAAGGGTGACCCGGTGGCCTGGGAGGCCTGCGTGACCATGAACAACAACTGGGGCTTCCACGGCACAGACAAGCATTTCAAGCCCGCGCCCATGCTCATCCGCAAGCTGGTGGAGTGCGTCTCAAAGGGCGGAAACCTGCTGCTGAACGTGGGGCCGGATGCGCGCGGGCGCATCCCGGAGCAGTCCCTCACCGCCCTGGCCGACATCGGCCGCTGGATGCGGGACAACAAGGACAGTATCTACGGCTGCGGCATCGCGGGGATTGAAAAGCCGGACTTTGGCCGCGTGACTAAAAAGGGCAACAAGCTGTATTTCCACATCTTTGACAACCCCATCGGCTACCTGCCGCTGGTGGGTGTACAAGCGGATGAGGTGAAGGCCGTTCGCATGCTGGCCACCGGGCATGAGTTGAAGGTGGAGCGCAACTGGATCGCCAACAACTACCCGGACATCTGCTTTGTGAGCCTGGGCCCAGACCCGGTGTTGCCGGATGAGACGGACACCGTGGTGATGGTGGAGTTGAAGGAATAAACCAGGGTAACCTGCAAAAAAGGAGCCAAAAACCGGCTCCTTTTTTCGTGTGTGAATATTGCCTGGCAGCCCTGCGCTATGGCGCGGTCAGCTCATCATAGACGCTGCCCAGGAAGGCTTCCACATCCGCCGCCTGCTCAATCTGGCTTTCCCAGGGCGCGGTCGCCACAGCCTGCAAACTGGGGAAGGACTGGCGCAGCAGCGCGGCTAAAATCTGCGCCTTTTTGCGCAGGTGGGGAAAGATGAAGGGATCAGCAGAAGGGCTTGTTGTCATCATGTGCTCAAATAAGCGGGCGCGGTCCTCCAGCGGCCAGGTGCGGCTGTAGGCGTCCACAAACCAGACCCTGTCCGGATGTGCCTGGGCGTCCTCGTGCAAAGCGGTGTAGTCAAGGTTAAAGAAGGTGTCCCCGGACGCATCCGTGTAGGTGAGCGCGAAACCGTGGTGCTCCGCCTCCTTGGGCCCCAGGTTGTCCCAGAACATGAACACGGGCTTGTCCACCTCATAGGCTGTCTGGCTCAACCTGTCCTCCAACAGGTGCATGAACTCGTGGTGCAGGGTGCTTAAAAAGGCGGAATCCTGCACATCCAGCGCCAGGTAACGCAGGCTGCCCTCCTCGGTGCTGAAGCCTGCCGGGTAACTGATGCCCTCGCTGCTTTTTTGCATGATGGGGCCGCACAGGTAGATTGCGAAATCCGTATACGGCATGAGCAGGGCTTCCTTGATCATGCCCGCAGGCAGCTGGTCCAAAAACGCGCGCAAATGAATCAGGGCGTGGCGCAGCGGCAGCTCGCCGGACGCGGAAAGCGCGTGGTAGACATCGTTGCGGAAGCTGGCGCCCGCCTGGCGGATATGGACTGTCACACCGTGGCGGGCTTTGATGTCCCGCGCCATTTGGTCATGCTCCGCCATCAAGTCCGGGTAGGTGACGCGGCGCATGCCGGCCTCCTCCGGCTGGGCGGAAGCCTGCGCATCCCACAGATACAGCTGTGTCCGGACGGGCTCATACCCCTGGTACAGGGAAAGCACCTGGTTCTCCCCAATAAGAAGCGTCGTGGCAAGGGACAGCGTCTCTATTTCATGCGGGATGACCAGCTGGTTCATCAACCGGAGGCTGCTGGTGTCATACAGGCGCAGGATGAGGTCACTGTCCTCAAAGCGGCTGGATAAGAGGCTGCTTCCGGAAACAGCAAGCAGGTGCTCCCCCGCCTGCCAGCCATCGATTTGAACATAGGCCTCCTGCCCCAATTGCCCAAACAGCGCCGTCTGGCTGTCTGAGAGCATCACGTGCTGCGCATCCAGGTAGCTGTGCCCGCGCATGACGGGAATGAGGGCGGTGGCGCCGTTTTCCGCCAGCTCCACCACCAGGTCCAGATCCGGCGGTTTGTAGTAGTGCAGCCGCAGCCTGCCCTCCGCCATGCCCAGCACCGTATAAAACAGAAACCCGGCCGGCACCTGGGGATGCAGGGGTTTGAGCGCCCCGGTCTGCATGTCCAGTTTGAGCAGCTCATTCTCCCCCGTGCCGATGTACAGCGCCTGGCCGTCCGGCTGCATGAAGGCCGCGATGGGGTAGTTTGTGTCTAAAAACCGGCGGGAAACCAGCACATTCAGCGCCGGGTCATACAGGTCGACCTGAGCGTCAGTCAGGTTGGCCGCAAAGACCCGGCCATCCGGAAGAATGCCCAGGTGGATGTCCTCATACCCGTCGCTTTGTGCCGGCTTGTCGTAGGCCGTGCGGGCTTTCTGTGCCATCCCGGGTAGCTGATAAAGCGTCAGGGCGCGCTCGTCCGTATGCGCAGACGCACTTAAAACGGCCAGGGTATCCCCCCGCGCCGCCAGGGTGATGACCGCGTCCGTCATCTCCAGCCCCAGCAGGGAAAACCCGGGCACACCAGGCGGCACACCCTGGGCGAAAGCAGGCAGCAGGGGGATGAGCATCATGGCCAGCAGCAGGCAGATTAGGGCGCGTTGGGCTTGTGTTTTCATGGCGGCCTCCGGTTGGCGTCGGGTTTGCTGAATCAGCGGTACGCGGGCAGACAATCTTTCAGGGATGATACCCAGTCCTGTTTTTCCAACCTGCTTTGTCTATTTTTCTGCGCGGTACGCTGGTTTGCAGCTGTATCATTCTGTATTTATACTGTTTTTGTGCATGATGACCCGCGCGTTTTTGCTGTTGCCGCTTTATTTTTTGTGGTTTATGGCATGTATCCGTCCGTTCCGCCCAAGCCCAAAACTGATTAACATCCAAAACATCAGTGTATACTTGCAGTTTAGGGTTCTTGATTTTTCCGCTTGACAAATGTATAATTTATCCATTAACTAACACCATGAGAAACTACCGCGCCGGATGAAATACGTTTGCGGTATAAAAAAAGGAGGACCCCATGAAGAAACTGTTGACCCTTATGTTGTCACTGGCCATGCTGCTGGGCTTGATGCTGCCCGGTCTGGCGGAAGCCCCCACGTACAAGATTGCCATCTTAACCGGCACCACCTCCCAGGGCGAGGAAGAATACCGCGCCGCGGAGCGGCTGCAGGCGGAAAACCCCGGCGTTGTCATCACAGACACCTATCCGGACAACTTCGCCTCTGAGGTGGAAACCACCATGGGCAAACTGATGCAGTTTGCCGAGGATCCTGACGTCAAGGCCATCATCATGGTCCAGGCTGTGCAGGGCGCCACCGCGGCCTACACCAAGATTAAAGAAACCCGCCCTGACATCCTGCTGCTGGCAGGCGTCCCGGCAGAGGATCCCTCTGACATCGCAGCCGCGGCCGACGTGGTCATGGGTGTGGACGAAATCAACGGCGGCTACCAGATCGTTGAAACCGCCAAGGAATGGGGCGCGGAAGTGCTGATTCACTACTCCTTCGCCCGCCACATGGGCTATGAGACCATCGTCGCCCGCTACAACATCATG
>CAYFUH010000025.1:0-22704 GCA_964346355.1 uncultured Christensenella sp. | reverse complement strand
GACGGCCCCTCCAAGAAGGATTGGCGCGGCGGCCGCGCTGCCAGCGCGAACATCATCCCCTCTTCCACCGGTGCCGCCAAGGCCGTTGGCGTGGTCATTCCGGAGCTCAAGGGCAAGCTGACCGGCATGTCCTTCCGCGTGCCCACCATCAACGTGTCCGTTGTGGACATGACCTGCACCCTGGAAAAACCCACCACCTACGAAGACATCAAGGCCACCATGAAGGCTGCCGCTGAGAGCGAAGAGTGGAAGGGCATCATCGGCTACACCGAGGACGCCGTGGTTTCCAGCGACTTCATCCATGAGTCCCGCACCTCCGTGTTTGACGCGAATGCCGGCATCATGCTCAATGACACCTTTGTCAAACTGGTCGCCTGGTATGACAACGAGTGGGGCTATTCCTGCAAGGTCATCGACCTGATCCGCCATATGGCCAAGGTTGACGCTGAATAATCAGTAAAACCCTGCATGTTGAAGGGCTGCCAACAAAACGGCAGCCCTTTTTTTGCGCAAATAAAAAGCGGCCTGGTGTTCAGACCGCGTTGTTTTGCTGTGTGGATTACTCCTCGACGCTGAAATCGTCCTTGGACGCGCCGCACAGGGGGCACTCAAAATCGTCCGGGAGATCTTCCCACTTGGTGCCGGGGGCGTAGCCTTCCTCGGGATAGCCTTCCGCCTCGTCATACACCCAGCCGCACAGATCACATACGTACTTCTTCATGAACCATTCTCTCCTTTAATTTATGCTTCTGCTTTCCAAAGGCCATGCAGATTGCAGTGTTCATAGGCGGCAACCACTTCGTCACCTTCAATGAGGGCAAAGGTTGCCACAGGGGCATCACCGGGTTTTAACACCTTGCGCTGGTTGCCGTTTTTGGTCTCCAGTGCGATGAAGGTGATGTAGTGCTTCTCCTCCATGGGATGATCCACAGACCCGACTTTGACGGTGACAATGTTGCCGTTGACTTTGATCTCGGGCACGTGCTTTTCCTTGGACGCATCCACGGTGCCGGGAACCATTTCCTTCATTTCGTCGCCGCAGCATACGACCTTCACGCCCGCGTCATACGCGTAGGCGATGATGTTGCCGCAATGTTCGCATACGTAAAACTTCATGTATACCCTCCTATGTTTGATGAATTCATCATAGAGGATGCCCGCCTGCCATGTCAAGTGTTTTCAAAACATGCCGGTTTCCCAATCTTGACAATTGTGTAACAAAATCATTACAATGACGGTAAGATTACAGGAGGTGGAAGGCTTTGGCGCGCCGCAGGGACAAGCATCTTCATGGCTTTAACAAAAAAACCGTCAGCCGGGCTGCGTTCCAGCCCGACAGCCCGCCCGCGCTTGAAAACAACCAGCCTGTCTGGCAGCATCAAAGCTGGCAGGTTGGGGACAGCTGGCAGGTACACCAGACGCAGGCGCAGCACCAGGCGGAGGACCCCTGGGAGGCGGATTTCAGCGCCAGCAGCCCCGAGTGGGTATGGGACACGGTAGAACAGGAGCCTGTATACCAGGAAGCCGTGTACCAGGAGCCTGTGTATCACGACCCTGCCTATTACCCCCAGCCCGCGCAGCCTGTGTATGACCCGCCGCAACCGCCTGAAAAAACCAAGCGTTTTCCCTTTATCAGCCTGGGCGTCATCATCGCCTCCCTGATTATTTTGGCTGTTTGCCTGGTCAATGTGCAAAAAGCGCAGGCCAAGCAGGCGCTCTTTTTACAAAAAACAGCCAGCATGCAAAAGCAGGCTTTCTTTGACAACATTCAGATTGACGGGCTGGCTGTTGCCGGCATTACCCCGACCCAGCTGCGCCAAAGCAGCGCCCATGAACAAGCCGCCGCAGACCCGCATTTGAACATCCAGCTGTATGTTGACAACACGCTCTTCCAGTTCAACAGCGCCCACATTCCTTTCAAGCGCAACCTGGAGGAGGCGATGGAGCAGGCCTATTCGATTGGCCGGCAAAACTCCCCCGCCATCATCAACTCCACCTGGACGCCTTTTGAAGCCAGGTGGCGGCAGGTGCAGCACGTCAAAAAAAGCGGCGCCTACTTCTCCACCGAGGTCTCCTTCAGCAACAAACTGATAGACCAGTTGGCAGACAGCCTGGTGGAGCAAATCAACACCAGCCCGGTGAACGCCGTGGTCTCCTCCTTTGATTTTGAAACCAAGCAGTTTACGGTGACCCAGGACGTGACCGGCCGGAAGATTGAGGCGCAGGCCATCTCCGGCGCGCTGAAAAACGCGCTGCAAAAGCAGGATTACCAGGCGGTGATCAAGCTGCAGTCCACCCCTGTCCTCCCCCAGGTCACCAGTTCTGATTTGCGCAACCGCTTTACCAAGCTGGCCACCTTCAGCACCAAGACCGGCTCCAACGAGGACCGGAACAACAATATCGCCCTGGCTGCGCAGGCCATCAGCAACCGGACGCTGATGCCCGGGGAAACCTTCTCCTTTAATGAAACAACCGGCCAGCGAACCATGGAAAAGGGCTACCGCGGAGCGCCGGCGATTTATGGCGGCCGGCTGATTGACGACGTGGGCGGCGGCGTGTGCCAGGTATCCTCCACCCTGTTTAACGCGGCGGCTGGCGCGGGGCTGAGCATTGTAGACCGTTCGCCCCACGCCTGGCCGGTCAGCTACCTGGACAAGGGCCTGGACGCTGCCGTCAACTGGCCCAATCTGGACTTTAAATTCCGCAACGACAACCCTACCCCGGTTTTCATCACCGCGCATTATGCCAAGCGCACGCTAACCATTGAAATCTACGGCCTGATGACCGGCCCGGGTGAGAGCATCGCGCTTGAAACCCAGTTGATTTCCACCCAGCAGCCGCCCAAGGAACCCGCCTACCAGCAAAACCCCAACCTGGCGCCGGGCACCCAGCAGGAATTGAAACAGGCGCGCACCGGCTATGTGGTGGATACCTACCGCGTCTACCTGCGTGACGGCCAGGAATACAGGCGGGAGAAGCTGTTCACCTCCAAGTACAGGATGATTCAAAAGGTGATAGAGTACAACTGATGATTGACCACGCTTGACACAAAGGAGCTGACATCATGCGCAAGGGCCCCCAGAAAAAGCAGGATATCTTGAACACCGCGTCGGTGCTGTTTGCACAAAAGGGCTATATCAACACGTCCATCCAGGACATCCTGGATGAGTTGAACACCAGCAAAGGCAGTTTTTACCACCATTTCAAGACCAAGTTTGAGGTGCTGGCCGAACTGGGCAAAGCCCAGGCGCAGGCCTCATTTGCACGGTATGAGAAAAACAAGCCCTTTGACGCGCTAAGCGCCCTTGATGCGCTGCTGCGCGAAGCCAGTTTCATCACCCCGGAAAACGTCCCGCTTTTGCGCAACCTGATCGCCCTGCAGGATGATTTTGAAGGCACCGCCCTGCTGCGGGAGATGCAGGATGCGGTGAGCACCATCTTCTTCCCTGCTTTTGTCAGCATCATGCTGCAATTAAAGCAGATGGAGGAAGCCATCTTTGCCAACGAGCACAGCCTGAAGGTTGCCTTCACCAGTTTCCTGGCCGCCTGCGCCCTGCTGATCAGCCAGGCCAAAACAGCGGACCAAAAGGCGGATACCCTGCCGCTGCTGCGCGCGCTAAGGCGGCATCTGGAGGCCGCCCTGGGCATGAGTCCGGGGAGTATCATTGTGGTTGAGGCAGACGAATTGGCCTTGATATTACAGGATTTATAGGGTTTTGCGGCACGGGCTCCCCGTGCCGCTTTGCTTGCAAGCATAGGGCAATCAAGGTATAATGAGAAAATCTGGATGAATGGAGGGAGCTATGACCAGACGGATCGCTGTCTTGCTGCTGTGCTTTGGTATGCTGTTTTTGCACGCAGCAGCAAAGGAGCAGGTGTTAACACCCATTCCGCCAGCGTATGAGATCCCCCATCATGTGCAGGCTGTGCTGGACACCGCGCGCAATGAGCTTGGCTATACCGAGCAGCGGGACGGCACCACCAAATACGGCGAGTGGTACGGCGACCCCAAGGCCGAATGGTGCGCAGAATTGCTGTGCTGGTCTGTGCATCAGGCCGAGCAGCAGTTGGACGAAAAACTGCTGGAGATCCACTACCCGCTGTATGGCGCCACCAACATTGGCCGCAACTGGTTTTTAAAGCAGGGCCGCTACATCGCGCGCACGGGTTTCATCGCCGGTTGGGGCAGCCAGTGGTACAAGGGCATGGACAGCCAGATGGAGAAGAACAGCTACATCCCCCAGCCGGGTGATTGGGTCTTTTTTTCCTACACGCCCAGCGGCGACACCACGCATGTGGCGGTGGTGGAACAAAGCCTGCAGGATGAAACGGGCACCACCTATATTCATGTCATAGAAGGCAACAACCCCGACCGCGTGCAGCGCGCGCAGTACAAATTGGATGACTGGCGCATCCAGGGCTATGGCACGGTTCATGACCTGGCGGACATCGTGCTGCGCGGCGGGGTTGAGAGCGAGAAGGTAAAGGCACTGCAGGAAAAGCTGGTCATCATCGGCCTGCTGGGCGCACAGGATGTGCACGGCCGCTACAACAACGCGACACAGGAAGCGGTGCGCACCTTCCAGTCTTTGCAGCAATTGACCCAAACCGGCATCGCCAACCAGCAAACCCAGCTTGCGCTGTCCAAATACGCGGCGGACTACATGATGAACCATACCGAGTTCTGGACAGTGGACGGAACCTTTTGAAACGAGGGACGACTGATGCGCGACCAAGTACTGATCTTAAATTTTGACGGCTCCTATTCTGCCGCCCTGGCATCCAAGCTGCGGGCGGAAAAGATTTCGGCCAAGATTTTGCCCGGCAACACCAGCGCAGAGCAGATCATGGGCGAGGAAGCCCTTGGCGTGATCCTCTCTGGCGGCACAAGGGGCGAGGTGCCGGTGGACCTGGACGGCCAGCTGCTGCGCTCCGGCATCCCGGTTTTGGCCCTGGGCAGCACCGTGCCCGCTGTAACAACCCTTCTTGGCGGGCAGGTGGATGAGGCGCTGCTGATTGACGATGTGGATACACTTACCTTTTTGCCCTCCCGCATCACGGAGGGTTTACACGAGTCCGAGCGCATGTTTGGCACCGTCCACACCCTGGGGCTTACAGACGACCTGGAGCCGCTGGCGCTGTATGAGGACAAGCCCATCGGCCTTGCGCACAAGACGCTTGAAATCTATGCCATTGCCTGCCAGCTGGAGCCCAACGACCCGGACATGATGAGCCTGCTGACGCAGTTTGCCATCAATGTGTGCGGCTGCACCCGCTGGTGGAGCGAGGACTCCTTCATTTCCATCATGCGCGCGCAGATCCAGGAAAAAGCGGGCGATGGCCGCGCTTTGTGCGTGATGAGCGGCGGGCTGGACAGCGGCGTGACCGCGCTGCTTGCGCACCGCGCCCTGGGCGACCAGCTGACCTGCGTGTTTGTGGATACAGGCCTTTTGCGTGAGAACGAGGTGGTGGAGTTTTCCGCCTACTACAAAAGCGCAGGCTTGAACCTGGAGATCATCAACGCGGAGGACCGCGTGATGGACGCCCTGGCCGGGCTCACCAAGCAGTCGGACAAGGCCAGCGCGCTGCGGAAGACCTTGCAGACCGTGCTGAAGGAAACCGGTGAGCGGCTGGAGTACAGCCTGCTGATTGAGTCCAAGTCCTCTGACTACCTGTTCTCCAACAGCGCACCCAAAAAGGCTGCCTCCGTCCTGGCGGAGGGTGTAAACACCATTGCCCCCTTGGCGGACCTGTTTAGGGAGGAAATCCGCCGTGTGGGCGAAGCCCTGGGCCTGCCCCAGCACATGACCGCCATGCAGCCTTTCCCCTTTACGGGCCTTGCGCTGCGCATAATCGGCGAGTGCACCAAAGAGCGGCTGAACCTGCTGCGCTGGGCGGATGCTGCCTTCCGGCAGGAGATTGAGGACGCGGGGCTTGCCAAGCGCCTGTGGAAGTATTTTGCCATGCTGCACGAGGTGCCATACCAGGAGACGCAGGAGGATTCCCTGGTTGTCCTGCTGCGCGCGGTATCCGTCAGCCACACCGGCAGCGACCTGCGCGCCCTTCCCGCGCGGCTGCCCTATGACCTGCTGGAGCGCTACACCCAGCGCGCCCTCAAGCACAGCCCGCTGATTAAAAAGGTCATCTGGGACTTGACGCCTGCCCACAGCCTGCAGGAAGCGGAATGGCCATAAACCCTGCCACCGTTTAATACATTTTCAGGAGACAGTATGCGACTATCACATCCCAACGCCCCCTACCAGGGCGTGCCCCCGGAAGACGTTTTTTTTGCTGCCAACGACCAGTTTGTTCAGTTGGGCGTGGCTTATATTATCCTGAACATGCAGGAGGAGCTGTATCCTGAGCGCCCCTTGCAGATGTATATTGACATCCAGTCCCAGCCCACGGCCAGAAACCTGCTGCTGGGCGCTTTGCTGGGCCGCAGCGAGCAGATCCGCGCGGCCTTTCCGCAATTAAAGGGCCGGATTTATACAGAGATCGCGCCGTCGCAGTTTGATTTGGTCTCCTTTTACAACCAAAACGGCTTCCAATCCAGGGACGCGCGGGAAGAGTACATCTTCCCCCTGCCCGTTGGCAACGCACAGGCGCCCATGGGGTGTGAATTCGCCTCCGTGCCCCTGCAAACCGCGCAGGACCAGTACGCCTTTATTACACGGCTGAACCGCTACCGGCTCTCCCCCATCTCCCACGATTTTTTGGTGCTGCAGATGCAGCAGGCCAACTTCCTGGCGCTGGGCTACTACCGCGCCGGGCACCCGATCGCTGAAATCATGATGACCGGCGCGTCCGCGGACACCGCGGCCCTGGTGATGCTGTATGTGCAAAAGGACATGCGCAACCGCGGCGTGGGCAAGTCCCTGCTTATCGCGGCGTCGGACCTGCTGCGCCAGCGCGGCGTGACCAGCGCCCTCTCGCAGGGTTTCACCGCCAATGTCCCGCAGGCGGGCATGCTGCGCTCCCTGGGCGCCAGCCGCCGGCGCATCATCAACGTGCTGCCGCATATTGATTTGGGGTAATAGCCCCTTATCCAATACTGGACGAGGGCGTACATGCACGGAGGGTCACCGTTTTTTGTCTTCCAGAAACGCAAGAAGGAGGTTTTGCAATGAACATTGGATTCAAACTGGTCAGCTCGCTGGTTAAAGTGCTCAGCGAAAAAGAGCCGGAGCATTACCCGGGCGCATGTCCAATCAGCCTGCTTAAAGGCGAAGTGTTTTCACTGCAGGCCGCTTACTGCTTAAAGGAAGAGGTAAAGGGCAACCTGCCTTTTGCCAATATTGACATTGCCTGTGACCTGAAGGTCACCGTGCGCCAGGTGTTTAACGTGCCGGTGCGCTTCCCCAGATTTTTGGACAGTGATGAACACTACCTGCGCAGCGACAGCAAACTGTACCCGGATTTGCTGCGCAGCATCCACTCAAGCGGACAGATCCGCCTGTATCCAAACCAATGGGACAGCCTGTGGCTGGATGTGGAAGCAGCGCCGGAATCAAAACCTGGCATCTACACCTTAAGCGTTGTGATGAAGGATGAGGACGGCCAGGCGCTTGCTGAGGATGAATTGCACATTGAACTGCTGCCCCAGGAGCTGCCGCGGCAAAAACTGATCCACACCCGCTGGCTGCACGCGGACAGCCTGGCTGTTTACTACCAGGTGCCCATGTTCTCCATTGAGCACAACCGCATCCTGCGCAACTATATCGCGCTGGCCGCCAAGCGCGGCGTGAACATGATCCTTACCCCCATCCATACGCCGCCGCTGGATACCGCGGCGGGGACGGAGCGGTTGACCGCCCAGCTGGTGGACATCTTTGTCACACCGCTGGGTTATAACTTCAAGTTTTCAAAGCTGCGGGATTTCATCACCATGTGCCGGCATGAGGGCATCAGATATTTCGAGATGGCCCACCTGTTTACCCAATGGGGCGGCCTGCACGCGCCCAAGATCATGGGCATCAAGGACGGCTCCTACACCCAGCTGTTTGGCTGGCAGACGGACGCCCTGGACCCGGAGTATGTCAAGTTCCTTTCCGCTTATCTGCCCGCCTTGACCAAGGAATTGGAGTACATGGACGTTTTGAACCATTGCTACTTCCACATCACGGATGAGCCAGGGATTAAGGACTGTGAACAATACAGAAAACTGGTCGGCATTGTGAAGCCGTTGATTGGAAATGCCAAGATTATTGACGCCTTAAGCGATGTGGAATGTTTGGAAGGGGTGGAAGGCGTGATCCCCGTGCCCGCCACCAACCACCTGGAGGCATTCGCCGACCTCCCGCTGCCTGAGCGGTGGACCTATTACTGCGTCGGCCAGCACCGGGATGTGAGCAATACCTTTATCGCCATGCCCGCGCATCGCACCCGCATCCTGGGGGTACAATTATACTTAAGCCGGATGACAGGCTTCCTGCACTGGGCGTATAATTTTTACTTCTCCCAGTACGCGATACACCCCATTGACCCCTACCTGAACACCGACTGCAGCGGCTTCGCGCCGGCGGGCGATGCCTTTCAGGTGTATCCGGGTGAGGGCGGCCAGCCGGAGGAATCCCTGCGGCTGATGCTGTTTTTGCACGCGATGCAGGATTTGCGCGCGCTGTCCTACCTTGAAAAATTAAGCAGCCGCGAGGAGGTGGAGGCCTTGATCCATCAAGGACTGTCCGCCCCCATTACCATGAAGGTGTACCCCCGTGAGGAAGCCTGGCTGCTGTGCCTGCGCCACCGGGTGAACCAGCGCATCAAGGAACTGGCCTGAGCAAACTATTACGTCATTTTTGGAGGGTCTTGTGGATAAGTGGGATCATCGGTTCATGGAAATGGCGCACCTGGTCTCCAGCTGGAGCAGTTGCTTTAACGACTGCCGCGCGATTGGCGCGGTGGTGGTCAAGGACAAGCGGGTGATGACCACAGGTTACAACGGGGCGCCTGCCGGCACCAAGACCTGCCGGGAGCGGGGCTATTGTTTGCGGCGCAAGCTGAACATTCCCTCCGGCACGCACGCTGAGATCTGCTACGCCATTCACGCGGAGCAAAATGCCGTGATCCAGGCGGCCAAACTGGGCATCTCCATTGACGGCGGCACCCTGTACTGCACGCACCAGCCCTGCTCGGTCTGCGCGAAAATCATCATCAACGCGGGCATCCGCCGCATTGTCTACCAGGAAGGCTACCCGGACCCCTTCGCGCTGGAACTGATCAACGAAGCCGGCGTGCTGCTGGAAAAATATGAGGTGCCCACGCCATGAAGCGCATCATAAGCGGCCTGATGGCCTTCATCCTGCTTTTCCTGTGCCTGCCGGGCATCGGCTTGGCGCAGAATGACAAGGCATATTTGCTGAACACTATTTCAGTTCTGGAGGAGCAGGACATTCCCCCCACGCCCTCGGGTGTGCACCATTACCTGCTCATCAGCATGGATAAATGGCAGAATAACCCCGAAAACCCCGGCTACAACGACGGCCTGGTGCTGCTGACCTTTGATGAAATATCCGGCCGGGTGCTGGTGACCTCCATCATCCGCGATTTGCTGGTGATTCGCCCGGACGGCACCCCGGGGCGCATCAACCGGATTGTGCGGCAGTTTGGCCCGCAGGCGCTGCTGGACACCATCAACCGGCATTTTGGGCTGCGGGTGGAGAAATACGTGCTGATGGACTGGCGCCACATCATGGAGATCGTGGACGCAGCCGGCGGGGTAAATGTTCAATTGACCAGTGATGAGGCGCATTACCTGAAACACTGGGCTGTGCCTACAAACAGCACGGTGCCTGTTTTAAGCGGCGCGGGCGAATACCATTTAAATGGTTTTGCCGCGGTCATCTATATGCGTATCCGCAAGCGCAGGACGGCTGAAAGCAACGAGACACAGGACTTTGGCCGCACCTTCCGGGTGCGCACTGTGCTGTCGGGCATCGCGGGCAACCTGCGCCATTACACCATGGATGAGGCGCAGATGCTGCTGACCAAGGTGCTTAATATCTGGGACCAGCCCTTTGACAAAAGTTTTACCTATCCTGGCATCCGAAATAACGGGATCTTTACCTTTGGCATTACACCAAAGGATCCCGCCACCAAGCGCTATGCCACCAACATCTCCATGCTTGACCTGATGGACGCCATGCGCGTTGCCTTCCTGCTGCGCAACAGCGAGGTGGAGCAGCTGCGCCTGCCTTTTGACGGGATGGTCAGGCACTATGTGTACGCGGGCGGGGATTGCCAGCTGGGTGATTTTACGCAAATCCGCGAAAAGCTGCACGACATCATGTTTCCCGAAACATTTTTGGTAGCTGATGAGTAATCAGCCATTGAAAGGAGAGATTATGCTCAGCAAGCAATTCAACCTCAGCAAGCTGGCCAATGTAAAAACACTGGTCATTTTGGCTTTGCTGGCCTCCCTGTCGGTTTTTCTTGAAACCTTCCTGGGAATCAACGCTGGGTATTTTAAACTGCACTTTGGGTATCTGCCGGTTGCCTTGGCCGGGATGATGTACGGCATCGCGCCCGCCATTTTGGTGGCGACGGTCGCGGACATCCTCAGCAACCTGGGCACCGGGTTCTCTGTAATCTTCGTCCTTTTGGCTGTGCTGGAAGGCGCGGTGTACGGCATGTTCCTGCACAAGGAGGTAAAGGGCAGAAAAATGCTGATCACACAGGCCATCGTGTGCCAGCTGGTGGTTTCGCTCATCATCCATGCCGGGCTCAACACCTGGGCGCTGTGGCAGCTGTTTGGCTTTTTCAACCCGGTGCGCTTTATCATCAACGCGGTCACCTTCCCGGTGAAGGTGTTCAGCCTGTTTATGATTTTGAACTATCGGAAGGTCTTCCAGAAATTTGTCTAAGAAAAGCCAGAAAAAAGCAAAGCACGTGCAGGAGGTTTTGTCCGCGCTGTCGGAATTGTATCCTGATGCGCGCCCGGAACTTCATTTCACCAACCCCTATGAGACGCTGGTGGCCACCATGCTCTCCGCGCAGTCAACCGACGTGCAGGTGAACAAGGTGACGCCGGCTGTTTTTCGTGATTTCCCCACGGTAGAGCACATGGCGAAGACAACGCCGGAGATCCTGCTGCCCTATGTGCGCTCCTGCGGTTTTAAATCCAAGGCCACCAACATCGTCTTGGCCGCGCGCGACATTGTGGAACGCTTTGACGGCCAGGTGCCAGACACCCTGGAAGACCTGATGAGCCTTAAGGGTGTGGGCCGAAAGACCGCCAATGTGGTCTTGGCCAATGCCTTCCAGATCCCCGCGATGGCGGTGGATACCCATGTGTTCCGCGTGTCCAACCGCCTGGGGCTGGCGCACGCCAACAACGTGGAAAAAACGGAGCAACAGCTGATGAAGGCCATCCCGCGGGATTTGTGGAACAAGGCCCACCACTGGCTCATCTTCCACGGCCGCCGGGTTTGCAAGGCGCAGCGCCCCCTGTGCAACAGCTGCGCGCTGCTGCCCCTTTGTGAAAACCCCGTGCTCTCCCCCATAAAACCGACCAAGAAGTAAAGGACCTATCAATACATGGAATTCTTTCACGACTCAAGACGGACAGACTGCCGCGCGCCCATTGGCGCGGTCACACCGGGCACCCAGATTGTGCTGCGGCTGTATGTCCAGGGCTTTGCTGACCAGGTCACCCTGCGCTATTGGAACGGGCATGAAAACCTGGTTGCCATGAAGGACCTGGGCCTGGGCACCTTTGAGGCAAGCATCCAGGCGCCGGATACCCCGCAGTTGATGTGGTATGACTTTCGCGCGCTCAATGAGCGCGGCCACTGGGTGTATTACGGCAATGCCCAGGACAGGCTGGGCGGCGTCGGCGCGCACTATCTGGACGTGCCCCCCTCCTTCCAGGTGACGGTGTACGACCCGGACTTCATGCCGCCCGCCTTTTTGCGGGAGGGCATCATGTACCAGATTTTCCCGGACCGCTTTCATCGCAGCAAGCTGCCCGTGAGCGAACGGGAGGACCGCATCCTGCACGAGGCGTGGGACGAAGCGCCTTTCATCACCGCGGATTTGCGCACCGGGGATAACTGGTCGCTGGACTTCTTTGGCGGGGACCTGGAAGGCATCCGCGAAAAACTGCCCTATTTGAAGGACTTGGGGATTACGGTGCTGTATTTAAACCCCATTTTCAAGGCGCGCACCAACCACCGCTATGACACGGGCGATTATATGACGGTTGACCCGATGCTGGGCGATGAGGAGGACTTCAAACGCCTGTGCGCGGACGCGCAGAAGAATGGCATCAAGGTGTTGCTGGACGGCGTGTTCAGCCATACGGGCGAGGACAGCCTGTACTTTAACCGCTACGGCAACTACCCCTCCACCGGCGCCTACCAGAGCAAGGATTCGGTCTACTACCCCTGGTATCATTTTAAAAACTTCCCCAATGAGTACGCCAGCTGGTGGGGTATTCCCACGCTGCCTGAAATCAACAAAACCAACGCCAGCTACCGCAAATTCATCATGGGTGAGGACGGCGTCGCCCGCCACTGGATTAAAGCGGGCGCCAGCGGCTGGCGGCTGGATGTTGCGGACGAGTTGCCCGTGCCCTTTTTGCGCGAATTGCGCCAAGCCGTTCTTGCGGAGAATGAGGACGCGGTGCTGCTGGGCGAGGTATGGGAAGACGCCAGCAACAAGGTTGCCTATGGGCACATGCGCAGCTATGTGCTGGGCGATACCGTGGACAGCGTGATGAACTACCCCCTGCGGGATGTGCTGATCCGCTTTTTAACGCATGAATTCACGGCGCGCCAGGTTGTGCGCCAGATTCGTTCGCTGCAGGAAAACTACCCTGCCCCTTTCTTTTATTCGCTGATGAACCTGCTGGGCAGCCATGACAGGGCGCGTGTGCACAACCTGCTGGTCAAGCAGGATTTCCATCACCTGCCCTTAAAACAGCGGCGGGGCAAACAGTTGAGCCAGCCGCAAAAGGACCTGGCCGCCAAACGCTTTTTGCAGATGCTGGACATTGTCATCGCCCTGCCAGGCATCCCCAGCATGTATTACGGGGATGAGGTAGGCATGGAAGGCGCCGCTGACCCCTTCTGCCGCGGCACCTACCCCTGGGGCAATGAGAACAAAGACACCTTAAACAAGGTCAAGGCTGCCTTTAACCTGCGGTCAAGCCGGCCCGTATTGCGCCTAGGCTATCTGGATATTTCCTATGAGGGTGATGACACCCTGGTCATTTACCGCTACGCCAAGGATGGCCTGGATGTGTTTGGACAGCCGCTTGATGATGCGCCCTATTTGCTGCGCATCACCCGCGACGCCCAAAAGCTTTAGTTTGCCTGTATCAAATCGCAAAGAAACATTCATTGAATTGTAATATTTTGTTGACAATTCAAGGCTTTTGGCATACGATAAGTTAGAATACATGGCATAGGACGGAGGTCACCATGAAGACAAGTATTTTGAAGCGAGCGCTCTGCCTGTTTTTGGCGGCTCTTTTAAGCGGATTGCTGATCACAGCGACTGGAGAGACCTTCCCCTATGTCGCCCACGCGACGGACTCGGTCCGTCTGCGCGCGAAGCCGTCCTCCAGCGCGACCATCCTGGCGGTAATCCGTCAGGGGGATGCCGTTTTGATTACGGGCAGTGACGGCCGCTATAAGATTGTGGAGTACGAAGGCAAAAAAGGCTATGTCGTCTCCGCTTTTTTGAGCGCGGATCAGGACGCGGGCCCCACCCAGAACACCATTGACCCCAAGGTCGCTGCCTTGTATCAAACCCTGTCCTCCGGCAGCGAGGGAGGCCAGGTGAAGGCACTGCAGGAAGCCCTGCAGGAGTTGGGCTATTACACCATCGCCATTGACAGCAAATACGGAAGCGGCACCGCGAAGGCGGTTAAAACCTTCCAGGAGAAAAACGGCCTGGCGGACTCCGGTATGGCAGATGCAGCGACCCAGCATTTGCTGTATGAAGGCCAGCCCAAGAACAGCCGCGGCCGGGTATCACAGGTGAAAACCTTGGCCCCCATCCCGGGGCTGACCATCCGCCCCGGCAAGCGCGGGGACGCGGTGGCGGTGATACAAAAGGTGCTAACAGATTTAAAATACTACACCGGCAAAATTGACGGGGAGTACGGCACCAGTACGCAGAACGCTGTCAAGGCCTTCCAAAAGGACAACAAACTGTCCAGCGACGGCATTATTGGCACCAAAACGTATCAGGCGCTTGAGAATGCGCAGCAAACCGGCAGCGATGTATCCGCCACCCTGCCCCCTCCCGCGCCAGTATTGCCCGAAGTAACGCCTTCCACCCCCTTTGAGGCGCCGGACGCGCCCGCGACCTACCCCTACACCACCACAGCCGCCGCTTCCGTCAACATGCGCAAACGCGCTTCCACATCCTCCATGCGCATCCTGACCATTCCAGAAGGCGCCGGGGTGGAGGTGCTGGAGGACAACGGCGGTTACCTGAAGGTAAACTACAAGAAATATACGGGCTATGTGGTGAAGGAATTCATCAACATTCCTGAGCAATACTTAGACGGCAAGGTGCTGGACATCAACCAGAACGCCCGGGTCAACTACCAGACCCTGGCAGCCGGCGCCCAGGGGCGCGCGGTGCGCGCACTGCAGCACGCGCTGGCTGAGTTGGGCTTTTATTCCGGCAAGATTGACGGCAACTTTGGCTCTGGCACCACCGCTGGCACCAAAGCCTTTCAAAAGCGCAACGGCCTGCGGGAAACCGGTGTCGCGCTGCCTGAATTGCAGCAGCTGATTTTTGAAAAGCGGGTGCGTAACAGCAAGAACAAGCTGGTCTTTACCAAGACCCTGCCGCCGCTGGACGGCCTTGCCATGAAGGAAGGCGATTACGGCGACGCGGTGTATGAGCTGAACGAAATGCTGGTGAAAACCAAGCATTTTGACAGCAATGTCGGCTATGAGTACACCCGGGCGACCACCCAAGCGGTGCGCGCCTTCCAGAAGGATCACAAAATCAAAATCACCGGCAAGGCAGACGTCTTCACCTTGCTTGCCATCAAGACCGCGGCGGGCATCAGCGCAACCACTCCGCCCCAGGAGTTGCCCCCGGCAACCCAGGAGCCGCTGACGGAGGAGAATGTGATTATCATCCGCGACGGCACCACCGGCATGGCTGTCAGCCGGCTGCAGCAGCGGCTGGTGGAGCTGAAGTACTACACCATTACGCCCGACGGCATCTACAACAGCGATGATATCGCAGCGGTGAAGCACTTCCAGCGGGTCAATAACCTGCCGGTTACCGGCATTGCCGATTTAGCTACCCAGCAAACCCTGTACACCGCCTACGCGCTGGGCGCGGACAAGGACGTCTCCCCCCAGCCGCCGCAGAGCAGCACCGGCCTTTTAAAGATCGGCTCATACGGCAGTGAGGTCAGCGCGCTGCAATCGCGCCTGATTACCTTAAACTTCCTGACCGGCAAGATTGACGGCATCTACGGCACCCAGACCGCGGCCGCGGTGACAGCCTTCCAGCGCGCCAACAAGTTAAAGGCAGACGGTTTGGCCGGCAGCGCCACCTTAACCGCGCTGTATGACGCCAAGGCCATCGGCAACACCCCCGCCCAGCCGACCCTCCCCCCGCAAAGCGCGGAGGAGGACGTGCAGATTACCCTGAAGGTGGGCAGCAGGGGGCCGGATGTTGTCAACGTGCAAAAGCGCCTGATTGACCTGAAATACTTGACCGGCAACGCGGACGGCATTTACGGGCCGCGCACCTTCCTGGCAGTGAAGGAGTTCCAGACCAAGAACCGCTTGACCGCGGACGGGCTGGCCGGCAGCTTGACAATTGCCAAACTGAACGCTACCTCCGCCATCGCGGGGGACCTTGGCGGGGTTGCGCCGCCGCCCATCCCCACCCCCCAGCCGCAGCCCAGCGGCCCCTCCTTCAGGGCCCCCAGGGCCAGCGAGGTGCGCTACGCCAACTGGTTCACGGATATCCGTCCCATCGCGCAGCGGCTGCGTGACGTGGTGATTTATGACTTCATGTCCGGGAAGCATTACAACTTCCGCTTCTTCAGCCTGGGCAAGCACGCCGATGGCACGACGCTGACCAAGGCAGATACGGATACCATGAACTCCGTGCTGGGCGCCAACAACTGGACGCCGCGGCCGGTCTGGGTCATCTTCAGCGATGGACGAGTGTTTATGGCGTCCACCCACAGCCACGGGCATCAGAATGACTACATCCCCGACAACGGGATCACCGGTCATTTGTGTGTCCACTTCCCGCGCGAGATGAAGGAAGCCGCATTGACCGGCCCCTACGCCGTCTCCCACCAAAACGCCATTCAGGCGGGCTGGGACTTGACCCAGAACATGGCGCGCTGATGAGCAGCACACGCAACCATGACCTTATCTCTATCGCGGTGGACGGGCCGGTTGGCGCCGGCAAGTCCTCCCTGTGTGACGCGGTGGCCAGCACGCTCGCCATCCTTCACCTGGATACCGGGGCGATGTACCGCGCGATTGGCCTGTATGCACTCGACCACGGCATCAGCCCGGACGATGAGGCCGCCCTCGCGCGCATGATTGCCCAGGAAGACGCCAACGTCAGTGTGGACTTTCAAAACGGACAGCAGGTGACCTTGCTCAACGGCACGGACGTCACTGCCCGCCTGCGGGAAGAAGCCGTTGGCCAAGCGGCCTCTTCCGTCTCAAAATATGCCGTCGTGCGCAAATACCTGGTGCGCCTGCAACAGCAGATTGCCAAAGAACGCAGCCTGCTGATTGACGGGCGGGACATCGGCACCGTTGTGCTGCCGGATGCCAAGGTCAAGATCTTTCTGACAGCCAGCGCCGAGGACCGCGCCATGCGCCGCTACAAGCAGCTGCTGGATGCCGGAAAAGGCGCGGACTACCATCAAGTGCTGATGGACTTAAAAGCCCGGGACGACCAGGATCAAAACCGCGCGGTGGACCCCCTCAGGCCTGCTGATGACGCGGTGATACTGGATACCACGGGGCTCAGCTTTGGGGAGTCCCTTCAAAAAATGCTGGATATTGTGAACAAGGCTTATGACTGCTGAACGACAAAGAAAACCGCGCACCTGGTTTTATCAATTTGCCAGGTTGCTGATAACCCCTATCCTGGCCTTGATCTACCCCTGCAAACTGATTGGCAGGGAGAACATCAACTTGCAGGAGCCGTTTATCTTAATTTCCAACCATCAAAGCATGATGGACCCGCTGCTGCTGGCCGTCAAATTCAAGCGGCATGAAATCCACTTTATCGGCAAGCGGGAGCTGACCAATTTTAAGCCCCTCAAATGGATTGTGGATCACCTGCACATGGTTGCCGTATCCCGCAAGGCCAGCGACCTGTCCGCCATGCGCGCAGCCACCGCTGTGCTGCGGGAAGGCCATGTGCTGGGCATATTCCCCGAGGGGACGCGGATGCATGGCATCCCGATGGCATCCATCGAATCGGGCACCAGCCTCATCGCGCTGCGCACCCATGTGCCGCTCTTGCCCGTCTACATCACAAAGCGTCCCAAGCCCTTCAGGCGGCTGAAGATGGTGGTTGCGCCCCCCATCCCCTATGAGGACCTGGTGGGTGAGAACGTGGACAAAGGCGCCAGTGACGAATTGACCAAACGAATCCAGCGCATCTATGCGGATTTGCACGAAAAATACAATAAAAAAACATCTGTTGAGTGACAATGATTTTCGCATATTGTAGAATAGACAAGTGGAGATTTTTCAGTTAAATGCCGCTTGAGGTAGCAAAGAGCGCAGGGTTCTGCATGGGCGTGAGCCGGGCAGTCAAAACAGCGATTGAAGTGGCAAAGGACGCGAAGCTGCAAGGTAAACCCGCCTATTCCCTGGGTGAATTGATTCACAACCCTGCCGCGGTCAAAGCCCTGGCAGACGAAGGATTGCAGCCAATCAAGCACCCGGAGGACGCACAGGAAGGCATCCTGGTCATCAGGAGCCATGGCGCGGCGCCGCAGGTGATCGCCCAGGCTGAGCAATACGCTGAAAAAATTGTTGACTGCACTTGCCCGTTCGTGCATCATGTCCACAAGCTGGTGGAAAACCACTCAAAGAACGGCGACCCAGTGATAATCCTGGGCGATCCGGAGCATCCGGAGATCCAGGGCATCATTGGCTGGTGTCAGGGAGCGCACTATGTCATCGGGCACGAGACGCAAATCAACGATTTGCCCGACAGTGCCAAAGACGCGCTTCTGGTCAGCCAGACCACCTTTCCCCCGCCCGCGTTTGACAAGCTGCTGAGCCTGTTGCAGGAACGGTTCCCGGACATCCGGTTTGAGAACACCATCTGCAAGGCCACCAGTATCAGGCAGGAGGAGGCTGAGGCGCTGGCCAAGCGAAGCGACAAGATGATTGTCGTGGGCGGCAGGCACAGCGCGAACACTAGGAAGCTTGCGGAAACATGCCGTACATGGTGCCCGCAAACTTATTTGATTGAGCAGGCAGACCAGTTGCGCGGCATCTCGTTTGACCTTGCGAATGAAAACATAGGCATCACCGCTGGTGCGTCTACACCGGCGTGGTCACTTAAGGAGGTTGTTGACTTTATGAACGACATGGAACTCAATGGACAAAACCCGAACCCCGAAACCCCTGAGCAGAAGGTAGACGTTCAGGAAACCGTTGCTGAAATGGTTGAAGAAACCAAGCAAGCAGCACAGGACGCGGCAGAAAACGTCATGAACGCGGCAGAAGAAGCGGCCAAGGACGCTGTGGACGTCGCGGAAGAGGCCAAAGACGCGGCAGAAGACGCTGTAGAACAAGCGGAAGAAGCCGTGGAAGAAGCCGCAGATGCTGAGGAAGCGCCTGCTGATGAAGCCGCCGAACGTGCGACAGAGCCTGAGCCGGCTGCTGAGGAAGCGCCCAAGCCCGAACCCAGCTTCATGGACGAAGTGGCTGCCAGCATGTCCCGCATCCGCGCCGGCCAGACGGTCACAGGCAAAATCATCCAGATTACGGATGACGAAGTCTGCGTCAACATCGACTACAAGTCTGATGGGCTGCTCAAGCGCGACGAGATGGTAGACAAGGACATCGAGCTTGGTGATGAGATCGAGGTTGAAGTCGTCAAAGTCAATGACGGTGAAGGCAACGTCATCCTCTCCCAGCGCAATATCGTCAACCGCAAGGTGTGGGCGGCGCTGATGGAAAAATACGAAGCCGGTGAATTGGTAGACGCCGTGGGCCGTGAAGCGGTCAAGGGCGGTCTGCTGGCCAACATCGACGGCGTGCGCGCCTTCATCCCCGCGTCCCATCTGGCCCAGCGCTATGTGGAGAAGATCTCCCAGTTTGTTGGCCAGGAGATGCAGCTGAAGATCATCGAAGTGGACGAGTCCAAGAAGCGCGTCGTGGCCAGCCGCAAGGAAGCCCTCGCGATTCAGAACGCCGCCATCAAGGAAGCCGTGTGGAGCCAGCTTGAGGAAGGTGCCATTGTCAAGGGCATCGTCCGCCGCTTCACCAACTTTGGCGCCTTTGTGGACTTAGGCGGTGTGGATGGCTTGATCCACGTGTCCGACTTAAGCTGGAGCCGCTCTGTCAACCCCAGCGATGTGCTGAGCGCCAACCAGGAAATCGATGTGAAGATTCTGTCACTGGACCGCGAGCGTGACCGCATCGCCCTTGGCTACAAGCAGCTGCAGCCGCGTCCCTGGGACAACGTGGAAGAAAAATACCCCGTTGGCACCATCTTAACCCGTAAAATCGTGCGCATCCGCCCCTTCGGCGCGTTCATCGAGCTGGAGCCCGGCGTGGATGGCCTGGTTCATATTTCCCAGGTTGCGCCCACCCGCATTGAGCGCATTGAGGACGTGATCCAGCCCGGCCAGGAAGTCGACGTGAAGGTCCTGTCCGTGGATCCCGACGCCAAGCGCATCAGCCTGTCCATCCGCGAAGCGATGCAAGGCGCAGCCCCGGAGTACTTCCAGGACGAAGCGCCTGCCCATCACACCGCGCATGACACGGTGGACTACTCCCCCGTCGCGAGCGAAGCGGCCGCCTTTGCAGCGCCCGTTGTCTCCTCTTCCGAGCCCCGGGTAGAGACGGCCCTGGAGCTGGCCATGCGCAAAGCCCGCGAGGAGCTGGAAGCGCAGGAAGGCAAGGCGGAAGAAGCCGTCGTTGACGAAGTCGAAGAAACACCCGCGGTTGAAGAGACCGTTGAAACCCCGGAAGCGGAAGCCGCGGAAGAAGCCCCTGAAGCTGAAGAGGCCGATGAGGAAACCAAAAAGACGGAAGAGTAATCTTTCCAATACAACATCAAAGAGCCATCGCACTGCGCGGTGGCTTTTTTATACCAAACAAAAAACGAGCCCTGTATCGCTACAGGACTCGTTAGAAGGCGCTTGTCTTACCGGCCCAGGAACCGCATGGGGTTCAGGCGGATGGACGGGCCCATGGTGGTGCTCAGGTAGAGGGAGCGCAGGTAGGTGCCCTTCGCACTGGTGGGGCGGGCTTTGACGACCGCGTCCATCAGGGTGTTCAGGTTTTCAACCAGCTTCTCTTCCTCAAAGGAGACCTTGCCAATGGGGCAGTGCGCGATGGCGCTCTTGTCGATACGATACTCGACCTTACCGCCCTTGATGTCCTCAATGGCCTTGGCCACATCAGGCGTCACGGTGCCGGACTTGGGGTTGGGCATGAGGCCCTTTGGTCCCAGGATGCGGCCAATCTTGCCGACGGTGCCCATCATGTCAGGGCTGGCAACGCAGACATCAAACTCGAACCAGTTCTCGGTGCGGATCTTCTCGACCAGGTCGTCATCGCCCACATAGTCGGCGCCGGCTGCCCGGGCTTCTTCCGCTTTTTCGCCCTTGGCGAAGACCAGCACGCGCACCACGCGGCCAGTGCCATGGGGCAGGATCACCGCGCCGCGCACCTGCTGGTCCGCGTGGCGGGGGTCAACACCCAGACGGATGGACAGCTCCACGGTTTCGTCAAACTTGGCTTTGCCAGTCTGCTTCACCAGGGAAATGGCCTCGGCTGGATCATAGGCTTTGGTGTCATCGATGAGCTTTTTTGACTCAAGATATTTCTTGCCACGTTTCATGTTAAATTCCTCCTCGTGGTACTAACGGCCCGAAGTCCTCCCACTTTTCTTCCTTTATTCCTCGACGGTGACGCCCATGCTGCGGGCAGTGCCTTTGACCATGCTCATCGCTGCCTCGATATCCGTGGCGTTCAAGTCGACCATTTTGGTGGTCGCGATTTCGCGGACCTGGTCACGGGTGAGCTGGGCAACCTTGGTTTTGTTGGGGGTATCACTGCCACTTTCGATGTTG
This sequence comes from uncultured Christensenella sp., assembly GCA_964346355.1. GTDB lineage: Bacteria > Bacillota > Clostridia > Christensenellales > Aristaeellaceae > UBA6115. Next base: position 1,424 of record CAYFUH010000025.1, on the reverse strand, counting down.
AGCGCTTTTTTAATCAGCACCGGCACCGGGGGTGTCTTGGTGATAAAGGTAAAGGATCTATCCGCGTACACGGTGATGACGACGGGAATGATGTATCCAGCCTGCTTGGCCGTACGCTCGTTAAACTCCTTGCAGAAACCGGGGATGTTCACGCCGTGCTGACCCAGCGCGGGGCCGATGGGCGGCGCGGGGGTTGCTTTGGCTGCGTCCACTTGCAGTTTGATAACTGCCATTACTTTTTTTGCCATGATTGGCTCCTCCTCAAGTGATGTGGTTATGGCGGCGGGTTAACGCCTCCCACGGAAAGCATGCTTTCCTTTGAATCAGACGACTTTTTCCGCCTGATCCAGATCAATCTCAACCTGCATCTCACGTCCCAGGAACATCTTTACCTTGACCTGCAGTTTGCCGTGGATGACGTCCACCGCCTCCACAACGCCGGTAAAGTTCTCAAGCGGACCTGAGAGAATGCGGATCTCCTCCCCGACAACCAGCTTGGTGGCTTCGGCCTGGGGCTGGCTGTTCATCATGGTCTCGAATTCTTCATCTGTCAGCGGGACCGGCTTGCTCTCCGGACCCACAAACCCGGTGACGCCCCGCGTATTGCGCACGACGTACCAGGACTCGCTGGTGATGATCATCTTGACCAAGACATAACCGGGGAAGGTTTTGTGTTGGGTCACGATGCGCTTGCCGTTTTTAATCTCGGCGATTTCTTCCATCGGCACTTGGACTTCCTGGATCAAGTGCTGCATGCGGTTGTTTTCCGCGGCCTTTTCCAGGTTGTCCTTGACCTTGTTTTCATAGCCGGAATAGGTATGCACAACATACCAGGCAGGCGTCTGAGCGTTTGGGGTTAAATCGGTCTGCGGCATGATATCTCCTATCAGCCGGCCAGCCTGGACAGCAGCTTGATGACCTCAGTTGAGCCCATGTCCAACAGGCCGATGACTACACCCATGAAGACCATGAACGCCAGCACCAGCAAGGTGGAGTTGACCAGGTTCTCCCTGGTCGGCCAGGTCACCTTGCGCAGCTCACGCCAGGTATTCATAAAGGGCCGCGCGATGTTCTTGGGCAAGTTCTTGAAGAAGGCCAAGACCTTGTCCATAAAGCTCATCTGCTCTTTTTTAACCGGTTTGCGTTTCGCTTTGCCTTCAGACATCTCGCTTACCTCGTCTCGCGATGGGCTGTGTGCTTTTTGCAGAAACGGCAAAACTTGGACAGCTCAATGCGCTCGGGGTTGTTCTTCTTGTTTTTGATGGTGTTGTAATTGCGCTGCTTGCACTCGTTGCAAGCCAATACGATGTTCGCGCGCGCGTCTTTCACTGCCATTGATACTACCTCTTTCTTTCAGACAGGGAGAAAAGGCTTAGCCTTCGATTACACGGGCAACAGCGCCGGAACCGACGGTGTGGCCGCCT
>CAYFUH010000024.1:6520-25151 GCA_964346355.1 uncultured Christensenella sp. | reverse complement strand
CAATTCGCCGTGCCTTTTGATATACAGCCATTTGGCGCCGGTGACAAAGACCATGTACAGCACCAGGATGGCGGCCAGGTAGAGGAAATAGACAAAGGGCAGCGGGGCTAGGCCGATCGTGGCGCCCAGCGGGGTGTAGGGGATGAGGGTCATCACCAGGCAGCCCAGCAGGCCGACCACCCAGACGGGCAGGGATGCGCGGCTTTGCACAATGGGAATTTTTTCGGTCCGGATCATATGCACAACCAGGGTTTGCGTCCACATGCTCACCACAAACCAGCCTGCCTGGAACAGGGCAATAAACAGGGCTTTGTCAGGGGCAGCGGTCAGCTGGCTCCACTGGGCGCCCACCACCTGGGGCGCGATGAGGAAGAACATGAGCGCGTAGGTGAGGATATCAAAGATGGAGCTGACCGGGCCGATGCGCAGCATAAAGCTGGTGATGGTGTGCGCCTGCCACTGGCGGGGTTTGAGCAGGTAGTCGCGGTCCACATTGTCAAAAGGCAGGGTGAGGCAGGTGATGTCATAGACGAGGTTTAGCAGCAAAAGGTGGATGGCCGCCATGGGCAAAAAGGGCAAAAGGGCGCTGGCTACCAGGACGGAGAGCATGTTGCCGAAGTTGGAGGAGGCGGTGATTTTGATGTACTTGATGAGGTTGGCGTACACCTTGCGCCCCTCGATCAGCCCGCGCTCCAGCACCATCAGGTCCTTTTTGAGCAGGATAACCTGGGCGGATTCCTTGGCGATGTCTACGGCGTTGTCCACCGACACGCCCACGTCCGAGGCGCGCATGGCGGCCGCGTCATTGATGCCGTCGCCCATATAGCCCACCACATGGCCTCTTGCGCGCAGCAGGGTGACCACGCGGGCTTTTTGCAGCGGGTTGAGTTTGGCAAAGACCTGTGTGCGCAGGGCCGCGTCTGACAGGGTTTCGTCATCCATCTGGTCTACATCCGCGCCCATTAGGATGTTTTGAACCGGGAGGCCCACCTGCTTGCATACGCTGGCGGTGACGCGCTCGTTGTCGCCGGTTAGAATCTTGGTTTCAACGCCATGCTCCCGCAGGGCTTCCAGGGCCGCCTGTGTGCTTTCCTTGGGCGGGTCCAAAAAGGCCAGGATGCCAATGAACACCATGCCCACCTCATCGGCTTTGGACAACTGGCCCACGCCCGGCGGGTCATCGCGCAGGGCCACGCCGATGACGCGCATGCCGTCATCGTTGAGCTCGTCCACAAGGTGTAAAATCTGCTGCCGGTGGCTGTCGTCCATGGGCACCGTCTGCCCGGCGCTGCGGACGCGGTCGCAGATGGACAGCATCTCCTCCACCGCGCCCTTGGTGACCAGCAGGTGCTCATCCTTTTCGTCCTTCACCATGACGGACAGGCGGCGGCGCTCAAAATCAAAGGGGATTTCGTCCACCTTGGTGTAGGTATCAGATAAAGAGCGCAGGCTGGCGTCCTGCTCGCTCTCCTCGTGCGTGCGCTTGATGATGGACTCATCGATCAAGCTGTTAAGCCCGGTTTGGTAATAGCTGTTGAGGAAGGCGTGGCGCAGGACATAGGGATCCTCCTCCCCTTCAATATCCAGGTGGTATTCCAGCACCACCTTGTCCTGGGTGAGGGTGCCTGTCTTGTCGGTGCAGAGGATGTCCATGGCGCCCATGTTCTGGATGGCATTGACATTTTTGATGATGGTGTCCTTGCGGCTCATGGCGACAGCGCCCCGGGCCAAGACCGTGGACACAATCATGGGCAGCATCTGGGGGGTGAGGCCCACCGCGATGCTGATGGAAAACAGGAAGGCGCTAAGCCCATCCCGCTTGGTTAACACGTTGAGCACAAAGACAAGGGGCACCATCACCAGCATGAAGCGGATGAGGATGCGGCTGACGGAGGCCAGGCCCTTGTCAAAGGCGGAGGGCTCGGGCTTAACCTGGCTTAAGTGCCCCGCCATCTGGCCCAGCACGGTCTCATCCCCGGTGGAATATACGATGCCCAGGGCGCTGCCGCTTTGCACGTTGGTGCCCATGAAGGCCAGGTTGGGAATTTCCATCTGCGCGGTGTGCTCACCGGGCGCAACCGGCGCAGCGGACTTCTCCACCGGCTCTGATTCCCCGGTCATCGCACTCTGGTTGATGAACAGGTCGTTGGCCTCCAGGATGCGCAGGTCGGCCGGCACCATGTCCCCGGCGGCTAAGTGCACGATGTCACCCACCACCACCTCATCCATGGGGATCTCTGTTTGCGGCGCGCCCTTGCGGGTGACCGCGATGGTGTTCTCCACCAATTCGGATAATTTCTGCGCGGCCTGATCGCCTCTGAACTCCTGGATAAAGGTCATCAGCCCGCTTAGCAAAATCATCACCAGGATGATGAGCACGGTGCTTAAATCCCGCTGGCCGTGGGGCATCATGGAATAGTCGGTGATGAAGCTGACCAGCGCCAGCAAAAAGAGGATGCCGGTAAAGGGGCTGACAAAGCTGAGCGCAAAACGCTTGAGCGGGGATTCCCGCTTGACCTGGGTGATGACATTGGGGCCGTAGTATTCGCTGGATGCTTCCACCAAAAACTCGGACAGGCCGCTTTTGGAGCTGTCCATCAACTCCAGGGCCTCATCCGGGGTGAGGGTACTGATGGTGGACCACAGGTTGCGCTCCTTCTCGGCCCGGGCCAGCAGGATCTCCTGCGCGGCTTTGCGCTGTGTGCGTTTGTGCATGAATCGAAACAATGGGGCTTCCTTCGTTTTTTATTGGGTTTAAATGCTTTGGGTTTTGAGCCAGGCTGCGATCTCCCGGTCCTCTTTGTGTTGACTGCCCTTTAATGCGTCAGACAGGGCTTCCCGCGTGAACTGGCTGCCCGTGAGCGCGGCAGACAGGCGCGCGGCCAGCTCCGGGTCATTGGCGTCTGAATAGCAGCTGGCGGTTTGCACCGCGCCGGCTTTGAGGCGCAGCAGCAGCTCCACACTGCCAAAGGGAAAGCGCTGCTCCAGTGTAACATCAAACTGCGGGGTTTTGCCAAAGGTCCAGTCCCAATCGCGGTATTTGGCGGTGAGTGTGTCCAGCTGTGCGCTGTTAACACAGTCCATAATCTGCAGCCGCTGCGTCTGCCCGTATTCCGCCTCAAAGGCGGCAAACAGGGCGTTTTTGAGATTGGCGATTGTCATATTTGGCGCCAGCTCCCTGAGGTTGGCCACCCGCGCGCGCACGCTCTGCACGCCCTTGGCGTCCAGTTTGGCACGGCTGGGCTGTAAATAGCGCCCCAGTTTGGTGAAATCCACATCCATCAAAAGGGTGCCGTGGTGCAGGCTTGAAGTTTGCGTGTGCCGGAAGGCGTTGCCGGAGAACTTGGCGCCGGACTCCGCCAGCACGATGTCATTGCGGCCGGAGGCGACAGCGTCAATACCAAAGCGGGCAACCGCCGCGCGGATGACATCCAGTTGGCGGGACACATCATAGATGGACTTGGGCATCACAAAGGAGAAGTTGAGGTTGCCCAGATCGTGATACACCGCCCCGCCGCCGGTGGTGCGGCGCACCAGGGTGCCGCCTTCTAAAGCCAGAAGGTCGCTTCTGCACTCCTTCCAGGCGTTTTGCCCGCGGCCGATGACCACGGTGTGCGCGTTTTGCCACAAAAAGAGGGTGGGAACCCGGGGGTCATTAAGGAGGAGGGCTTCCTCCAGGGCCAGGTTGATGGCGGGATCGGTATTCCCGGTTTCAAAATAGCGGTTGGTCATCAGAAAGTCTCATTCCTCATAGGCGAAGACGGCTTCGCGGATGATCTCGGCCACGGTGGGGTGCGGGAAAACAATCTTCTTGATCTGATCCAGCGTGATGCCTGATTCGATAAACGTCCCCGCCGTCACAATGAATTCACTGGCGTAGTTGGCCAGCGCCTGCAAACCCACCACCTGCCGGGTTTTCTGGTTCACGATCAGTTTCATGATGCTGGCGCCGCCCTCGTTCTCTGCCAGGTAGCGCCCGGAGAAGCGCATGGGCAGCTTGACCGCCTTGATGTCCAGCCCGGCCTGTTTGGCGCTTTCCTCTGTATGGCCTACAGAGGCCAGCTCCGGGTTGGTGTAAATGACAGCCGGGATGGCATCATAGCGCATTTCATCTGCAATGCCCAGCATGTGGTTCACGGCTACCTCGGCTTCGCGGTAGGCGGTGTGCGCCAGCATGGAAAAGCCTGTGACATCGCCCGCGGCGTACACGCCCTCAATATTGGTGCGCAGGTGCTCATCCACCGTGATGCCCTGGCGCGTTGTGGCTACCCCGATGCTGTCCAGCCCGATGTCCCGGGTATTGGCGCGCCGGCCGATGGACAGGAGCACGCTGCCTGCATTAATAACCTGCTCTTCCCCCTCTTTGGTGAAGCGCACGCCGGTGTCGGTGACTTCTATCACCGTGCTGTTTAAATGAAAGACGATGCCGCGCTTAATAAGATCACTCATCAGCAGGCTGACCAGCTCCTGGTCGTTCTCCCCCGCGATGTGGTCCATCATCTCCACCACGGATACCGCAACGCCCAGGGAGCTGAAATAGCTGGCCAACTCCAGGCCAATGACCCCGCCGCCGATGACGCAAAGGGAGGCGGGCAGGTCCTTTTTGTCCAGGATCTCCCGGCTGGTGAGCACAAAGCCGCTTTCAATGCCTTCTTTTAAGCCCGGGATGGGCGGGACAGCGGCGGCGGAGCCGGTGGCGATTAACAGGCGCTTGCTGATGAGGGTGCGCTCCCCCGCCTTGACGGTGAAGCCCTCTTCTGTCTTTCCGGTGATGATGCCGCGGGCGGAAACCACCTCCACCTGCTTTGCGCGCATCTGCGCTTTGACGCCTGCCACCAGCGTGCGCACCACCTTGTCCTTGCGCCGGATCACCGTTTCGTGATCAATTTTAAGTTCCTGCGCGCTCACACCGTAGCGCGCGCCCTGCGCCACGCCGTCATGCAGCTTGGCGGAATACAGCAGGGTCTTGGTGGGGATGCAGCCCTCGTTTAAACACACGCCGCCCAAGGCGCGCTCCTCCACCAGCGCCACCTTCATCCCCGCCTGGCCCGCGCGTTCCGCGGCCAGGTAGCCGGCGGGCCCGCCGCCTATGATTACCAGGTCATACGTCATGTGATTTCCTCATTTCTCATTGGTTGTTGATAACAGGTCAAGCAGTTTGCCATAGGCGTCCTCCCAGGCCTGGGTGCGGCGGGGCAGGTACACACGGGGTTGTACACTGGCGCGCACCACCTGGCGCAATTGCGCCATGCCCGCGATCTCCCCCAGCGCCATGGCCTGCATCAGCGCGTTGCCCATGGCCGCGCCCTCAATGGGGCCTGCGGTGACAGGCAGCCCGGTGCTGTCGGCAGCCATCTGGTTGAGCAGGTTATTCTGGATGCCGCCGCCCGTGATGTTCAGGCTGTCAACGGGCTTCCCCCTCATTTTACCCATGCGCTCAATGGTATAGCGGTATTTCAGGGCCAGGGACTCATAGCAGGTGCGGGCGATCTGCCCCATCGTTTCCGGCACCGGCTGGCTGGTCTGCCTGCAGTAGTCCTGGATTTTGCGCGGCATGTCCCCCGCCTTGTAAAAAATGGCGTCGTCCGGGTTGATCACGCTGCGCAGGGGCGCTGCCTGCGCCGCCTGAATCTTGATGTCCTCCCAAGAGGGCACATAGCCCAGGTCCTTTGCCCATTCGCGGCGGCACTCTTGCACCAGCCACAAGCCCATGAGGTTCACAAGCGGGCGGTAGGCGCCCTGGACAGAGCCTTCGTTGCCAAAGCGGCTGAGGAAGGCTTCATCTGACAGCTGCGGCGTGTCGCTTTCAAAGCCAAAGCAACTCCAGGTGCCGGAGGAGCAAAAGGCGAAATCGCCCATCCCAGGGATGGCGGCGACCGCGCTGGCGGTGTCATGCGTGCCCACCAAGGCGTAGGGAATATTCGGCAGGCCCACCTCCCGCGCGATGTCGTCCTTGAGTTCCCCCAGCAGGCGCCCTGGCATCACAATATCGCAAAACAGGTGGCTGGGGATCTTTAAGGCCTCTGCAATCTCCGGGCTGATGGTGCGGGTGGCAAGGTCCATCAGCCCTGTGGATGAGGCGGCGGTATACTCCATACTTTTGACACCGGTCAAAAAATAGGCCAGCAAATCCGGCATCATAAGCAGCGTGCGCGCCTGCTTCAGCGCGCAGTCGCCCTCCTGCACACGGCGGTAGAGCTGAAAGACGGTGTTGAAGCTGATGGCGGAGATGCCGGTGAGGTCAAACATCCGCCGCTGCGGGATTTGCTCCCAGGCGGCGTGCATCTCTTGGTCCGTGCTCATCCGATAGGCGCGGGGGGCTTCCACCAATGCGCCCTGCGCATCCAGCAGGCCATAGTCCACGCCCCAGGTATCGATACCAAAACTGTCTGGTAGAATGCCCTCTGCCTTCGCGCGGAGGAAGGCCTGTTTCATGTTCTGGTGGATGCGGAACACGTCCCAGGTGTACAGATCGCCCTGCTGGGTGAAATGGTTCTCAAACTGGTGCAGGGGCGTCATCTCTATGCGCTCGCCGTCAAACCGGCCCAGGATGCCGCGCCCGTTGCTGGCGCCGATGTCAAAGGCCAGCAGGTTGAAGGTAGCCATGTGATTCTCCTTTATTTGTTGTTCTGCTTTAATTTATCATGTCCGGCAAGGACAGGCAATGGTTTGTAAACAGACAAACGGCCCTGCGGATTTTTTGAGCCCGGAGGACTTGACAGGTGCAAAAAACCAGTGTATAAATGAGGAAAGAAATCGATTAATCCAACCATTTTTGACAGGATGCCTTGTTTGTCCCGTTTTTTGGACTGGGCGCTGTCCCCCCTACAGGTATGGCTTCGGTCTGCAAAAAGACCGTAGGAAATAAAAGGAGGAACCATCATGAGAAACCGTAACCGTATGCTGCTTTCCCTGCTGCTTTCGCTGTGCATGGCCCTGGGCCTTGTCGCCGGCGCCGCAGCGGAGGTGGTGCAGCTGCCCCGGAACGAGACGCTGTACTTCGGCGGCCAGCAATGGGGCGCAGTGGCCACCTGGAACCCTGTGGGCACCAACCAGAACAACGCCATGGCCACCACCAGCAATGGCTGGGGCGCCCGCACCGTGATGTTTGAAACCCTGTACATGTACAACTTCCTGGACGGCGCCATGCTGCCCTTGCTGGCGGACGGCGACCCCGTCGTGACGGAGGACCTGATCACCACTACCGTCAAAATCAAGCCGGTTGCCAAGTGGTCCGACGGCAGCCCGCTCACCGCCAAGGACGTGGCAGCCACCTGGGACTTGAGCATCGAGATTCAAAACGGCATGGCCACCAACTACGGCGGCTTTATTGACAAAGTGGTAGCCGAGGACGACCTCACCGTTGTCATCACCGCCAAGGTGGACGCCGACGGCAAGCCGGTGAACCCTCTGAAAGTGAAGGACTACCTAATCGGTGCCTTTGTGGTGCAGGAAGCCTGGCTGAAGACCTTGAAGGAGCGCAACAACAGCGATGCCACCTCCATCCTCAACGACAAGGCAGAGGATGTGCCCTTCAGCGGCCCCTACGGCAAGTTCTTCGCGGACGACCAGAAGGTGGTTTTCATTCGCAACGACGCCTACTGGGGACAGGACGCCTCCATGTGGGGCAAGCTTCCCGCGCCCAAATACATCGCCCACAACATCTTCGCTGACAACTCCGCGATGGAAGTTGCCTTCAAGGCGGGCGAGATTGACGTGAACCAGCAGTTCTTGCCCAATATCCAGAAATTGTGGGAGGACGAAGGCCTGCCCATCTCCACCTACATGCAGGATGCGCCCTACGGCATCTGCCTGACCATGCCCACGGCCTGGTACAACATGAACAACCCCCTCCTGAAGGAGCACGCGGCCCTGCGCAAGGCTATCGCCATGGCGGTGGACTATGACGCCATCATCGAAAACGCCATGACCAACCAGAGCCCCTCCTTTAAGGACGTGCCCCGCTCCCTGATGAACCCCACCGTGGGCGAGCAGGCGATGTACGACCATGACGCGGTGAAAGACCTGCAGTGGGCGGGCGTTGACTATGACGGCGCCAACAAGCTGCTGGACGAGGCGGGCATTGTGGACACGGACGGCGACGGCTTCCGGGACATTGACGGCAAGAAGCTGAGCTTCAACGCGGTGTGCCCCAACGGCTGGAGCGACTGGATGGCGGCCATGGAAATGGTGGCTGCTGCCGGGGACAAGATCGGCATTGAGATCACCACCTTATTCCCTGAGTGGTCCATCTACCAGACCATCTTCACCAACCCCAGCCAGAAGGATTACGATATCTTCATGTATTCCCCTGAGAGCGCCGCGCCCAGCATGCCCTGGGGCCGTGTGCGCCAGTTCCTGGGCGCCGATTTGGTGGGCGTTGAGAACAACTGGACCGGTAACTGGGGCCAGTATAAAAACGAGGAAGCCGACGCCATCATCCAGCAGATTCCGATGACGACGGACGAGGCCAAATTGAAGGAGATGTACACCGAACTGGTCCGCATCTACTTAACCGAGGTGCCTTCCTTCGCCCTGATGTATCGCCCGGCTACCTTCCACGCGGTCAACGAGAGCGTCTGGACCAACTTCCCCGAGGACGGCGATGGCCTGAACATCCCCCCGGCGGTTGCTACGGACGGCTATGGCATCGCGGCCCTGTACAACATCACCCTGGTAGGGGAATAATCCCCGCGCCCCTGTCCCGGCTTCCCGGGGCAGGGGCCTTCCTTTTTCTTTGAGATACACCACGGGGGAGGCAAGGATTCGTGAAGGGCTACCGCAGGTACTTCAGCAAAAAAATCATCTGGTTTGTCATCACCTTTTTGGCCGCGCTGGCGCTTAACTTCTTTTTGCCCCGCCTGATGCCGGCAGACCCGGTGGCTGCCATCACCGGCCGCATGGCCAGCGGCATGACGGACGCCTCCGCTGTGAGCCAGATTTACCAGCGCTACCAGGCGGAGTTTGGCACGGACAAGCCCGTTTTCCAGCAGTTCCTCATCTTCCTGTCCAATTTGAGCCGGGGGGATCTGGGGACATCCTTTAGCCAATACCCCCGCCAGGTGCGGGACATCCTGGGCAGCGCCATCTGGTGGACGGTGTTTTTGCAGCTGCCTGCCATTTTGGTGGGCTGGCTGCTGGGCAATGTGCTGGGCGCCCTGGCTGCCTATATCCGCAAAGGCTTTGACAAGGTGCTGCTGCCCCTGGCTTTGTTTTTGGGCAACATCCCGGCCTTTGGCATGGCGGTGATCCTGCTGGTGGTCTTTGCCGTAAACCTGCAATTCTTCCCCATCTCAGGCGGCTATGCCTTTGACATGATCCCCAACCTGAGCCTGGACTTCGTGCGCTCGGTCATCTACCACTACCACCTGCCCTTCTGGTCCATCGTGCTCATTTCCATCGGCGGCCAGGCGATTGGCATGCGCTCCATGTCCATTTACGAGTTAAACGCCGACTATGTGAAATACGCGCGCTTCCTGGGCATTAAGGACCGCAAGATCGTGGGCTATGTCTTTCGCAACGCCATGCTGCCCCAGGTGACGGGCTTGGCTTTGTCGATCGGCACCATGATTGGCGGCGCCTTGGTGGCGGAAATTATCTTTAACTACCCAGGCCTGGGCACCACCATGTACCGGGCGGTGACCATGGCGGACTATCCCTTGATTTCCGCCACCACCCTCATCATCACGGTGATGGTGCTGCTGTCCGCCTTCCTGCTGGATGTCTTCTACGCCTTCATCGATCCCCGGGTGAAGGCTGCCCAGATTGGCTGAGGAAAGGAGCAAGGGATGAAACACACACTGAAAAAAGTATTCCGCTCCCCCCTCTTCCTGTTTGGGTTTTGCATCTTTTTGCTGCTGCTTCTGGTAATTATGGTGTATCCCCTGATCAACCCGGGCAACCCGCTGCAGCCCATTGGCCTGGGCAATTTTGCCAGGCCGGGCACCTATGTGTCCCTGTATGACGCGGTGGGCAGCCAGCGCAACGTGCTGCGCCTGCCGGAGGCAGAGAGCAAGCGCGTGGCTAACCTGCTAAGCCAGGATGACCGCGTCAAGATGGCCTACTGGCTGGATGTGACCGGCAAGGATATCGAGGGGCTCAACATCAACGACACGGAGGCGCTGCTTTCTGCCTGGAAAACACAGTATGACGGCAAGGAGCGTCCGGCCGGGATGACCAAGGCGGACCGCAACTACTACGAGCGGCTCAACAAGCGCCTGGTGGCGGCCAGCAAGGCCCCGGAGATGAGCCTGGCGGAGACCGACCCGGACACCGGACAGGCTGTGGATAAAGGCGTCATTGCCAAGGATGACTATGTCAACATCCGGGGGGTGGCCAATGTCACCACCCTGCCCCTGGGCACGGACAACTTTGGCCGGGATGTGCTCAAGGAGCTGGTATCCGCGCTGGGCACCTCCCTGGTGATCGGTCTCATCGCGGGCCTGGTGGCGACCTTCATCGGCTTAAGCCTGGGCCTGCTGGGGGGCTATGTGGGGGGCTGGGTGGACGATGTCATCATGTTTTTCACCAACATCTTCACCGTCATTCCGGGTTTTGTGCTGCTGCTGCTCATCTCCTATTCCATCGGGCAGGATCAGCGCGGGGCAACCACCGTGGCGGTGGTGATTGGCTTAACCAGCTGGGTGTGGACGGCGCGTTCCGTGCGCTCCCAGGTGATTTCCCTGCGCAACCGGGACCATGTGAACCTAAGCCGGCTCTCTGGCCACAGCCTCCTGCGCATCATTTTGCGGGACATCCTGCCCTACATCATGAGCTATGTGGTGATGGCTTTCATTTTGCAGGTGTCCTCCGGCATCCTGGCGGAAGCCCAGCTGTCCCTTTTGGGCCTGGGGCCCAAGACCACGGAGGTGCCTACCCTGGGGCTGATGATGAGCTGGTCCATGCAGTATTCAGCCCATCTAAACGGCTCCTGGTGGGCCTATTTCCCGGTCATCCTGGTGATTGCCCTGGTGTCCTTCTCCTTAAACCTGATGAATACGGGCTTAGACCAGGTGTTCAACCCGCAACTGCGCTCATAAGGGGGTCGTCATGAGCAATACACCGGTTATGGAGGTGCGTGACCTCACCACCAAATACGTCACCCGCTTTGGCGAGGATATCTACGCGGTGGACCATGTGTCCTTAAAGCTGTATGAGGGGCGCAGCCTGGGCATCGCCGGGGAGAGCGGCTGCGGCAAATCCACCCTGGCCCTCTCCTTGATGGGCTATTACTTCCCGCCGCTGCACTACCAAAGCGGGGACATTATCCTGGATGGACAAACCATCACCCAGATGCCGCCGGATGAGGTGCGGCTGAACATCCTGGGCACCAAGATCGCCTACATCCCCCAGGCGGCCATGAATGCCTTAAACCCCACCAGGCGGGTCATCCACTTCATCGAGGATGTGGTGCGGGCCCATGATACCGGGATGAGCAAGCAGGATATCCAGGACCTGGCCACCCAGCGCTTTGAGAAGCTGGGCTTGCCAAAAGACGCCCTGCGCAAGTTTCCGGTGGAATTGTCCGGTGGCATGAAGCAGCGTACCGTCATCGCCATTTCCACCATCCTCTCCCCCCAGGTCCTAATCGCGGACGAGCCCAGCTCGGCCCTGGACGTCACCAGCCAGAAGATGGTGATCAAGATGCTGCGCAACATGATGGACAAAGGGATGATCAAGACGATGATCTTCATCACCCATGAACTGCCGCTGTTATACAACGTCACCGATGACATCATGGTGATGTACGCCGGCCAGATTGTGGAGCAGGGCACCGCCCGGGAGGTGGTGTTTGACCCGGTGCATCCCTATGGCAAGGGTCTGATGGACTCCATCCTGGTGCCGGAGGAGGGCATGCGGGACACCAAGTTAGTGGCTATCCCCGGCACGCCGCCCAATTTGAAAAAGCCGCCCGCGGGCTGCCGTTTCGCGCCCCGGTGCAAGTATGTAGAGCCGCGCTGCACCGGCATGAACCAGGACTTGCGCGAACTGCGATCCGGCCGTGCCAGCCGCTGCTGGCGGGATGAGGACGAGCTGAGGAGGAAGTATGCCGCTGAACGCTGAGCGCACCGTCTGCCTGTGCGGCAGGGGCTTGACCAAGGTATTTGGCTTGGGCCGCCAGACCGTAACGGCGGTGGACCACGTGGATTTTGATTTTTATGACGGGGAACTGGTGTCCATTGTGGGGGAATCCGGCTCCGGCAAGACCACGCTGGCCAAGATGCTGCTGGGTTTGCTGTCCAAAACGGAGGGCGAGATCCACTTCCACGGCCAGCCGCTGGACCTTTCCACGGCCAAGAAGCGCCGCAAGTACTGGCAGGGCATCCAGGCTATCTTCCAGGACCCGTTTTCCAGCTACAATATCTTCAACAAGATTGATACCGTACTTTTAGACTGCATCCGGATGCGCGGAGGCGGGCGGCTGCCCAAGGCGGAAAAAATCGCCCTGATGACGGAGGCGCTGGCTTTCGTCAACCTCAAGTATGAGGAGATGACCAACAAATACCCCTTTGAGTTGTCCGGCGGGCAGATGCAGCGGCTGATGATTGCCCGGATCTTTTTGCTGAAGCCCAAGATTTTGCTGGCGGATGAGCCCACCAGCATGATTGACGCCTGCTCCCGCGCCACCATCCTGGACATGCTGCTGAAATTGCGGGACGAAACCAACATGACCATCATTTTCATCACCCACGACATCGGCCTGGCCTACCACATCTCCGACACCGTGTACATCATGGAAAAGGGCAGGTTTGTGGAGTCCGGCACCGCGGACGAGGTGATTTTAAACCCGCAGGCAGCCTACACAAAGCGCCTGATTAACGACGTGCCCAAATTGAACGAGACCTGGGATTTGAGTACGGTGGGTTGAGGTTACAAACAAGCGAAGCTGTCTGTTTTTATCCTGACCGCGGTATGATTCGTGTCAGTTTGGTTGAAAGTATAACAAATCTGGCGCAGAAGAAATCATATTGTTAGACAAACGGACATTTCATAATTTTTAGGGTGCATTTCATACAGATTTCTGTGGAAATGCACCCTAATTTTTTTGGCTATCCTATTTTAACTTGAAACATTCAATATTGATGGGGAAAGCCCCAGTCGTTCCCGCACCTGCCCCTACGCCACCTCAAACTGGCTTTCGTACAGCTCCTTGTACTTGCCGCCCAGTTTCATGAGCTCGTCGTGGTTGCCAAACTCTGCGATGTTGCCGTTGTCCATGACCAGGATGACATCGGCTTCACGGATGGTGGACAGGCGGTGGGCGATGACAAAGCTGGTGCGCCCTTCCATCAGCTGGCGCATGGCGTGCTGGATGCGGTGTTCGGTGAGGGTGTCCACGTTGGAGGTGGCCTCGTCCAGGATGAGGACGGGCTTGTCCGCCAGCATGGCGCGGGCGATGGTGAGCAACTGCTTTTGCCCTGAGGAGATGTTGTCGGCCTCCTCGTTGATGACCATCTGGTAGCCGCCGGGCTGGGTGAGGATGAAGTGATCGGCGTGCGCCATGCGCGCGGCCTCCATGACCTCCTCATCCGTGGCATCGGGGCGGCCGTAGCGGATGTTTTCCATGATGGTGCCGGAGAACAGCCAGGTGTCCTGCAATACCATGCCAAAGGCGGAGCGGGCTGTGTCCCGGGTGAGGGTGGCGATGTCCAGGCCGTCCAAGGTAATGCGGCCGGACTGCGGCTCATAAAAGCGCATGAGCAGCTTGACCAGGGTGGTCTTGCCGCTGCCGGTCTCGCCCACGATGGCGCAGGTTTGCCCGGGCAACACGCAGAGGGAGAAATCGTGGATGATGATTTTTTCCGGGTCATAGCCAAAGCGCACATGCTCAAAGCAGACGCGGCCTTTGACCTGCGGCAGAGCGGGCGGGCTGGCAGGGTCGGTTTCTTCTTCCAAATCCAGGAAGGCGAAGACGCGCTCGGCCGCGGCGGCCATGGTCTGGATGGCGCCGGTGATCTGCGAGAACTGCATCAGCGGCTGCATGAAGTTGCGCACATACTGGATGAAGGCCTGTACATCGCCCACGGTGATGATGCCCAGGGCGGCCTGCGCCGCGCCCACCACCACCACCAGGAGGTAGCCCAGGTTGTTGGTGAAGTTCATGATGGGCTGCATGAGCCCGGTGAAAAACTGGCTCTTCCAGGCGCTGTCATACAGCTTGTCGTTGGATTCCTGGAAGGTTTTTAAGGTCTCCTCCTCGCGGTTGAAGGCCTGGATGACCATGTGCCCGGCGTAGGATTCCTCCACCTGGCCGGTGATGTCGCCCAGCAGCTGCTGCTGCGCCTTGAAATAGCGCTGGGAGCGCTTGAAGATCATGGCCGCGATCAGCATGGCCAGGGGGACGACCAGGACAACCAGCAGCGCCAAAAGCGGGCTGATGACGATCATCATGATGAGCACGCCCAGCAGGGTGGCCAGGCCGGAGAGAAACTGCGAGAAGATGTTGGAGATGTTCTGGGAGACGGAGTCCACATCGTTGGTGATGCGCGAGAGCACATCGCCAATGCTGGTTTTTTCGTAGTAGCCAACGGGCACGCGGTGGATCTTCTCCCCGATGCGCTGGCGCAGGCTGCGGGAAAAATCCACGGTGACGCCCGCGATGACGCGCTGCATGATGAAGGAAAAGGCGGAGCTGGCCAAATACAGCCCCATGAGGAAGAGGAGCACCTGCGCGATGCGCGCAAAATCGATGCCGCCCGTGCCGCGCACCTTGGCAACTAAGCCTTCAAAGATGGCGGTGGTGGCCTGGCCGGAGATCTTGGGCCCAAAGATGCCGATGGCGGCGCTGAGGATGGACGCGACGGCGCAGATGTACAGTTTGACGCGCCAGGGCTTGAGCACATGAAACAGGCGCCGGACGGTGTTTTTGAAGTCCTTGGGTTTTTCGACAATCCGGCCGCCGCCGTGGGGGCCGCCCTGCGGGCGCTGCGTGCGCCGTCCTTTTTTATGTTCACTCATGACGCCTGCCCTCCCTGCCCGGCCAGCTCGTCGTCTGACAGCTGGCTTCTGGCGATTTGTTGATAGGTGGCGCAGGACTTCATCAGCTCCCTGTGCGTGCCCTGGCCAACCAACTGGCCCTGGTCCAGCACCAGGATGGTGTCCGCCTGCATGACGGTGGCGATGCGCTGGGCGACAATGAGGACGGTGGCGTCCTCAAAATCCTTCTTGAGCGCCTGGCGCACCAGCAAATCGGTGCGGTAATCAAGGGCCGAGAAGGAATCATCAAACAGCAAAAAGCGCGGTTTTTTGGCGATGGCGCGGGCGATGGACAGGCGCTGTTTCTGCCCGCCGGACAGGTTGCTGCCGCCCTGGGCGACCTCTGACTCCCAGCCCTCCTCCTTGTCCGCGATGAAGCTGCTGGCCTGGGCCAGGGAGGCTGCGCGCTGGGCGTCCTCATCTGTGATGGCTTCATCAGCGAACTTGATGTTGGAGGAAATGGTGCCCGAGAACAGCTGCGCCACCTGCGGCACAAAGCCGATCTGCTCACGCAAATCGTGCAGCGACAGATCCCGGATATCGACGCCGTCCATCAAGATGCGGCCTTTTGTGACATCAAAAAACCGCGGGATGAGCTGCACCAGCGTGGATTTGCCCGAGCCGGTGGCGCCGATGACGGCGGCGGTTTGCCCGGGATGGATATCAAAGCTGAGGTCGGACAGGATGTCCTCCTGCGAATCCGGATAGCGGAAGGAGACATTTTCAAAGCGCAGGCTGCCCGCCTTCCCTGCGGGCAGGGTTTTGGGTTGGTCTGTTTGCTTGATGTCGCTTTCTGTATTTAGCACTTCAAAGATACGCTGGGCTGCGACCTCCGCCCTGGGCATCATCACCGCGCCTAACATGGCCAGCGTCATAAAGGAGAAGGCGATCTGGAAGGTATAGCTCATAAAGGCGATCATATCGCCCACCTGCAGGTTGCCCAGGTCTATGCCCTTGGCGCCAAACCAGAGGATGGCCAGGGAGACGCCGTTTAAAATGAGCCCCATGATGGGCATCACATAGCTGAAGGCGTAATTGATGGACCGGTTGACGGCGGTGAGGTCGTCATTGGCTTTGCCGTAGCGTTTGATCTCATGCCCGTCCATGGAGAAGGCGCGCACCACCTGCACGCCGGTGAGGTTTTCGCGCGCGACCAGATTCATCCTGTCCACCAATTTCTGGTTCAATTTGAACTTGGGCGTGACTGTCAGCGCCACCGCGATGACCAGCATGACCATTAAAACGACGGTGACCACCACAATCCAGCCTAAGCCGGTGCGCACCTGGGTGACGCGCCAGATGCCGCCGATGGCCATGATGGGCGCGTAAAGCAGCATGCGCATCATCATGACAGACACCTGTTGAATCTGGTTGATGTCGTTGGTGGAGCGGGTGATGAGGGAGGCGGTGGAGAAATGGTCCACCTCGGCCTTGGAAAAGAAGAGCACTTTTTTAAACACGCGCGCGCGCAGCCCGCGTCCGATGCGCGCGCTGGCCCGGCTGGACAAAAAGCTGGTAGCCAGGGCAGCGATGACCGACAGCAGGGTCAGGCCCAGCATGACGGCGCCTTTGGTCCACAAAAAGCTGTTGCGGACCTTTCCAATGTCGATGCCCTGGGCAATGTATTCCGCGCGCACAAACTGCGCAGCAGCCTGGCTGATAAACTGGGCGCCGGCTTCGCCCGTAAGCGGCATGGGCAGGTTTTGGTCCAGTTGCGCAAGCAGCGCTTCGCGTGTAATCATGCCGCTGCGCAGGCTGGCCAAGGCTTCCTGTCCGCCTTCCATGCTGCGCATACCCATCAGGACAGCCATGGGCAATTCCAGGGCATTGATGGCCTGCTCGCGCTGCGTTAGCGTCAGGTTGTTGTTCCTGATGTACAGGTCGCCCGCTCGTGTGTAGGCGGCCTGAACTGCCTGCTTCTCCCCCTCGTCCATCAGCAGCATCAAGTCATCCATGCTGGACGTTTGCAGCTGATCGGCCAGGGCGTCCTCGATGCCGTCCTGCTGGATGCCCACATTGACCAGGGTGGAGGTGTAGGCGGGCAGGCTTAACTCCGCTGTGACCTGCAGGAGCAGCAGCAAAAAAATGACAATCAGCGCCTGCCACTCGGGTTTTAAGAATTTAAATGTTTTCAATACGTTCCCTTTCAAAGCCGCGCCATCGCGCGGGGTGCAAGTGGTTTATTCGTCCTCTTCCGGGGAAAGGGGTTCCAGTTCCACCGGCTTTTTCAGCGTTAGGCGCACGGACTCAATGCGCGTGGTTTTGGCGCGCAGCACGCGCAGGGTGAACTGCTCATTTTCCACCTCAGCAGCCTCGCCGGGCTTGGGCAAATAGCCCAGCTGCTCAATCATATACCCCGCGATGGTGTCCGCGTCCTCAGAGGTGATATGAAGGTCAAAAGCCTTGTTGACATCCGTCAGCGGCAGGCTGCCGTCCAAAATGGCCTCCGTCGGGCTGATGAGGGTGAGCTCCTCCTCCTCCTCGTTGTCGTACTCGTCCTGGATGTCGCCCACGATTTCCTCAATCAGGTCCTCCATGGTGACGATGCCGCACACGCCGCCAAACTCGTCCACCAACACGGCCAGGTGCTGCTTGGACTTCTGGAACTGCACCAGCAATTCATCCGTGTACATGGTATCCGGGATAAAAAGAGCCGGGCGGGCGATGTCGCGGAAGGTGAGCTGGCCGTCTGTTAGGGCCTTTAAGTTGATAAGCACGTCCTTCATGTGCACGACGCCCAGGATGTTGTCCTTTTCCTCCTGATAAATGGGGATGCGCGAGCGCATCTCCCCCAGCAGGAAGGCCATGTTTTTGTCAAACGGCTCGTCCGCGTCCAGCATGTCCGTGTCCACGCGCGGCACCATGATCTCGCGCACCAAGCGGGTGTCCAGGGACAGCACGCCGCGCATCATGTTGAACTCATCCGTGTCAATGGCGCCGTCGGTGCGGCTGGAGCTGAGCAGCCGGCTCATCTCCTGGCGGGTCAGTTTTTCCTCTTTCTTGGTGAAATCAATGGGCGTCAGCTTCTTAAGCAGGCTGACGGATACTGTCAGCAGCCACACAAAGGGCTTGAACGCGGCGCGCATAAACAGGATTACGCCGGCTGCAACACGGGCATACTGCTCCGGCACCTGCAGCGCCAGCTGCTTGGGGTACAATTCGCCCAACACCAGGGTGACATAGGAGATGATCAGCGTGATAATCAGGCTGGCCACGGTTTCTGCAGCCGGGACATTGCCCAGCACGGGCATCAGCCTGTCTACAAAGGCGCGGGCTGCGGAGGCGGAATTGAAAAAACCCGCGAAGGTGATGCCAACCTGAATTGCGGATAAGAAGGCATCCGGTGTCGCGAGCAGACGTTGCACCTTGATCGCGCGCTTGTCGCCGCCATCCGCCATGTCCTTGATTTTGCTGGGGTTGAGGGAGACGAAGGCCATCTCGGCGCCGGCTAAAAAGGCGTTGATGATGGTCAGAACAAAAATGAGAACAATAGAGCTGAATATCGGCGATCCAGGGTCATCCATACCCATGCGGGACGTCACACTCCTTCATTGTAGTGGGCTGATTATACAGGGATTTTTTGGGAATGGCAAATGCCGGGGCGGGCTGCTTCAAGCGGGCTTGCGTGTGCGCAATCGATTGACACCGCGCAAAC
>CAYFUH010000024.1:2321-6420 GCA_964346355.1 uncultured Christensenella sp. | reverse complement strand
GCGCAATCGATTGACACCGCGCAAACAATATTGTAAGATTATGCACAGCAAGGCGCGTGCGCGCCTTAGGCGAAACAACCACAAACAGCCCTTGAATGAAGCCCATGTTCATGAACCCGCGGCGGATCATGACACCACAACGGAATATAAGGCGAGGACGCCTTGTAAAATAAAAGGAGTGTACCTATGAAGAAACTGCTATCCCTGTTACTGGTCACTGTTCTCCTGCTCAGCGCCGGCTCTGCCCTGGCTGCGAGCAAGGTGGGCGTTGTGATGCCGACCAACTCCCTGCAGCGCTGGAACCAGGACGGCGCCAACATGAAAGAGCAGCTGGAAAAAGCCGGCTATGAGGTTGACCTGCAGTATGCCAACAACGACGTGGCGACCCAGGTCTCCCAGATCGAAAACATGATCTTGGGCGGCGCGGAAGTGCTGGTTGTGGCTTCCATCGACGGCTCTGCGCTGGGCACCGTGCTTGCGCAGGCTGCGGAAAACAACATCAAGATCATCGCCTATGACCGCCTGCTCACCGACACGCCGCATGTGGACTACTACGCCACCTTTGACAACTACAAGGTGGGCACCATCCAGGGCCTGTTCATCGAAGAAAAGCTGGATCTGAAAAACGCGGAAGGCCCGTTTAACTTCGAGCTGTTCGCCGGCTCCCCGGACGACAACAACGCCCGTTACTTCCACGGCGGCGCGTGGGATATCTTAAAGCCCTACTACGAATCCGGCAAGATTGTCGTCAAATCCGGCCAGACCGAGTTTGAGAAGATCGCCATCTTGGGCTGGGGCACCAAGGACGCGCAGGCCCGCATGGACAACCTGCTCACCGGCTATGCCGATGGCACCAAGCTGGACGCTGTCCTCTCCCCCAACGACTCCCTGGCGCTGGGCATCACCAACTCCCTGATTGCCGCCGGCTACACGCTGGATGATTTCCCGCTGGTCACCGGCCAGGACTGCGACGTTGCCAACACCCAGAACATCATCAAGGGCTACCAGGCGATGAGCGTGTTCAAGGACACCCGTACCCTGGCCGCCCAGGTGGTTACGATGGTGGACGCCATCTTAAAGGGTGAGGAAGTGCCCGTGAACGACACCGAAACCTATGACAACGGCGTGAAGGTTGTTCCCTCCTTCCTGTGCGACCCCGTGTTTGCCGACATCAACAACTACAAAGAGCTGCTGATTGACTCCGGCTACTACACTGAGGACCAGCTGAAGGTCGACTGATTCACTGATGAAAACCGGGAAGGCGGCGTTTTGCGCCGCCTTCCCCTCACTGCTTGAAAAAGGGGGATTACGATGGCCGGCGTCCTGCTGGAAATGCGCAACATCACCAAGACCTTCCCGGGCGTGAAGGCGCTGAGCAACGTCAACCTGACGGTGCAGGAGGGGGAGATCCACGCCATTGTGGGCGAGAACGGCGCGGGCAAGTCCACGCTGATGAACGTGCTCTCGGGCGTGTACCCCTATGGCTCCTACGAGGGTGACATCATCTATGACGGACAGGAGTGCCGCTTTGGGAGCATCCGGGATTCGGAGCAGCTGGGCATCGTCATCATCCACCAGGAGCTGGCGCTGGTCCCCTATTTGTCCATTGGCGAGAACATGTTCCTGGGCAATGAGCAAACAGGCTTTGGCGGCATCAACTGGGATTTGACTTACCAAAACGCGCAGAAGCACATGCGGGAGGTGGGCCTGCACGAAAACCCGCGCACCTTAATTAAGGACATCGGCGTGGGCAAGCAGCAGCTGGTGGAGATCGCCAAGGCGCTGGCCAAGAATGTCCGGTTGCTGATTCTGGATGAGCCCACCAGCTCCCTGAATGATGAGGACAGCCTAAACCTGCTGAACCTGCTGAAGAAGTTCCGGGAGGAGCGGGGCATCACCTGCATCATGATCTCCCACAAATTAAACGAGATCGCCTATGTGGCGGACAAGATTACCGTCATCCGCGACGGCGCCACCATTGAGACGCTGGACAACCGCGCCGAGGCCATCAGCGAGCCGCGCATCATCCGCGGCATGGTGGGCCGGGAGATGGTGGACCGCTTCCCCAAGCGCCGGCCGCAAATTGGCGAAAAATTGTTGGAGATTGAGGACTGGACGGTCTATCACCCGCTGTTTACAGAGCGCAGGGTGGTGGACAACGTGTCCCTCAACGTGCGCCGGGGCGAGGTGGTGGGCATCGCGGGGCTGATTGGCGCGGGCCGGACCGAGCTGTGCCAGAGCGTGTTTGGCAAGGTCTACGGCGCCAAGATATCCGGCACCGTCAAAAAGGACGGCCAGACGCTTGATTTAAACAGCGCGGCGGACGCGATCGCGCACGGCTTTGCTTACATCACCGAGGACAGGAAGGGCGACGGGCTGGTGCTGGCGGAATCCATCAAGCACAACATCACGCTCTCCAGGTTAAACCTGGTCTCCTCCCGCGGTGTGATTGATAAAGATAAAGAGCAGCACGCGGCGGAGGATTACCGCCAGCAGCTCAACATCCGCACGCCGGATGTGGAGCAGCAGGTGGGCAACCTGTCCGGCGGCAACCAGCAAAAGGTGCTGCTGGGCAAGTGGATGTTCTCAAAGCCCGACATCATGATGCTGGATGAGCCCACCCGCGGCATTGACGTTGGCGCGAAGTACGAGATTTACAGCATCATCAACGACCTGGTGTCAGAGGGCAAGGCCGTCCTCATGATTTCTTCCGAACTGCCGGAACTGCTGGGCATGT
This sequence comes from uncultured Christensenella sp., assembly GCA_964346355.1. Taxonomy (GTDB): domain Bacteria; phylum Bacillota; class Clostridia; order Christensenellales; family Aristaeellaceae; genus UBA6115. The sequence goes on along the minus strand of CAYFUH010000024.1, from coordinate 3,683 downwards.
GTGACCGCATCTACATCATGGTGGAGGGCAAAATCGTGGGCGAGATGGACCGGGCAGAGGTAACACAGGAAATCATCATGGATACCATTATGCAGGCGAGCAAGGGGGCGCAAACAGCATGAGCAGAATGAAATCGGCATTGTCAAAAAACCTTAAACAGTTCGTGATGCTTATCACGCTGGTGGTGATCATTATTTTCTTCCAGGTGCTCACCCGCGGCATTTTGCTAAAGCCCATGAACGTGTTCAACCTCATCAACCAGAACGCCTATGTGGTGCTGCTGGCGGTGGGTATGCTGGTATGTATTTTGACCGGCGGCAACATTGACCTGTCCGTCGGCTCGGTGGTCGCCTTTGTGGGCGCCTGCGCCGGCACCTTTATGATTACCTGGAAGTGGGACCCCTATGTGTCGGTCTTTTTGTGCCTGCTCATCGGTATTTTGATCGGCATCTGGCACGGCTTCTGGATTGCCTATGTGCGCATCCCCAGCTTTATTGTGACGCTCTCGGGCCAGCTGGTCTTCCGCGGGCTGACTTTGATTGTGCTGCAGGGGCTGACCATCGCGCCCTTCCCGGCCAGGTTCACGCAGCTGACCACCGGCGCCATCGGGAACTTCCTGGGCGGGATCTTCCCCAATGTGCCGCTGCGCAACGTGACCAGCCTGATCATCGGCATTGTCATTGCGCTGGCGGTGGTTGTGATGGAAGTGAAGCGCCGCCAGGACCGCAAGCGCAAGGGCTACAGCTATGAAAACCTGGTGACCACCCTGGTGCGCGCCGGTGTCATCAGCGCGGCCATCATCTATTTCTTCTACATCCTGGCCAACCACACCGGCGCGCCGGTGGTGCTGATCACCGTGGGCATCGTGCTGATCATGTACTCCTACTTAACCAGCAAGACCGTGCTGGGGCGGCATCTGTACGCGGTGGGCGGCAACGAGAAGGCCGCGCGGCTGTCGGGTGTGAAGACAGACAAAATCAAGTTTTTGGCCTATGTCAACATGAGCTTCCTGGCCGCTGTGGCGGGCCTGGTGTTCGCAGCACGGCTCAACTCCTCCTCCCCCCAGGCGGGCATTGGGTTTGAGTTGGACGCCATCGGCGCCTGCTTCATCGGCGGCGCGTCCGCCTACGGCGGCATCGGCACCGTGGGCGGCACCTTGATTGGCGCCTTGATTATGGGCGTGCTCAACAACGGGATGTCCATCATGGGCGTGTCCATTGACGTGCAGCAGGTGGTGAAGGGCCTGGTGCTCCTCACCGCGGTGGCCTTTGACGTCATCAGCAAGCAGAAGATCAACCTGGGCTTCATCGCCCGCCTCTTCCGCAGAAAGCAGGCAGCCTGAAACATAGGGAAACACAAGGG
>CAYFUH010000024.1:0-2221 GCA_964346355.1 uncultured Christensenella sp. | reverse complement strand
TCGCCCGCCTCTTCCGCAGAAAGCAGGCAGCCTGAAACATAGGGAAACACAAGGGTCACAAGTGCGTGTTTCCCTTGTCATATCAGCAAAACACAGGGGTCCGTCCCCTGTGTTTTTTTGGGGGGAGTTTTTCTGATATGCTATAATAAAGTACGCGATACGACAAAAACACTTGGTAGACAATTGAATTTGAAGAGGTCAGCGTGCAAAAAGGATATGGTGTTTTCGGAAAAGCCTATGAACATATGTTCAGGCACGATCTTCATGCGCCGGAATCGATAGATCATGCGTTTCTTCGACACATGATTCGTCTGGATTCTCATTCGCGTGAGCACCTCTATTCACAGGTCAGTTTACCGGATACAAGAAGTCATGAACTATATGATTTTGCCAAGCAATTCCAAAGCTTTGACAGCAAACAAACGGTGAAAAGAGTTTTGAAATTCACCAGTGAAATCGCGTCAAACTATGATGCTGATTTCGACCGGATGCTGTTTGGCGGAACGGAAAAGCAAATCATTCAGCGTGGAACGGACTGGTGCACAGATATAACAAGGGTTGGCGCGGTTTTGTTGCAATGCCTTGGAATCCCTTGCAGGATTGTGCATGTAGCGAATCTAGAAAAAGCATATAACGGGCATGTGTTAGGCGAAGCATTTTATGAGAATCATTTCGGACTTGCAGATTTTACATTTGGATATCTATTCTACGACAAACGCCCGCTTAGCGCTGATGATGTACTGCAAGATCCTGAGCTGATGAAAGACTATCCAGAGGAATACAGGGCCATGTTTCACGCTCTTGCTATCAATGAATATAATCCTATGGATTCAAGCAATAATTATGCTGTTACGCCACCGAATCCTTATTATATGAAACTCATCCACAGCGAACATCATCATCAGTGGATTATGGGCGAGGATCAGTAAGGGAAAACACAGGGGTCATCAGCGTGTGTTTCCCTTGTCATATCAGCAAAACACAGGGGTCCGTCCCCTGTGTTTTTTAATTAATCCCATTGATACACCAGATCGATTGTTTTGGGCCCGCTCATTTTGATGATGAAGTTGCCGTTTTTCACTTTCTGTTCATCATGTTCAAGATACATCAGGAAATACCTGGAGGTGATGTAATCACCCTGGCATCTTGCATCATAAATGTTCACGCTGACAAGTTCCAGCGGGCCTTTTAAGATGACATGGTTGTGCTGGACGGCTTTTTCAATCAGTCTTTTTGTTTCCTGATGGTATGATGAAACTTCCTGTTCCACCTTGCTGTTTATCAGCCTGCTTGTATCAAAACCAGCGGCTGCTGCATCCATTTTTTGGACGATTCTGACGGCATGGGGTCTATCTGTGCTGTCATAGGAATAGTCCCCCGCCAATAAGGACACAACAATCATCAAAGCCCCGGTATAATAGCAGGACTTCCTGATGGGGAAGAAGGCGCCCGGATCTGTAATGGCCGTTTTCATTTTCTCAAAACGGGAATGCGCCTTGGCTTCGTCCAACTGACGCAGTGCCATCCACTCCACATAGTTGGCCGTTCCCTCGATCTCTTCGATTTTGGCTTCGTACTGGTATTCATAGGGAAAACGCGCGCACCGATAGGCTCTTACATCCAAAAGTTCCTTGTATTTTTTTGAATCAAAGGCGTCGCCAAGCGCTACTATCAGCTCGTTTTCATACAGCTTTCCGCTCAGGTTCTCCGATATATATTGGTAGTTTTGCAGGGCCTCCGTCTCGTTCGCCCAGCAATCCCACCCTTGGTTGACCTGATAGGCGTGAAACATTTCATGCACGATATTGCAGGTCAGAATATCCAGGTTTTCTTCACCTGTAACCCGCCATATGGCAATGTTTTCCTGATTGTACGCAATGGTGGTGTTTGCGCAGAAATCATCCGTCTTTTCGATATACTCTCCGTCAAAGAAGCAGTTTTCGTCATCATACAAGGCGAACTTGAGGGGATGAAACCCAGGCCATATTTTGCCAAAATCCAGCTTTGACAACTTGGAAGCAATGTCCGTGTATACATCATGCAAACCCATTCCGAATGCTCCTGTTCAACTGTATTCGCATCATCAAAGTGCCTGTCCTCGCAGCGTTGCACGCCATCAATGCAGGCTGATGACGCCGTTTTTGCGCACCAAGGTTGGTTTCATGTGAACGGCAAGCCCCTTTCACTGATGTAGTCGTCCAACGCGGGGAAAAGGTTCATC
>CAYFUH010000023.1:2163-25469 GCA_964346355.1 uncultured Christensenella sp. | reverse complement strand
TACAACATCGGCGGCATGGCGCAGTACACCGGCGCTGAGTACCGCGACCTGATTGTGGACACACCCGAAATGCTGATGGACATCACCTACAGCATGGAAGGCTTAACCCGCATCGCCCCGTAATTCCCCTATAACTGCATAAAAAAGGCTCCGGGACAGGGTGTCCCGGAGCCTTTTGGTGCTTGGGTTAATTGTTAAGGTTTCACAATATCATAAGGCCAATTGATGATGCCGCCCAGGTCGTACAGATTGGTGTAGCCCTCCTTGACCAGTTGCATGGCGCCACTGCGGCTGCGCGCGCCGGAGCGGCAGTACAGGAAGACCAGCGTGTCCTTGTCAGGAATCTGGGATTGGGCCAACTGCACCAGGTTGCCCAGGGGCAGGTTGATGGCGCCAGGGATGTGGCCGGCGGCGAACTCATAGGGCTCGCGCACGTCCACGATCAATATCTCCTCCCCCGCGTCCATGCGTTCCTTGGCCTCTGCAGGCTTGATGGCGCGGTACTCGGCCTTGCGCGGCGTTTCCTGCTTGCCGGTTTGCTTGGCGCGCTCAAAATCATCCGGGCCCAAGTGGCAGTAACCGCCCGGGTTTTTGATCAGGTAGTCCTGGTGGTAGTCCTCCGCCTCCCAAAAAGCGGTAAGCGGGGCAATCTCCACCTTGAAATCAGCGTGCCGGGTCTTCTCCTGCTCGGCCAGTGCCTGGATGATCTTGCCGTCCTGCTCGTTCTCAAAATAAATACCGGTCTGGTACTGGGTGCCCACATCGTTGCCCTGGCGGTTTTCCACCGTAGGGTCAATGGAGGAGAAAAACAGCTCTACCAGCTCCGTCAAGGTGACCATAGCAGGGTTGTAGGTGACCTTGACCGTCTCCCGGTGGCCGGTGGTGCCGGAGACCACCGTCCGGTAATCCGGGTTGTCCACGGTGCCGTTGGCATAGCCGCTGGTGACATCCATCACGCCGGGCACCAGCGACATCATGTGCTCTGTGCCCCAGAAACAGCCGCCCGCGAAATACACCGGCGGGGCAGTCTCTTCCTGGGCAGAGGTCGGTGTGGCTTTGAAAAACGCCGGATAGACGGCAAAAACCGCCGCCAGTACAAGTAAAATCAATACCAGTGTGGTTAACTTCATAGCATCCTCCTGAGCGCGTCCTGGTTGGTTTTCACGCCATTTTATCATACCCCGCGCACAAACACATCAAGCAAGGCTTGCGCGGGCTGGTTCCGGGCTTATAATAAAGGGACAGGGCAAAACCCATTTGTGAACAGGAGGTTTCATGAAACACCGGCTTGCCGTCACCGCCTTATGCGTCCTGGTCCTTGACCTGGCGCTGAAACACCTGCCGCTGGGCCCGGAGCGGGCGCTGATTCCCGGGGTCATCGGCATCTCCTACGCGCGCAACACGGGCGTCGCCTTTGGGATGCTGTCCGGCTCTCCCGCGCTGAGCCTGGTTTTAACCGCGCTGCTCATCATCGCGGGCAGCCTGGTGTTGCGCAGGCTGTCCTTAAGCCGCTTTGAATCCGTCTGCGCCGGACTGATTGTGGGCGGCGCCCTGGGTAACCTGGCCGACCGGCTGATCTATGGCTTTGTGCATGACTACCTGCGGTTTTTGTTTGTCGATTTCCCGGTGTTCAACGCCGCGGATATCGCGGTGACCTTGGGCGCTGTGCTGCTGATGGCTGCCATTTTATTTGACAAAAAGCAGGAGGCAGCATGAAGCGGGTGGTGATATCTGGCACCGGCGAGCGCCTGGATGTGTTGCTTTCAAGCGACACGCTCTCCCGCTCCCAGGCTGCGAAATTGATCCGGGACGGACAGGTGCAGGTGAACGGATTAGTGGTGGACAAGCCCTCTTTTTCCCCAAATATTGGGGATGAAGTGGCGTTATGCGTTCCCAAAGTGGCGGATGATACCCCCAAAGCGGAGAACCTGCCCATTTATGTGGTATATGAAGATGAGGCGCTGGCCGTCATCAACAAGCCGGCCGGCCTGGTGGTGCACCCGGGCAGCGGCAACGCGCGCGGCACCCTGGTCAACGCGCTGCTGCACCATATGGACCGTTTATCCACCGCCGGGGGCGCTGACCGCCCGGGCATTGTGCACCGGTTGGACAAGGACACCAGCGGCCTTATGCTCATCGCCAAGCAGGACGCGGCGCACCAAGCGCTCTCAGCCGCTTTGGCCGCGCGGCAGATAAAAAAATACTACCTTGCCGTGGTAGCCGGGCATATGAGGGACGACAGCGGCAGCTTCTGCGGCCCCATCGCCCGCAGCCCGCGCGACCGCAAAAAGATGGCGGTAGTACAAGGCGGCCGGGACGCGCTGACACACTGGCACTTGCTGCGCCAGGACGCGCGCAGCGCGCTGGTTTTGGCAGAGTTGGTGACCGGCCGCACGCACCAGATCCGGGTACATTTTTCGCATGCCCACCACCCGGTGCTGGGCGACCCGCTTTATGGCCACAAAAGCATGCCCAAAGCGCCTCGGCTGATGCTGCACGCCTTCGCGCTTGCCTTTGTACACCCCCTAAGCGGTGAGATGATGCGCTTTCATCAGCTGCCGGAGGAAACCTTCAAGGTAGAAATGGATGAGCGGCTGCGGCAGCTCATTGGACTGAAATAAACCCCTAATTATGGTGAAAGCTTGCAAAACGCAAGCTTTCGTTTTTTGTTTATGAACCAAATTCAGCTCAACAGCATCCGGTCGCTCATGACCTCTTCCCCCGCCTTGGCAGAGAACATGTGCACCAGTTCCTCCACCGTCAGCTTGCGCTTTTCGCCGCCGTTCACGTCCAGGATGATGCGGCCGTGGCTCATCATCACCAGGCGGTTGCCATAGTTGATGGCATCGCGCATGTTGTGGGTGACCATCATGCAGGTGAGGCCCATCTCCCGGATGAAGCGCTCGGACAATTCCAGCACCTTGCGCGCGGTCTTCGGGTCCAGCGCCGCGGTGTGCTCATCAAGCAGGAGCAACTTGGGTGCCTTGAGCGTAGCCATCAGGAGGGTGAGCGCCTGGCGCTGGCCGCCGGAGAGCAGGCGCACCTTGACGGACATGCGGTCCTCCAGCCCCAGCCCCAGGGCGGCCAACCGCTCATGAAAGAGGGCTTTGTCAAAGCTGGTGACGCCCCATTTGAGGGTGCGCCGCATGCCGCGCCGCAGCGCCAGGGCCAGGTTTTCCTGGATCTCCATATCAGCAGCCGTACCCATCAAGGGGTCCTGAAAGACGCGGCCCAGGTGTTTGGCGCGCTTGTGCTCGCTGAAGCGGTCCAGCAGCTGGCCATCCAGCGTAATGCTGCCGCCCTCCTGCCGGTACACGCCGGCGACACAGTTGAGCAGGGTGGATTTTCCGGCCCCGTTGCCGCCGATTAAGGTGACAAAATCACCCGGATTCAAGTGCAGGTTCACATCGTTTAGCGCCAGCTTCTCGTTGATGGTGCCGGGGTTAAATACTTTGGTCAGGTTCTTGATCTCAAGCATGGCGCTTCCTCCCGCTGATGGATGCTTTGAATGTGTCGCGCAGCTCACGAAAGCGCGGCAGGGAGAGGGCCAGGGCCACCGTGATGGCGGTAAACAGCTTGAGGTCGTCCGCGGGCATCCCCATGCGCAGCACCAGGGCGATGATGATGCGGTAGGTGATGGCGCCAAAAATCATGGAAATAAGCCGGCTCCTAAAGCCGCGCTTGCCAAAGAGCACCTCGCCGATGATGAGGCTGGCCAGGCCGATGACGATGGCGCCCGTCCCCATTTGCACATCGGCATAGTTTTGCGACTGGGCAATCAGCCCGCCTGCCAGTGCCACCAGGCCGTTTGACAGCATCAGGCCAATGATGATGGCGGTGTCGGTATTGATGCCCTGGGCGCGCACCATGTGCGGGTTGTTGCCCGTGGCGCGGATGGCGCTGCCAATCTGCGTGCCAAAAAACCAGTAGAGGATGAACACCAGCCCCACCGCGGCCGCGCCGCCAATGATGATGACGGAGAGGGTCTTATTGACCCCCAGCCAGTCAGAGATTTTGCTGTAAGCCGTCGTCATGCGCAGCAGGGACACGTTGGACACGCCCATCACGCGCAGGTTGACAGAGTACAGGGCGATCATGGTGAGGATGCCGGACAGAAGCGCCGGGATACGCAGCTTGGTGTGCAGCAGCCCCGTCACAAGCCCGGCCGCTGTGCCGCCCAAAAAGGCAATCAGCAGCGAGAGCACCGGGTCGTTGCCCGATGTGATCATGTTCGCGCAGACGGCCGCCCCCAGTGTGATGGACCCTTCCACCGTTAAATCGGCCACGTCTAAAATACGGTAGGAAATGTAGACGCCCAGCGTCATGATAGACCAGAGCAATCCTAAAGAAACAGCGCCAAGCAGAATTTGTTGCATACTACCTCAGGTTCATCGTCTTTTGGGATGCCTCCCCGGGAAAATTCCCGGGGAGGACAGAAACAAAGCGTGGGATGATCAGTTGGCTTCCCCCACCTCAATGGCAAAGGGCAGCAGCTCCTCTGGAATTGGAAGCCCCAGGGCGTCCATGTAGGTTTTGTTGATCAGGTACTCAAACTCGCTCTGGCGCTCAATGGGCATGGTGGATACCTCTGCCTCGCCGCGCAGCACGCGGGCTGCCATGCGTCCGGTCTGCTCGCCCAGTTTGAAGTAATCAATGCCCAAGGTGAAGGTGCCGCCACCGTGGATGTGCGCCGCCTCGCTGCCCGCGATGGGGATCTTGCGGGTAAGCGCTTCTTCCACCACCAGGGCGATGGAGGAGGCGACGATGTTGTCGGTGGGGATGTAGAGCACATCGCACTGCTCCAGCACGTTGATGGCCGCCTGCTGCACGTCGTTGGTGTTGTTGACGGTCACCTCCACCACCTGCATGCCCAGGCGTTCCGCCTCGGCTTTGGCCAGGCTTGCCTGCAACTGGGAGTTGACCTCACTTGAGGTATACAGCAGGCCCATCACCTTGGCGTGCGGCACCAGGCGTAAAATCAGCGCCACCTGGTCTTCTACCGGGTTCATGTCAGAGGTGCCGGACACGTTGAACGTAGGCACTTCGTTGGTGTCCACCAATTTTGCCAACTCATAGTCGGTCACCGCGGTGCCCAGGATCGGGATGGTCTCTGTCTTGCCGGCCAGCGCCTGCACCGCGGGCGTGGCAATGGCGATGGCGAGGTCCACAGGTGCCGCGATAAAGGCATCCGCGATGGACGCGCAGATGTCCTGGCTCGCCTGGCCGTTTTGGTAGTCGATCTTCACGGTTTCACCGTCCACAAAGCCTTCCTCGGCAAAGGCTTTCAAAAAACCGTCCCGCGCAGCGTCCAGCGCCGGGTGCTGCAGAAACTGCAGGATGCCCACAGTGGGCAGTTTGTCCTCGGCGACAATGGTAAAGGGCAGGGAAAGGAGCATCAGCAGCGCAAGCAATCGGGTTGTGATCCGTTTCATGGTGGGTTCCTCCTGTTAAAAATGTTTATCAGGCGGATGAGAGAGCGGTTTGAGGCTACCTGTTAATCAAAAACGCCCCCAGCCATAACGCTGAGGGCGATGAATCCGCGGTACCACCTCAATTTTCTGTCAAAGACAGCTCACCGGCAACAATCATTGCCTGCCCCTGTAACGGTGGGCCTCCGGCACAGCTTACTGTCCAGACGGAGTTCGGCCTGCGGCTCTCGGGATGTACTCGCGCTGTGGTTCCCCTGCTGCCTCGCAGCAACCGGCAGTTCTCTTGAGGGGTGACACACAGGCTACCTGTTCCCGGTCAATGCCTGATGGGGTCAATGGTACGGGCAGCGCCCTCAGCCTTCAATGTTCGTTTTCATCCGGATTTGTCTATAACGGTATTTTCCTTTCAAAAAACAAAGTCTGTACAGGATGCAGGATTCGTTGACAGTGATTCGTTGTATGGGTATCATCCAAGTGGTACGGGAAGGAGGGTGTATGGAAAAGCGCCTGATTACGCTGATTGTCGCTATGATCATGGCGGCTGTCTTTCTCCTGCCAGCTTTTGCCAGCGAGGACTTCCCGGCTTTGGTTTCGGGCGGTGCGCTGCATCTGCGCGCGGAGCCGGACAAACACGCGCGCTCCCTGGGCCGCTACAAAAGCGGAACCCGGGTGTATTTGCTGGCAGACGGCGAGGTCTTTTACAAGGTGCGCACCAAGGACGGCAAGGAAGGCTACATGATGAAGGAATTCCTAAAAGCGGAAAACGGCCTGCCCCCTGTGGAGGTCATCACCCCGACGCCTGCGCCCACGCCTGACCCAACCCGGGAGATGGCGCTCGCCCGCGGGATTGACCCCAATTTGCCCATGATTGCCCTGACCTTTGATGACGGCCCGCAGCCGGACTCCCTCATTGTGCTGGAAGCGCTGAACAAGCACGGCGCGCGCGGCACCTTCTTCATCCAGGGCATGAACATCGCCGGCAATGAGGAAATTCTGCAAAAAATTGTCGATGGCGGCCACCAGATCGGATCCCACTCCTGGTCACACCCCAATTTCAGGGAGGTGTCAGAATCCACCGTGCGCTCACAGATGGAACGCACCGCGGACAAGGTGAAGGAAGTCACCGGGGCGGAGATGACCATCATGCGCCCGCCCTATGGCGCCAACAACCGCCTGTCCCGGCGTGTGCTGAAGAACATGGGCCTGCCTATCATCCTGTGGTCGGTGGATTCCCTGGACTGGAAGACCCGCAGCACCTCCGCCACGGTCAAGAACATCCTGGCGCAGGCCGAAGACGGCGCGATTGTCCTGTGCCATGACGTGTGGAACACCACGGGCCGGGCGATGGAGGAAGTGATCCCGAAACTGATGGAGCGGGGTTTCCAGCTGGTCACGGTGTCGGAGATGATGAGTTTCCGCCAGGAACCCATGAACGCGGGCACGGAGTACAACCGCTTAGACCGCAGCAAGGTGGAGCCGGGGCTTACGCCCATGCCGCAGGGCACGACTGCGCCGGAGCAGCAAACACCTTAAACAGCCATCAACCACACACCGGGGCAAGCGCCCCGGTTTTTTGTTCACTCATTTTCGGGGCTCATGGTCGGGTCCGGCATCTCCTGGGCATAGATCATAAGGTCCTCCGGAATCACAATGCCCATCGCGTCACAGGCCGTCTTGTTGACATAGTAATGGTATTCGCTCTGGCTCTGGATAGGCATCTGGGCGATGTCCGCCTCGCCCGCCAGAATCGGCAGCGCCATTAAGCCGGTTTGGTAGCCCAGCAATTCATAATCAATGCCCAGGGTGAAGTTGCCCCCCTGCATCACCATGTTGCCGTCCCCCGCCACGACCGGCACTTTCGCGGCCAGCGCCGCTTCATACACAATGGGCATGGCAGAGGCCAGGGTGTTGTCCGTGGGGATATAGAGGGCGTCACACTCCTGGATGATGGCGCTGAGGGCCTGCTGGACGTCGTTTGAGTTGTTGACGGTGATTTCCTTCCAGGCAAGGCCCAGCTTCTCAATTTCCTCCTTGGCCGCCTTGGCCTGCAGTTGGGAGTTGACCTCGCTGGAGGTGTAGATCAGCCCGACGGTCTTGGCCTCCGGCACCAGGCGGGCGATGAGGCCAATCTGCGCGTTGATGGGGTTCATATCCGTGGTGCCGCTGATGTTGTAACCCGGGCGCTCATTGGACGCCACCAGTTTGGCAGCCTCATAATCCGTGATGGCTGTGCCCAGGATGGGGATGCTTTCCGTCTTGCCGGCGACCGCCTGGGCGGAGGGCGTGGCAATGGCCAGGATCAAGTCGACCTGCTGGCCCACATAATAGTCCGCGATGGAAGACAGGGTATCCTGGTTGCCCTGGGCGTTGCGGTAATCGATGGTCATGTTCTGCCCATCCACATAGCCGTTTTCTGCAAGGGCCCGCAAAAAGCCTTCCCGCGCGGCGTCCAGCGCGTCGTGGTTGACTATCTGCACGATGCCGATCACCGGCTTAACCGCGTCCGCAAAAGCCGGCAGCACCAAAGTTGTTGTTAGAATCAGGATCAGGGCCAGGGTCAGGGTCAGCTTTTTCATGACGGAACCTCCTTATGATTTGGTATAAAAAACGCCCTCAGCATATACGCTGAGGGCGGATAAACCGCGGTACCACCTCAATTTTCTGTCCAAAGACAGCTTCAGCAACCAACATTGCCTTCCCTTGTAACGGAGGGGTCCGGCACAGCCTACTTGTGTTCAGCCTGCGGCTCTCGGGAGGAACTCACCCGCCGTGTGCCCTGCTTCCGTTTCAGCTGCTGGAAGCTCTCTTAAAGGGCAGTGGGGCTGGCTACGACGTTCCCGGTCATCGCCATTGCAGGCATAATAATACAGGTCAGCGCGCCTATCAATGTATCTTCTGGTCGTGTTTTGTTGGTTTGCGGAACAAAACAAGTAAAAAACAATGCAAAAACATGCAGCGCTTAGCTGTTGATGATGGTCCCCGCGCAGCCCTGCGCACCCTTAACCGCCTGATTCAGGCTGGTGATGACGGCGGTGCGGCCTGCGCCGCCTTCCACAAAGCGCAGCGCTGCCTCTACCTTGGGGCCCATGGAGCCAGCCGCGAAATGGCCTTCCTCCATATAAGCCCGCATCTGCTGGGCGCTCACCACGCCCAGGGCCTGCTGCTCCGGCCGGCCGTAGTATAAGCAAGCCTGCTCGACCTCTGTCAAAATCAGCAGCGTTTTGGCGCCCAGGCTGGCTGCCATGCGCCAGGCAGCCAGGTCCTTGTCAATGACCGCCGCGATGCCGCGGTAGCCCTTGTCCTGGCGGGTGACCGGGATGCCGCCGCCCCCGGCCGCGATGGGGACAAAACCCGCATCCAGCAGGGTTTTAACCTGGGGCAGCTCCACAATGGCCAAAGGCTGGGGGGAGGCCACCACACGCCGCCAGCCGCGGCCGGCGTCCTCCTTCATGGTGTAGCCTTTCTGCTGCGCGATCGCCTGCGCTTCTTCTTCGGTATAAAAAGGGCCGATCGGTTTGGTGGGGTTGGTGAAAGCCGGGTCGCCCGCGTCCACCAGCACCTGGGAGACCAGGGTAACCGGCTGGCCGGGCAGCCCAGCTTCCGCCATATACTCCCCCAGCGCCTGCTGGATGTGGTAGCCGATCATCCCCTGGCTCATCGCGCCGCACACATCAAAGGGCATGGGCGGGGTGATACCCGCCGCGGCCTCATTTTGCAGCACGATGCGGCCCACCTGCGGCCCGTTACCGTGCACGATGGCCAATTGACGGCCGGCCTTCAGGATCTCCACCAATTGCGCCGCAGTCTTGCGCACCACCTGCAGCTGGCTTTCCGCGTCCGCTGGCCCTTTGCCCTGCTGCAGTGCGTTGCCGCCCAGGGCGACGACGACTAATTCTGACATGTCACTACTCCTTTATTCGCTTACAGTTTTTACGATATAGGGGCTGGTATACGCCTTGAGCAGCGCGCCGTAGCTGGGCGTGAAGCCCAGCACATCGCCCACCTTGTAGCCCTTGGTATGCGTTAAATCCACCAGCAGGTGGTCGGAGCTGGCGCCCAGGATGCGGACCGATTCATCCAGCGGGCTTAAGCCCTCCGCGTCCGTATCCTGCCGGCCAATGGCCAGGATGCCGCGCACCATGGGGCCATGGTCCTCAAAAAACACTTCCTCGCCAAAGGCGTTGGGGCCCGTTTTGCCCTCGGGCTTGGAGGGCTTGTCATACACCTCCACCAAGCGGGCGTACTGGGTAAACACGCGCTGGGACAGTTGCGGGAAGGGCTGACCGCAGGAGGTATCCATCCCCAGCATCAGCGCCTCGCCAATGCGCAGGTGGTTGATGCCCTTTGGCAGCCTGCCGGAAAACAGCAGGTGCAGGGAGCTGGAGTTGCCGCCGGAGATGATGGGGAGGGGTGTGCCCAGGTCCTCACGCAAACGCTGCGCGATGTCTGTCAGCACCCCCAGGTTGGTCTCATCCGGCAGGATGCCGCCAAAGCAGGTTAAATTGGTGCCGATACCGGCTAAGGACAACTGCTTGTGCTGCAGTACCGCGGCTGCGGTCTTTCGGATCAAGTCCCGGTCTTTGTAATAGATGCCCTCCCGCAGATCGCCCAGGTCAATCATCAACATGACGCTGTGCGGTTTGTCCAGTTTTTCTGCCGCCGCGCCCAGCGCATGGATTGCGTCCATCCCCGACTGCAGGCTGTACTCGCTGTGCAAGACAAGTTCCTCCGCCTGATAGGGGTCCGCGATGCGCAGGCTGAGCCTGGGCAGCGTCTGCTTGAGCTTGCGCAGGTTTTCCACCCTGGAATCCGCCAGCATGAAAACGCCTGAAGTCACCAGCGCCTGCGCGATGCGTTCATCCGCGCACACCACCTTGGTGACCGCAGCCCATTCCACATTATGTTGATCACAGGCCGCCTTGATGACCGCGGCGTTTTGCTTTAAAAGCGATAGATTCGCTTCCATCAAAGGATAGCTGCTCATAACTCCTCCTTTACCAGGGTTTTTTCCAGCAGACGAAGCGCGGCATCAGGATAGGCGCGGCTGAGCGTGCCCAGCGCCGCCATCAGGTAGTGCTGATCCACCAGCACCTTCATGGCGCCCGGCTCCGGGTACAGCATCTGGCCAGCATTGTTCAGATCCCGCAGCGCACGCAATACCTGAGCGCGTAAATCCAGTTTGGTCAGCGCGCCGCCGGTGGCGATCAGGGTACCCGCCTCGCTTAAATCCTTGCCCTCGGCAAACCGGCGCCTGCCCTCCGGCAAATACACCTGCCGCAATTTACCGGCGTGCCGGCTGATGGCCATGCAGCCCGCCTCCCTGGCCAAAAGCGCGGCTAAACGCTGCTGGTTTTCCGTTTTGGGGATGGGCAGCCAGGTATCCAGCAAGGCTGTGGCGTTAAGCCCCAGCTCGCGCTCAATCTTGGCGATGCCCACTTGCTTTGAAAGCTCCCCCGCGTTGACAAAGGTGCCCAGGTCGCCCTCCACCGTGCGCTTGAAGAAGGGCTCCGGCTGCGTCTGGATGCGGGCGATTTCCTCATTGCCCGCAGCCGCTGAATGCACGTCCGTGGTGGCGCCGCCCACGTCCACCGCCAAGAGGTCGCCCAGCGCGGGGTGCATCAGCCGAACCGCCTCCATCACTGCACCCGGTGTGGGCAAAATGGTTCCACCCACCAGCTCCCGGATGCGCGACATGCCCGGTGCCTTCACGATGTGCACCTCAAACAAATCCTGAATCGCGCGCCGGGCCGGTTCGATGTTGAGCTGATCCAGCCGGGGGTACACGTTTTCAATCACGGTGAGGGGCTGGCCCGCTGATGCAAAGATGTCCGAAACCTCCTCCGCCGCTGCGCAGTTGCCTGCGAACAGCGCCGGGATGTTCAGGCGCAAGCCCGCAATCTGACGCGCGTTGTACACCGCCGTCTCGCGGTCGCCGTAATCCGTGCCGCCAGCCAGCAAAATCAGGTTGGGTTTCAACTGCGAAAGCGCCCTGCACTCGTATTGCCCAAGCCGACCCGCCGTGACCTGGCGCACCACCGCGCCCGCGCCCAAGGCCGCCATCTGCGCAGCCCTGGCCGTCATGTCATACACCAGGCCATGCACGCTCATGGACAGGCCGCCCGCAGCACTGGAAGCGGCGAACATCTGCTGCCAGTGCAGCTCATCCGCACAAAGCCGCGCCTTTACGTCATCAATCGCGGCATTGAGGCCCAGCGTGACATCGCCTTCCTGCGCCGTGGTCGGCGCCATGCCCTGGCCTACAAAGGACGGGGTCTTTGCAAGGCCGTCAAAGGCGCTCACCACCGTGGTGGTGGAGCCGATCTCCGCCACCAGGGCGTCCACATGTACGTGTTTCCTGCTCACAGGGCTTCCTTTCACGGGGTGCGGGACAAGGGAGCGCCAGCCCCCTTTGCCCCGTTCACCTCAATGGGCAAGCACCCCTGATGAAGGTACATCAGGTGGTGGTTTGCCCGGTTATTTTTATGAATCATTTAGAAGGTTTATAAAGGTGTCCTCAGTCCTTCCGCAGCTTCACCAGGGCCGTCGCGACGTGCGGGCCCTTGGAACCGCGGCCAAAGCCTTCATCGGCGCCGGCTTCGCGGGCCAATTCGGGCGTGACCTGGGTGCCGCCGGCTAAGAAGACCAGCTTGTCGCGCACGCCCTGCTCCCGCGCCAGGCGGTCCACCAGGGCGATGTTCTTGTAGTGGATGTTGTCGTGGCTGATGATGGCGGACGCCAGGATGCCCTGGGCACCCAGCTCGATGGCGGCGTTTACCAGTTTCTCCGGCGGGACGGATGTGCCCAGGTAGTGTACCTTGACGCCGTATTTTTCGATGCCGCCGTGCTTGATGTCGATGATTTCGCGCAGGCCCACGGAGTGCTCGTCCTCGCCCACGGTACCGCACACAACGGTCATGGGCTTTTTCTCAAAGGCTTCGCGCAGCTCGTCATCGGTGTAGACCTCGGGATCCTCCTGGATTTCCAGGTCCGCGATCTTAAGTTCAAAGGGCACCTTGGCCTTCAGCTCAATGCGCGTGCCGTCCACCGGGTGCATGACCTCGCGGGAGATGATTTCTGCCTCCTGCAAATTCATGCGCTTGGCGGCTTCCAGGGCCGCAGCCTCCGCGACTTTTTCGTTGGTGGGGAAGAACATGGTCAGCATGACGGTGCCGTCGCCCAGCCATTCCATCTCCGGCTTGATATACTCGCCGCCGGGCTGGCGGAAGGCTTCCGTCTGCGCCATGCGGACGTTGACATTGTCCTCCTCGTCCAACTCATCAATGTACTGGATGAGTTCGGGCTTCTGGAAGGTGCAGCCGTCAATGAGGGTGGCGGGGTCATCGCCGTCCTGCAGGCCATAAGCCAGGGTGTTGTTGTAGCCAAAGTGCGCGGTGACCGGCGCCAGATAGTCCTCCGCCCGCTGGATGAGGGTGCCGGCGCCGACGCCGCCGTCAATGGCGCGGACGATGCCGTCACCATTGCGCTCGGGGAAGAGGCCGGAGTCCACAAACTGGCCCTCGGCAACAGCCTTGAAGTAGCCGCCGTTTTCTATCATCTCCTCCATGAAGAGGATGGCGCGCTCCTTCAGCTCCCGCGCTTTTTCGCGCAGGTAGCCGCTGTCCTTTAGTTCCACCATGTCCATCAAGCCGTCTAAGCCCACCAGGGTTTGCTTGGCGGTGTCGCAGGCTTCGATGTTATAGATGTGCCAGGGCACGTTGCGGCCTTCGTCCGGCGTGATGGTGGACTGGATGTCAGCGGAGGTGAGCTTGGAGATGAACATGTTGAGGACATGCGTGACCGTGGCTTCGCGCACGGAGGACTGGATGTACTTGGTGTTCATCTGCGCGCGCATGCGGAAGCCATCAAACAATTCGCGCAGGGCGACAGCGTAGGGCAGGTCGTAGTACATGCAGGGCGCGGGCGTGGCCGTGGGCGGCACAGTGGACAGGCAGATGAGGTCCCGGCGCATGCCGCAGCCCAGGGAGAACTGGGAGTTGATGGCGTGCTGCACCATGAGCTCGGGCATGACCTTCCAGGCATCGCGGGCGGTGGCGTTGGCGTTGTGCGCACCGTCAATCTGCGCAATGCCGGCCCAAGCCATGACGTGCTTGGATTCGCACGCGTCCACAAAGGAGCGCAGCATGTTGATGTTGCGGTAGATGACATTGTACTGCGGGTCCTGGTGCGCGCCATTGACGCCTTCCTCGGCGAACATGACGGCGATCTCGGGCCCGGCAACACCGGAGACATAGGAGTGGTAGTTGATGGGGCGGCCCACCTCGTCCTCGATATAATCCAGGGCCTTGCGCTGGGCACGCACCTGCTTGCGGGTGATGGGCACCCCGCCCACGCCCTGGGGTGTGCCCTCGATGAGGCTGTCAAAATGGCTCTGCCCGGCGGTGCGGATGACCATGATGTGGTCGGCGCCGTGGTGGGCGGCCATGCGCATGCGGCGGATGTCGTCCTCAAAGCGGCCGGAGGCGATCTCCGTGGTGATGACAGGCTGCGGCTGCGGGTCGATGTTGCCAAAGTGGTGCGCGGGCGGCAGGGGCACGTTGCGTGTCAGCGGCTCTGTGCAATCGCGGTAGGTGAAGCTGCCCAGCTTCAAGTTGGGCACGGGCTTGCGCCAGGTCCAGCCGCGGCGGCGCGGGCGGTAATGTGCAAGCCCGTTTAAGATTTCACGAATGTCCAGGGCGGCATCCGGCTTCAATTTGTAATCAGACATGCTGCTGCCCTCCTTTGTTGAACCAGGTTTTCACTTCGTCCCAGTTTTCAAGGGAAATAAGCTTGAGCCCCGCCTCGCGGATGCTCAGGTCCCAAGCCTTGGAGGCCTTAAAGACGACATGGCCCGCGCCATGGCCCAGGAGGCCATGCTCCAGGCAGCCGTCCACAATGGCTTTGCATTCCAGGGAGGAGAAGCCCATGCGCAACAGCACGCTGCGCTCAATGGAGGGCGTGGTGTATTCAAAGCCCATGCGCAAAAGGGGATCGGTGAGCGTTTTGGCCAGCTCCCAGAAGCGGGCGTGCAGCTGCTCATCGCTCAAATCGGCGAGGTGGGCTGCGCGCGCCTTGTAATCATCAGGTCTTTTCATTTGGATTCCTCCAGCATGTGTTCAATCAGGGCGCGGGTTTGGTCAACGGGCAGGTTGATTTCCTCCGCCAGGTAGGAAAGCGTTGCCGCATCCGGCATGATGATGTCTTTTCCAAAGGCGTTGTTGATGAAGGAGCGGCGCAGGCGGTTTAGATCTACCTCCACCGCCTTGATTTGCTCAGGGCGCTCGGGCAGCACGATGGATTCGCCCGGGGTCTGAACAGCGGGGTCACCGATTGAGATGCTAATGCCGTTCTCCCGCGCGAAAGCCAGCTGTGCGTTTTGGTGCTTGCCCGCGCCCGTGTACTCCGTCTCCTGCACGATGAGGATGGCGTCTTCTGGCAAGTCCTGCGCCAGTGAAAAGGCGGCGGTCAGGCTGGTGTTGCCGGCCGGGCCGCGCTCCATGCCCTCTAACACCGCCAGCATTTCGGTGGTGTAGAAGACCTCGCCCTGGGTGACGGTGACATAGCGCTGCATGTAGCGCAGGGGGCGCGCCGCGCTGCGCGGCACGTCGGAGCGGTCGGGCCAGGTGGTGAAGGGCATGCCAAAGCCGGTGTGCCCTGTGGTGAAGGATTTGCGGTTAAACTGGGTGTCGCTGGCCATGTGCAGGCCCTTGAGGTCGACGCTGGCGGCGACGATGGGCGCCTTGCAGCCCGCTTGCAGCAAGCCGCGCGCGGTGCCGGTGAGGTTGCCGCCGCCCGCGTTGGTGGCGACCACCATGTCCGGGTCCTTGCCAAATTGCTCGCGGCACTGCAGGGCGATCTCATAGCCCAGGGACTCCACGCCCTGGATGCCAAAGGGGGTGTAGAGGGAAGCGTTGAAGTAGCCGGTCTGCTCCAGCAGGCGCAGGAAGACATAGAACAGCTCGGGTCCAACGGACAGCTGGATGACCTCCGCGCCCAGGGCTTCGCACTTGCGGGCTTTCTCAATGATCTCGGGCTGGCCTTTGCCCCTGCTGTCAAAACACTCCTGCACCACAATGCACTTGAGGCCTGCCTTGGCGCAGCAGGAGGCGACGGCGGCGCCGTAGTTGCCGCTGGTGGCGGTGATGACGCCCTTGTAGCCCAGCTGCTTGGCGATGTGCACAGACAGGGCCGCGCGGCGCGCCTTGAAGGAGCCGGAGGGGTTGCAGGCCTCGTCCTTCACCACGATGCGCGCGCCATAGCCCGGTTTGGCATGGCGGCGGGCCAGGGCGGTGATGTTTTTTAGCTCCACCAGGGGCGTGTTGCCCACGCCAAAGGAGTGCATCACGTCCATCACCTGGTTGATGGTGAGCCTCGAGGAGGCCATCATGCGCTCATAGTCAAAGGCGATGCCTTCCAATTCAAACTGGTCGTAATCCAAGCCGACAGCGGCCTTCATGATCTGGTTTTTGCGGCCCATGACCGCCTGATAGGACAGATCGCTCATGCCTGCGCCTCCTCTCCCCACATGGCTGCCTTGATGCCTTCCTGCACCTTGAGCAACTCCGGAATGAACTGGCCAAAGCTGTGGGTGTAATTGGGGGCTTCCTCAACCAGGGTTCCTTTGATGACGCGGCCGGTGCGCGTGCGGGCTGTGGCTTCCTGGCCGATTTCGGCATCCGCTATCAGCCAGCCCTTCACCCATTGTTTTAAAGGCACCTGCTTGGTGTCCTCCGGCACCTGCGGCGCGCGCTCAGTCGGTTGCAAAATGACGTTTTGCAGCAGGACCCAATCGCCTTTTTTACTCATGGCGGCCCTCCGGGAAGGCGATCTCGCGGTAGTCGCCCATCACGCAGCGCGGCACGGGCAAGTCCAGCATGCTGAGCAAGCCGGGCTTAGCCGCCACCACAAAGGGCAGCATGTTGCAGGCCATGGCGATGGTGCCCAGCCCGCCGTTGACCTCGGGCTTGACCGCCATGTCAATGGGCGGGGTGCCGGTTAAGGTGATGTAGTCCCCTGTGTCCACACCCACCTGCTCAGGCTCAATCTGCTGGGGATGGATGAGGCTGATCATCTCCTTGTCGCCTGCCATCGCCTGGGCCGTCATGTTGACGCCCGCGATATGCCCCTTTTTTGCAAAGCCGTGCGGGCTTTTGCGGTCCACATCGGTGATGATGGGCAGCATTTGCTGTTTTAAGCTGTCATAGCTCATGCCCAGGGCTTTTGCGATCATGGCGGCGGACTCGTGGAAGCCCACATGGCCGGCCAGGCTGCCGTCTTCTACGCCCTTGTCAAACTGCTCCACGGAAATGCCGATGCCCTGCTCGTGCATGACGGTCTCCCCAAAGGGGCTGAGGCTGTTCACGCGCTCGCAGCGCACGTGGGCCACCTCTGTCATGGCGCCGGACAGGCAGACAGCCAGCAGGTCCATCATGAGGCCGGGGTTGATGCCCGTGCCCAGGATGGATACCTTGTTCTCCCGCGCTAAGCGGTCCATCTTGCGGGACAGCTCCGGCTCCTGCGCCCAGGGGTAGGCCATCTCCTCAGCGATGGTGAGCACGTTGATGCCCTTTTGGATGACGTGCTTGATCTTGGGGTAGACATCCTGCACGAAGGAATCCGTGGCCACGATGCAGATGTCAACGGGTGTGTTCACAAGGGCCTCATCAATATTGTCCACAACCAGGATATCAGGCCGGCTTTGCTGCTCCACTTCCAGCAGGTCATAGATGCTTTTGCCAATAATTTCAGGGTAGCGGTCACAAACACCGACGATCTCCACCCCGATGCGGGAGAGCAGCAATTTGGCCATGCCCTTGCCCATCGCCCCAAAGCCCCACAGGGCAACGCGTACGTTTCTCATCTTTTCCTCCTTATTGACGGCCGATGGTCGCGACCATGACCGCTTTGATGGTGTGCAGACGGTTCTCCGCCTGGTCAAATACCTTGGACGCCTGTGAACGGAAGACCTCGTCGGATACTTCCATCTCGCTCAAGCCGTATTTCTCTTTGACCTCAACACCGATGGTGGTGTTCAGGTCGTGGAAGGCGGGCAGGCAGTGCAGGAAAATGCAGTGCGGGTTGTTGGTACGCTGCATGGCGGCGCTGTTTACGCGGTAGTCTTCCAGCAGGGCGATGCGCTCCTTGAACATGTCCTCCTCGCCCATGGACACCCAGACGTCGGTGTAAACGGCGTCCGCACCCTGAAGAAGATCCAGCTCATTGGACAGTTCAATCCGAGCGCCGGTTTCCTTTGCCAACGCCCGCATCTGTTTGACCAGTTCGGGATCGGGTGACAGCTCCTTGGGGGAGATGGCGCCATAGGTCATGCCCAGCTTGGCGCAGATGATCATCAGGGAGTTGGCCACGTTGTTGCGGGCATCGCCCATGTAGACCAGCTTGCACTCATCAAGCGGCTTGGTGGTGTTTTCCATCAAGGTCATCACGTCCGCCAGCGCCTGGGTGGGGTGGTACAGGTCGGTCAAGCCGTTCCAGACCGGGACGCCGGAATACTTGGCCAGGTCCACCACGGTTTGCTGCGCGAAACCGCGAAATTCGATGCCGTCATAAAAGCGGCCCAGCACCTTCGCGGTGTCCTCCAGGGACTCCTTCTTGCCCATCTGGGAGTTGCTCAGGAAGGTGGCGTTGCCGCCCTCATCCCAGCAGGCGGTTTCAAAGGCGCAGCGGGTGCGGGTGGAGGTTTTTTCAAACAGCAGCACGATGTTGCGGCCCGCCAGCAAATCCCCGCGGATGCCGGCGCGCTTTTTGCGCTTGAGGTCCATGGCAAGGTCCAGCATGTAGCGGATTTCCTGGGGGGTGAAGTCAAGCAGGGTCAGAAAACTGCGGCCTTTGAGGTTGACGGGCATGGGTTAAGTCCTCCTTCATTTTTCCATTTTTAATTTTGAGCGAAGTCAGTTTTATCTTGGTTCTCAGCACACGGGGTAAGGTGAACTGGCTCGTGGAAGCCTTACAGCGCGGGCAGCGTATCGCGCAAAAGGGGCATGGACATGCAGCGCGGGCCGCCGCGGCCCCGGCCCAATTCGGAACCCGGGATCTCAATGGTGCGGATGCCGTGGTCCTGCAGGATGCGGTTGGTGATGCTGTTGCGGTCATACACAATGACGGCACCGGGGGATACGCACAGGGTGTTGCTGCCGTCGTTCCACTGCTCGCGCTCCGACGCGATCATGTCAGAGCCGCCGCACTTAATCAGCGTCACCTGATCAAGGTGCAGGGAATCCTTCAGGATGTCCTCCAGCTTGCCTTCCAACTCGCGCACAAACAGCTGCTCGCCCCCCATCCAGACCTTGAACATGCGCAGGGTGGGCAAAATGCCCGGGTGGATGGTGTACACGCCCCGGTCCACCTGGGTAAACACGGTGTCCAGGTGCATGAAGGCGCGCACGTTGGGGATGTAGAACACCAGGATGCTGGTGATGCCGCTGTCTTTATCCTTTGCCAGGTTGCGGCATAACTGCTCAATGGCCTCCGGCGTGGTGCGCTGGGACAAGCCCACGCCCAAAACGCCGTTGCCCAGGTTTAAAATGTCGCCGCCTTCGATGCTGAAGGGCAGGCTGGACTGGTACCAGGATTTGATGTTGCCCTCATAATCCGGGTGGTGTTCCATGATGTAGCGGCCGTAGATGGTTTCCCGCTGGCGGGTTTGTGAGTACATGCTGGAATAGGCCACGCCATGGCCGATGGTGGAGAAGGGATCCCGCGTGAAGTACAGGTTGGGGATGGGATCCAGCAGATAGCTCATGTCCCGCCGCACCAGGCGCGTGAGCGGATAGCGGGCATACAAAGCCGCGTCCTCATAGGTGACGCCGGCCATGGTTTTCTCCACCATGGCGGCTGTATCCATCTCAAGCAACAAGCGCTCCAGCGTCGCGCGCTCATGCACGGCAACCGGACCGCTTGCATCAATAAATTCCCGCACAAAGGCTTCCTTGATGGCCGGGCTGTGCAGGCTTTGGGCTGTCATATCCTTCAGATAGCACACCTGTGCCCCTTCATCCCGCAGGGCTTTGGCAAACAGGTCGTGCTCCTCCTGCGCGCCCTTGAGGTAGGGGATGTCATCAAAGAGCATACGGGTTAAGTGGGGCGGCGTGAGCTGCTCCAGCTCCGGCCCTGGACGGTGAATCAGGACCTTTTTGAGCGGTCCGATTTCACTGAATACAAAGATACGCATCGCTGCTACCTCTCTTGTCTTTCTTTTGCTTTTCTCATTCTAACACGATTATACAATGATGTATATCAAAATATTTATACAAAAAACCCTGTTTATATACTGTTTTACTTGACATTTTCAAGCGTTCATTGGCATACTTTGACTGTATATTATGAGCACAGAGGAAGTTTTATGGAAAATATCTGGGGCAGTGTGCTGGAATTCTTTGCCAAGGTCTCGGCCGATTTGGTGCTGAAGATCGTGGTCGCGGGGCTGATGATCTTCATTGGCCTCAAGCTGATCGGGATACTCCTGCGCTTGCTGGACAAAGCGATGAACAGGGGCAAGCTGGATGACGGGCTCAAGGGCTTTTTAAGAAATGCCACCGCTGTTTTTTTGCGCTTCACGCTCATCATCAGCGTGCTGATTTACCTGGGCGTGCCGGCGGCCTCCTTTGTCGCCATCCTCACCTCAGCAGGTTTAGCCATCGGCCTGGCGCTGCAGGGCAGCTTGAGCAATTTTGCCGGCGGGCTGATGATTTTGTTCTTCAAGCCCTTTAAGGTAGGTGACTTCATCAAGACGGAGACCGCGGACGGCACGGTGCAGGACATCTCCATCATGTACACCACGCTGCGCACGCTGGACGGCAAGAAGGTGGTGGTACCCAACGCGAAGCTGAGCAACGACGTCATTACCGACTTTTCCTGGTACGACACCCGGCGCATTGATATTAGCATCACGACGGATTTCTACGAGGACGTGGAGAAGATCAAAGGCCTGCTGTTGGACGCGGCGCAGCGCAACGACAGCGTCTTGAGGGACCCTGCCCCGGGGGCGACGCTGGACAAAATCCAGGACGGCACGCTGCTGTTTACCCTGCGCTGCTGGGCGAACACCAAGGAGTGGTGGGCCACCAACATCGCGCTGACCGCGGCCGTGAAGGAGGCCTTGGAGGCGCAACAAGTCACCCTGCGCGGGCCGGTGCGGGAAGTGCGGCAGATTTAAGAGACGTTACGGTTTGGACAGGGGCATGATGTGCCCCTTTTTTGTACGAATACTGACAGATAGACAAATTCTGTTTCAAAACGGTAAAACGATGCATAAAATCGTGCATAAATATTTTTATATACAAAGCCGAATGAACATGGTATGATACCTGCAGAAACCAACCACAAACGGGTAACGCCTTAAAACGGCGCCTGTTGCTGAATTCATTTTGAGGGATAGCACATGGCATTCAAACGGATGACGGCACTTTTTTATCATCAGCCTATGTTGAACACGCCAGAAACAGGCGTGCACATCATCAGGGGTTTTACACCTGCGATAAAAGGAGGGTTGCAGCGTCAAGATTTGTGTTAGCCAAGCTGGCCCGGTGCGCGCGCACCCCAATCCCGGCGCAAGCGCGCCGCACAAACGAAAGGAGTACTCTTATGTACAAAGCGCTCATTGTGATGCTGGCCCTCATGCTGGCCTTCTCCTTCACCGTCATGGCGGATGAAGCGGACAAGATTGTCATCAACCCCGAATTCAACAAGGATAAGATGCTCACCATCCACGGCGAGGAAATCATGATCGGCAGCTCCGAAAAGGTGATGGGCGATTTGGAGATGGGCTTTATGGTTGCCGTGCCCGAGTATATGAACGGCATGGATCCCTACGGCAAATACCAGCTGGAATGGGATTACCATTACATTGGCTACATCTATATTCCCAAGTCCATCCTGCATGTTTTGGAAAGTTTTGAAAGCGTTAAGACGGAAGAGGAATTCCTCGAAAACCAGAAGATCCTGATGGACGGCGAAGTGCCCACCGTCGCGGTGGTCCGGGTCAACCCGGAACTGAAGATTGTCCAGGAGCGGTTGGAACTGCTGGGTGAGAAGAAATGAGTCAAAAACTGCAGACGTCTGCCGCCACCAGGATTTTGCTCCTGGTGGCCGGCGTCGCCTTCATCCTGCTTGGCATGTACCGCAAGGAGGTGGCGGAGGTGTTTAAAAAATCCATCCGCATCTGCCTTGAATGTATAGGAATCGGCTGATGAAAAAGAAGAAAAAAGACAAGCGCTGGCTTGTGCAGACCCTGGCGGCGCTGGCCACCAACAGCTACCTGCCCGGCTTTTTCGGGGAACGGATTACCATCTACCAGGGGAAGCTGAAAAACGCCTGCGTCCCGGGGCTAAACTGTTACTCCTGCCCCAGCGCCATTGGCTCCTGCCCCATTGGCTCCCTGCAGGCTGTGGCCGGCGGGCGCAAACATGACTTCTCCTTTTACGTGGTGGGCACGCTCATCCTGTTTGGCATGCTGCTGGGACGCGCCATCTGCGGTTTTTTGTGCCTGTTTGGCTTCATCCAGGATTTGCTGTACAAAATTCCCACGCCCAAAATCAAGGTGCCGCACAAGGTGGACAAGCCCCTGCGCTACGTCAAATACCTGATGCTGCTGGTGCTGGTGTTTATCCTGCCGGTTGTGATCACCAATGCCTTTGGCATGGGCAACCCCTATTTTTGCAAATGGGTGTGCCCGGCAGGCACCCTGGAAGGCGGTGTCCCGCTTTTGGCCTCGGATGAAAGCTTGCGCAGCAACATCGGCTTCCTGTTTTACTGGAAGGCCAGCCTGCTGGTACTCATCCTTGTGGCCTCGGTGTTTATCCACCGGCCCTTTTGCAAGTATGTCTGCCCCCTGGGCGCTTTTTATGGGCTGTTTTCCAAGATCAGCCTGTGGCGGATGAGCCTTGACAAGGACAAATGCATCGACTGCGGGCGCTGTGAGAAAGCCTGCCCGATGAATGTGGCAGTGCGCAAGGACATCAACGTGCCCGAGTGCATCCGCTGCGGCAACTGCAAGCGGGTATGCCCGACTGATGCCATTCGTACCCAGTACGGCTTCCGGGACAAAAAGCGGGAAGAGCCGGCGTTCCAAGCCACCCAGACCAACTGAAAGGAAACACACCAAGAACATCAAAAAGCTGCTCGCCCTCATGCTGGCCTGCGTGATGCTGCTGGGCATGACCGTGACCCTTGCGGAAAACCCGCGCGCTGCTGAAATTGACCAGATTCTGAAGGCCCAGACCGATACCAGCCTGATCAGCTCCCCCCTGCTTGCGCCCATACAAAAGGGCCTGGAAAGCGTGGTGAGCGTGGTGATCTTCGAGGGCGAACCCACAGGCAAAACCTATACCGAGATGGACGAGATCACAGGCGGTGGCTCCGGCACGGTGGTCAGCCCCTGGGGGCATGTGCTCACCAACGCGCACGTGGCGCGGGACGCCCAATACTTCGCCATATACCGGGACGGGAAATTTACCACCGCCTATTTAGTGGAGGAGGACAAGGACGAGGACCTGGCCATCCTCTTTGCGCCGGGCTTGAGGTTGCCGCATGCGGAATTTGGCGACTCGGACAAGCTGCAGGTGGGCGAGTGGGCCATGTGCTCTCCCGCGGCATTTTACAGGCGCGAGCGCTGGGGCTGATAATCAAAGACGAAAAGCAGCAGGCCGACATGGCCATGCTGCAGCAGTCCTTAAACAGCGCCATGAACGCCATCCGCGCCAGTGTGCACAACACCCCGCAGGATTATGTCACCCTGGACGCAGAAATCTAGGCGCTGCTTGCGGACTTCACCTTCTGCCCGGTGGACTACCGCAACAGCAGTGCCGGCGAATGGCCGCTGAAACAAAAATACGCGGTCATCGCGCTGATGAAAGAGGCGCTGTC
>CAYFUH010000023.1:0-2063 GCA_964346355.1 uncultured Christensenella sp. | reverse complement strand
GCTGTCAGAGCGCGAGCTGCAGGTGCTGCAGTTAATCGCCGACGGCCTGTCCAACCGGGAGACTTCGGAGAAACTCTTTTTAAGCGAGGGCACTGTGCGCAACTATGTGTCCCAGCTGCTGGCCAAACTGGACGTGCGGGACCGGACACAGTTGGTGGTGCGGTATTATAAGGGGCAAGGCCATTCATAACCCGGGACGTAGTGAACGCCAAGGAAAAAAACACGTCAAAAACCGTCTTAAAAAAGCACCCTGGCGCAAAGTTGCCAGGGTGCTGATATTTGCAGGAAGGGTTACTTCACAATCTCGCCGTAGACCTCGCCCGCGGCGCTGGCGGCGTTGGACTCGTCCGTATCGATGTGCATGGCCAGGGCGAAATTGGGGTGCACGCGCACCACGGTATCGCCAAAGATGAGGGCGCGGCCTTGGGTTGCGACCTTGACGCTCACCACGTCCTTGTCCTTCACGCCAAACTGCTCGGCATCCGCCGGGGTCATGTGGATGTGGCGCTTGGCGACGATGACGCCCTCGCTGATGTCCACCTCACCCGCGGGGCCAACCAGCTTGCAGCCGGGGGTGCCCTTGATGTCGCCGCTTTCGCGCACGGGCGCCTGGATGCCCACGGTGCGGGCGTCGGTATAGGACAATTCCACCTGGCTGTTGCCCCTTGTGGGGCCTAAGATGGTGACGCTTAACTCGCCGCGGGGGCCCACGACCTTGATCTTCTCATTGCTGGCGTACTGGCCGGGCTGGGACAGCGCCTTGCGGACGGTCAGCTCGCTGCCTTTGCCAAACAAGGTCTCCAGATCAGCCGGGGACACGTGCGCGTGGCGGGCAGAGGTTTCCACTAAAAACTTCATGTTACGCTCCTCTCAAAATGTCGGTTGTACCCTTTCAGTATACCGTGAACCCCGTTATTTTTCAAGGTTTCGCTCGATCATCAGCAGGGCTTCCTTGCGCGGCATCCCGCCGCCGTAGCCCGTGAGCCTGCCGTCTGCGCCCACCACGCGGTGGCAGGGCACGATGATGGAAATGGGGTTGCGGTTGTTGGCCTGGCCCACCGCGCGGGCGGCGCCCGGCTGGCCGATGTCCGCCGCGATCTGGCCGTAGGAGCGCGTCTGCCCGTAGGGGATCTCCAGCAGCCGTGCCCAGACCTTCTGCTGAAAATCTGTCCCGGAAAGCTTGATCGGCACCTCAAACCGCTCGCGCAGGCTGGCGAAATACTCCCTCACCTGCGTTTGGGTCATCATCAGCACCGGGCTGTCATCCCGCGCGTCCTGATGCTCTTCCTCCACAAAATCAAGGCCGATGAGGGCGCCGTCCTCCTCCACTGCCAGCATAAAGCCCAGAGGGCTTTTAAAACACCGCTTCTTCATATTGATCCTCCCCCTTTGTGCTGCTGCCATTATACTCTTTTTGCGTCTTTTGGGCCATGCGGCAGAAATTTTTTGCCAAACTGCCAAAAACATTGCCAATAAGACTATACAAGACACCACATATGTGTTAGGATGCCTGTGGACCAAGCCCAGGGATTCGGACGTTCCTCCGGTAGTTGCTCAGGAAAACTGATGCCTTAGCCACGGAACCACAGATCGTATCGGTTTGGCAAATATCAAGGAGGGACATGACATACATGTACACCGACAAAACCCTTACCTGCCGTGAGTGCGGCACCCAGTTCCCCTTTACCTCCTCCGAGCAAGCTTTCTATGCCGAAAAGGGCTTCCAGAACGAGCCTGGCCGCTGCCCCAGCTGCCGTGCCAACCGCCGGAGCCAGAACCGCGGCGAGCGCCAGATGTTCTCCGTGATCTGCGACGAGTGCGGCGCCACCACCCAGGTGCCCTTCCAGCCGCGCGGCGACCGTCCGGTCTACTGCCACGACTGCTATGGCAAGCACAACCAGAGCCGTTATTAATTAGCACTTAATCAGTAACGCAAAAGCCTTCGGAAACGGAGGCTTTTTTAGTGCGCAAAAAACGGCCCCGGCAGGTTTGCCAAGGCCGTTTGTTGAGGTGGGGAACGATTTAGTTGGTGCTGTTCCGTCTGCGCATCAGCCAGGCGCTGC
>CAYFUH010000022.1:21684-25801 GCA_964346355.1 uncultured Christensenella sp. | reverse complement strand
GATGAAATCTCGTCTTTTTTTGGTCGAGGTGCAGGGATTTGAACCCTGGGCCTTTTGGTCCCGAACCAAACGCGCTACCAAGCTGCGCTACACCTCGTGGAGCCAATAAAGGGACTCGAACCCTTGACCTGCGGTTTACGAAACCGCTGCTCTACCAACTGAGCTATATTGGCAGGCCGTCAACCAGCAAGCGCAATTGTAGCATGAAGATAGCAAAGCGTCAAATTCTTTTCAAGGGTTTTTGACAAAAAAGCAGGGTGCCGGCTGAATGACAAACCCATGCTGCCGGCACCCGTAGTTTTCTGTGAACAATCTGCTTAGCGCACAATCTCCGGCAGGCTGGCTGCAGCGACGGACTGGCCTACGCGGCGGGCTTTCTCATCCGGCAGGCTTAAGGTCATCTTCTTTGCCAACTCGGGGAAGTCCTTCTCCAGCACCTCGCGGGCGTGCTTGATGATCAGGTCACCGCCCAGGCCGCTGGTGACCCTGCCCATGATCAAGACCTGGTTGATCTCATAAAACAGGGCATACCAGGCGATGGCATAGCCGAAGTACACGCCGATGGATTTGAAGATATCCATCGCCCTGGGGTTTTCTTTTTCCATTTCCTTTTGGACAATCTTCAGTTTTTCAGCCGGGGTATCGGCGCTGGACAGGTCAATGTCAGCAGCGGGCGCCAGCTTGATGACAGCGTCCTGCGAGAAATATTTCACGCCGCAGCCATAGTCGCCCGACCATTCGTCCACCATGGCATCCGGGTTCATATCCACCGGCACAAAGGCCAGCTCGTTTAACCACCCGGTGATGCGCATTTTGTGGTCCACATAGCCGCCCGCTTCGCTGGTGCCCATGGCGATGCCCAGCACGTTGCCGGCATCCAGGCTCATGGCGCCGGCCAAGGCAGTGACGTCACCGTCATTGGCAACCACCAGCGGCACATCGCCGATTTCTTTTGCGGCATTGATGTAGATGTTCTTCACCTTGCGCTGGAAAAGGTCCTTGGGCACCTTCAAGAAGAGGGAGGCCACCATCGCCTTGTTGTCGATATACACACCTGCGCTGGACACGCCAATCGCGTCCACCCGGGGCAGATGGGAGGCGGCGGTCTTCATCGCGCTGAGGATGCCGTTGTAGTGGTAATCCGGGTCCTCGGTCACCTTGGGGTGCCAGACCACTTCCTCGGAGTAGAGGGTCTTACCATCCATCACCGCGCTGACCTTGCGGTCGCTTCCGCCCGCGTCAAAACCGATGCGGCAGCCATCCAGGTGCTTGCCGATGGAGCTGGCGCTTTCCTTGGACGCCTCAATGCTGGCCGGGTCTTCCGCGTATTCCACTTCAAAGGGGCGCTCATACACGGTGTGCATGAAGTCCGCGTCAAAGGCGCGGGCGCCGCCCTCCTGATAGGCTGCTTTTAGGTGCTCATGCACCAATTTGGAGCCGGATGTGATGATGCGGTAGCCGCCGCGCACCCACAGGAGGGATTTAACAAGGCGGTCAAGCAGGGTGATGGTCAGCGCATCATCAACGCCCTCTGGCAGGATGTCCAGGCTGAAGGTGGAGTACAGCTCCTCCGCGCGCTGGATACGCACAACGAAATGCTGGGATGCGCCGTGCTCCTGCACAGCCTTTTGATAATCCCTAAAGACGATGGACAGCGGGTTGAAGCCAGGGTCAAGCGGTGGGGTCAGTGTTTTCATTGTGCGTCACTTCCTTTTTGATATTTTAGTTCGCCGCCAATAAAGACGGTCAGCGCGTTCATGTCCTTGTCAAACAGGACGATGTCCGCGTCCTTGCCTTGTTTTAGCGTGCCTTTATGGTCATCCATGCCAATGGCCAGCGCCGCGTTGTGAGAGGCCGCGTGTACCGCCTGCGCGGTTGTAAGCCCGGCGTGCTCACGCAGGTTGTAAACAGCCTCGTTTAATTTGAGCACGCTGCCCGCGATGGTGCCATCCGCCAAACGGCACTGGATGCCCTTGACAAAGATGGGTTGCCCGCCCAGGGTGTATTCGCCGTCGCCCAGGCCGCCCGCGCGCGTGCAGTCGGTCACCAGCACAAACTGGTCCTTCTTGGTGTTCTGCAGCATGCCAAACAACCCGGCGTGGACGTGGAAGGTATCCGCGATCAATTCAACCGATACCGGATGGGTGAGCGCTGCGCCGACCACGCCCGGGTCACGGTGGTTTAATGCCGTCATGGCGTTGAACAAATGGGTGATGTGGGAGGCACCCGCCTTGATGGCTTCCACTGCCTGGTCAAAGCTGGCGTCTGTGTGCCCGATGGACACGACAACGTCGGATTCCTGCGTTACTTTTTTAATCGTATCAATGCCGCCCGGCATTTCCGGTGCCATGGTGAGGATCTTGATGACGTCCTTGTGCGCGAGGATTTTATCCGCGTCCGGGGGAATGATGGCCTCCTCAGACTGGGCGCCCTTGCGCTTGGGGTTAATGAAGGGGCCTTCGGCATGCGCACCCAGGACCTGCGCGCCCTTAAAGTTCTTTTGTTTGCTTTCGTCCATCATTTGGCGGACGTTTTGAAGCGCGGCCTCGATCTCGGCCCAGGACACTGTCATGGTGGTCGGCAAGAAGGAGGTAACCCCATTTTGAATCACACCTTTTGCGATGGTGCGCATGCCCTCCAGGCTGCCGTCGGAGGTATCCTCGCCCAGATAGCCGTGTATATGTAAGTCAATCAAGCCGGGGGAGACGTAGTTTCCCTTGGCATCGATGATCTCACAGCCTTCCGGAATCTCATCAACCGGGACAAGGCCGCGGATTTTTGTGTCGAACACCAGCGCTTTGCCGCTGACTTCCTCCTCGCCTATGAGGAAAATTCCGTTTTTGATTGCTTTCATGTCATTTTCTCCATCGTCCGTACTTGTAGGTTAAATACACTGATAGTATACCCTAAATTTGCTGATAAATAAACCAGTTGGTCACAAAGATTCCGAAAAACAAGCAAGATTGTCCTACATTTATTGATTCGCGTTGTTTGCAGTGGGTTCCAGACGATTGACAGGGGCTGCGCGCTTACATAGTATGGTAGACGTACGATATAAAAGCGCGGCAACCAACGTGTTGCGGCGCCTTGCGAAGCAGAGCATCAAATTTGGAGTGAATCATTCTTTATGAGTTTACATCATGACACATCAAGCCCCAGGTTAGCACAGACCAAGCCGCAAATCAGCCAGAGCATCCACAGGTCCAGGCCCATGTTTGTCAACCTGAAAAACCGCCTGCACCTGCCCGGCGTGGCCGAGCTGCTGGCGCCCTGCACCCATCACTTGACCCCAACCCAGTACAAGCGCATGATGTCCGCCTGGCAGTCCATGGAAATCTTTCACATATTTGGCTTTGTCCAATATGGCCGCGTCATTGGCATCCTGTCTGTTGAGGAGCGCAATCCGGGCTTTGCCCGGGTGCTGACCATCGCGGTGCACCCCAGCTACCAGCGCCGCGGCCTGGGGCGCAGGCTGATTGTCGAATCCTTTTGTTCCCTAGGCCTAATGGAGATTACGGCGATGAGCCTGGGGGACAACCTGGGCTTTTACACAACGCTCAGTTTCGCCATCCGCAAGCAGGAACAAACGGCCAACGGGCAATCGGTTTACACCTGTGTTTTAACCAAGAAGGCGCTGTTTGCCGCCTATAAGCACGAATATTCCGCCGGCGCGGTGCTTTATTGCGAGCAGGATGGCGAGCGCCTTTATGTGCTGGTGACGGAATTGTCCGGTAACACGGGCCTGCCCAAAGGCCATGTGGAGGAAGGGGAGAATGAAACCCAGACCGCGCTGCGGGAGATCTATGAGGAAACCGGCATCACCGCGCGCATTGTGCCCGGTTTTGGCGGGGACATCGTCTATCCGCAGGGCCGCGGGATGCTGAAGCATTTTACTTACTTCCTGGCCACCTTTGACTGCACCCAGGGCATTGCCTCTGGCGATGACGTGCAGGCGCACATACTTCCGTATGACCAGGCTTACCGCAAGCTGTCCTTCAGCGATGTGCGGATCATTCTCAAGCAGGCGGAAGAATTTTTAAACAAGCAATAAGCCGTTTTGCGCATAAAAACCGTTTACGCTGGGTATATTTTCGGTATCAGCAGACAGCTGGAAGGC
>CAYFUH010000022.1:0-21584 GCA_964346355.1 uncultured Christensenella sp. | reverse complement strand
GGCCTGTTGGGCGTGGTCAATTCCGCGTCCGGCAGCACAGATATTGGCAGCATCATCGCCAGCATCCTGGGCGGCGGTGTGGGCGGCGGCGTGCTGACTGCCATCGTCGGTTTAATCAAAAACATGCTCAACAAGAAATAAGCCAATCACAAGGTGCAAAAAAGCGGCAGGGTTGCCGCTTTTTTGCGCTTTTTCAGGTTGCAATCAAAGGATCAAATCACACCGGGCGGCATCTCGGGCCGGGGGCCGAAATACTCCGTTAACTGTGCGTCTGTCAGCTTGAACCATTCCTTTACCTGGTCCCAGCAGATGGTGGGGCGTTTTTTCACCACGTTTTTCATCCGGTCTACGCGCGCGTTCCAATAGCGCATGGAACCGTCCACGGTCTGCGGCTGCTCTGATGAGATGCTCTTTAAGTGGTAGGCCGACCAGCGCTCATAATGCATCATCATCTCCGGCTGCAGGATGTTGTAGCACTCATCAATCTGCGCAAGCATCACATCGCTGGTCAGCTTTTGAAAGATGGCGCCAAAGCGGCGCAGGAAGAGATCCTGCATTTCGGCGTTTTCCAGCAGCTTGCGGATGAGGGTGTTGTCAATCGCGTTATTCACGCCAGTGCCCTTGGGGTTGAGGATATTCCGGATGCCGTTGGCATTGGAGTTGAACAGGCCATAGTCCAGGTCGTACAGGATCCAGCGCCACTGCTCGCTGTCGTCCAGCTTGTAATAGCGGATGTTACCGGTATCCGTATTGGCGAAGAAGGCCTCCAGGCTCATGTAGTCAAAATAGTTTTCAACATCAATGCGGTCAGTCAGATACTTCAAGTCATCCGGATTCTTGCCTGGGGACAGTGTCTTCGCCTTGGCCAACAGCTCCTTGTATTCGGCGTTGCTGCCCCAGTAGGACTTGCTGTTGCCCTCCAGGATGGTCATGTTGTCCGCGTCTTTGATGTCCATGCCCTCATGCTGGGCCACAAAGTACCGGCTGACACGCTCGCGCATGTTGTACTGGCCCCAATACTGGCCGTTGAGGTAGACGATGACAGGGTTCCAGGCCTGGTGGATCACGGTGGTATCCAATTGATCAACCAGGCGGGACTGCACGCCGTCGGCCATGCGCGTCCATACCGCGTCGTTGCCGCTGACGCGCAGCACGAAGGATTTGTAGACATCAAAGGGCCGGTCATCAAACAGGGCGGCATGGATGTATTTGCTGCCAAACCGGGCGCGTGACTGCACCTTGAAGGATTTTTGCGGCATATCTAGGGAATATTGCCCGATCAAGCCAAAGGTAACGCCCTGGCTGAAGACAGCTTCCTGCTGGTTTTGGCGGAACATCTCCGCATAACCAGGCCGGTGTTTCTTGCCATGCACCGCGTAGGTCGGGTAGGGGTTTTTGAAGGGAATCTTCTCATACTGAAGGATATCAATCCCCTCGCCAATGGCCAGCATGCCCTGGTCTGGATCCCACAACTCAATGGGGTCGGTGGTCAGGCAGACAACCGGCAGGGTGAAGTAGGTCTTCATCACATAGGTGGAGGTAATGACGGGGGAGGGCTGCAGCCCTTCCTTAAACCCGCGGGCACGCACCACGGTTGTGTCTGTGATGGGAATGGGGCCTTCATACACCCTGCTGTTTGCAATGGTCGGAATGGAGCCGTCCAGGGTATAGCGGATCTCCCCGCCTTTGGGGATGGTGATTTCGAGCTTCATGTCCTGCTGGTACAGCCCGCCCGCGGTGGAAAAAGCGGGCGTCGGTGCGTAGCCAAAAAAACCAACAGAATTGGCGGCGCCAGGGGTGGGTACGTCGAAATAAAAAAAGCCTTCTTTCCCGGGGGAGCGGCCGTAGGAAATATCGGTTGGGATTTCTGGTGTGACAATCCGGTCCAGCACCCGTCCATCGCTGTCAGACAGCGTCATCACCTCGCCGCCTGCGCGCTTCACTGCGAAGCTGGCGTGCAGGGCGGAGGCGTCCGACCCCGGCGTTTTGCTTTTGCTTAAGTGGATTACCTTGTGCTCACCCGGCCAGATGCTGGTGCCTTGCGGAAACTGCCACTTGCGCGGCCAGTTCAGGTTGTCGGACAAGCCCCAGTGGCTGATATCCTGGACAACATCAGCATAGCTGATAAGCTCCACCCAGTCTGAAAACGGGCCGCCCGCGGACGGGGCTATGGTATCGTTGCTGCTCATCACCTCGGAGATATAAATCTTGTAGGGGTTGATGGCGCGCATGTACTCATCCGCTTTGTGAAAGCCCACCTTGTCGTTGGAAACGCCCGGGGTGGGCACCTCAAACACCTCCCACTCCCCGGTTTCCTCGTTTCGGCCAAAGGAATGGTCAACCGGCATGTTCGGGTAGGTCACCCGGTCCAGCAGCTGGCCTTTCACTGTGGATAAGGTGACCGTTTCACCTTCACCAGCCAAAGAGAAATTGGTGTGCGGGATGTTGCCTGCGTTCTCGCGGTTTTTACCGGAAGCGAAAACCAGATAACGGCCATGGGGCGCGATGACGGCGTCCTCCGGGAAAACCCACTTGATGGGGCGGTCCTCGTTGTCCGACAGCGCGAACACGTCCAGCGCGATGGGCGCGTTGCTGTTGTTTTTTAATTCAATCCAGTCGCTCAATTCGCCGTCCTCATCCCGCAAACCGCTGCGGGGCGCGGGGCAGATCTCGCTGATGACCAGGGTACCCGACTCAATCAGGTAGGAGGACATATAGGCTGCGTGGCCTTCCTCCGTGTTGGGGAAGCCGGGGGTATACAGGTCGGTCTTCTCAAACGCCCCGTTTTCCATCAGCGCGAAGGATTCATTGGCGTTTAAGGTGGGGGTGTCCTCCACCTTGTCAATCACATAGCCGTTGGTATCAAACAGGTAGACGCTGGCTGTGATGCTGGAAATTTTAAACTTGGCGTGCAGGGGTTTGCCCGGCTCGTTCTGGTTGGTGTTGTCGCAATATACAATGATGCGCTCACCGGGCGCCAGCGTGATATCCGGGAAGATAAAGCGCGCGCGGTCAGGTCGGTTGGACAGCGCCCGATTCTTTAAATTGATGGGGTTATCAGCAACATTGGTCAATTCCAGCCAGTCCGGGAAATTGCCGTTTTCATCCGGGAAGGCGGAGGAATTGTCTGCCATCAACTCTGTTATACGAAGGCCCGTGCTGCCGGATGTAGGCGCGGTGGGGTCTACATTGAGCGCTTTTTGGGTGACATCAAGCGGTGAAATAATCACCAAGAGCGCGATAAGGGCAACACAAAATATCAAAAGACCAAGGCGGTCTTCCCTGCGGTGTGCGCGCCGTACGGGTCTGCGGCCAGGACGTTGGGTCATACTGCTCCTTTTTTGGGGTTCATGCGTACTCTCTGAGTACGAAAATCGTCTGTCCGGGGTTGGGGCTGCTTTCCATCCGGATGACGCGCGGGTGGTTGTTAAACTCACTGCGTACCATATCGCGGATTGCGCTGCCCTGCTTGTGTCCATGGATGATTTTCAGCCGGTAATCAGCGGCGGTGGCACGGGCCAGCGCGGACATCACCGCGGTTTTTGCTTGAAACAAGTTCTTTCCGTGCAGGTCCAGTTCCATTCAATCACCTCAGTAGAAAATCATCAACAGTATAATACAGCCCCTACACAGAATCAAGTTTAGGGGGCTTCTCGCAAACAGATACATATCAAATCTTGTTTAGAATAAAAGCCAGATAGCGCGCGACAATGTCTTTGTGTCCATTGGCAAACAGCATGCGGGTGCCCACCGCGTCCTCAATCTCATTAAACACCAGTTTGCCTTCATGAAAAATGAAGTCAATGCCTACGAGGCCAAAGTCAAACAGGTTAATGATCTCACGCACAACGCGCTTATCCTCCGGCTGCAGGACAAAGGGCGTGGCGTCCCCGCCCTGGCCGATGTTGCTGCGGAAGTCGTGATCGGCGCGGCGCATAAACACGGCGATAATCTCCTTGCCCAGCACATAGGCGCGCACATCCTTACCAGGGGTATCAGACAGGCTTTGCGCCAGCGCGCTGCCGGAAGGGATTTTAGCGACGGATTCCAAAAACGCCTGGTCATTGTTCGCCAGGTACACGCCCCGGCCGCCGCAGCTGAATACGTCCTTGATGACCACCGGATAAGGCAGGGGCGAGGTGCTTTCATCCCCGCGCAGGAACACCGTGTCCATCGTCCGCGTAATACGGCTGATTAGTTGATGGGTCAGGCGCTTGTCGTTGCAGATGCGGGCGACATGGCTGTTGTTAAAAGCCGGGATGCCCATGTGTTCAAACTGTGCGGTAAGCAAAGGGTTGTTTAAGCGCATCACAGCAGCATCCGGCAATTTCAGCCCATCCTTGTGGGAAAGCGCGGGCCGGCCATCCTGGATGCCCATTTGCAAATCATGTGCCAGAACCAGTTGGATGGCAGCATGTTGCTGTTTTGCGGCGAATCCCCACTGGTCAATAAAAAACTGGTTCCGCGCGACATTGTTCTGTTCGTAAACAAGCCAGATGGTTTTCATAAAGCGTCCTTTAATAATTTTGTGATGTGAACGGCTGGGTTGATGCGGGTGGCTTCCATCAAACCCAGGAAATGCGCGTTAGAGTTGACCTCGCACACCAAGGGGCCATCCTTGCTAAGCAGCAAGTCCACCCCCGCGAAATCCGTACCGCAGGCAGCGCTGGCGGCCAGCGCCAGGCTGGCTTCCTCCTGTGTGGGCGTGTGGGCAAAGGCGATGCCGCCGTGCTCGATATTAGCCCTGAAATCATCCTTCTGGTTGACGCGCAGAATTGCCGCGACCACCTCATCACCCACCACATACAGCCGCAGATCCCGGCCCGAGGATTCCGCGACAAACTGCTGAAACAGAATATCCGCCGGGCCAACTTCCCGCATCAACACGGTTAATTCATCCATGTTGCGGGCTAAATAGACCTGCTGCCCAAAAGACCCCTTGCCTTCTTTCACCACCATGGGGAAGCCCAGATCCTGCGCCACCTCATCCAGAAAATCCAGATTGGGGTAGCCAATATTGGGGAAGGTCATGGGGCACAGGATGGTTTTGGGCTGGGGGATGCCAGCATGTTCAAAGGCCAGGGTACTCAGCGTCTTGTCATCACACACCGCGATGGCTGCGGCGCTGTTAAACAGACGCATGCCCCTGTTTTCCATCCGCTGGGCTAATTTGATGTCCTTGTCTAAAAAGATGGCGGCACGGGGGGCTGCATTGAAGCTGTCCTCCCTGATAAAATCCGCGTTGGTTTTGGTGATAAGCGAAACCCCCTGCTCTGCTGCCGCGTTTTTAAGCAGCGCTTCCATGCGCGCAAACGACTGTCCCTTTAAGAACGCGTTGACCACCAACCATGCCTGTTTCATACACAATCCCTCCAGGAATGATTCTATCACGGCTTTAAGGGATTAGACAGCGTTCCGCGATTGCTTGCGGGAAAGCGGAACTGTGTGGTAAAATAACGCAATCAAGAAATCATACGTTTATGATGACAACAGGCAGAAAAGGGGAGAGGCGATTGGATTTTTTAATCACCGTAAACGACATCACCTGGTACGAGGTGTTAATCCGCATTATCGCGGCGCTGACCGTGGGCTGCGTCATCGGCATTGAGCGCGAGTATAAAAACCGCCCTGCCGGCATGCGCACACACAGTCTCGTCTGCCTGGGTGCTGCCATTGTGGCCGTGCTGGAAGGCTTGCTGATCTCAACCGTCAGCACACTGGGCAATGAAGAGGTCAGCATCTCCCTGGGCCGCATCTCCGCCCAGGTCATCAGCGGTATCGGTTTTCTTGGCGCGGGCACCATCTTTATTGCGCAAAAGAAGATTTCAGGCCTTACCACGGCAGCCAGCCTGTGGAATGTGGCCTGCCTGGGTCTGATGATCGGCTTTGGCTATTACTACCTGGCGCTCATCATCGGCTGTTTCATCATGATTGTACTGACGGTGCTGCAGCGCGTCATCAAGGTGAATCCGCTGAAGAAAGTGGAAATCCGTTTTGTCAACCGCGCGCAAACCCTGCCCTTCATCAACCAGTACCTCCAGAAAAACAACATCAACGTGCTGGATGTTGACTTTCATGTGGAGCATCTGCCCGGCAGCGGCAGGGAGGAGCATATCTATATCAACCTCTACACCCTGCATTTGCCCAGCAACCTGCACTTCGCGGACATGGTGAACCAATTGTCCGAAAACGACAGCATTCACACCGTCCGCACCAGAAACGTCTAAATCATCTATACAAAAAGCGGTCCTTTTCAGGGCCGCTTTTTGTGTGCTTACATGTACAGGGTGTTGCCGCCGATGAACTCGCGCAGGATGCTCAGCGGGGGAATCTCGTTTAGGATGTCATCCGGCACCGGCAGCATGTAGTTGAGAATTTTGATGATCCGGCTGCACTTGATAAACTGCGGGCTGTCCTTAGGCACTTGATTTAAGATGTCATAGGACAGGGTTTTTAAGATGGGCAGTTCATAATGCAGCGCGGAGTTAAAGACGATGTCCGCGTTTTCCTGGTAGGGGAAGATCCATTTTTCTTCCCCGCGCCGCACGCTGTCCCACATCTCAAGTGTCTTCAGGGGCGGGGTGGCGCGGAAGTGATAATCCCGCACGATGCGCCGCAGCAAGCGCGCGTCCGTTGTGCGGATGCGGTTGTGACTGTCCAGGTTGATGGTGGTCAGCTGGCTGATGTAGATGCGGCAAATCAGGTGGCTGTCCACTTCCGCGTGCAGCGCGGGGTTCAAACCGTGGATACCCTCAATAATCAGGGGGCTGTTGGTGCCAATGCGCATGTTGACATACTCGTCCTCCCGCCGCTGCTTTTCAAAGCTGAAGCGGGGCATCGCGGTTTCCTCACCCGCCAGCAAACTGTTGATGCACTGGCGCAGGTAGGGGACATCCAGTGCGTGTAAGGCCTCCAGGTCGGGCTCCCCGTTTGCTTCCAGGGGTAATTCATCCCGGTTTCGGTAAAAATCATCCATGGAAAGGATGACCGGGTCCAGCCCGCACACGCGAAGGTGAATGGACAGGCGGTTGGCAAACGTCGTTTTACCCGAAGACGAGGGCCCTGCGATAAAGATGGCACGGGCGCCGCGGTTGCTGATGTCCTCGGCGATTTCAGACAGGCTCTTTGAATGAAAGGCCTCATTTACGCGGATGAAGTCGCGCAGTTTATCCAGGGCAATCAGGTCGTTTAACCGGCTTGCAGTGCCGCAGTTGAGCACCTTGCACCAATAGTTGGACTGCGCGAACACGGACATGTGCTTGGGCAAGTTTTCATAGGGCGCAACCTGCGTCATGTCATGCTTGTCCGGTAGCAGCATCACAAAGCCGGGCGCGCGGTAGCGCAGGGCAAAGGGGCTGCTGAGCATGCCGGTAGAGGGCAGCATGGCGCCGTAAAAATACTCCGACACGGTGCCGCAGGTGTAGATGTTGAAGTAATCATAAGGCCGGTAGCTGAGCAAATTAGCCTTGTCTGTATCGCCCTGCTGGTAGAAATAATTGATGGCTTCCTCGCGGCTCCACCGCGCACGGACAAAAGGCAGGTCCTTTTTGATGAAGTCGCGCATCATGCCTTCCAGCGCTTCCACATCACCCGGGTACAGACGGCGGCCTTCCATCTGGATATAAACGCCCTGGCCTACGGAATGCTCAAAGCGCAGCTGGTAGTCCGGAAACAGCTCCTTGGCTGCCAGCAACAGCACAAAGCGCAGGGAGCGTTCATAGATTCTGCGGCCTTCCTCATGGGCGTAGGTGATAGGGATCAACTCTGTCGTCTCCCGCAGGATGCTGTTGAGTTCAGCGACCGACCCCTTTGAAAAACAGGCATAGATGGGCAAGTCCGTTTCTGGCTGCATTTTTTCCAGCACCTCCCGCACCGTTTGCGGGGGCTTGAAGTTCATCGTTTGTCCCTTTAGTGTAATTCGCATGTCTGGGTCTCCTTATTTGGGCAGCTGGGCAACTTTGTTGGCCCACTGCAGGTGTTTGGTCTTTACATAGGCTGGGTTTTGCTGGTCTGACAGGGCAGCCTTGCGCTTAACCTTGTTTTTGCCGTCCCGCATCGTTTCTAGCACCATATCGATTAAGACGAGGCCATGGTCCGGGCAATCCGCCAGCGCGCGCCAGGTTTGCTTGTCCAGGGGGACATAGCCTTCGGGCACCTTCAGGCGCTTGCCGCAGGCAGGGCAGTTGGGCTCGCGCGCAGGCCTGCTTTTGATGGCCTGCGCCAGGTTGGTGAAGCGCAGGTCGTCGGATGATTCGTTGGTGCTGGCCTTCGCCGGCGCTAATTCCCGCACCGTTTGCGGCATTTGCAGCACTTCCTCGGGGTTATCCATGTGCTGGATGACCTTCGCGGTGTAATAGGCGTCATCCACTGCGCTGTGAAAGGGGTGGTCGCCGCTTGGCAAGATATGGAAATACTTCATTGCGCTTTGCAGGCCGGGGCGGTTCTTGGTATTCCCGGCGGTGCGCATGCCAAACAAACGCTGCAGGTCATACACCGGCGGCATGGTCCGGTCATCCTTCAAATAAAAGTCCAGGTTTTGCTGGAAGACGGAGATGTCGTCGCAGCCCCAGGTGATCAGGGCAAAATCCTCCCCGCACCAGGATACGAAGCGTTCAAGCGCCTCTGTGAAAGGCAGGGCGCCGTGCAGATCCTCCTGGCTGATGCCGGTGATGCGGGTTATCCGGGGGTGCAGTTTCCGGTACAGCCCGGGTTGAATATACTGGTTGAAGGAGCCAAGCATTTGCATCTGCTCGTTGAGTTTGACTGCGCCTATCTGAATGATGTCAAACATGAGCTGGCTGCCAAAGCGCCGGTATTGTGCGCTGCGGTGGGAGAGAGGTTGGTTCCATTCCAGGTCCATCAGAATATAATACACGTGTAACTCCAGTAAAAATTAATGAATGGCGTGGGCAGCGGAGGTGCCGGCCAGGGCGCCGGTTGAAAAAGCAATCTGCAGGTTAAACCCGCCTGTCAACGCGTCCACATCCAGCAATTCGCCCGCGACATAAAGCCCATCCACCAGTTTTGACGCCATGGTGGAAGGGTTGATCTCCTTGACGTCCACCCCGCCTTTTGTAACCACGGCTTCTTTAAAGGGGCGGGCAGAGTGCAGGCGCAGGGGCAGGTTTTTAAAGCCCTTTATCAGCGTTTCCCGGTCCTTTAGGGTGAACTGGTTTAAGGTGATGTTGCCATCAAGGCACAGGATATCGGGAAAGAGCTCCGCCATGCTGGCAGGCAGGTACTCCCGCAGCAGGCTGTGAAGTGTCCTGCGGCTGTTGGTTTTGATGTCACCCAGCAAGCGCTCCTCCAGCATAGCGGGCGATAGGGCAGGTTTCAAGTCCAGGGTGACCGAAGCTGCCGTGGGGTCACTGCCCGCCAATAACCCGCTTAAACTGAGCATAAGCGGGCCGGACACCCCAAAGTGGGTGAACAATAATTCGCCCAGCTCTGTAAATTTGCCCTTCTTGGACCAGGTGGCGGTCAGCCTGACATTTTTTAGTGTCAAGCCTTGAAGCTTTTTGGGCCACGCGTCCTGGGTGTTGAAGCCGGTTAACGATGGGGAACAGTTCAAGACGGTATGCCCCAGCCGCTTTGCCAATTCATGGCCAATGCCTGTGGAGCCTGTAATGGGGTAGGACAGCCCGCCTGTAGCCAGAATCACCGCCTTTGCCGGGATGAAGGCCCCGTCAGCCAAGCGCACCCCGGTCACAGTATTGTCCTCTGTAACGATATCCGCCGCCTGCGCGTGGAGGCGAACCTCATGGGTATCCAACTGGCCCGCGAAAGCCTTGGTGACGTCGGATGCCTTCTGGCTTGCCGGGAAGACGCGGTTGCCGCGCTCCGTCACCGTCTGGCAGCCCAGGCTGCGCAGCAGGTCAATCAAGCCGCTGGGGGACAGGTGATTGAGCGCGGCGTACAAAAACCGGGGGTTGCGCAGCACATGCCGTAAAAACGCTTCGTTCTCGCAGTCATTGGTCACATTGCAGCGGCCTTTGCCTGTGATATACAGCTTTTTGCCCAGTTTTTCATTGTGCTCAAGCAGCAAAACAGAGGCGCCCGCGCGCTTGGCAAACAAGGCTGCCGCCATGCCGGCTGCGCCGCCGCCGATGATGATGACCTCAGCCCTCAAGAAGTTGCTCCAGTTTGGGGTAATACAGGCCGTTGTTGTTGACAAAGCCGCCCACGAAACTGACGGTCATGTGCCCTTCAAAAATGAGGGCAACGTCCGTGCCAGGTTCCGGGTCTTCCTTCATGTAGCCGTCCTGCAGCCAGAAATAGCGCTGCCCTCTGGGGTTCACCCGCTCGTCATAATCGTCCAGCCAGTAGCTTTCGCTGATGGGCGCGATCTTGACAGGTTTGACCTGATCAGCCGGCATGTTGGGCGCGTTTAAGTTGCAGAAGGTCAGCCGGGGCATGGGCCGCTTGAGGATGTAATCCATGATGAGGAGGGCCTGCTCCGCCAGCTTTTCGCGCATTTCTTCATTGGCGCCAAAGTCAATGGAGATGGCCATGCTGGGCAGATAGAGCATGGCAGCCTCACGCGCTGCTGCGGCGGTACCGGAGTAAAACAGGTCTGTGCCCACATTCACCCCGTCATTGATGCCTGACAGGCAAAAATCAAAGGGTTTTTCAGACAGCTTGCGGCCGATGCGCACGCAGTCCACCGGCGTGCCGTTCACGGCATAGGCGGTGAAATTGGGGTCAATGTCCATGGGGATGACCATCAGGGATTCGTTGATGGTCAAACGGTGGCCTGTCGCGCTTTGCTGGTTGGCAGGCGCCGCCACCACCACGCTGTGGCCGGCGGCAGCAGCAACCCTGGCCAAGGTCAGGATTCCCGGCGCTGTGATGCCGTCATCATTGGTAATTAAAAGATGCATGTTGTCTCCTTTTAGTGTCGTGATCGTTGCAGACGCAGCGGGCGGATACAGCCAAAGATGGCCGTGGCGATGGTCAACGCCAGCGCGATTGCCCCAATGCCCGCCAAGGTTTCTACCCCAATTTGCAGGGACAGTTCCAAGTTGTTCTCAGACAGCGCCATCATGGATCGGTACAGGCCAAGGCCGGGCACCGTCGGGATGATGGAACTGATCAAAAACAGGGTGGTCGCTT
Source organism: uncultured Christensenella sp. (assembly GCA_964346355.1). GTDB lineage: Bacteria > Bacillota > Clostridia > Christensenellales > Aristaeellaceae > UBA6115. Next base: position 10,472 of record CAYFUH010000022.1, on the reverse strand, counting down.
TCTTTGCCCTGCGCGCAGCCAGCTCGCACAGAATGCCCACCACCAGGCCGGATACAAAAAACGCCAGCAACGTACCCTGCATGAGGATAAAGATGACATACCCAACCAGGCCGATGACAGCGGTGTAAATCAGGGTGGATTTGGGCTGGCGCAGGATCATGCCAAAAAAGCAGGCTGCGGCCATACAGGCCAGCGCGCGGATTACATTGTCCATAGCATCCCCTTAAACAGCAGGGCTGCCGCCACCCCGGCAGAAAGCAGGACCGCGGAGATCAGCGCTTCAGCACCCCGGCCCAGGCCCGAGATCAAATCGCCGCGGATGGTATCGCGCACCGCGTTGGTCATGGACAGCCCGGGCAACAGCGGCATGATGACGCCGGTGATCAGCGATTCCTGCTTGCCGGGGATCACCTGCAGCGCAAGCACGGCCACAAAGGCTGCCAAGAAGCCCAGCAAAAAGCCGCGCAGCTGACTGGGGAAGTTCAAGCGGGCCAGCGGGAACTGCGCCGTCTGCACCAAAAAGCCGATACAGAAGCTCATGATAAATTCTGCCAACCCGCCGCCGAACATCACCGTGAAAAAGGCTGCCGCCAGCGCGAAATAGGTGCAGCCGCGCCACCAGGGCAATGCCGGCTGGCTGCGCAGGGCAATCAGGCGGTCATAGGCATCCTTCGCGCTTAGTTTGCCCATGGATACCTGGCGGGAGATGTTGTTGACGATGTCCACCGTATCCAGGCGGATGCTGCGCTCAGGCACACGGAACACGCGGGTCTCACGCTCCCCGTTTGTGATGGCGCTGAGGACAAACCCCGTGGGGAAGGCCATGATCTGCGCTTCCTTTAGTCCAAAGGCATCACACATGCGTAGGGCGGTTTCCTCCGCCCGATAGGTTTCCCCGCTGCTTTCCAGGATGGTCTGCGCGGCCAGCGCCGCGCTGTCCAATTCCATCATCTTCGTCGTACTCATTCGCGCGTCCTTTCAGCCTGTATCCTATCATGAACCAGGGTAAGCATCAATATGAACAAGCCGGATTGGGCGGAATCTGTCAATCTGCCGGTTCTGCTTGCGAAGAACCCCGCTTCTTCGTATACTTTGGTGGAGGTGAATCAATGAATCAAGCAGCCGTCCTGAGTAAACAGCCCAACCGGGATCAGTCCCTGTTAAAGATTGTCGCCATTTTGACCATGTTGGTGGATCATGTGGGCGTGATCTTCTTCCCTGGCGTGGTCTGGCTTCGGGTCATCGGGCGCATCGCCTTCCCGCTGTTTTGCTGGGGGATTGTGCTGGGGGTGGAGCGCACCAGCAGCTGGCAGCGCTACGGGCTCAGGCTCCTGCTGCTGGCCATTGTTTCCCAGCCTGCCTACATGCTGGCACTCAATCACAGTTGGGACCAGTTCAGCGTCATTGTAACGCTGCTGCTTGGCTTTTTGGCCATTGTGGGCATCCGGCAAAAGTGGCTTCACAGCCAAATCTGGGCGCCTGTTGTCTGCCTGTTTATCGCCTCTGGCTTCCAGATGGATTACGGCTGGCGCGGCGTTTTGCTCATCATCCTGATGTATGTGGTCAAGGATTCAAAGGGTGGTTTGGCTGCTTTGATGCTTGCCTTTTGCCTGTACTGGGGCGGCGGGCAGATTCTGCCGCAGGGCTTAATCCAGGGCCTAACTAATACAGGCATCCAGCCCTTCAACCAGGCGATGCGGGAGATGCTGTCCCTTGTGCGGATGCAGTCCCTGGCCATCCTGTCCCTGCCGTTTATGCTGGTTCACACACGCAGCGGCATCCGCTTGCCCAAATGGTTCAGCTATATGGCCTATCCTTTGCACCTGATGGCCTTGTGGCTTTTATCGCGCATCCTATAAACAATATTCCTGGAGGACATCGTATTGCGTAAACTGTTTATTTTTTTCCTGGTGATGGCGCTTTCGCTATCCTTACTTTCTGTGTTCGCGCAGGAGCAACCGCACATTCCGCTCATGGGCTTTGAGCCGGCGGATACCAACCGTGTCTGGCAGAACAACCGCTTTTTTGAGCGGATGCAGGAGCGCACGGGCATCCAGTTTTCCTATTCGCAATATAGCGACTGGGCAGCCTACCAGGAGAAGCTGAATGGCCTCAACCCGCAGGACGCGGATTTGCCGGCTGTGTTGTTCAAGGCAGGATTAAGTCCGCACCAGGCAGCTGATTTGCACCAAAAAGGTGTTCTGATTGACCTGGCGCCCTATCTCGCGCAGCACGCACCCAATTTTTACCAACTCATGCAGTCCCAGCCGGAGGTCAAGCGCGCGGTGACGCTGGCGGATGGCAGCATCCCCGCCCTGCCGTATATCGCCAAAAACAGCGGGCAGAACATCCTGTGGATAAACCGGGAGTGGCTGGATACGCTCAAGATGGACATGCCCACAACAATCGAAGCGTTTGATGAGATGCTGCGCGCCTTTAAAACCAAGGACCCCAACCGTAACGGCAAGCAGGATGAAATCCCCTTCAGCTTCATCGGCCCTTATGACTTAAAATACATGGCGCATGCCTTTGGCCTCTTCGCCAATGACTTCAACCTGTTTGTTGAGGGTGATGCTGTTAAATATATGCCCTTTGAGGACGGCTTTTATGACTTCCTCACCTGGGCAAATGCCCGGTTTTCAGAAGGGCTGATGGACCGCGACGCCTTTACCACCGTGGACAACCTCCGTCGGGTGACCGACGCGAAGGGCATCAACCGCTATGGCGCCTTCTTCGCGCCGCTGCCCACTGCTGTGGTGCCCATTGAGTGGACCGGTCAGTATGAAGCGATGCCGCCGCTTATCCATCAGGGCAAGTCTGTTTACCGCGCGGTAGCAGGACGGGTCTATTACGGCACCTTCGCCCTTACGTCCGCCTGCAAAAACATCGAAGACATGCTGGCATGGGTGGACAGGCTGTACACCGATGAGGGCGCCATCATGGCCAGCGTTGGCCTGGAAGGGGAGGACTATGTGGTGGACGGCGACGGCAGCTGGCGCTTGCTGCGGGAAGCGGGCGACCGCCTCTATTTTGCCCAGGCCATCATCGCGACGGATCAATCCGCACCCGGCATCTCCAGCGAGGATTTCCAGAAAAACTATACGGATACAGCCGTCCGCAATTTGACGGAGCAAACGGAGGGCGTGGCTAAAACCGCTACCCTGCCCTTCCCGGACATCCCCTTCACCAAGGAGCAGGTGGCGCGCATCGCGCCCCTGCAACACCAAATCGGAAAGTTCGTGGATGAGTCCATCGCCCGCTTTGTGCTGGGGGAATGGCCATTGACAACGGAGCAATTCCAGGCATTTAAAGACGAATTAAATACTTTGGGTGTGCAGGAGCTGATCAGCAGCTTTGAGGAAATTTATCAGAATGGAATGCGTCATGATGGTATATGAAAAAGCGTTGCGCGGTTTGATCGCGCTCAAGGATGCACAGACCCCCCAAAACACAGAGCAGATCAACCGCTACAAAAGCCTGCTGCTTAAGCACCAGCAGATTTACAACACAAAGGAAGCGGTGGGCATTGCCAGTGCGCCTGGACGGGTGGAGATCATCGGCAACCATACCGACCACAACCACGGCCTGGTGCTGGCGGCAGCCGTCAACATGGATACGGTGGCGGCGTTCTCCAGGCGGGATGATCTGCTGGTGAACCTGGCCAGCGAAGGCTACGAGCCCATCAGCCTGGATTTATCCAAGCTGACGCCCGTGATGGAAGAGGCAGGTACCTCCAAAGCCTTAATTCGCGGTGTGGCAGCAGGGCTGGTCGCGCGGGGCTACAAAATCGGCGGCTTTGACGCCGCGATGAGTTCCCAGGTGCTCTCCGGCTCCGGGCTGTCCTCTTCCGCCGCGTTTGAGGTGCTTGTCTGTTTTCTGTTTGACCTGTTATACAACGGCGGCAGCATTGACGCGGTCACGCGTGCCCAAATCAGCCAGTATGCGGAGAACGCCTATTTTATGAAGCCCAGCGGCCTGATGGACCAGATGGCTTCCTCCTTTGGCGGCATGGTGCAGATTGATTTTAAAGAGGAGCAACCCAAGGTAGACACCTTGCAGTTTTCGTTTGCGAAGGCGGGCTATCAGATGGTCATTGTCAACACAAGAAGCAGCCATGATGACCTGACGCCTGCTTACAGCGCCATCCCGTATGAGATGAAGGCCGCGGCCAAAGCCGCCGGCGGCGAGTTGCTGAGGGACATTCCCTTTGAGCGCTTTTTCACCGCGCTGCCTGCGGTTCAAAAGGAGGCTGGGGACAGGGCAGTTCTGCGCGCTTTGCATTTTTACCAGGAAAACGCCCTGGTCAAGGACGCTGCACAGGCCTTGAAAGACAACCGGATTGATGCCTTCTTTGACGCCATCAATGCCTCGGGCCTCTCCTCCTGGACACAGCTGCAAAACATCAGCGTGCACGAGGACGAGCAACCCATCGCGCTGGGCCTTGCGGTGGCCAAACAGGTGCTGGGTGGCCGGGGTGCCTGCCGTGTGCATGGCGGCGGTTTTGCAGGCACCACCTTAAACTTTGTGCCCAATGACCTGCAAGACGCGTTCACAAAAGCCATGGAAGGCCTGTTTGGAGAAGGCTGCTGCCATCTGCTGGATGTGCGCGAAAAGGGGCCGTATTTGATCCTTTGATTTGACGGCAGTATGTCTGCGTGGTAAAATGACCGCAAGTTCAAACCAAGCGTCTTCGGGGCGGGGTGCAACTCCCCACCGGCGGTGAAAGCCCGCGAGCCATTGTGGCTGACATGGTGTAATTCCATGGCCGACAGTACAGTCTGGATGAGAGAAGGCGGGCAGTATGCCCAAGAGTTCGTCCCAATCCTTTGCTTGGGGCGAATCATTTTTAAGGAGGAACTGACCATGCAAAGGACCAACCGTACCGCAGACCTCACCTTCGCGGCGCTGATGACCGCGCTGGCCATTGTGCTAAGCTATTTTCCGGAGATTCCGCTGGCTTTTTTCGCCCCCTGGCTGAAGCTTGATTTCTCTTTCACGCCGCTGCTTTTATTGGGCTTTTCTGTTGGCCCCGGCATGATGGTGGTAGCTCTTTTGGTCACCAACCTGGTGCACATTTTGGGCGGCACGACGGGCGGCCCGGGTGAATTGGCCAACATGATCATGGGCCTCGCCTTCCTGTTGCCGCCCACCTTGATGTACCACAAAAACAAGTCACGCAAAAACGCGCTGATCGGCATGCTCATCGGCACCGTCATGATGGTGATCGCAGGGGTTATCGCCAACCGCTATATCCTGTTACCGGTCTTCTTTAAAGGCAACCTGGAAGAGGAGATGGCCAAGCGGGGCATGTCCCTCAACGGCTACCTGCTGGGCGCTGTTGTGCCCTTTAACCTGATTAAGGGCGTCATCAACAGCCTGATGGTGTTTGGGCTGTACAAGCGCCTGTCCATTTTGATGAAGGAAGCAAAGGATGACGACACAGCTGCTGTCAAATAGCCCGCAGGCGACAAAGCGCCTGGGGCATCAGCTTGCAGAACAATTGTCAGGCGGGGATGTTGTGCTCTTGTGCGGCACCCTGGGCGCCGGCAAGAGTGAGCTGGCGCGCGGCATCGCGGAGGGGCTGGGGGTCAAAGGACCGGTGAATAGCCCTACCTTCACGCTGCTGAACATCTACCACACAAAAAAGGCCCCGCTGCACCATTTTGACTGGTACCGCATCGAGGACCCGGAGGAGTTGGTGATGGCCGGTCTGGATGAGGAAATAGGCGGCATAAGCATCACGCTGATTGAGTGGCATGAGCGCGCCCCCGAACTCATCCCACAAGATCACCTGGTGATTACCCTCACCCCATCAGGCGAACAAGGCCGTGAGATCACCCTTGACCCTGTTGGTGATTTCCGCCGGGTACATCTTCGCGCTGATGAGGGATTGGAGTTATTGAAATGAAGATCCTGGCACTGGATACCTCAGGTCCGGTTTGCGCGGTGGCCATCCTGGAAAACGGCGCGATCCGCTATGAAGCGCGCGCCTTAAACCAACTGACCCACTCGCGCAACCTGATGCCCATGGTGGATGAAGCGCTGGCCAAATCCGGCGTGAAGCTTGAACAATTGGATCATATCGCGGCTGTTGTGGGCCCGGGCTCCTTCACGGGGGTGCGCATCGGCGTCGCGGCGGCCCAGGGCATCGCGCGGGGGCTTGGCATCACCTGTATTCCCGTCAACGCGCTGGAGATGATGGCGCGCGCCATCCCTCTGAAAAACACCGTCATCTGTCCCATCCGGGATGCCAGGGCCGGACAGGTCTATGGCGCGGCTTTCATCAACAACAAGCGGGTGATGGATGACACCGCGCAAAAACTGGATGAATTTCTGGATCAAATCAGCTCCCTGGGCACATCCTTTTATTTCCTGGGCGATGGCGCTGTGGCCTATGGCGCGCGCGTGATGGACCAAATGGGCGATCAGGCCCAGGTCGCGCCGGCACATTTGCTTCAGCCCGGCGCTGCTGCTGCGGCGGTGATTGCGTCAGAGCACATGCATGACGCGCTTTTGCCGGATCAATTGATGCCCTTGTATCTGCGCGCGCCCCAGGCGGAGCGTATGCTGAAACAAAAGGAACAGCATGGTTGAATACCGAAGAATGACCATTTCGGATGCGCCCGCAGCGGCGGCGCTTGAGGCGGCCAATTTTCCCATGCCCTGGCCGCTGTCCGCCTTTGAGTTTGAAATGCTGGAAAACCCGGTCGCTCGCTATATCGCAGCGGTGCGGGACGGGAAAGTGATCGGCTTTGCAGGCGCGCATATGATTTTTGAGGAAGGGCACATTACCAACGTGGTGGTGGAGGAAGGTGCAAGAGGGCAGGGAATTGGCCGCGCGCTGATGGAAGCCCTCTTGCAGTACGCGGCCAATCTGGGTGTGCAGTACATGACGCTGGAGGTGCGCCCCAGCAACAAGACGGCGATTGCGCTGTATGAATCGCTCGGCTTTATCAAGGTAGCCGTCCGCGCGAAGTATTATGAGGACAACCAGGAGGATGCCTTCATCATGGTGTGCGACCGGATGCCGGGCGTGCAGGATGATTTTATTGAGGAGGAAACGCTGCACGAATAGCGCTTACCTGTTTTCAAACACCAGAAACTCGCATTCCAGCCGCCCGTTGTACAACCGGCGGCGTTTTTCTGCCCGCTGCCTTGCATGCCGCTCAAAGCTGTGGTCTGCCGTGATGGCGCACAAACGGGCCTTCTCGTGTGATTTCAGCAGCTTACCCAAATCCTGCGCGATGAGGGCGGCCTTTTTCTGGTCGCCAATGCGCTCGCCATAAGGCGGGTTGGTGACAAAGCACACCCGCGCTTCATTCAGGCGCACATCCCGCAGATCCATCTGATGGACTGTGATTTTATCGGATAAACCTGCCTGGCGCAGGTGTTTTTTGCACAGGGACAGGGCTTCGGGATCCACATCGCTGCCTGCAATCTGAAAAGGTGCGTCCTTGATATACCGCGCCTTGGCTTCCTCGCGCAGCGCCTGGCAGGCCGCCTTGTCAGTATGGTGCCATTGTTCCATGATAAAAGCGCGGTGCAAGCCCGGCGCACGGTTTTGCGCTAAAAAGGCAGCCTCAATCAACAGGGTGCCGGTGCCGCAGCAGGGGTCATAGAACATTTGTTCGGGCGACCAATCGGACAGCCGCACCATTGCCGCGGCCAGGGTTTCTCTCAGCGGCGCTTCACCCACCCAGGTGCGGTAGCCGCGCTTGTTGAGCGCGTCGCCGGAGGTATCCAGCGTCACCCGCGCCATGTCCCGGTGGATAGCGATGGTAATGGGGTAGGTGCTGCCGGTTTCCGGGAACCAGCCGACCTTATATTTGCGTTTCAAGCGCTCCACAACCGCCTTTTTGGTGATGCTTTGGCAATCCCGTACGCTCATCAGCTGGCTGCGTACGCAGTTGCCGCTCACCGGGAAGTTGGCGTCCTTGGGCAAATGCTGCTCAAAGGGTAAGGACAGCACAAACTCAAACAGCTCCTCAAAGCTGGTCACCTTGCGCTCACCCAGAATCAGCTGCACCCGGTCCGCGCAGGCCAAGTGCAAATTAGCCAAAAACGCGCCCCTTAAATCTGCCTGAAACCGGGCGCCGCCCTGCTCCGCCCTGGCTTTAAAGCCCAGGTCCACTAGCTCCTGTTTGACGATGCCTTCCAGCCCAAACGCGGCTGCTGCCATAAACTCCATCTTCTCACCTCTTGCCTTTCATTATACATCGGAACTATAATAAGTCATCTGGAACTGCAAAAACCGTGTATCATCTAATCAGGAGGGATACCATGAAACGAGTAATTTTAGTTGTATTGGACTCTGTTGGTGTGGGTGCATTGCCTGATGCCGCCAACTACGGCGATGTGGGTTCCAACACCCTGGGACATACTGTAAAGGCAACCGGGCTGCGCCTGCCCAATATGGAAGAGATGGGCCTGGGCTTTATTGAGCAAAGCTTTCTGCCCAAGCACGACCAGGCGGCAGGACTCACAGCCCGCATGAAAGAAGCGTCCCCCGGCAAAGACACCACCACCGGCCACTGGGAGATGGCGGGCGTCAAACTGAGTCAACCCTTCCCAACCTACCCCAATGGCTTCCCCAAAGACGTGATTGAGAAATTTGAGGCAGCCATCGGCACCAAAACCCTGGGCAACTACCCTGCCAGCGGCACCGCGATCATTGAGGAACTGGGGGAGGAACACCTGCGCACCGGCTACCCCATCGTGTACACCTCGGCGGATCCGGTGTTTCAGATCGCGGCCAATGAAGCCATCATCTCCAACGAGCGCCTGTATGAAATGTGCGAGATTGCCCGCGCGCAGCTGGTGGGTGAACACGCGGTGGGCCGGGTCATCGCACGGCCTTTTGTGGGCAACAAAAAGGGCAGCTTCCGGCGTACAGCAGCGCGGCGCGATTTTTCATTGGAGCCCCAGGGCGAAACCATCCTGGACGCGCTGAAGGCAGCGGGACATGAGGTGATCGGTGTTGGCAAGATTGAGGACATCTTTGCCCACCGCGGGTTAACCATCAGCGACCACGCCGCGGGCAACAAAGCCTGCACCGAAGCCATGTTAAAGCACATGACCAAGGCCTATTCCGGCCTCTTGTTTGTCAACCTGGTAGATTTTGACATGGTGTACGGTCACCGGCGCGATGTGAAGAACTACGCCGCGGCCCTGAAGGATTTTGATGACGCGCTGCCGGATTTGATGGATAAGATGACGGAAGACGACATCCTGATCATCACAGCGGACCACGGCTGTGACCCCACCTTCAGGGGGACGGACCACACCCGGGAATACGCCCCGCTGTTGGCCTGGCAAAAGGGCAGCAAGCGGCACATTCACCTTAATGAGCGGGAGACCTTTGCCGACATCGCGGCCACCATCGCGGAATACTTCAGCCTGCCCCAGCGGTTTGACGCGCAGTCCTTCCTGCATGAATTGCTTGAGTTAAAACAATGAGTTACAAAAAAATCAAAAACGCCGCCGACCTGGTGATGAACAACTGCGGCCCGGCGGAGATCGCGGTCATTTTAGGCTCTGGCTTGGGTGGGTTTGAGCAGGCGCTGGAGGATCCGATAGAGATTGCCTATGAGGACATCCCTGGTTTTCCTGTGTCTACCGTACCCGGCCACGCAGGCCGTTTCATCGTGGGCACCATCGCGGGCAAGCGCGTGTTGGTGATGTCGGGCCGTTTCCACAGCTATGAAGGCTACAGCATGAAACAGGTCACCCTGCCAGTACGGGTGATGAGTTTGCTGGGCATCCACACGCTGATTGTGACCAACGCGGCAGGGGCGGTGAACGAAAGCTATCAGCCGGGGGATTTGGTCATCCTGGACGATTTTATCAACATGTCTGGTAAAAACCCGCTGCGCGGCAAAAACATGGAGCGTTTTGGCCCGCGGTTTCCCGACATGACGGTGCCCTATTCCAAAAGCCTGCTCCAGATCGCGGAGGAGCAGGCTGGCAAACTGGGCATAGACATTCAGCGGGGTGTGTATTGCTTCATGAACGGCCCCTGTTTTGAAACGCCGGCCGAAATTAAGATGGCCCGCATCATCGGCGCGGACCTGGTGGGCATGTCCACCGTACCGGAGACCATCGTAGCCCGGCATTCCGGCATGAAGGTGCTGGGCATCAGCAGCGTCACCAACATGGCTGCCGGTGTGTTGGATACCCCGATTGACCACGAATCTGTGCTGGCAATCGGCGAATCCATCAAAGGGAAGTTCTCAAAGTTGGTCACAGCCATCATTGCGGCCATGCCCACCAAGGGGATTGATATCATCTAACCGATAAAAACAAACAGGCGCTCGTTTTTACAGCGGGCGCCTTATTTTTTTCTCAATTTTGGATGAATTGTCGCCTTCAGCGCACAAAAAATTCTGCTGCAACGAATAGATAATATATTTTGGTTTTCGCATCAGAGTTCAGCAGCATGATCTGCAAAAATAAATTTGGAAACGGTCAGTTGA
>CAYFUH010000021.1:0-27666 GCA_964346355.1 uncultured Christensenella sp. | reverse complement strand
CCCAGTGTTTTCAAGGCTTTGCGGGTTTTGTCAGTTATTCCCACTCAATACTCGCTGGCGGCTTGGTTGTCACGTCAAGTAATACCCGGTTCACACCGGGGACTTCGTTGGTGATGCGGCGGGAGATTTTTGCCAGCAGGTCGTAGGGAATCCGCGCCCAGTCGGCTGTCATAAAGTCATCGGTCGTCACCGCGCGGATGGCCACCGCGGTGTCGTAGCTGCGGCCATCACCCATGACGCCCACGGAGCGCAGGTCCGTATTGACCGCGAAGAACTGGCTGACCTGCTGATTTAGCCCGGCCTGCTCAAACTCCTCCAGCAGGATGGCGTCGGCCTCGCGGGTCAGGTTGACCTTCTCACGGGTCAGTTCGCCCAGGGTGCGGATGGCCAGGCCCGGGCCCGGGAAGGGCTGGCGGTCGGTCATCTCCCGGGGCAAGCCCAATACGCGGCCCAACTCGCGCACCTCGTCCTTAAACAGGGTGCGCAGCGGCTCAATCAGGCTGGTGAAACCTAATTCCGCCGGCAGGCCGCCCACATTGTGGTGGCTTTTGATGGTGACAGCGCCGGGCACCGCGCCGGACTCGATGATGTCGGGATAAATGGTGCCCTGGGCAAAATGATCCAGCGCGCCCAGCTTCTGGGCCTCCTCACGGAAGACGGCCACAAACTCCGCCCCGATGATTTTGCGCTTTTGCTCTGGATCCGTCACGCCTTTTAATTTCTCAAAAAAGCGGTCAGAGGCGTCAACGGCGCTTAAATGCACCGGGAAATGAGCGGTGAAGACCTTTGAGGCCAGCTTGGCCTCATTTTTGCGCATGAAGCCGTGGTCCACCAGCACGCAGTACAGGCGGTTCCCGATGGCCTTTGAGATCAGCGCCGCGACCACCGCGCTGTCCACGCCGCCGGAGAGGCCCAGCAGCACCGTGCCCTCCCCCACCGCGTCCTTGATCTCTTCAATTGCGCGCTGTGCAAAGCTGTCCATGTACCAGTCCTGTTTAGCTTGGCAGATGTCCAGCACAAAGCGGCGGATGATGGCCTCCCCCTGCACAGAGTGGGTGACCTCTGGATGAAACTGCACGCCGTACAGGTTGGCCGGCGCGTTTTCCATCGCAGCGATGGGGCAGGTAGCCGTGGCGGCAGTAGCGGTGAAGCCCTCCGGCAGGCTTGCAACCTGCTGGGAATGGCTCATCCAGCTGTCGCTGACTGGCTGCATGCCTGAAAACAGGCGGCTGTCCGGGTTGAGGGTAACCTCGCTGAGCCCATATTCCCCTTTGCTGGCACGCGCCACGCTGCCGCCCAGGGCTTTTGCCATCAGCTGCATGCCATAGCAGATGCCCAGCACCGGGACACCCAGTGTAAATACAGCCGGGTCAAACCAAAGAGCGTCCTCATCATTGACAGAGGCAGGGCCGCCGGACAGGATGATGCCGGCCGGGGAAAGCGCCTTGATCTCCATAAACGGTGTGTCACAGGACAGCACCTGGGAGAAGACATGAGCCTGGCGCACGCGCCGGGCAATCAACTGGGTAAATTGGCTGCCAAAGTTAAGGATGACGATGGGTTGGCTCATATTTCCTCCTGATATTTGTAATTGATTCACAAACCCCTGCTTTTGAAAGGCTCTTTCGCATGGCTTCAGCAGGGGTTCAGGTCACTTCAAGTAAACTTCACACCTAACACACGAGAAAGCGCGATCATGGGACGAAGTGATTTTTGCCTCGCGTGCGCGTTACGTGTTTTCAATGAAGATTTGGCAGGCTTTCATGGCGTCCAAAGCAGTATGATGGCTCTCTGGCGTCACGCCGGCGCAGCAGGACGCATCCACGATGACCTTAACCTCCGGCAGCGCGGCTTTGAGGATCATGGCGTTTGAGATGACGCAGATGTCCGTGCAAATGCCCACCAGGGTAATGGAAGCCAGCGGGGTTTTGTCGTTGATGCGCCCAACCTCCGCCGCCAATTCCAGGGAGCCGAAGGTGGGCTTGTCCACAGCGGGCAGGCTGCGCAGCGCCTCCAGCTCTGCCTGGATCTGCCAGCCGTTTGTCCCCTTTTGGCAGTGGGAAACAGGCAGCAGGCTGCCCTCCTGGCTGTCCATATAGGCCGCGTCATGCGTGTCGCGCGTAAACAGCACCGGGCCTTCATGGGCTTTCACCTTGCGCACCACGTTCTGCACAATCGCCTGGGCTTCCTTTGTGCCCAGGGAGCCGGTGATAAAGTCATTTTGCATGTCCACCACCAAGAGCAGGTGGGTTGTGGGTGTGGTACTCATCTTACTCCATTTGACTCCCATCGGCGTTAAAGAGGGGCAGGTATTCCAGATACAGGATGTCGTCCCGGTCCTTGGCCGGCCCTTCTGCCAGGATCGCCATCTTGCCAACGACGGTGCCGCCGGCTTCTGACACCAGTTTTTCCACGGCCTTTAAGCTCTCGCCGGTGGAGATGACGTCATCCACAATCAGCACGCGCTTGCCGCGCATGAAGTCCACGTCGTTTTGGTCGATGAAGAGCATCTGGCGGTTGACGGTGGTGATTGATGTGACCTCGGTTGAGAACACGTTGCGCATGTACAGCTTGGGCGCCTTGCGGGCGATGAGGTAGCGGTTCTCGCGGTTCTGGCGCGCCATCTCATACACCAGGGGGATGCCCTTGGACTCCGCGGTGATCAGCACGTCATGGTCCGGAGCAATCTTGAGCAATTCCCGCGCGCAGGCGATGGTGAGCTCCACATCCCCAAAGATGACAAAGGCCGCGATGGACAATTCGTCGTTGACCGGGCACAGCGGCAGGTTCCTGGTTAAACCGGCGACTTGAATGGTGTACTCCATGTTTCCTCCAATGGTAAATTGGCACAGTCTGGCTGTGTTTTTTACTTGTTGATTGTAAAAGGATGGGCGCTTGTTGTCAATCAAACAGGTAATTTGGGCAGCGGGCAGGGTGCGGCGATCATTGACAAATCTGGCGGGATCTGGTTATAATTACACCATCACAATAGAAAAGCGAGGGAAAACCATGAAGAAAATTCTTTCATTCCTGTTGACACTGGCGCTGATGCTGACCAGCGTTGGCCTTGTGCTGGCCGAGACGCCGGACATGGACGCGCTGATTGAAGCCGCCAAGGCAGAAGGCGAACTGGTGGTCTACGGCTCCTCTGAGGAAGCCCATGTAGCCGCCGTCGTCAAGCAGTTTGGCGAGATCTACGGTATTAAAACCAGCTATATGCGCCTGTCCACAGGCGAGGTCCAGGCCAAGATCACCGAGGAGAAGGGCAACCCTTCCGCTGATGTGTGGTTTGGCGGCACCACCGACCCCTACAACGAGGTCGCACAAGCCGGGCTGCTGGAAGCCTATGAGGCCATGCACGCTGACAACCTGGTAGGCCCCCAGTACAGGGATGCCGAGGGGCGCTGGTATGGCGTGTACAAGGGCATTTTGGGCTTCATGGTGAACACCGAGGAGTTGGAGCGCCTGGGCGTGCCCGCCCCTGAAGGCTGGGATGACCTGGTGAAACCCGAATACAAGGGCTTGATCTGGCTGTCCAACCCCAACACGGCCGGCACCGCCAAGCTGGTCATCAACACCATGGTGCAGATGAAAGGCCATGACGAGGCCATGAAGTACTTTGTGGAACTGGACAAGAACGTGGCCCAGTACACCAAGTCCGGCTCCGGCCCCTCCAAGAAGGTGGGCATCGGCGAGTGCGTGGTGGGCATCGGCTTCCTGCATGACGGCATCACCCAGATTCTGATGGGCTATGACAACATCAAGTTGATCATTCCCAAGGAAGGCACCAGCTATGAAATCGGCGCCACCGCCATCTTCAAGGGCGCCAAGCATCCCAATGCCGCAAAGCTGTGGGTGGAATACTGCTTAACGCCCACCGCGGTTGACATCGCCAAGGAGCATGACGCCTATCAGTTCCTGGTGCTCAAGGATGCCACCCAGCCCCAGCAGGCCATCGATTTTGGCCTGGATCCTGACAACGTCATCGAGTATGACTTTGAAGACGCCAAGCAAAACACCAGCAACTACGTGAAGGACTACTTTGAGGCCCTGGGCGCAGCTGCTGACGACCGCTTCAAGACAGAATAAGAACCACCTACGCAGAAGGGATGGGGCAGCCCATCCCTTCTGTGCTGCCATACCCTTTTTTTAGCATGTTGAAGGCTGCGCATGTCATTTGCGCGTTTCTCTGCGATGACCGATACGGGATGGGGTGATCCATCCCTGTGACCTTTGGAAGGGGAGTGTATATGACCACTTTGCAATACAGGCGGCTGGAAAAGAAGAAATTCCTGTCCGACCCCATCCTGCTGCCCGTCATCATCCTGCTGCTGGTCTTTTTGGCGCTGTTTATCCTCTACCCCCTGTCCATGCTGATGACAGACAGCGTCTATGCCAGCAATGCCTACACCCTCTACAGCGTGGCGCAAAGCCCGGATGAGGTGAAGGCCATTTATCAGGATCAGGGCCTGCGGGATTTGAGCATTGCCCGCAAAAGCGTCCTACAGATTCCCAGCCTGGATGGCTTAACCCCCCTTCAAAAACACGGCCGGGCTGCCAGCACCACCTATATGGGGGACTTGCTGCCCCAGGTGGATCAGGGCACCCTGGTGGCGGTGGACGACCAAAAGCCCCTGTTAACCCTGCAAGCCTTCCCCCACATCTTCCGGGACTACACCTTCCGCCGCGCCTTTACCAACACCCTGGTGCTGGGCTTGATTACCGGTGTGTGCTCCACCCTGGTTGGCTTGCTGTTTGCCTATGTGGACAGCTATGTAAGGGTGCGCAGCCAGATGATGCGGCGGATGTTTGGCGTGGTGAGCATGCTGCCGGTTGTCTCCCCGCCCTTTGTGCTGTCACTCTCCATGATTCTCCTGTTTGGGAAGGGCGGGCTGGTAACACGGCAGCTGCTGGGCATTTATGACAGCGATGTGTATGGCCTGTCCGGCATCGCCATTGTGCAGACCATGACCTTCTTCCCCGTCTGCTACCTGATGCTAAAAGGCCTGCTTAAGAACATTGACCCTTCCATGGAGGAAGCCTCCCGGGACATGGGCGCCAGCCGGTTTACGGTGTTTACCACCGTCACCCTGCCCCTGATGCTTCCCGGCATCGGCAACGCCTTTTTGGTGACCTTCATTGAGTCTGTCGCGGATTTTGCCAACCCGATGTTAATCGGCGGCAGCTATGACACCCTGGCCACCACCATCTATTTGCGCATCACCGGGGGCAGCTATGACACCCAGGGCGCGGCCGCCATGGCGGTGGTGCTGTTGATGCTGACCGTCTGGCTGTTTTTGGTGCAAAAGTACTACCTGGAAGCCAAGACAGCCGCCACCTTGACCGGCAAGGCCTCACGGGCCCGGATGGCCATCACCGACCCTTCGGTGACGGTGCCCCTGTCCACCCTGTGTATGCTGGTGAGCGCCTTTGTCATCCTCATGTACATCGCCATCCCCTTTGGCTCGCTCTTTAAGCTGTGGGGCCGGGACTATTCCCTGTCCACCCGGTGGTATGAACAGCTCTTCCGCCAGGACGGCATCAAAGCCTTCCGGGATTCCTTTGTCTTAAGCCTCATTGCCTCCCCCATTACGGCCCTTTTATCCATGATCATCTCCTACCTGGTGGTGAAAAAGAAGTTCCGGGGCAAGGGCTTCATCGAGTTTGTGTCCATCCTGGCCATGGCGGTGCCCGGCACCGTGCTGGGTGTGGGCTATATAAGGGGCTTTTCCGGCGGCGTGTTCCACACCGGCTTCCTGCAGGGGTTGTACGGCACCGGCGCCATCCTGGTAATCGTCTTCATTGTGCGCTCCCTGCCGGTGGGCACCAGGAGCGGTATTTCCGCCCTGCGGCAAATTCACCCCAGTATTGAGGAAAGCGCGTATGACCTGGGAGCAAACAGCGGCAAGGTGTTTATGTCTGTCACCCTGCCCCTGATCAAGGACAGCTTCTTTTCCGGTTTGGTCACCACCTTTGTGCGCTCCATCACCGCGATCAGCGCCATCATCCTGCTGGTGACCCCGCGCTACCTGCTGATTACCACCCGCATCAACGAGTTTGCCGAAAAAGGCAGCTACGGCATCGCCTGTGCGTATGCCACCATCCTCATCGCCATTGTGTACGCGTCCATCCTGCTTATGAACCTTTTCATCAAATACTTTGGCACCAGCAAGCAAATCAGGGAGGCAGAACATGTCCAGTAACAAAGGAATCAGGCTTGAGAACATCAGCAAGATCTATACGGATCCCAAGACCAGGAAGCCATTCTACGCCGTGAAGGACGTTTCCCTCACCATTGAGCCCGGTGCCTTTGTCACCCTGCTGGGGCCGTCCGGATGCGGTAAAACCACCACGCTGCGGATGATCGCGGGCTTTGAAAGCCCGGATGAGGGCAGTATCTTCATCGGGGATGAGCCGGTGATGACCCTTACCCCCAACAAACGGGACACCGCCATGGTGTTCCAGAGCTATGCCCTCTTCCCCCACTACAACGTGTTTGACAACGTGGCCTATGGCCTCAAAATCCGCAAGCTGGATAAGGACACCATCCGCGAGAAGGTGATGAGCATCCTGAAGCTGGTGGAGATGGACGGCATGGAAGCCCGGATGACCAACCAGCTCTCCGGCGGCCAGCAGCAGCGTGTCGCGCTGGCGCGCGCTTTGGTCGTGGAGCCCAGCGTGCTGCTGTTTGACGAGCCGCTGTCCAACTTGGACGCCAAGCTGCGCGTGACCATGCGCACGGAGATTCGGCGCATCCAGCAGGAACTGGGCATCACCGCCGTGTACGTAACCCACGACCAGTCCGAGGCGATGAGCCTGTCGGATCAGATTATCATCATGAACAAGGGCATCATCGCGCAGATGGGCACCCCGCAGGAAATCTATTACCACCCCAGCAACGAGTTTGTGGCGGACTTCATCGGGGAAGCCAACTTCCTGGATGGCAGGATTGTCAGCCTGGAAAACGGCGACTGCATGATGGACATCGCGGGGCATCAGCTGCGCATCCCCAACCCCAAGGACTACCCTGTCGGGCAGGAATGCCGGATGGTGGTACGGCCGGAAGCGGTGCAGATTGGCCACCAGGGCGTGTTGCCCTGCCATGTGACGCTGAGCTGCTTTATGGGCGCCTATCACAACTACCATGTGATGGTGGGGGATATGCTGGTGAAGATCACCGATTATTGCCCGGTCAACAAGCACACCTTCAGGGAAGGTGATGACGCCTTTTTGAACTTTGAGGACAACTGCGTCCATATTTTGTAAACCCCAACCCACACGAAAAACGAGGCAACCGCGATGCGCGCTTGCCTCGTTTATTTGATGCCAATATTTCGTACAGGTTACTCATCCACATCGGCAAGGCACGTCCGATTTGATCATAGACACAACAGACTGCTCAAAGCGGCAACTATTCCAAAGTTGCCGCTTGCTGCGCGAAATGCGCCTGTAAGATGTCCTGGAGCTCCTGCAGCCGCTGGGCGCGGTTGATTTGCGCGCGCATGGCCGCAGCGCCCTTTGAGCCCTTCAAATACCAGGCAAAATGCTTGCGCATCTCGATTAATGCCCAGCGCTCGCCCTTGAAGGTGACCATGTCCTGCAGGTGGGAGAGGGCGGTTTTGAGGATGTCCTCAGCATCCGGCGCCGTGGGCGTCTCCCCGCGCAGCGCCTGCTTGATCTGCCCAAACAGCCAGGGGTTGCCCAGGGCGCCCCGGCCGATTGCGATGCCGTCCGCGCCCGTCTGGTTGAGCAGCACCTGCGCGTTTTGGGGTGTGAACACATCGCCATTGGCGATGACAGGGATGCTCACCGCCTGTTTCACCTGGGCGATAACGCCCCAGTCGGCCCGCCCGGCGTATTGTTGCTGCCGCGTGCGCCCATGCACGCACAGGCTGTCCGCGCCGGCCGATTCACACATGCGCGCAAAGGCCACCGCGTTGATGTGATGGCTGTCCCAGCCGATGCGCATCTTGATGGACAGCGGCTTTGCGCACACCTTGCGTACCGCGCGGATGATCTGCTCACTGCGCTGTAAGTCCTTCATTAGCGCGCTGCCGCTGCCCGAGCCCGTCACCTTGGGGGCGGGGCAGCCAAAGTTGAGGTCGATGCCTTTGTACTGCGGCAGCAGGGATACCCGCGCGGCGGCATTTGCCATGATGTCCGGCTCGTGACCAAACAGCTGGATGGTCAGGTTGCGCTCGCGCTCATGGAAGGCCAGCAGGTGCTGGTAGGCGCGGCTGTCGCTGGGCGCCTGCAAAAGGCCCATGGCGCTTACCATTTCCGTGACCAATTCATCAGCACCGCATTCCTGGCAGCGCAAACGAAAAGGCCAGTCAGAAATACCGGCCAGGGGTGCAAGCATCAGGATGGGTTGTCTGTTATGTAAATCGCTCATACTTCAGGGGGTGTACGCCCGTTCGTTCCTCAGTTCGCGGATATGCCACTGGCCGTTTTCCCGCACCAGGATGACATCATAGCGGGCGGAGGGCCAGCGCGGCGGGGACCACTGCTCCTGCGGCAGTTTTTCTTTGTAGCTGGCCTTGATGCGACCGTCGATGCCGGGCACCTGCTCGGTAATGGTGGCGCGGGCTGTATCCTCCCAGGGCCAGGTCCACATCCACTCCATGCGCAAGCGGTGGTCAATGCCCGTAATCTGGTAGGGTTCATAGGGGTTTGTGCCCTCGCGCAGGGTGGCCAGCCTTTTGTCCAGCGGCAAATAGGCCTGGGAGAAATATTTGTGCAGTTCTTCCCCATCCGTATCCATCATCACGGTGAGCGCGCGCTGCGCCATGCCGTCCTTGATGATGACATAGATGTTGGCCGCATTCATGGAGAAATAAAAGGCAATGGTCATCAACCCCAGAATGCTGGTGATGATGATGAGCCGTTTGGCGATAAACCAGATGAGCCGCCGCAGTTTTTTCATGCTGTATATCCTTAGGGGTGCAGCACGGTGCCCAGGTCGTCCCCGTCCAGCACGCGCAGGATGTTGGCCGGGGTATCCAGGCCAAAGACGCGCATCTGCGGCAGGCCCTGCTCCGCGCACATGAGGAAGGCGGACAGGTCCATCACCTTCAGCCCGCGCTTGATGGCCTCGTCATAGCTGATGTCCTTGATGAGCTCCGCGTCCGGGTTGGTGCGGGGATCATCCGTGTACACGCCGTCGATGTTTTTGGCCAGCAGCAGCGTTTCGGCCTTTAATTCCAGCGCGCGCAGGGAGACCGCGGTATCGGTGGTGAAAAAGGGGTTGCCCAGGCCGCCGCCAAAGAGGGCCGCGCCATACGTGTTCAATGCTTCATCCGCCGCGTCACGGCGGTAGGTTTCACACACGTTGGGCAGGTGGAAGGCGGAGAACATGGGCGCGGTCACACCCAGCTGCGCCAGCGCGTCCTGCATCACCAGGCAGTTCATCAGCGTGCCCAGCATGCCCATCTGGTCCGCCTTCACGGCGTCCATGCCGCTGGATGCGCCATGCCGGCCGCGCCACAGGTTGCCGGCGCCGATCACGATGCCTACCTGCACCCCGCGCGCAACCACGGTTTTGATGACCTTGGCCACCTCCATAATCTGCGCGTGGTCAAACAGCAGGCCCGATTCGCCCAGCGCCTCGCCGGACAGTTTCAGCATGATCCGTTTGTACTGCATACCCACCTCCCGAAGATTGCCTTATTATAACCCATCAAAGCAGGTTTGGACAAGAAAACAGGCGGCGCGTTTGCGCCGCCTGTTAGAAAATCAGTTTTGAGCTTATACTGGACGAAAGAGTTCAGTATGATTATGCTTTGCCCGTCATTTCTTCGATTTCGCTCGCCAGGTCGCTGACGCGCTTTTCGATGCCTTCGCCGCGCTCATAGCGGGTGAAACGGCGCACGGAGATCTTCTCGCCGCTGGCCAGCGCGGTTTCGTTGACCAGCGCCTGCACGGTGATGTCGGGGTTCTTCACAAAGGGCTGCTCCAGGAGGCAGACGTCCTTGTAGTACTTCTCGATCCGGCCTTCGACCATGCGGTCGACGATCTTCTCGGGCTTGCCTTCGTTGAGGGCCTGGGCGCGCAGGATCTCGCGCTCCTTGTCCAACTCGGCCGCGGGCACTTCTTCCTTGCTGACGTACAGGGGCTTGCTGGCCGCGATTTGCAGGGCCAGGTCGTGGCAGAGATTGCGGAAGGCGTCGGTGTTGGCGACGAAGTCCGTCTCGCAGTTGACCTCCAGCAGCACGCCGATCTTGCCGCCCATGTGGATGTAGCTGTCGACCATGCCTTCAGAGGCGACGCGGCCAGCCTTCTTGGCGTTGGCGGCCAGGCCTTTTTCGCGCAGGTACTCAATGGCTTTTTCCATATCGCCCTTGACTTCCACCAGCGCGTTTTTGCAGTCCATCATGCCTGCCTGCGTGCGCTCACGCAGCTCTTTGACCATTGCAGCAGTAATTTCCATTTTTTCTCTCCTTATCGCAAAGAGGCAGGCTTATTCGCCCATGTCCTCGCTGTTGATTTCTTCCTCTTCTTCCGCTTCCGCCTGGCTGCCCTGACGGCCTTCCAGCACGGCGTCCGCCATCTTGCCGGAAATGAGCTTGACGGCGCGGATGGCGTCATCATTGCCGGGGATGACATAGTCCACCAGGTCCGGATCGCAGTTGGTGTCCACAATCGCGACGATCGGGATGCCCAGGGTGCGGGCTTCAGCAATCGCGATGGCTTCCATCTGCGGGTCCACCACAAACAGCGCGCCGGGCAGACCCTTCATGGTGCGGATGCCGCCCAGGTTGTTGTTGAGCTTGTCGCGCTCACGCATCAAATTGACAACTTCCTTCTTGGGAAGCACATCAAACTGGCCGGTCGCTTCCATTTTGTCAATCTCGTCCAGGCGGTTCACGCGGGACTTGATGGTGCGGTAGTTGGTGAGCATGCCGCCCAGCCAACGCCGGTTGACGTAGAACATGTTGCAGCGCTTGGCTTCCTGCTCGATGGATTCCTGGGCCTGCTTCTTGGTGCCCACAAACAGGATGGACTTGCCCTCCATGGACAGGTTGCGCACAAACATATAGGCTTCCTCGATTTTGCGCACGGTCTTTTGCAGGTCAATGATGTAGATGCCGTTGCGCTCGGTGAAGATGTAGGGCGCCATTTTGGGGTTCCAGCGTCTGGTTTGGTGTCCGAAGTGGACGCCTGCTTCCAGCAGGCTCTTCATAGAGATGATTGCCATGGGTTTCCTCCTTGTTGTTGCCTCCGCGGGTTTCAACCCGTACAGCCACCTTTCGGCACAAGCGTACAGTCACCCCGCGTGTGTAATGCCATGGCAGTATAGCACAAGCCCGCCTGGCATGCAAGCGGGCAAAGGGGATTTTTTAAGGTTTTGCGCGCAGTCCGCGGCCTCGTTCATTTCCTGCTGTCCTGCATCAATTTTATCATATATCCGAGTATTTTAGACCCGCACGCTCATCCCGTCATAGGCGATTACATACCCGTGCGGCTGAAGCAGCTCCTCCAGTTCGTGGTGCAGCAGTCCCCCGTTGTGGGAGAAATGGGTGGCGATCAGCTCCGTGTGCGCCTTGATGTTGCCGTTGTCTGAAAGCCTGGTTTTCATATCAATCAAATCCGGCACACCCATGTGGTTGTTGCCGTCTTGCTGCCTGCCTGTGGTACAGTCCAGGCTGATGAGGTCAAAGGGCAGGCCCTTGATGTGCTGCCAGACGCTGTCCGGGAATACCCCGGTGTCATTGCCGTAGAGGAGGCGCTTGCCGGCTTTCTCCATCATAAAGATCAGGCAGTTCTCGGACCTGTCGTGCAATGCGGGCAGTGCGGTGACTGTGTAGGGGCCGATTTGAACAGGCGCAAACACCTTTAATTCACAGCAAGAAAGCAGGCTGTCATCATAACTGGAACGCGTCTGCGCCAGGAACTGGTCCAACTTTTGTACCAGCGCGTCATTGCCGTAGAGGGTCATGTGCTTTTGGGTGACGCAAAAGCCCTTGCGGCGGTAGTACAGCTCCTCCAGGTACAGGTGATCTGAGTGGGTGTGCGTGATGAGCACATGCGCAATCCCGGCCAGCGGGAGCTGGTGCTGCATCATGTGCCAGTAGGTATCCGGCGGCAAGTCAATCAACAGCTGCCGGTCAATGATGGCCTGTGAACGGGTGCGCAAATCCTTTCCCCCGTTTGCTGCAGCCTTGCGGCATACCTCACAAACACAGAAAATGCCGGGAAAGCCTTCGGCTGCCGCGGTGCCCAGATAGGTCAGTTCCATGCTGCCTCCTTACAATAAAAGACGGTTTGGTGTTTTGTGTTTTCGCTTGTACGCGTAGTATATCAAAGGCGAGGGCAAAGCACAATCCGCCTGATGGTGCCGCTTTTGCAAATTGACACTGGGCTGCCCCTTGTGATAAACTTTGACCGCTCAGCCAGATGAACTCTGCTGAAGCGTCAGCTCCCGTAGCTCAGTTGGATAGAGTGCCAGACTCCGACTCTGGAGGTCGCGCGTTCGAGTCGCGCCGGGTGCGCCAAGAAAAACCCTTGATAACACAAGGGTTTTTCGCTGTTTTGGGAAGTATATCGGCTACGGCAGGTAATCCCATGGGCGGGGTAGACCTGCTTGACCAGGTAGATTGTGCCGTTTAGGTCAATATCGATGAAATAGGTGCCGGCTGTGAGTAATTTTTCCGGCTTGTTGTTGTACAGCGCTTTAAAATCACCGCCGCTGGAGGGGATGCCATCCAGGCTGGTGCCCAACTCACCTGTGGGCTGGTACAGCAGGATCCAATTGACCTGGTCCACGTTGATTTTGATGGGCGGGTAGTTGAGCGGGCGGATGATGAGCTCATAGGTATCAAGGCCGCCAAGGAGGATTTCCACCCCTTCTTCATCGTAGCCCAGCTCGTTCATCAGGTAGTTGCGGGCTGTTTCGCCTTCCAGAATCTCATAGGCACTGAAGACCGCGATGCCTGTATTGGGATTGAACGAATCAAGGGAGGCGAACACGGAGCGGTCCAGCTGCTGGCCGACGTAACGACTCGGAGGGGGATCAATTTTATGCGTCGCGATGACGCAGCAAAGAAACTGGTCTGACAATCGCAACTCGATATGCAGGCTGGCGTGGTTGTTGGTGAAGGCGTAGTTTTTGCCCGTGGAATATTCCACGCGCACCGCGTCCTTGCCGGAGGTGACATAGCTATCCTGGTACTCGCTGCCATAGGTATGGCGCTCCAGGAAGTTGATGTCGCTGCCATAGGCTTTGAGGGCCATGTCGATGGTGGTGGCAATTTGCGACACGCCGCCGCCGAAGATGGCTTTGCCGCGCTCGTCCGCGGTGTGGCGGAAGCCTGATGCCTTGTTGCGCGGGCCAACAATGTCGTTAAAGGAGAAGACATCGCCCTTTTTGAGGACCATGCCGTTGATTTTTTTGATGGCATGGTTCAGGTTGAAGATGCGGTCCTGGTTAAGGCCCGAAAGCGGGGTGTAGACCTCCTCCCCCGGTTTTGCGGCCTGGACTGGAAGGTTAAAAAGGAGCAGGGACAGGAGCAGCAGCAATGAGATGAGGACGCGGATTTGTTTCATGATCAACCCTCCTACATGCGCGTTTGAAACCTGAGATGGTGGGGCTGTCTGTGTGAGGTGAGTTATCTGATTCGTCTGGTTTATTGTAGCCTTCGCCGCGACTGCTGTATACCTATCTCTTTGGGTAGGTGGGCCAAATCGCAGCAGGCGCGTGCGGATGCGCCCTGTTCATGGTATAGTAGTCACGGTGAAACAAAATACTGATTCAGGAGGTGTATATGGCTGGGCAGACCATCCATGACCTGGCGCCGGGCAACGGCAACCCGCGCAACAGCGAAGGGGCTTTCATCAAAACCAAAAGCGGCGAGCTTCTTTTTTGCTATACAGGCTATGAAGGGGATTCTTTTTTGGACCACGCGACGGCCAATATCTGCTGCATCCGCTCACTGGATGAGGGGCGGACCTGGTCAAAGCCTGGGACCATTGTGACCGCCCGGGAACATGAGGCGATGAACGTGATGAGCGTGTCCATGCTAACCATGACGGACGGGCAACTGGGGCTGTTTTACCTGGTGCGCAAGACCTTTTCCGATTTGCGCGTGTGGCTGCGGCGCTCGGATGATGAGGGCAGAACCTGGAGTGAGGCGCGCTGCTGCACCACGCGGATGGGGTATTTTGTGCTGAACAATGACCGCGCAGTCCGCCTGTCCACAGGCCGCATCATGCTGCCGGTGGCGGAGCACCAGCCCACCTTCCCCAAAGGGTCGGATCACCCGCATTACAGCCCGGCCTACAGCACCTTCTTTTACTCGGATGATGACGGGGCCACCTGGCATGAATCCCAGGCTTTGGTTGCCCTCTCGGGCACGCGCAGCGACGCGGGCTTGCAGGAGCCGGGTGTGCTGGAATTGAACAACGGGATGCTCTACGCCTGGTCGCGCACGGATCTGGGCTGCCAGTACCAGTTTATGTCTTTAAATCAGGGCTGCAACTGGTCCGCGGCTGTCCCCTCATCCTTTACCTCGCCCCTGTCCCCGCTGTCCATGAAGCGCTTGAGGGATGGCCGGTTGCTGGCCATCTGGAACCCTATCCCCACCTACCTCACCCGTGCGTACCCGCAACAGGCGGGCGGGCGCACGCCGCTGATTGCCGCCTTGAGCAAGGATGAAGGCCAGCACTGGCGCGGGCCGATTGTGCTGGAAGATAACCCTAACAGCGGGTATTGCTATACCGCCATCTATGAGCTGGATGACGCCATTTTGCTGGGCTATTGCGCAGGCAATGTGGAAAAAGACGGCGCCTGCTTAAACCGCCTTCGCATCAGGCGCATCCCGCTTGATGAGTTGGACAGCCTCATTGGCAAGCAGGCGTTTTATATGCGGGGCATCGGGTTTTAGGCAAGCTGGACAGACGCAAAAAACTGCCGCACAGGGCAGTTTTTTGATGGGGTTTCTTGCTGTCTATATCAGGCCTGGAACCGCTCCTTCACCTTGTCCAGGAAACCTTTGCGGCCTTCATATTCCTTGCCGGTGCTTTCCTGCTCAAACTCCCGCAGGAGCTGCTTTTGCTTTTCGCTGAGCTTTTTGGGAATCTCAACCTTGACCCTGACCACCAGGTCACCCCGGCCGCTGCCATGCAGCTGCTGGATGCCCTCGCCCCGGATGCGGAAGAGCGCCCCGTCCTGCGTGCCCTCCGGAATTTTGTGGTTGACCTTGCTTTTTAGCGTGGGGACCTCCAATGTGGCACCCAAGGCTGCCTGCGTGATGGAGATGGGCATCTCCAGATACAGGGTGGTGCCCTCGCGGCGGAAAAGCTTGTGGGGCATGACGGAGAGCACAATCAGCAAATCGCCGTTGGGGCCCCGGTTTTGCCCTGGTTCTCCCTGGCCGCTCATCACAAACACCTGGCCGTCATCCGCGCCGGGCGGGATGGTGAAATTGGCGGTGCGTTTGCGGCGCATCCTGCCTGAGCCGTGGCAGGTGGTACAGGGGTCCTTCACGGTTTGCCCGGTGCCGCCGCAGGCGGTACAGGTGCGCACGGTGACCATGAACCCGCCGCCGGCACGGACCTGTCCTGTACCCTGACAGGTGGCGCAGGTGACAGGCTCCGCCCCGTCCTTGCCGCCGGTGCCCTTGCAGGTATCGCACAATTCCGCGCGCTGGAACTCCACCGATTTGGAGGCGCCAAAGGCCGCTTCCTCAAAGCTGATGCGCAAATTGAGCTGGATGTCCCGCCCGCGCATGGGCGCGTTGCGCCGCTGGGTACGGGCGCCCGCACCGCCAAAGAGTTGATCAAAGATGGTATCAAAGCCGCCAAAACCGCCCTCAAACCCGCCAAAGCCGGAAAAACCGCCCATGTTCGGCGGGCCATCCATGCCAAATTGGTCATAGGCAGCCCGCTTTTGCGGATCGGAGAGCACCTCGTTGGCTTCGTTGATTTCCTTGAAGCGCGCCTCGGCTGATTTATCGTTAGGGTGCAAATCGGGGTGGGATTCCTTGGCCAGCTTGCGGTATGCCTTTTTGATGTCATCCGCGGTGGCGTTTTTGGCGACCCCCAGCACCTCGTAATAATCTCGTTTGTTTGACATAGTCTCCTCGCGCAGCAAGCGTTGAACACATTGCTGTCTTCAACGCTGTTGAGCTGACATTCCTGGGGAAGGCCAGGCCGGTTGATGCCGGCCTGGCTGTGAAAAATCTGTTACTGTACGTCGCCTTCGACGTCGACACTGCCGTCCGGGTTGGTATGCGGCGTGTCCATGTCCGGGGTCTGCATGTCAGGCTGCTGGGCATCCTGATCCTGGTAGAGCTTGCCGAAGATGGCGTAGACCTTCTGGGTGGCCTCGTCCATGGCGGTCTTGATCTCCTGCGCGTTGTTGCCTTCGCGCACCTTCTTGAAGGCGTCAATCTCTGCCTGCACGGTGGCTTTATCTTCCTCGGACAGCTTGTCGCCGTTTTCGCGCAGCTGCTTCTCAATCTCATACTGGAAGGTATCCGCGCGGTTTAGGGTCTCGACCTCTTCCTTGCGGCGCTTGTCTTCCTCGGCAAACTGCTCGGCTTCCTTCACGCGCTGGTTGATCTCCTCCTCGCTTAAGTTGGTGGAGGCCGTGATGGTCACGTTCTGGGTGTTGCCGGTGCCCATGTCTTTGGCGGTTACGGAGACGATGCCGTTTTTGTCGATGGTGAACTTCACCTCGATCTGCGGCACGCCGCGGGGCGCCGCGGGGATACCGGTCAGCTGGAAGCGGCCCAGGGTCTTGTTATCATACGCCATGGGGCGCTCGCCCTGCAGGACGTGGATTTCAACGGTGGTCTGCCCATCAGCAGCCGTGGAGAACACCTGCGCCTTTTCGGTGGGGATGGTGGTGTTGCGCTCGATCAAGCGGGTGAAGATGTGGCCTTCGGTCTCAATGCCCAGGCTCAGCGGGGTGACATCCAGCAAGAGGACGTCCTTCACCTCGCCGCCCAGCACGCCCGCCTGGATGGCGGCGCCGATGGCGACACACTCGTCCGGGTTGATGCCCTTGAAGGGCTCCTTGCCGGTGACGTTCTTGACAGCTTCCTGCACCGCGGGGATGCGGGTGGAGCCGCCCACCAGGATGACCTTGTCAATCTGCTGCGCGGTGAGGCCGGCGTCCTTTAAGGCCGTCTGCATCGGGCCAATGGTGCGCTCGACCAGATCGTGGGTGAGCTCGTTGAACTTGGCGCGGGTCAAGGTGATGTCCAGGTGCTTGGGGCCGTTGGCGTCAGCGGTGATGAAGGGCAGGTTGATGTTGGCTGCCATCACGCCGGACAGGTCGATCTTGGCCTTCTCGGCGGCTTCCTTCAAGCGCTGCCATGCCATGCGGTCCTTTTTGAGGTCGATGCCGTTTTCCTTCTTGAAGACTTCGGCAATATAGTCCACCACGCGGTCATCAAAGTCATCCCCGCCCAGCTTGGTGTCGCCGTTGGTGGCCAGCACTTCAAACACGCCGTCGCCGATTTCCAGCAGGCTGACGTCAAAGGTGCCGCCGCCCAGGTCATACACCAAAATCTTGTGGGCTTCGTCCTTGTCCAGGCCATAGGCCAGGGAGGCCGCGGTGGGCTCGTTGATGATGCGCAGGACTTCCAGGCCCGCAATACGACCGGCGTCCTTGGTGGCCTGACGCTGCGCGTCAGAGAAATACGCGGGCACCGTGATGACAGCCTGGTTGACTGTCTCGCCCAGGTAGCTTTCGGCGTCCTTCTTGAGCTTTTGCAGCACCATCGCGGAGATCTCCTGCGGGGTGTACTCCTTGCCGTCGATTGATACCTTGAAGTTGCTGCCCATCTCCCGCTTGATGGATGAGATGGTGCGCTCGGGGTTGGTGATGGCCTGGCGCTTGGCAATCTGGCCAACCAGGCGCTCGCCTTCCTTGGTGAAGGCTACGACAGACGGTGTGGTCCGCGCGCCTTCGGAGTTGGTGATGACGACCGGCTCGCCGCCTTCCATCACTGCGACGCAGGAGTTGGTGGTGCCCAGGTCGATTCCGATAATTTTAGCCATGTTGTTTTCCTCCGTTTAATATCACTTGCAAACAGTTCTTTTGTATGGTGTCAGCCCGGAACGACGCGCACCATGGCGTGCCGCAGGACTGTGTCCCCCATTTTGTAGCCCTTAAGGACAACGTCGCTGACCGTCCCGGGCTCTCCGTCCTCGGGATTCGCCTGCGCGACCGCGTCCTCCAGGGTTGGGTCAAAGGTTTCTCCCTGCCGGGAGATCACCTGTACGCCGCGCTGGGACAGCGTGTCCTGCAGCTGGCGATGTACCAGCAAGACGCCCTGGTAAAGCGGGTCGTCCTCGCGCGGTTCCTGCAGCGCGCGCTCCAGGTTGTCGCACACGGGCAGCAGGGTTTTGATGAAGGCGCGGGCGCCGTCGTCAAAGCTTTCGGATGCCACCTGGCGGTTGCGGCGGCGGAAGTTGTCAAAATCCGCCTGGACGCGCTGGGCCATCTTGAGGTATTCCTCGCTTTGCTCAGAGGCGCGTGCCAGCTGCTCCTCCAGGCTCACCTCAGGCTGTTCCTGCTCATTGAGTGCCTGGTCCTCCAGCTGCTCGCCCAGCTCCGCGGGCTGATCCTTTGGTTTCTTCTTGGTCATGTTGTCCTCCGATAATTGTAATTCAGCGTCAGTTGCTGAGGATGTCATTCATTGCCTGGCTGGCCATGCGCAGTGTGGAAAAGATGCTTTGGTAGGGCATCCGCGTTGGGCCAATGAGCCCAATCGTCCCCCGTTGGCCGCGGCCCAGCCTGTATTCCGCCACTGCGACGGAGCAGCCGCGCATCTCCTCGATGCCGTTTTCAGAGCCGATGTGCACCAGCAGCTCCTCCCCCCGGGTATCGCGCACCAGGTTCATCAGCGCTTCCTTGTTATCAAGGGCGTAGAGAAGCTGCCTGGCCTTGTCTGCCTCCTGGTACTCCGGAAAGCCCAGGATGTTGTGGGTGCCGCAGACGGTGAGCTGATCTACCGCGTTTTGGCTGTCCATCTGGGTGGACAGGTCCATGATGCCCTGCAGCACCTGCGGATCGCCCGGGGACTGGCCCGCGAACTGCCGCAGCGCGGTTTGCACCTCGCGCAGGGTACGGCCCGTAAACTGCTCTGACAGCATTTTGCTGATGGCGTAAAGGGCGTCGGCGTCCAGCCGCTCTGATACAGAAACCATGGTGTCCCGGATGATGCCGCCATCCGTTACGATGACGAGCAGCGCCAGCGCCTTTGAAACAGGGACCAACTGCAAATTGGCGATGCGCAGGCTTTCCTGCCGCGGCATCAGCACAAAGGATGCGTACCCGGTGACTTGTGCCAGGGCTTGCGCGGCGCTGCGCACCACGTCCTCCAGGTGGCTGATGCGCGTCTGGAAGGCGGCCTTGAGTTTCTCATCCTGCGCGGTTTGCTGGATGCCTTCCTCCAGCAGCATGTCTACATATAATCTGTAGGCCTTGGAACTGGGTACGCGGCCGGCAGAGATATGCGGCTGGCTGAGGTAGCCCAGCTCCTCCAGGTCACTCATCTCATTGCGGATGGTGGCGCTGGACAGGTTGGAGAGGTACTTGCGCGCGATGGTCCTTGAACCAACAGGCGTCGCGGTGAGGACGTAGTCATCGATGATGGCGCGCAGGATGCGCTTCTTGCGGTCTTCCACTGTACTCGTCCTCCTTCCCCTCCGGCGGTTGTTAGCACTCTCGACCGTTGAGTGCTAACCCATACCAAAGATACCACGCATATAGCCCTTTGTCAAACAATTTTTCATCAGGTTTTTGCTGGTTTGGTGAATGTTCTGTGAACATGATAGTTGACAAATTGTTCATGTTTTCGTACCATCTGTTGGTGTATAATTTATATGGTTCAAGTGAGCCATTGGAATAAAGGAGGAACACCATGAAAATGAATCACAAGCGGTTCTTGGCCATCTTAATGGCGCTGATGATGTCCCTGGGCATCCTGCCTGCTCTGGCGGAAGCGCCCGCAGCCGGCACAATGCCCAACCCCTGGGCGCTGGACAAGACGGTCGAAGTGGACCTGAGCATTGAAGTCAACCCGATGCTGGGCAGCCTGCTGACCACGATGACCGGCGAACAGCAGTCTGAAGAGGACCAGGCCAAACTGTCTACCGTGGTCGCCGCGTTTAACAAGCTGAAGGCGTCCATGCTGATTGACAAAAACAGCGCATCAGGCACCATCGGCACGGACAAAGGTGAGCTGTTTAATTTCCAGACCGCCTTTGACCTGAATACCGCGCAGAACAGCTTTGTCACCAGCCTGCTGCCGGGGATCAGCCTGAGCATGGACTCTGCCATGGTGAAGGAAATGATGCCCCAGACCAACATGCAGCAGATCACGCCGGAGCAGGCCCAGAAGCTGATGCAGCCGTACATGAACGCGCTGACAGAGCAGTTCACCAAACTGCAACAGCACCCCAACACCAAGGTGGAGGAAGGCAATTTTGTCATCGACCAGGTTGGTACCTTCAAAACGCGCAGCGACATCACGCTGACATCCCACATGGTGGCCGGCATCCTGGACAAGATGGCGGACATCTTCAAAGAGCACGGGGAGCTAAAGCAGATGATTGAAAATGCCGCGAAGGCCAACAACATGACC
Source organism: uncultured Christensenella sp. (assembly GCA_964346355.1). Taxonomy (GTDB): domain Bacteria; phylum Bacillota; class Clostridia; order Christensenellales; family Aristaeellaceae; genus UBA6115. The sequence continues at coordinate 7,069 of CAYFUH010000021.1, read as the reverse complement.
AACACCGGCGCCACCGCGCCCGTGGACGTGGATGAGAGCCTGAAAAACGCCGCCAAGGAGCTACAGAGCAAGGACGAGGAAGTGGTCATGCTGCTGAAGGTCTATGATGACGGCGCCAACAAGGTCTATGTGGACGCGGTGTCCCCCGACAATGCCGCTTCCCCCGCCAAGATCACCCTGCTGCTGGACGGCATGAACGTTGAGGAAATGGGCAAGGACTTCTCCGTGCACATGACGCTGCTCACCCCCGGCAACGGCAATAACACGGCCGCGGATGACACCACAGAGCCCAAGCCTGTTGACTGGGCCACGCTGGAGAGCGAGATCAAGAGCGGTGCCAACTACCGCGCCACCATGATGAACATGAACATGACCATGAAAAACGACCTGCCCAAAACCCAGGCGGACGTAGCCATCACCATGGTGACCTCCGGCACGAACTTTGGCTTAACCATGAATGTCACCGGAGACATGGCCACGATGGAAAGCAAGAACGTCTATGCCCTGTCCCTGATGAGCCCCGAACCGCTGCTGAAGTTCACCATCAACACCAAGCCGACTGACGCCACCCCCGCCGCACCTGCGCTGGAGGGCACCTCCAACATCGTCATCAAGGAAGGCGACCTGTCTGACGCGGACGACCAGCTGATGGAAGCCAGCCTGCAAAAGGCGCTGCCTGTGCTGTTGGCCAACCTGCAGACCGCCCTGCCCGAGGAGGCACCTGCCATCCTCGCACTGATGGACCTGGGCGCCAATGAGATGGAAAAGGTTCCGGAGCCCGCACCCGCGAATCCTTAAGGACGCCAAAGGATCACAACGCCAAGGGGTTGCCAGATACTGGCAACCCCTTTATCATGCAGGTAGTTAAGCAAAACAGGAAGGTGATTGGATGCAGAATCTACGGGAAAAAGTGCTGACAAAGCAGACGGAGTTTGAAGGCAAGATCATCACAGTGCAGCAGTGGAAGGTGGCCTTGCCCGATGGACGGGAAGCCGGCAGGGAGATTGTGCTGCACAACGGCGCCGCAGCCGTGGTGCCGGTGGACAAGCAAAACAGGGTAACCCTGGTGCGCCAGCACCGGGTGGCCATTGACCAGGTGACGCTGGAGATTCCGGCTGGCAAGCTGGATGACCCGCAGGAGGACCCCTTCCTGTGCGCCAAGCGCGAACTGGAGGAGGAAACCGGCCTGTTGGCGGGGAAATGGCAGAAGATGGCGCACGTGGTGACCACGCCGGGCTTTTGCACCGAGCGGATTGCACTGTATTTGGCGACTGATCTGACACAGGCCAAAGCACACACGGACCCGGACGAGTTTTTAAGCCTGGTTAAAATGCCGCTGACAGAAGCCATTATGCTGGTGGAGAAGGGGCAGATCGTGGACGCCAAAACCTGCCTGGGCCTGCTGCTGGCGCAGCAGATATTAAACCAGCCTGCCTTTCTCTGGCAGGATAATATGACGCAAATGAAGCCCGGCATGAAGGATTATTACCCCAAGGCGGATGGCTGTTAGGCTGTGCGATGTGACAGAAAAAGGTGCAGGAGCGCTTGCTGAAAAAATACATGGGTCTCACGACCTCAAAGGATGACTGCGCCGTCCTTTTAACACAGCGGCTGACCCTGCGGCCGCTGCAGATGCAGGACGCGCGCGATTTTTACGCCTACGCGAAAGACCCGCGGGTGGCTGAATACGTTTTCTGGGACGCGCACGAGAGCCTGGGACAAACGCGCGCCATCCTGCGCGGGCTGATCCATCAAAGCAGGCAGGAGCGTCTTTTTACCAAGGCCATCGTGATTAACAGTGACCAACGGATGATTGGCACCATTGGCTTGGTCGCCCGGGATGTGGACAACCAGACGGCGGAGGTGGGCTTCTCCCTCAGTGCTGCGTACTGGGGACAGGGCCTCATGAGCGAGGCCTTGGGCGCGTATTTGCGCTACCTGTTCAGCCTGCCTGATATCAACAGGGTGGAGGCGCAGCATGATGTGCTCAATCCTGCCTCCGGCGCGGTGATGGACAAAGCGGGCATGGTAAAAGAAGGCGTGCTGCGCGAGCGGATTTACTACAAAAAGCGCTATGCCAGCGTGGTGCTCTACGCCGCCATCAAAGGCCAATGGCAGCAAAAACAGGTAAAATGCCCAATGCGGGCAGCTAATAAAAGCGGATGAAGCACATGATATGCCGAAAAAGCGCGAAAAACCGAATTTCGCGCTTGACAAATCTTTATCCCTGTCCTATTATAGTTCTTGCGTCGCAAGACGTGTGACGCGGGGTGGAGCAGCTGGTAGCTCGTCGGGCTCATAACCCGGAGGTCGAGGGTTCAAATCCCTCCCCCGCAACCAGAATGGCGGCGTAGCTCAGTTGGCTAGAGCATTCGGTTCATACCCGGAGTGTCGTTGGTTCGAGTCCGACCGCCGCTACCAATGAGCGATACGCAGTAAAACCCGCAAGAAATGCCTTGCGGGTTTTACATGTTGATATGCACAGTCCCCGGCCAATTGACCGGGGACTGTTCGGTTTTTATACTAAACGAACGAATTAACGCACAGATGGACCGAGGATTTTTTATGGCTCCGCTAAGCCGAAGGAAGGAGGCGTAGCCGTAGCCGCGTCGGGACTCCCTACACTCCCTTTCCGCTGTGCAAGCACAGCGGAGGCGTCCGTTGCGGGTTCCCTCCTATCGCTTGAAAGCCTGCTTTCAAGCGGAAGGAAAGATTCCGGAGCATAGCAAGCTGCTGGGCTTGACCCAGCAGCGAGCGAAGTGGAGTGAATCTTGACGCAGACCGGTTCATCAAAGCGTTAATGAATGAGTTTAGTATTACCGGGATTATTCGTAGCTGAGTTTGGTGGAGCGGCTGGTGGTGATGTTGATGAAGGTTTTGCCGCGCTGGAGTTTGATCTCCTTGCCGTCCGCGTCATAAAACACGGTTCTGGATTCCAGGGATTCACGCACCCAATACCCCGGGATGTAGCGGCCGCCGGTAAAGATGTCGGCGTTGCCTTCGCCCACCTCTGTCAGCAGCGGGGCGTTCGCAGCGCCGTTGAATTTGAGGTCTGTCCATTGGACGATCACGTTGCTGAAGGTGAGCGGCACATCGCGCATATCGCGATCAGCATAGGGCTTGTTTTGGCGGTACCTGCTGTATTGGTTGGTTGCCGCGTCGTAGGTGTAGTCGGAGTTGGTGTATGAATTGCCGTCCGTACCATACCGCAGGGCGATCTTGCTTGCAGGCACACCCGCGGTGGGCAGCTCATCCGTAAACAGGAAGGGGCGCTGCGGGAAGGCATAAGCCTGCACATCCGCCTTGACCTTCGCCAGGTTGACGCTGTGGTTATGCGGGTTGCCGTAGCCCTTCATCGTCTTGAAATATTTGGCGTTTTTGCCTGTGCTGCCGTCAATCAGTAAATTGACGTCCTTTTGTCTGACTTCCAGCTTCCGCAAAACCTGATTGACGTCGGAGCCTTCCTTCCTTTGCACGCCAACATAAACCCAGGCCGCGTCCCATTCCTCGCGCATTTCCACGTGCATCACACGGCCGGAGCGGGTGGGGCCCACTTCCTCCGGGTGGACATAGGCAAACAAGCCCATCAAGCGGGTGAGGCTGAGGCCATGGATGGGCATTTCATAAATGATGTCCGCGTCCTTGATGCCCCACTGCGGCCAGGCACCCTGCACGTTGTCAATATTGACAAGGATGGGCACATAGGGCGCGTCAGTCGGCAGGCCGGTGGTCATGCTCTCCCCGGGGATCGCGGGGTTGTTAGGCAAGCCGCGCGCAGGGGTGATGCCGCGCTTGGCAGTCGGGTCGATGGTTGTTTGCGCCAGCGCGATGGTTGGCAGAATCAGGGCCAGTACCAGTAAGGCCAGAAAAATCCGTTTCATATCAGTTCGTTCTCCTTAAGGGTTGTCGTAGGTCGTGCCTTGGTAGATGTAGTCGTGCAGTTTTTGCTGTGTTTTCTCATGGTCAAACACGATGACGGCCCGCAGCCGGTCATCATACTTGCCCTGGTAATCCCCGGCAACCGGGAAACCCGCTGTGTCCATGTCCTCCATCCCGGTGAAGACGGGCACCACCAGCGCCAGCAAGTCGTTGATGGACAGGTTGGTCGCCATGTGCTTGAGGGATTCGCTCAGGGCTTCCATCGCCTGCTGCATGTTGGCGTTTCTAAGCATCTTGTTGAACAGGGAGGTCAGCAGCTTGCGCTGGCGCTCGTTGCGGCCGAAGTTGTCATCCAGCTGACGGATGCGGACATACTCCAGCGCCTGCTCCCCGTTGAGCAAAACGGGCTCTTCAGAATAAGGCACTTTGACAATCTGCGCTTCTGCGCTCTTTAAGGCCAACTCCACACCGCCCAGATTGTCAATCACCTTCTTAAAGCCGTTGAAGTTGATGGACACATAATGGCGGATGTTTAAACCCAGGGCTTCGTTGACCGTTTTAACCGCCAATAAGGGCCCGCCGTAGGCGTTGGCCGTGTTGATCTTCGCCAGGCGGTTGATGATGGGCAGGTTGACCTGCATATCGCGCACCAAAGAGGACAGGCGCATTTTGCCCGTTACCTTGTTGACAGACAGGATGATCATGGTATCCGTGCGGCCGTAATTGAGCTCAATCTTCCCGGTGTCCGTTCCCAGAAGAAGGATGTTCATCCAGTCCGGATCCAGGCCTTCCGCCACGGATAAATCGTCCGGGGATACCTGAATACGGAAGTCCTCCCGCACCGGCAGGTCCTTGCTCTCGTCAAGCAGGGCTTCGTCAATCTCCGCCAATTCTTCTTCTGTTAAATCAGACGTCTCTGCCGTTGCGCCAGCAAACATGGAGAGCAGCATCAGCAGGCATAGCAAGGCAGACAGCCATCTTTTTGTTGGTTTCATCGTTTTATTCTTCCTATCTTTAAATTGGAATCCCCAGGGGTTCCATAATGGGGGCTGTGCGTTCTTCTGCCGCCTGGATTTCAGGAACCTCAGCGGCATGCGCGTTGACCTCCTGCGCGTGGCGGTAGGTCGGCAGGATGCGCATCATCAATTCCTTGAGCAGCACGTCATCCGCCTGCATGTCCAGCGCCTGGCGCAGTGCCCGAAGCGTCCTGTCCACCTGATCCCGGGCAGGGGCTTCGCCCTGCTCGATGAAGATGCGCTCATCGCTGGTCTTCTTGCAGTCCTCCACCTTGACCAGCAGCTCCTCATACAGCTTTTCGCCCGGCCGCAGGCCAATTTCCTTGATTTGGATGTCCTGCTCCGGCACAAAACCGGACAGGGAAATCAGCTTGTTGGCTAAATCGATGATCTTGATGGGCTTGCCCATGTCCAGCACGTAGACCTCGGACTCCTCCGCGCGGGTGCCTGTGCGCAGCACCAATTGGGAGGCCTCCGGAATGGTCATAAAATAGCGGATAATGCGCTTGTCGGTGATGGTGACCGGGCCGCCTTCCTCAATCTGCCGGCGGAAAAGCGGCACAACGGACCCGTTGGAACCCAGCACGTTGCCAAAGCGGACAGCCGCGAACTTTGTTGTCTCGCTGTGGCGGCTTTGAACCACCATCTCGCACAGGCGCTTGGTCGCCCCCATCATGTTGGTGGGGTTGACCGCCTTGTCGGTGGATACCAGCACAAAGCGCCTGGTGCCGTACTTCTCGGCTGCCATGGCGGTGTAATACGTGCCAAACACGTTGTTGTGGATGGCTTCGGCGCAGTTGTCTTCCATCAGCGGCACGTGCTTGTGCGCGGCGGCGTGGAAGACCACCTCTGGCCGGAAGCGCTTGAACACCTCGTGGATGCGGTTGTAGTCACACACCGAGGCGATGACTGCCTCCATGTTGAGCGCCTTGCCGTAGCGGCGCTTTAATTCCTGCTGCAGGTCGTAAATCGTGTTTTCATACACATCCAGCAGCACCAGCAGTTTTGGCTTGGCCTCAGCCAGCTGCCTGCTCAGCTCGCTGCCGATGGAGCCGCCGGCGCCGGTCACCATCACCGTCTTGCCCTGGTAAAAGGCTTGCACGTCCTTGTCCTTCAAGGAAATTGGCTCACGAAACAGCAGGTCTTCGATGTTGATGTCGCGCACCAGGCGCTTGTCCTGTGCCAGGCTCAGCCGCTCTACCGGGTAGTCATAGACCAACACCTTGCAGCCGGTGGTCATGTACTGCTTGAACAGCGCTTCCCGCTTGTGCGGCTCCATATTGGGCAAAGCCAGGATGATCTCCTGGATGGGCAATTTGTTGATGGTGGGCAAGATTGTGTGATCCGGCCCAATGACGCGCACCCCTTCGATGCTGGTGCCGATTTTACGCGGGTCATTGTCAATCAGATACAAAGGGTGGTAGCGGGAGTTGCGGCTCATCAGCAATTCCTGCACCAAAAAGACGCCCATTTCTCCCGCGCCGACGATGGCGACATTGATGCGGTTTGGCTTTTCAAGGGAGATGGAGCTGCGGGCCGGAAACAGCTCATCCTGCTTTTTACGGATGTATTGATAGGTAAACCGGGAAGCCAGCGTCATCAACAGGCCGGTGCAAAACGCGGCCACCGCGACAAAAAATGGCAGATGAACCGGCAAAAGCAACCTGTCAACCAGCAAAAAGATAAGGCCGCCCGCCATATCCGCCAGCGACATCAACAAATAAACAGCGGAGTTGGCGTAGCGCCACATCTGCCGGTAGACGCGCAGCAGCACCCTGCACAGGAGGGTGCTGCTCATCATAATCCCAAAAAATACCGCAACATCGTGAAATGCTACGGTTGCATTGCTCAAGTCAAAGCGGAGCAGAAAAACGCCATACGCAACGGAAAGAAACAGGATATCGATGAGGAACAGCAGCAATATCCGCGCTTTCCCTGCAAACATTTGACGCTTCATCTTCCATCTCCTTCAGCACCTTAAAACCTGCCTGGGCGATGCCGACTGAAATCAATTTCCATGCTTTACTTCAAGACCAATTAACAAATTGTAACAATCGTCACAATATAGAGGCTAACTGGATAAAGCAAGGATATCATGATGCCCCGCCTCTGTCAAGAAACCTGCAGGCTGTTTGCCCTGTTTCCCTTGAGAATAAACAGAATTTCCGACATTT